>NZ_JBVKDQ010000020.1:20663-95260 GCF_055633755.1 Amycolatopsis sp. NPDC114484 | reverse complement strand
GGACGTGATCGGAGGAGGAAGGGTGACCGCGAGGCAGGAGGGAGGATGTTAGTGGTGGCGCCGGGAACCCCTTCTGGGCCTGCCCGGACCGCCTGTCCGCCGCGCCCCGCGCAAGGGTTCCCGCTCGATCAGCCGTTCGGCCGTGCCGGCCGCGGGCCACGCCGGGCAGGCCCGCCGGACGGGCCCGCCCCGGCCGGTCGCTGGCCCACGAATTTCGCGACCGCTTTCGTTCCGTCCACTTCGGCCAGGACTCGGACGTCCTTGTCTCCGGCTTTGAGCGCGCCGGGCTCCCGGGTGCCGGAATCGAGCACGTAGGTCTGCCGGTAGCCATCCGAACTGGTCAAGGTCAGCGAACCGGAGCTGATCGCGGTGACCACCCCGTTCTGCATCCGCCGCGTCGTGGTGCCGCCGGCGGGATTCGTCACGACCGCGTCGCCGTGCAGCATTCCGGCGCCGAATCCCGGTGCGCCGCCCGGCCCGCCGGGCCCGCCGGGACCGCCCGGGCCGCCGAAGCGGCAGCCGTGCGCGCCGGCGGCCGGGCCGCACGCCGCTGGGCCGCCTTCCGCGGCGCTGATGCCCGCGAAGGCCGCGAACCCGCCGCCGACCACGATCGCCGCGGCAGCCGCGCCGACGAGAACATTCCGGCGCCGGCGGCCGTTCTTCGGGCGCATCGCCGGAGCACCCGGCTCCGCGGCTTCGACGTCTGCCGGACGGTTTTCTTCATTGAACCGAGTCGCCATTGTCTTCTCCTTTTTCTGATGCCGTACGGATCATTTTTCCCGAATCAACCTGTGCGCCAGCTGTGCGCCCGTTAAGCAAACCCTGTGCCGCCGCATTCGCGACCCGAAAGGAAATACGTGCTGCACATTCACCCCTGAAAGACAGGCAATTCCACCGCGTTGCCAGGTTCGCGAGGGTTTTCCCGAAGACTGCGGCAGCCCGCTTCCGCATTGGCTCCGGACGTGAGCTTCGGGCCAATCGGCTCGACGCCCGGCGACACCGGACTCCGCCGGTCAGCCCTTCCCCGGACTTCCGCGACGAACTCGATCACACTTCTGAAGAAGACGAAGGCCGCACAGGCGCAGTCAGACGGTTGCCTACTCGGCTGCCCGCCTCCGCCCAGCGGCCGAGCCGCCCCGCGTCGTTGACATGCGACAGTGGTCGCGTTCACAAACCAAGCGACCGCGCCCAGTACCTCATCGAACACAGCAGTTCCACGCAATCGCGCGGGCGCGACACTGCCCGAACTCCCCTGCCGACACTATGATGCCACCTTCGCATATCGAGATCGCTAACGCTGCACAGCAGCATCCCGAGCACCCGCCGTCGCGGCGGCCGCAACCACAATCGCGCGGCAGCCGAGCGACGGACCGATGACCGCCTGGCCAGCCCAGTACTGCCCATTTGGGTCGAGCCACTGGGCAACATCCCCTGGTCCGTGACCCGTATACCGATCCGCCACTACACTCCGTACCGTATGTCGAAAGAACTTCTTGTGACATTTCGGAGACAAGCGGTGAAACCGGTGAGCCGGACGCGAACAGGCGGGGTTTTACGCATGAAAACGGAAACAGGAACAGTCGTCAAGTTCGACTCGGCACGCGGATACGGATTCGTGTCCCGCGACGCAGGCGGAGACGATGTCTTCGTCCACGCCAACGACATCAGTTTCGACAAGCGCCTGCTCACGCCCGGCGTGCAAGTACGATTCGTGGCGAAGGACGGTGCCCGCGGCATGAAGGCGTCGGATGTCCAGCTGTCAAACCTCGCGGAGGTACCTGTGGCGGAGCCAGGCCAGACTCCGGCGGCGGGCGGCGAGGAAGTGCTCTGCGACGTGCTCATGCCGGCAGAATTCGCCCGAGAACTCACCGAAGCCCTGTTGACGGGCGTGCCAGAGTTGACCGCAGCGCAGATCGTCGCCGTACGCCACCGGGTGGCGGAGGTTGCACAGGCGCACGGCTGGCTCGAACAGTGACGGTCGCTGGGAGACGGCCCGCTCGCCCGTACGCGACCGGCAGATTCCGGTAGCCGCACGCGAATTTCGCCGGCCGCGTGCACGACGACGGTCACTGCGAACCCGAGTTCGGAGAACTCGTCTCGTTCGGACGCGAGCACCTCGCGCCAGTCGGCCGGCGACGCGGCCGGCAGGCGTTGCCTCGGACCTCGTTGTCGTCCTTGGCTGCCGGATAGATCCCTGTGGCCGAAGGGCGGCTCAGGACCTTCCGCCCGAAAACCGGCAGCAGCGACTCGGTCGCGCGGCGCATGCAGGCGTTCCCCCGGAGTTGTCCGCACCGCTAGCGCACCTGGCCGATGCTACGGGTCATCCAGCTGGCCCGACAAAGGATTTGCCGGGCCAGCCGATGTCGCACCGATCTCCTGCCTTCGCATGCGAATGGCAGCGGTTCCCGGCGGTGTCGTCGCGGTACGAACACGTCTCCGATCCACAGCACCGCCCGCGGCCGGGTACCCCGTCGAGAACCTGACGCGCGGCACGAAGCCGACCTCTGCCCGGAGCCCAGCCGAGCCAACGGATTCCCGGCGGGAACCCACGGGTTCCGCGCGCCATTGACAGATCTCGCAGACTCTCCATCGGCGTCATCAGCTTGGCGGACGAACCGAATCCGCAACCGATGGCGCTTCCCGCGATTTCGCGAGATGGCCAGTTCCGCTCACCAGACGCTGGTGGTCTTGTCATTGGCAGCCGAACCTACGTTCGCGGAAGCAGTACGAGGAGCGGCAATAACCAAGAGACGTCCCCCGTAGTTGACATTCTCGTAAAGATACCAAGACCGATCCGTATGATTGCTGAATGAGGTAATCTTGTCGTTGAAGTCCGCCCCGACATTGAACGAATGGTCGTTCAAAAGCAATACATCCCCACCCCAGGAGGTGTCCTTGTAGAGGCAGAGGAAGCCGTTCGGGCAGTCCGCCGCAAAGGCCGTCGCTTGAGGCAGCACAGCCATGGCTGCCGCCGCGGCCAATGCAATGGAGACGACACGTGCTCGCGTCCGTTTGATTCGCATGAAACATCCTTTCACGTTCAACGTCAGAAACTTTGTCCTAGTTGCGCGAAACAATTACCCGCACGAGCTCCATCAAGCCCGAAAGGTGCAATCCGTCAGGACATCTTCCTGCTGAGACGGCGCGTGAACCACTGAGAACTCACGCAATCACAGCGAGCATTTTGAACCCGCCCGGGCCTGCCGGTCGCATTTCAGCCGGTCCAGCCCTCGGCAATGCGATCACCTCTCCAGACCGCGCTTCCCGCATCGACCAACGGGCGCTCACCGAGCTCGGTCACCCTCGCCACTGCGCCAGTTCCGCTGTCTTCTCACCCGTCCAATGCTCGACCTGGCTTCTTCACGAATCCTTCATCGCAAGCATTCCGCCCTCGACCTGCCTGGGCCCGCTCCCGCCGTGGTCAGCGTTCACAGTTGTGCGGCCTGCAAGTTCCGGTTCCCGCTTTCCCCGCCGAATGCGAGGGCGAGCTCGTTGACGGCGGAAACCCCACGCATCGTCCAACCTGTGCGGTCCGGTCACGCACCGCGTACCAGCCCGGACCCCTGACCGGCCCCGGCCCCTCATCCACAGCCCTCCACCTCGGAACCGACGTTCACCGCGAACCCTGCCCCGTCTTCGCTCGAACGTGCTTCCCGAGAGCTTCGCGCTTCGCCCCTCGCCTCGCCAGCCCAGCCCTCGACCACGGCGTCCGGCCAAGGCCCCGGTTCCGCGTGCCGGTCGTCCCCGCCAGCCGTATCCGGAGTCCCGTCGCCTTCGGACTTGATTCAGCGTGCGGATGCGGAAATAACGAGCATGGAGTATGCCTCGACCCGGATAAACACCTCGCCGACGGGCCACGTGACGATGGTGCGGCGGTTGCCGCATTGTCTACACTCGACGAGACCCCTCGGTCAACTGGCGTCAAATCCGCAGATTCCGGTCGAGGTCGACCAGTGTCCTGCGTCAGAAATTTGTCGGCAGAAGTTGACGAGTGACTCGAGGATCTCGGCGGCGGTCTTGGTCCGGTGAAAGGCATGGGGGTTGTTGTTCCATTCCTTGATCCACGAGCGGATGTCGGCTTCGAGGTTCTGGACGCTCTTGCGGGCGCCGCGCCTTGATCTGCTGATCAGCAAGGAAACCGAACCACCGCTCAACCTGATTGATCCAGAAGGAACCGGTTGGAGTGAAGTGCATGTGAAAACGAGGGCGGCGTTCCAGCCACGCCCGGATCGCGGGTGTTTAGTGGGTGCCGCAGATGCCCCTATGGATGTCAAGCGACGGAAGTGCGTTGTTGCGTGTCGGGTTCCGGTGTGGGGCGTGTGATCAGAGAGTAGATCTCGCGGACGATGTAGCGTTTGAGACAGCGGATGGCCTCGCGGCGGGTTTTGCCTTCCCTGATGCGTCGGTCGAGATAGTCGCGGCTGCGCCCGTCCCAGCGCAGCCGCGAGAGCGTCATGCGGTAGAGCGCGGCGTTGGTATGGCGGTCGCCGCCGCAGTCGAGGCACCGTCGTTGGGTTTTCCCCGAGGATGCCTCGATGGGACTGGCGCCCGCAAAGTGCTGCGAAGGACACCTCGCTGCGGAGCCGATCGGGGTTGTCGCCGGCGGTGATGAGCAGCGCTGCTGCACTGTCTGGGCCGATCCCGGGCCGCTCGAGCAGTGCTGGAGCGTGCCTGGAGACAGTAGCGGCGATCTGCTTTTCCAGGTCGTGGATCTCATCGGTCACCTCGTGGATCCGGCTGGCGAGCAGCCGCACCGTGTAGGCGGCCGCGCTGGTGACATCACTGGGCGTGGTTGTGTCGAGTAGTGCGCAGCGCCGGAACAGAACGGGGTTGCTCAGCCCTGCCAGCTCCTCGCGCAGAGCCGGTTCTGCGGCGACGAGGACGGCCTTGAGCTGGTTGAGCGTCTGCGTGCGGGCCTTGACGGCGGATGCCTTGGCCAGCTTGAACATTCGTATCATTTCCACCGGCCCGTCGCCGGTTTTCCCGCTGCTGGTGGCCCGACCGGAAATGATGGCGCGAGCGGCTGTTTCCGCGTCGATGGCGTCGGTCTTGCCGCGTCGGCGCCGGGTGGCCTTGTCGGGCTGGCTGATCTCGATCACCTGCACGTCCCCGGCTCGCAAGTGCCGAGCCAGCGCCGCGCCGTAGGAGCCGGTGCACTCAACCCCGGCCCGCCGCAGCGTGCCGAACGTACGCGCCCAGACCAGCAGATGCCGGTAGCCGGCCGCGGTTGCCGGGAACAGCGTGGTCAGACCGTTGCGGACGTAGTCGTGAGTACGACGCTCAGGCGTGCCGGGCATCATCGGGAGCACCGGCAGGGACCGATTCCAAAGCCTGGATCTGCGACTTCTCGTCAACAGAAAGGCCGATCGCGCCGTCGGGTGGATTGAAATACAATCCGACAACGTCGTGCACTTTCTCCACGAACAACGGATCGGTCGACAGTGTGAAGGTGTCGGTCAGATTCGGTTTGAGCTGAAATCTGCGCCAGATCCGGCCGACAGTCGATTTGGACAAGCCGCTGTGCTGCGCCATCGACGCCCGCGACCAGTGCGTAGCTTCTTTCGGAATTTCCTCCGGCGTCGCCACCGCGACCGCTTCCACGTCCTCGACCCCGATCACCGGCGGACGACCGGGCCGAGGTTCATCGACCAACCCATCCAGACGGTGCGCGAGGAATCGTCGACGCCGCTTGCGGACCATGTCCGGCGAGACATCGAGATCCTTCGCCACACCCGCGACCGGAGGCACACCGTCCTGGGCGCACGCCAACACAATTCGAGAGCGTGCGCCCAAAGCCTGCGCCGAATTTCGTCGCCGCACCCAGCGTTCCAGCGTGGACCGCTCCTCATCGGTGAGGATTACCGGCTCAAGTTTCGGCCCCCGACGTCCTGCGACACCACCAGACATACCATCAGGCTATAACTGACGACGAATTAACGGCGCAGGACACTAGCCGGCTGCCTGTCGCCGGAGCTGGTCACGCCGGGCGGCATGACGAATATTTCGAAGTGGCGGGCGCGTGCTTCCTGGACTCAGGCAGAACAAGCCCATGCCAAGACCCTGTGGTTCGTCACTTGGTCGCGACCGCAATCGAGTACGGGCCGACGAGCGGGACGATCGTCACTGTCGAGAAGCCCGCTTCGCGCATCCACTCTTCGCACTCGGCTCCGGTGTAGTCGAATCCGTCGCGGGTCTCGACCAGCATGTTCAGATTCATCAGCAAGCCGAAAGTGTTCTGCCTCCGGTCATCGTCGATGATCGCGTCGTAGGCGATCAGCGATCCGCCAGGCGGCAGTGCGGCGCACGCTTTCGCCAGCAACATTTTCTTTTCCTCCAGGCTCCAGTCGTGGAGGATGTGCCCCATCACCAGCACGTCGGCCTTAGGCAGGTCGTCCACGAAGAAGTCGCCAGGCCAGAAGGTCACTCGGTCGCTCTGGCCGCGCTCTTTCACATACGATTCGAAGATCGGGCGGATGGCCGGAAGGTCGAACCCGCCGATCGACAGATGCGGGTGCCGGCGTGCCAGCTCGACCGGCAACCGGCCTTGCGCGGTGCCGATGTCGATGACCGAGCGATGCAGCTCCCACGGAAATCGATCGGCGAGCGCCCGAGCCGGCCCGGTGCTGCCGCCGCTCATGCCGGCGACGAATTCCTGAAGCTCGACTGGGTTCTGGTACAAGTTGTCGAAAAAGGTGCCGTCCGCCTGGCCGCGCAATCCGTTCTGCGGTTCGCCGGTGCGCAGCGCCGTGGTCAGCCCCGACCAGGCGTCCCACATGTGCCCGTTCGACAAGGCGAGCAGGCCGCCCATGTATGTTTCCCGGCCGCTAACCAGGAAGGTGTCGCTCTCGACGGTGTTGCGGTAAAGGTCGTCGCCTTCGCGTTCAAGCAAGCCGAGGCCCACCAGCGCGTCGAGGAGCCCTTTGCTGCCGCGCGGGTGCAGGCCGAGTTCGGCCGTCAGCTCGGCGCTGGTCTTCGGCCGGTCGGCCAGTGCGGTGAATACCCCGAGCTCGGACGCGCTGAGCAGGGTTTTGGAAGCCCAGAAGCCGACGCTGAGCTGGACGATCGTCTGCGGGTTCACGTCTTCGGCCATCGGATCGATCTCCTTCACAGTTTCTTGAGTTCGGGCAGGACTTCGCGAGCGAACAGGTCCTGGCTCGCCGCGGTTTCGTCGTGGTTCAGGCCGCCATGGGAGAACACCACGTTGGCTTGCACCGGCCCGGTCAGTGCCAGGCGTTTGCGGTACTTTTCGACGATCTGGTCGGGAGTGCCCCAGATTTGCGAGTCCACGAAAGCCTGCGCGGCGTTGTCCATCCCGGCCGCGCGGATCGCGGCCGCACCTTCGGCGTAATCGAGGTATCCCTTGGTTCGGGCGAAGTGGTCGCCGGCGAAGTCGTAATGCTGGACGACCGAAACGAAATAGTTTCCGATCGCTTCGCGAGCGCGCCTTTCCGCTTCCGCCGGATCGGCATGGCAGTAGGTGAAGTCAGTGAGCACCGCGGGCGCCGGCTCGCGGACGTGGCGCTGCCGGAAGAGCTCGCGGTACCCGCCCACGGCCGCGGCCAGGACGTCAGCGGGGTGTTGGACGAACGTCATCATCGTGGCGCCGAGCTCGGCCGCGATCAGCTGGGAGTCCGGCGACATGGCCACGCAGAAGATCCGGTCGGCGAACGAGCGGCTGGGCCGAGGGCGGACTTCGACTTGAGGCTGGGGGTAGAAGGGTCCGTCGTTGCGCACTTTCCCGGTTTCCAAGCCTCGCAGCACCATGCGGGCGGCTTCGTCGAAGCGCTCCCGGGATTCGTTCATGTCCGCCCGGAACCCCTCGTACTCCATCTTCGCCAGTCCCCTCCCCAGGCCGACGAGCAGCCTGCCGTGGCTCAGGATGTCGAGCACGACCAGCTGTTCGACCACCCGGAGCGGGTCGTGCCACGGCAGGATGACCGCGCCGGTGCCCAGCGGAATGGTTTTGGTGCGCGCGGCGAGATAGGACAGCACCTGGGTCGAATCCGGGCACATCGCGAAGCCGTCGAAATGGTGCTCCACGGACCAGACGGAGTCGAATCCTTGGTCCTCGACCTGGTCGAGCAGCGCCAATTCCGCATGGTACATCTGCTCGTCGCTGAGATCCGGCCGATAGTTCTGCCACCCGACGTGGTATCCCACATGCATATCGCTGTCCCTAAGGTTGATGTTGTTCGGGGTGAGTGCCCCGGATGCCCAGGGCGATGGGGTGTGGCTGATCGTTGTCTGCCGCTTGGTGGCTCGGAAGGAATGGCCGCCCCGTCGTTCTGGACGCCCTGGCCACTGATTCAGATCTGCTGCGGACCGTCGCTGTTTAGGGACCTGTTGGCGGGGTTGTCCATGGGGCTGGCCTGCGACGACAGGAGAATGAGCGTGACGGATCGGCCGCTGGTGTGGGTCGGTGTCGATGTGGGCAAGGCGACGCATCACGCGTGTGTGACGGACCCGGCCGGGAAGGTGGTGTTCTCGCAGAAGGTCGTCAACGACCAGGCCGCGATCGAGCAGCTCGTGGCCCGCGCCGGCCAGAGCGCCGACGAGGTGCGGTGGGCGATCGATCTGACCGGCAACGCCGCCGCGCTGCTGACGGCGGTGCTGATCGCGACCGGGCAGCAGGTGGTTTATGTGCCCGGCCGGGTCGTCAACCGGATGACCGGCGTGTTCCGCGGCGAGGCGAAGTCGGATGCCAAAGACGCCCGGGTGATCGCCGAGACCGCGCGCATGCGCACCGATCTGACGCCGGTCGCCGTCACTGACGACCTGGTCGTCGAGCTGACCCGGCTCACCGCGCACCGCGAGGACCTGATGGCCGACTGGGTCCGCGGCGTCAACCGGCTGCGCGACCTGCTGACCGGGATCTTCCCCGCGCTGGAACGCGCCTTCGACTACTCCACCCGCAGCGCCCTGGTCCTGCTCACCGGTTTCCAGACACCGCAAGCGATCCGCGACGCCGGTCAGTCCGGCGTGGACAGTTATCTGCGTGAGCACGGCGCCTGGCCCAAGGGCATCCCCGGCATGGCCGCCGACGCGGTGGCCGCCGCCGGAGCCCAGACGCTGCGGCTGCCCGGCGAGACGACCACCGCCGCGCTGATCGCCGGGCTGGCCCGTCAGCTGCTCGACCTGGACCGGCAGATCAAGGACACCGACAAGCTGATCACCAGCCGGTTCCGGGCACATCCGCAGGCGGAGATCATCGAATCGCTGCCCGGTCTCGGGCCGGTCCTGGGCGCGGAGTTCCTCGTGTCCACCGGCGGGAATCTCGCCGCCTTCGCCACCTCCGGGCGACTGGCCTCCTGCGCCGGGCTCGTTCCCGTGCCTCAAGACTCGGGCCGGGTCACCGGCAACCTGCGCCGCCCCAAACGCTATAACCGCAGGCTGCGACGGGTATTCTACATGGCCGCGCTGTCCAGTCTCAAGGTCAACGGACCCTCCCGCGTGTTCTACGACAAGAAACGCGGCGAACGACTCCTCCACACCCAGGCCCTGCTCGCCCTGGCCCGGCCCTTGGTCGACGTGCTCTGGGCGCTGCTGCGCGACGGCCGGAAGTTCACACCGACCGCGCCACAACCCGCTACCGCAGTGGCTTGACACGATCATTCGGATTCCTTCCTGCTGTGGTGGGGAAAGGCACTCAGAGCCAGAAGTCCGAGTGTTCGAAGTCATATCCGGGCAGCGCCGTGCGGCGGCCCCGGGTGAGCGGTTTCCAGCTGACGGGTGCGCCGCGAACGTGCAGGGAGGCCAGCGTGCGAGCCAGTGCGCTGCCCGGCCCGGAAGCCGCGATGGTTCCGCGGACCTCGGACCCGAGCGCCAGCAGGAGGTCGGCGGACCGGTTGGCGACTGCTTGATCCAGATCGGCGGTGACCGCGATCGACGCCTCCGTCATGCCGGACGCGCGGGCGATGGCTTTGCCCGTTTCCTCGGGGACGCCGGGATGTGCGATGAGGAAGGCGGGCCGAATGCCCCATTCAGCCAATTCCTCGGCCAGGGCGAGCTGTTCGGCGCCCCGAAGTCCGTTCGGCACAACGTATCCGACCGAGGCCGGCTGGCGGTTGCCGATCGACAACGCCGGGTCGGGACGACCGGCGGCCAAGGCTCGCAGTGCGGAGATTCCCCTCGACAGCTTTTCGGCCAGCACTACGGCTCGCCAAGGGAATCCCGAGCGCGAGGGCAACGAGACGGCGACGTCCGATCGAGTCAGCCCGGCCTGTCCGGAGATCAGGGTAGCCAGCGCTGCAGCCAGCTTGCGCAGCGCGAGTTCGGTAGGTGCGTCGAGCAGCCACGGTATCGATTGGGCAGGTCCGGACGGTCCAGTGCCCTCCGTCTCGGGAGCTTGCTCGATGATGACGTGCGCGAGCGTGCCGCTGATTCCGAAGGCGGAGACAGCGGCACGGCGGGCTCGCCCCGTCTCCGGCCACAGACGGGTCTCGGTCAGCACGGCCAGGCCGGTGTCCGGCCAAGACACCTCGGTCGAGGGCGGATCCGCGTGGAGCGTCTTCGGCAGTACGCCGTGCCGGACCGCCCAGATCATCTTGATCAATCCCGCCACGCCCCCTGCTGCCTGCGTGTGCCCGATGTTGGATTTCACCGAGCCGATCCACATCGGTCGAGACGGTTCGCGCTCGCGGCCGTAGACGGCTTGGAGCGCTCCTGCTTCGACAGTGTCCCCGAGCGGAGTTCCGGTTCCGTGTGCGTCGACGGCGTCCACGTCGTTCGCGGTGAGGCCAGCGCGAACCAGCGCGTCGCGCAGAACACGCTGCTGGGCGCGACCGTTGGGAGCAGTCAAGCCATTGGACGCGCCGTCCTGACTGACTGCGGAGCCGCGAAGCACGGCGAGTACGTTGCGGCCGTTCCGGAGCGCATCGGACAGCCGTTCCAGCACGAGCACGCCGATGCCTTCGCCCCAGCCGGTGCCGTCGGCAGCGGAGGAGAAGGCTTTGCAGCGGCCGTCCGCAGCGATCCCGTGTTTGCTGAATTCGACGAACATCGCCGGCGTCGCCATCGTGGTCACTCCGGCGGCCAGGGCCAAGGAACACTCGCCGGCGCGGAGCGCGGTGCTCGCCAGATGCACGGCGACCAGGGACGACGAGCACGCGGTGTCCACCGTCACGGCGGGCCCTTCGAGGCCGAAGGCGTAAGCCACCCGTCCGGACACCACACTGCTGGTCACACTGGTCAGGTAGTGCTCGGCGTGGTTCATCCCGGCCGCGTCGATGCGGCGGGTGTAGTCGTTGTACATGACGCCGACGAACACGCCGGTGGGGCTCTGCCGGAGTGCTGTCGGGTCGACTCCCGCATGTTCGAACGCGTGCCAGGAGGTTTCGAGCATGAGCCGTTGCTGTGGGTCCATCAGCAGTGCCTCGGCTTCGCCGATGCCGAAGAAATCGGCGTCGAAGCCCTTGACGTCGATGAACCCGCCATGCCGGCAGCGGGATTTCCCGGGCTTGCCTGGGGCCGGGTCATAAAGGTCCGCGGGCCAGTCCCGGTCGACCGGAAACTCGGTGACGGCGCAGCGTTCGGCCGCCACCAAGTCCCACAACTGTTCGGGGGTGCGCACCTCGCCGGGAAACCGGCAGCCGGCTCCGATCACCGCGATCGGTTCCTCGGGCGGCCGCGCGCGGAGACGCTCGTTCTCGAGCAGCGTGACCCGGAGCGCCTCGGTCAGCTGCGCGGAAGTGGGAGCGGCCATCAGCGGGCCTCGTTGCGCAAGGCAAAGGCGACAAGTTCGTCCGCGGTCATGTCGCTGATCGCCGATCCGGTGGTCGGGGAGTCCGCAGCGGACGCCGGATCGACCTGGCCGAGCAGGTAGTCCGCAAGCTTCGTCACGTCGGAATAGTCGAACAGCAGGGTCGCCGGCAGGCTGACGCCAGTGGCCGCGGCCAGTGCATTGCGCAGTTCCACTGAGGACAGCGAATCGAAACCCATGTCGAAGAACGCGGCTTCGGGATCCACTTCCGCAGGGGAATTCTGCCCGAGGACAGCCGCGACTTGCTCGCGGATCAACTCGACTGCCGAGCGCCGGTCCGCGCCGACCAGGACAGCTCGGTCGGGCCCCCGGTTCGCTGGGGCCGGCCGCTGCCCGCCGCGCACGGCTGTCGCCGGGAAGAGCCCGCGGAGCAACGGAGGGGTGGCTCCAGTGCCGGCTTGTGCACGCAGTACCGCGCGATCGATCGGAACTGGCAGCAATACGGGCAGATCTGAGCCCAAGCTTGCGCGGAACGCGGAGAACATTTCGGCCGTAGTGATCGGGCGAAGTCCGTATCTCCGGATTCGGGCGAGCCCGGAATCGCTTACCCCGGCACGCATCCCCTCGGAGGTTGCCCACATCCCCCAGGCCAGCGCCGTACCCGGCAGCCCGGCAGCGTGCCGTTGCGCCATCAACGCCTCCATGAAGGCATTCGCGGCGGCGTAATTGCCCTGTCCCGGTGCGCCTACTGTCGCGGCGACGGAGGAGAAAACGACGAACAGCCGCAGGTCGCAGTCGAGCGTGAGGTCGTGGAGGTGCACCAAAGCATCCACTTTCGGTGCGGCGACCGCGTCGATGTCGTCCGCGGTCATCGTCGTCACGGTCGCGTCCGAGAGCACGCCGGCAAGGTGCACGACTGCGACGAGCGGGTGCGCTGGGTCGACGCCGCCGACCAGTCGGCTGACCGCGAGGCGATTGGTTACGTCACAGGAGACGAGGTCGACCGTTGTCGCGCCCTGATCGAGCAACCGGGCGCGCAGGCGGCCGGCACTGGCCGATTGCGCACCGCTCCGGCTGGCGAGCAGCAGGTGCATGGCGCCGCAACGGGTTACCAGGTATTCGGCGAACTCGGCGGCGAGCCCGCCCGTGCCGCCGGTCAGCAAAACGGTGCCGGCGGACAGGTCGATTTCGGCGTTCTTCGCGACGGCCCGGGCGAATCGGGGAGCCAGCAAACGTCCGTTCCGGAGCGCGAGGTGCGGCTCGTCCGGCGGGAGCCCCGCGGGTAGCGCCACCGGTCCCGTCTCGTCGATGTCGACCAGGACGAACCTGCCTGGGTGTTCGAATTGCGCGCTGCGCACCAGCGCGGCCGCGGCGGCGTGGACGGCGTTGGCAACGGGCTCGCCGTCCCAGGTCGACACCGCCTGCTCGGTCAGAACGACCAACCGCGACGTCTCCGGCTTGGCCAGCCAAGCGCGCAGCATCGCGAGCGTGCGGTGAAGGGCCGAGTGGGTTGCCCCCACCAGTTCCTCGTCTCCCAGCCGAGCCGCGCCGAAGCCGGGGAGTCGCGCCGCCACGAGCGGCGGCAGATCGTCGTCCGGGCTGAGCTGGTCCCAGTCCAGAACCACGATTGGTTGCGCCGCTGCGGGAGAAAGAGGAACCGGTACCCACTCCGGCGCGAAGAGCACGTCGTGCAAGTTTTGCTCAGTGGCGGTGGTCAGCGGCCGGAGCGCGAGCTTCTGCACTGTCAGGAGGCGACGGCCAGCCAGGTCGTCAACGGAGAGCGAAACCTGGTCGTGGGGGGCCCGGGTCAACCGGACCCGAACCGTCGTGCCCAGCGCGTCGGAAGCGGTCACTCCGCTCCAGCAGAACGGAACCAGCACGGTGTCGCCGTCGTCCAGGACGGCGACACCGTGCAGGCACGCGTCCAACAGCGCCGGATGCACGGTGAAACCGCTCTGCGCCGCGTCGGCCGGCAGCGTGACTTCAGCGAAGACCTCGTCAGCTGACCGCCACACTCTGCGCAAGCCGCGAAACGCGGATCCGTAGTCGTACCCACGTGCGGCGAGGTCCCGGTAGAGTCCCGGAACTTCGACCGGGACCGCGTCCGCCGGCGGCCACTCGGCACCATCCTGGACAACGTCGCCCGGGGGTACCGCCGCGAGCGTGCCGGATGCGTGGTGTGTCCACTTCGGACTTCCGGGAACCGAAGAGTGGATGTCGAACTGGCGTACGCCGTTGTTGGCCAATTCCCCGACCGTAACCTGAAGCCGGACCTCTGGTGCCGCGTCCAGGACCAGCGGGTTGTGGTGGGTCAGTTCGGTCAGGTGCGTGCTGCCGAGCTGCCTCCCCGCTTGCAGCGCCAGTTCGACGAATCCGGTTCCGGGGAACAACACCTCGTCGAGCACGGTGTGGCTGGCCAGCCAGGGCGCGGCGCGGAGCGAGACACGGCCGTCGAGTACCGAACCGGATCCGACCGCCAGCTCGACAGGATCGTCGAGGAACGGGTGGCCGGGGCGGGGCAGGGCTTCCGGCTCGGCGGAGAGCCAGTACCGGTGCTGTTGGAACGCGTAGGCGGGCAGACCGTCGACGAGATTTCCGGCGGAGAAGATTCCGGTCCAGTCGATCGGATCCCCGCACACGTGCTTGTCGGCCAGTTCGACCAGCGCGGTCAGGTCGGCCCCGGCGAATTCGGTCGCGGGGCGGGGTGACTGGTCGTGTCCCTGGCCGCTTCGCACTCGGGGCCCGTCTTCGCCTTTCGCCAGCAGCGCGAGGCCTTCGAGGAGCTGCTCCGCCGAGGAACCGACGACGACACCACGCCAGCGGAAGACTGAGCGGCGAGCGAGCGTATAAGCGACGTCGGCGACTGCGTGCTCCGGTGCCGACAGGAGGAAGTCGCACAGGTGCCGTGCCTGGTCCCGCAAGGCGGCCTGTGTGCGGCCGGACAGTACCCAGGCCGCCGGCCCGGTCCACGCCGATCCCGCGGCGTCCGGGACGGGCGGCTCCTGGAGGATCGCGTGGCCGATCGTGCCGCCGATGCCGAACCCGGAGACGGCCGCGCGGCGCGGCTGATCGCCGGCTGGCCACGGCCGTTCGCGGTGCAGGAGCGCCAAACCGCTGGTCGGCCAGTCGATCAACGGGGTGGGCTCGTCCGCGTGCAGCGTCTTCGGGAGCACTCCGTGCCGGAAGGCTCCGGCCATCTTGATGATCCCGGCGACAGCGCCGGAGGTCTGCGGGTGCCCGAGGTTCGATTTCACCGATCCCAGCCAGAGCGGACGGCCGGGAACGCGGTCGCGACCGTAGGTCTCCAAGAGCGCTTGCGCCTCGATCGGGTCGCCGAGCCGGGTGCCGGTGCCGTGCGCTTCGACGACGTCGATGTCGCGGGCCGCGATCCCGGCGTCGCGGAGCGCGTTCCGGATCGTGCGCTGTTGTGCGTTGCCGTTGGGCGCAGTGAACCCGTTGGACGCGCCGTCCGAGTTGACCGCGGTCCCCAGCACCAGGGCATGGATCGGGTGGCCGAGGCGCTGCGCGTCCGACAGCCGTTCGAGCAGCAGGACGCCGACGCCCTCACCCCAGCCGGTGCCGTCGGCTCCGGCGGCAAAGGACCTGCACCGGCCGTCCGGCGACAAAGCGCGCAACCGGGAGAACTCGACGAACGACTGCGGCGTGGCCATCACCGTCGCACCGCCCGCGACGGCCAGCGGGCACTGCCCGGCGCGCAGCGCGTTGATCGCCAGGTGCAAGGTCACCAGCGACGAGGAACAGGCAGTGTCCACGCTGATCGACGGGCCTTCGAAACCGAAGAAGTAGGACACTCGCCCGGTTGCTGTGCTGCCGGCGACACCGCTTTGGAGGTACCCCTCGTGTGCGCGCATCGCACGCGGCCGGTCGACCCAGCGCGGCGTGTAGTCCTGGTAGGTGATGCCGACGAACACGCCGGTTTCGCTGCCGCGCAACGATATCGGATCGATGCCGGCCCGTTCGACGGCTTCCCACGTGGTCTCCAGCAGCAGCCGCTGCTGGGCGTCCATCACGATCGCCTCCCGGGGTGCGATGCCGAAGAACTCCGGGTCGAAAAGCGCCGCGTCGTCCAGGAAACCGCCTCCGGCGCAGTACGACTTGCCGGGCTGGTCGGGATCGGGGTGGTACAGATCGGCGGGCCAGCCGCGGTCGGCCGGAAATCCGCTCACCGCGTCGCGGCCCGCGGCCACCAGGTCCCACAGCTGCTCCGGCGTTCGGACACCGCCGGGGAAGCGGCAGCCCATCCCGACGATGGCGATCGGCTCACGACCTGGATCGGCGAGCGGCGGTGCGGCAACGGGGCCGACGCTGTGCGCGGCGACCGCCGGACTCACGGCGGGCTCGGTCCGGCGCGGGGCTGATTCAGCGGGAGCCAGCCGGCTCAGGTGCTCGGCGAGCGCGGCCGGCGTGGGGTGGTCGTAGGCAACCGACGAAGGGAGCGCGATACCTGTCGCGGCGGTCAGCCGGGTGCGCAGCTCCAACGCACTGACCGAGCTGAGACCAGCTTCGGAGAAGGTTTGGCGCGGCTGCACTTCGTCCGGGTCGCTCGAGCCCAAGCAAGCCGCGGCCTCCCGGCGGACAAGGTCGAGCAGGCCGGCGGACGGGGCTGCGATCGCGCGGACGGGAGCGGGAACGGTCAATCCGGGCCGGTTCCGCGCTGCGCAGCGCCCGACCCAGAAGTGCTGGTGCTGAAAGGGATAGGTCGGCAGGTCAGGCAGCACGTCCGCCGGGCTCCCGGAGCCTCGCCGGGTGCTGTCCGTCATCGCACGCAGATCGATCGGACATCCGGCGACCTGAAGTTGAGCTGCCGCTCGCACGATCGTCGCCGGCTCCGCCCGCCCGCGCCGGAGACACTCGACGACCACCGCGTCCTTTTCGGTCAGGCAGGCGCGAGCTTGGACAGCGAGGGCAGCGCCCGGACCGACTTCCAGAAACGCCCGTGCGCCGACCGCCCAGGCCGCGTGCACGCCATCGGCGAACCGGACGGTGCTGAGGACGTGCTGTACCCAGTACTCCGGGCGGCACATCTGGTCCTGGACGAGGCTCCCGGACGCGTTGGCCATGATCGGCAGGACCGGCGGACGGAAGTCGACGGTGCGCAGGACTGCCTCGAACTCCGCGCACATGTCGTTCATCAACGGGGAATGGAAAGCATGGCTGACTCTCAGCGGCCAGACCTGGCGTCCGATAGCTTCGAACTCCGAAGCTATCGCACGGATCTCTTCGGTGCGTCCGGACACGACCACATTGTCCGGCCCGTTGACGGCGGCGATACTGGCATCCAGCCCCAGTTCCGCGAGAGCTTGGCGGATCTCCGCCTCAGTGGCGTCAAGGGCCGCCATCGCGCCTTCGGCCCGGACCGATTCCATGAGCCGGGCTCGCGCGGACACCACGCGTACCGCATCCGGCAAGCTGAAGACTCCAGCGACGTGAGCCGCGACAAGCTCGCCGAGCGAGTGACCGAGCACCACGTGGGCGCGTACGCCCCAGGATTCGAGCAGGCGGAACAACGCGAGCTCAATGGCGAACAGGCCCGGTTGCGCCCACCTAGTGCGGGCGAGCAGCTGTTCGTCTCCGAAGACTACATCGCGCAGACTGCCCCCGGCATCGGCGTCGAACAGCGCGCATATCTCGTTGAAAACGCGGGCGAACTCGGGGAACTCGGCGTACAGCCCCTTGCCCATTCCGGGGTACTGGCTGCCTTGTCCGGAGAACAGCACCGCCAGCGGGGCGTCAACGGCCCGCCCGGCCCACACGCTTATCGCAGACGCCCCGCTGGCGACCGCGAACAGGCCGTCCGCCAGCGCTGACGCCGAATCGCCGACAGCGACGGCGCGCCAGGGAAAACTCGCCCGCCGTCCCATCTGGCGGCACACTTGCCGGAGTGCGGGACGTTCGGAGCCGCGCAGGTACGCGGCGAGCTGTCCCGCTTGCGCGTGCAGCGCGGCCTCGGTTTTCGCGGACAGGGGGAGGGCGAGCCAGCTGTCCGGTTCCTCGGCTTCCCGCGTTTTCTGAGCCAGCGGGGCTTCCTCCACGAGCACATGCGCGTTGGTGCCGCTGATGCCGAACGCTGAGACACCGGCTCGACGCGGCCGTTCGCCGCGCGGCCACGGTGCGGGTTCGGTCAGCAGCGCGATCCGATCGGGATCCCACCGCACCTGCGGGGTCGGCTCGTCGACGTGCAGCGTTTTGGGCAAGGTCTCGTGCTGCAACGACAGGATCGTCTTGATGACGCCGACGACCCCCGCCGCGGTCTGGAGATGCCCGAGGTTGGACTTGGCTGATCCGAGCAGGAGCGGCCGATGCGCGGGGCGGTCCTGGCCGTAGGTCGCGAGCAACGCCCGCGCCTCGACAGGATCGCCGAGCCGGGTGCCGGTCCCGTGTGCTTCGACCGCATCCACCTCGGCCGGATCAAGGCTGGCATCGGCCAACGCCGCCCGGATGACATCCTGTTGCGCGAGGCCGTTCGGCGCGGTCAGGCCGTTCGAGGCACCGTCGGAATTCACCGCGCTGCCTCGCACGAGTGCGAGCACCGGATGCCTGTGGCGGCGAGCGTCCGACAGCCGTTCCAGTACCAGAACGCCCGCACCTTCGCCCCAACCGGTACCGTCGGCATTGGCGGCGAACGCCTTGCACCGCCCGTCTGGGGCCAGCCCGCGTTGCCGCGCGAAGGACACGAACATACCGGGGGTCGCCAGTACGGCGGCCCCGCCTGCCAGCGCCAGCGAGCATTCCCCGCTCCGCAGCGCCCTGCCCGCCAAGTGGAGCGCGACCAGGGACGCCGAACAGGCGGTGTCCACGGTGAGCGCCGGGCCGTGCAAATCCAACGCGTAGGCCACACGGCCGGACAGCACGCTCGGAGTCGTGCCGGTGAGCAAGAATCCGTCGAGCACTCCCGCCGATTCTTCGAGCGCCGGGCCGTACGGCTGAGCGGTCGCGCCCAAATAGACACCGGTCGCGCTGCCGCGCAGGGACGCGGGGTCGATTCCCGCGCGTTCGAGGGCCTCCCAGCAGATTTCCAGCATGATCCGCTGCTGGGGGTCCATCGCCCGCGCTTCGTGCTCCGAGATTCCGAAGAACTCGGCGTCGAACAACGCGGCTTCGGTCAGGAATCCGCCGGCCGCGGCGTAAGTCTTGCCCGGCCGGTCCGGATCCGGGTCGTACAGATCCGCGGCCCAGTTCCGATCTGCGGGGAAGGGACCCACCGCGTCCCGGCCGGCGAGCAGCGCCTGCCAGAACTGTTCGGGAGAGGCCAGCCCGCCCGGCAGCCGGCAGCCCATGCCCACGACAGCTATCGGGTCATCGCCCGAATCGGGAAGCGCCGATCGGACGGTGCGGCGGACGGGAAGTCCCCTGAGATGGGAGATGAGTGCGGCCGGGGTGCTGTGGTCGAACAGCACTGTCGGCAGCAGCTCGGTCCCAGCGTCGCGCGCGATCCGCGCACACAGCTCGACGGCCGCGGCCGAATCGAAGCCCAGTTCGTGAAAGCTGCGGTTCGGGTCGAAATCGTCCGGGGAGCGCAAACCCAGCACACCCGCTGTGTGTGCGCGGACGACCTCGGCCAGATCTTCGGCTGGTTCCGGCGGACAGAAATCGGTGCCGCGCACATGCAACTGGGCAGTCGCAGTGGCGATAGAGCCGGCCACCGGCCGGCTTTTGCGCAGGAGCGGGACCGTCTCGACGGCGTGTTCGCCAGCCAGGCAATCCCACACGATCGGGCTCAGCACGGCGTCCGGGCCGACCTCCACAAAAGTCCGCACACCTTGCTCGTACAGCCAGGCGATACCGTCGGAGAAGCGCACCGGCTCGCGCATGCTGCGCGCCCAGTAACCGGCCGTGGCCACCGTGTCGTCGGCTGTTCCGGTGATTCCCGAGACGAGCGGTACCTCCGGGGTACGGAATTGGAGGCCTCTGACGCTCTGCTGGAGGTCGGCCAGAATGGGATCGACGCGGGCAGAATGCACAGCGACGTCGATCGGGAGCCGTTTGACCGCTCGTCCTTGCTTCGCGAAATAGTCGGCGACAGCTGCGACCGCTTCGGCATCGCCCGATGCCACGGTTGCCCGCGGGCCGTTGACGGCAGCGATCGACAATGTGCCAGGAAAGTCCCTGCGAACCGCCTGGACCTCGGATTCCGCTGCCTGCAGCGAAACCATCGCGCCGCCGTCGGCGAGGGTGCGCATCAGATTCGCCCGCGTGACCAGGAGCCGGACCGCGTCGTCGAAGACCAGGGCGCCGGCCAGGTACGCGGCGGCCAGATCCCCGGCCGAATGACCGAAGACATAGTCGGGAAGCACGCCGCGAGCGCGCAGCACGGCGAAGAGACCGGCTTGGACCACGAACAACGCGATCTGCGCGTAGTCGATCCGGGTGAGCAGCGCGGCTTCCGCCGCCCCCGCTTCGGCCAGCAGGACTTGCCGCGGCGAATGCTGCATGCTCGGCGACGCGATCCCGTCCAGCCGGTCCAGGACGGCGTTGGCCTCGGGGAACTCCGTGCACAACGCGGCGACCATGCCGGTCCACTCCGCGCCCGCGCCGGTGACCAGGAATGCCGTTGGCGACGGGACCGCAGTTCCGGTGAAGACCCCGGGGTAGGTGCGGCCCTCGGCGAGGGCGCGCAGGCCCTCCGCCAGGTCCACGCCACTGGCCGCGACGAGAGCCGCACGGTGTGCGGATCCAGGGCGGTGCGGGCCCGCCAGATCGACGATCTCGCTCGGGCCCAAGCCCGGATCCTGGTTCAACCGCGCGCCGAGCTGTCGAGCTTGGTCCCGGATGCCGTTCGGATCGGCTGCGGACAATAGCAAGGGAACAGCGCGCGCGTCGTTCATGGTCGGACCGTTCGGTCGAGGTGGGAGGTCAAGCCGGCGGTGCTTCGCCGAAAGCCCGGTTTGCCTGGTGCACCATGGGATTTGCGGGGAACGTCGGACCTGTTCCCGGCGACGGCGGCCAGAATGCCGGCGGACGCGGCACCCTGGCGAATCGAATGACCCTGGGTTGGTGCCTCCCGTCTGACGTGGCCTGGCGAACGGCGGTACGCCGTCGCCCGTTAGGGGGTCAGATGATGTCACCGAATGTGCGGGAATCGAGGAACGGTCGACCAGGGCGAGGTGCGATCGGCCAAGGCGGAGAGACGAACGGGCCACGACGGATTCGGCCGGCCAGGAACGGTTCCGGATCCGCTGTTGTCGTGCGCGGCGTGCGTGCTGGTCTTGCCGATCGGGCAGACGAAGGACTTCCGCACGGTGCTATCCCGGGCAACAGCCGGATTCGGTGTGCTTCACCGACGGGACACTTCGGGCCGGCAAGCTCCGATGGCCGTCTGCACGCGGGAGAGCTGGCGGTCGAGCTCCGGCAGGTATCGCCGCACCGCGGTCACGATCTCGGTCCAGGCAAGTGTCTGCAGGACCTTGAACTGGGCCGCTTCGGCTTCCGCGCGGGATTCGGCGTCCTTGCCCCGCGCCGCGTAGGCCAGTGCCCGGACCATCCGGCCGAGCGCGACTTCGGTTCCTGGTGTCGCGCGGTCGGTCAAGTCGGCCAGTTCCAGCACATCGAGCGCGACCGGCCGGCCCGTTCCGCGGCGGGTGCCCAGGAGCGGAGCCAGTTGCTGGTGGATCGTGTCCAGCCGGGTCCGGTGTCGGATCTCCTCGAGGTAACGGAAACCGATCTCGGCGTGCCCTCGCTTGGCGAGTCCGAGCAACGCGGTGCCCGCTGTTAGCCGGTCGTCGTCGATGTGGCGCCTTCTCAGCATCGGTGCCAAGACTTCCGGATCCGCCAGCAGCACCTCCGGATGCCGGCGCAGAATTTCGCGCGCCGCGGTGAATCCCGGTTTGCTCGGGTGCCCGCGCAGCGCGGAGAACGGATGCGGCGGAAGCGCAGAGTAGAACTTCAGCGTGGCGTCGGCGGTTGCCGACGAGGAAATGTCGAACAGTTGCGGTGCGGGCGGCATTGCGATGCCCAGGTGGGCAGCGTCCTCCAGCTTCAGGTAGGCGACCAGTGCTCGTGACAGAGAATGTGAACGCTCACGTTATTCCCGGGGCCTGCGCTCAAGTAATTCCGCAGGTGGTGGGTCCTGGTGATGTTCTACTCGGTGGTCTGCTTCTTGTCGTCGGCGACACTCCGGGGCCGCTTGTTGGGTCGGTAGCTGGGGCCGTTCATGAACACCTGGTGACTGGTGTTGATCAGCCGGTCGGGCAGGGACTCGGCGACGACGGCGTTGGGGAACAGCGGATACCAGTCGACGGGTGACCGGTTGCTGGTCAGCACGAGCGAGCGACCGGCGCGTTCGCTGATCAGCTCGTAGAGGTCGTCGGCTTGGCGCGCGGTGAGTTCCCGCATGCCGAAGTCGTCGAGGATCAGCACCGGTGGCCGGGCGAGCTCGCGCAGCCGCCGGCCCCAGGTGCCGTCGGCGTGCCCGCCGGCGAGGTCGGCCAGGACCCGGCTGGTCTTGGCGAAGCGGACGTCCGCGCCGTGCCGGATCGCCATGTGCCCCAACGCTTGCGCGACGTGAGTCTTGCCAACCCCGACCGGGCCGTAGAGGATCACCGACTCCCCGGCGTGCAGCCACCGCAACGCGGCGAGATCGCGGATCTGCGCGGCGGGCAGCTTGGGGCTGGCGTGGAAGTCGAACTCCTCCAACGTGGTTTCGGTGTCGAAGTGCGCGCGGCGCAGCCGGCGGCCCATCGCGGTCAGCTCCCGGCGGCCGATCTCGTCGTGGCAGAGGGTTTGCAGGAATTCCAGGTGCCCGAGCTCCCCTCCGCGGGCCTGGGCAAGGCGGGCGTCGAGACTGTCGAGCATCCCGGACAGCTTGAGCGTGCGCAGGGCGTCGCGCAGCGCGGTGTCGACGACGGTCACGATGCTTCCTCACTGTCAGCGGCGGAACCAGGGCCTGCTTGGCGGGGCTCGGTAGGGGCAGGAGTGCTCCGGCCGCCGCGCTCGTCGTGGGCATCGGTGCCGTGATCGACGCTCGTGGTGACGTCGTCCGCGGCGGGCTGGATGTTCGAGGTGGGCAGGGCCACGACGTTCGCGAACAGCTGCGAAGGACCATGAAGGTGCGCCGCGGCACCCGCGTCGCCGGTCGGCTCCGGCGGCGGGTCGGCCTCGGTTCCGGCGGCCAGGATCCCTTTCACCGTGCGGTAAGTCGGGTCACCGACCTCGATCGCGCGGGCGCAGGCCTTCTCCAACCGGGCCGCGCCGTGCTTGCCGGCCAACCCGAGGACGCCTTGCGCCGCGCGCAGCCGGAACAGGGCGTTGACCTCCAGCAGCGCGGCGATCAACGCGACGCAGGCCGGGCCGATGTCGGCGGCCTGGCTGCGGCACCAGGTCGGAGTCCGCATCTTGAACGCGATCTTCTCCGGCGGATAGTGCGACAGGTCGGTCGACTTCCCCGCCGGTCGGCGACCATGAGTCGCGATCAGCTCCCCGTTGTCGAAGATCTGCACCACCGTCGGGGTCTCGCGGGCGTCGACCCGGCGGCCGAGATGCCGCCACGGCACCGAATACAACGACTTCCCCACCCGGACGTGGACGTCCGGCCCGATCGTGCCGGTGGACCAGGTGGCGAGCACGAACCGCTTGCGAGGCAAGGGAGTCAGCTCGCTGGCTTCGACCGCTTCGAACACCGACAGCGGTGCCGCGCCGCCGAGCGGGCGGCACTGCCGCCGCCCCGCGACGTCCTTGCACCACAGTGCGGCTTGTTCATGCATATGTTGCAGGGACACGAATTCCCGGCCGCGCCAGAACGAGTCCCGGACATAGGGCATCGGCCGTTCCACCCGCGGTTTGTCCTTCGGCTTCGCCGCCCGCGCCGGATCGACCAGGGTGCCGTAGTGCTCGGCGAGCTCGGCATACGAGCGGTTGATCTTCGGGTCGTAGAGGTCCGGCTTGTCCACCCCGGTCCTGAGGTTGTCCGGCACCAGCCGGGCCGGCACCCCGCCGAAGAAGTCGAACGCCGCGACATGGCACTCGGTCCACGCGCGTTGGTCCATTTCGTCCATCAGCACGGTGACCCGGTCGCGGCGGATCTCCTCGGGCAGGTTCGCCGCGACCCACCGTTTCACCGATGCCAGACTGGCCAGCAGGTCCCGTTCGTCGCGCAGCCGCTGCCAGATCGTGGCCTGGGTGACCCCGGCCTTGAGCATCGCCGCGATGTAGTCACGATGCGCCTCGATCTGCGGCCAGGTCGTCTGCCGCAGCCTCGTGTCGGCGACCGCCGGGAACCACTTGCTGGTCAACTCGGCCCAGTCCGCGGTGGTCATCACCGGCCCACCAGGGACGATGCCGGCCTCGATCGCCGGGGTCACGTACTTCTTGATCGTCTTGCGGTCCACGCCCAGGCTGGTCGCGACTTCGCTCTGCGAGCGACCCGCATACCAGTGGACCAGGATCTCGGTCACATCCGTCACGTCGAACGTTCTCCTCGCCACATTGCGCTCCCCGGCCACCTGATGTGAACCGGTCAAGCCTGTTCCGATGCGAGGACCCAGCACGGGCGACGCGCTCACCGTCCCGGTGGGGAATTACGTGAGCGACACCCCGCGGAATTACGTGAGCGAAAACCCCTCAGACCTGCGGAATTCCATGAGCGCTGACAAGAAGCTCGAGCGGGCCGGTCGTTCAGGGTTCGCAGCGCGCTGCCCAGGCCGTCCCATGCCGCTAGCAACTCGGCAGGCCGGACAGATCCGGCAGCCGGGTTCGGCGGTAGATCGCGGATCGAGCGTCGCACTGTGCGATCTTGTTCGGCGTGCCAGAGCTGTAGGCGCTGCGCGGCCGCTTTCAGCCGTCGGGGCCTTGCCGATTTCAGCGTTTCGGCCGGGCCTCGATCTCCGTCAGCGCCGGTTAGCGGCTCCGAAGCCTGCTGCCTGCGGTACGCACTGGGTCCGACCGGAAGCATCCAGTCGTTGGCCGCGTTACCGCGAGCGGCCCCCACCGCCGCCCCGATCTGTCGGCCCGACCTGTCCAGAATGCTCGGCGGAGGGCCAGCGTTCGGGCCCGAGACGGCCGTCGGCTGAAGGTTCGACGGCAACGCGGTAAACAACCTGTCCAGTCCGGAGACCTCGCTCGAACTGATGATCGGCCAGATCAGCGACTCTGCGCGACCCTGTCCGCAACCGTCGGGACACCCAGAACACGAACTCCGCCACCGGTTTTCGGGATCTCTACCGCCCGCACGGGCGGCGGAAAGTACGTCCCCGACAACATCCGATTCCGGACCTTGTAGAGATTATTCCGCAGATCTGTTTCGAATTTTTCGATCGACATACCGTCGACCCCGACGGCGCCCTTATTGGCCCTTACCCTGCTAAACGCTTCCGCAAAAACCCATTTCGAAATTTCGAACGGCTTCATCGACAACCCTGGTCGACTCATCCGGCTCCTCCCGGCCGTCGCCGGTTGACCGCATCAGCGACCCGAATGGTCCGGCCCCTTCGCTCCACACCATTACAGATGCTTCACCACTACTACGAACCGGTCCGCCAGCACGCCCCGCATCGGTACTCAACGCCTTACAGTTTTCGCTGCTTGGCGCACTCCCTCTCACCGCCGAAGCAGCCGTATCGGGGCATGCCTTCCCACGCTCCATGCGAACGCCGCAGATCAGGCTCACGTCGCCCCCATGCCGGACACCGCCTGGCCAGAAATCGGGACACCTGCCAGATTCATCCCGGCGCCAAAAGTCGCTCCGGTTTCGATGTCATCTGTTTCCATTTCGACACGTCATCAGCGATTCACTCGCGTTCGTCTTCCTGATCCCCACCTGACGCCCTCCAACGAGCGCCTTTTCCTCATCGCTCACCACGACGGTCATCAACCAACGCAGCATGAGGCGGTTTGGAGTCTCCCGCCCGACAGGCGACTCCAAAGGGCCACAAATCCTTCATCATCCGCACAGCACCACGCTCAGCTACCTGACTTACTTCACGCAGCCTCCCGTGTTCGTGGCACACCTTTTACCAGGAACGCATTGTCCTTCTCCAGCTCGGCGACCTGCCCGCGCAGCCGCAGCAGCTCCGCCCGCTCGGCCGTCCCCGGGGGTGTGTCCCCGTGGACCTCGGCCGCGGTGATCCGGCGTCGTTCGTCTTTGGCCCAGACGCTCGACATGCCCGCGTCGATCCCCAGCTCACGGGCAGCCTCGGCGATCGTCCGCCCGGAATCGATCACGCGATGAGCAGCCTCGACCTTCGGCCGGGTACGACCGGCGCTTGCGAGCAGGTATGAAGACATCCTTCCAGCAGGACAACGCGACCTGCCAACTCGGTGTCCGCTACCCTGGGTGAACCTCAGACGCCCTAGGCGACACACACCCCGCCCCGCCCTACTGAGAAAACCTCACTGTGACGTCGATACCGTAGGGCGAAGGTCCCGTCATCTGCCCAATTCCTCTCCGGACCGCCGACGTGCACGAAGCTGCTCGGCCAGCCGTACCAGCGCGGAGTGCGCCTCAGCGGAAGGGTCCCCGGTCTCGGCGGCGCGCAGGATGTCCGGGTAGCGGTCTTCGGGCCCGGCGGCATCTGCCAATTCCCCGGCGCAGCGAACCAGTTCGGCGAACCCGGCCGGTCGCGCGGCGGGAAGCAGCAGCCTCGACAACGCAGCCGAGGCGATCCGCCACGCGCATCCGTTCGCCCCGAGGACCGCCAGCCGGCGCAACCCAGCCGCCACCTCGGTCAACGGCATCGAATGCTCAGTCAACGCCAGCTCGGCGATCTCTTCGCCGACGAGGCTCGCGTCGAGGTCGCCGCGTTCATCAAGGCGCCGCAGTGCGTCGACCGCCTCCTCGCGGTCAACCGGATCCGAGCTCCCGAGGCCGTACCCCAGAATTAGGCGGGAGGAAGCGCCGATCGGCCCCTCGATGTCCGCGAGCGCATGCACTACCGGCCCCCGCGGCGCCCCGCCCGCGACCGCCGGGCCGAAGGCCGGCAGCAGAGTCCGCGCGACCAACTCTCGCGCGGACGGCAGCACGGCCGGCCAGCAGCACATGAATTCCGGGCATCGGCCAAATCCGCCGCTTCGGCCGCGGATCGCCGGCAACAGCTTCAGCGTCCTCATTTCCCGGTCGCCGGCCAACCATCGGGCAAGTTCCCGCCCGGCCGCCGTGTCCGCTGCCCGCGCGCGTTTCGCCAAGGCGTCCTCCCGCCCTCCGGGCAATCGCAACAGCCCTTGCCGAAAGTCGTGCGGCCACGGCTGCCAGCCTTCACGCGCGGCGCGGCGCACTCGATCCACCAGCACCCCCGGGTCGACCAAGCCGTTCGCTTCGCTGGGCGTCGCCATCAGGAACGGACGCGGAGCATGCGCCAGCCCGACGACCATCTCGTGCAACCGAAGCAGCACCATTCCCGGACGCGAACCGGAATCGGCCGAGCCCGGTTCTTCGCATTGCCGGATCTTCTGCCGCCAGGGATCGCCCGCAGCCAGCGTTCCCGAGTCCGGAAACGGCGCGCCTTTCGGCGCCGAGCCCGCCGCGTGCACGACGACGGTCACTGCGAACCCGAGTTCGGAGAACTCGTCTCGTTCGGACGCGAGCACCTCGCGCCAGCTGGCCGGCGACGCGACCGGCAGGTCTGAACTGGCGAAAGCAGCACGCACCGCCTCCGGGTCGGCACAAGCGGAACCGACCAGACCAGCCAGCACCCGTTCGAAGAGAGCCGGGCGAACCGTGCCGCCCCTAGCGTCCAGAACAGCGGCGACTTCGCCGACAAGGTCCAATGCTGACGCGCGAGAGACAGACTCCTTCCGCAACCCTCGTCCTCCGGAGCGCGGCACGGAACTTTCGCCGTCACAGCCAGCGATCGCGTGCGGTTGAAAGACCTCGCCGGTCAGGCACCGCCGGACCCCCGCCGACACGGACTTCAGATGCCGCGCGATCAGCCTCGCCGCAGAGGCCGCGACAGCCTGATCGCGGTCACCCGTCAAAGCCCGGACCGGATGCAGCAGCGAGCCGGCAGCCTCCGGCTGGCGATCGAGTGCCGCATCCAGCCACTCCAGCTGAAGAATCGTCAGCTTCCGCTCGCTTCGGGCGAAGATCCCGTCGGCCACCTCCGGCAGCCAATCCGCACCGAGCAATCCAGCTTCGTCGATCCGCCAAAGCTCCCCGAGTGCCGTCTGGGCAACCGGCTCGTACCCGCGAGCCGTCAAGTACGCGAGCCCCGCTGTCCGTTCCGCGGCCTCTTCGGCGGTGACAGCGAGGCGCGAGTAGATCGTCAGGCACCCGCGAACGTCGGCGGCCGACCCGCGGCGGCCCAGGGCGGCCAGGCATCTGTCGATGATCTCCTCGCGGCCGAGGCGATCTCCGGACGTCGCAGCGAGCAGCAGCTCGCCTAGCCGTTCTCCGTTGCTCCCGGCGTAATGCCAAGCGGCACCGGGCACCTCGACGACGCGAAGCACGACCGAGTCCCACTCAGGGCCGCCCGGCGGCCGGGGCGCGCGTACCCAGCCAAGCACGGCCTGGTCGGTCGGCGGGACCAGGACACCGGTTTCCCGGGCGAGCGTCCCGATCAGCCAGATCTGGTCGGCGCTGATCGTCGGCAGCCGGGAAAGCCGCTCGACCAGCCAGCTCAGCGACTCCGGACCCCACTGCCTCAGCAATCGCAGGAGCAACTGCCGTACCGGAAGCCCGGAACGGCCGCCAGGATTCTTCCCGTACACCCCGATCCAGCGGGCGACGAGGTCCGCCTGCCGAAGCAGACCAGCAGCGGCCAGCACCAACGAGTCCGCCTGACCGCCAGTCGTGATGCCGCCCATGATCCGGCGCGCCCGCTCGAACCCGCGCAGCTGATTGCCGAGCCCTACCCGCACGCCCTCCGGGAGATCAGTGACGAAATCACCTACTTGCGCGGCGTCTCCCTGCTCAAGCAGTCTTTTCAAGCGGGCCCAGTCGCTCATGCGATTTCGGATTTTGTGGCCGCGCTTCCGACCGGACTCGACAGGTTGCCCCCGCCCATGCCGATCGGCCAACCACCCGGCCTTCGCCGAACCTGCTTCGTTTCGCGAATGGGCTCCAATCGCGCATACCAAATCGGCGTAACAGCTAGCACCCTCGCCACGAAACTCCCGTTCAAGACGGCTCAGCAACACCGAGCCTTGTCAAAAAGCACAGATTTTCCTTTTTATCAGGACTGGAACACCCGGATCCATCATCGCCGCCCGCACCGTGACGAATGCACAAGCACAGTGCCTCAACGACATCCGGCGGCTACCGGTGATTCGATAATGAATCATTTTCGCGACATCGCCGGGCATCGGCCACACCGGTCGGGACATTCGGGCAGACCTCTCCGCCGAATCCCCGCCCGGCCCGCCGCACAGTGGGCAAGCCAGCGTACGGCTGTTAGATTTCACCGCCGTGACCAGCCTTCCGGAAACGACCGCCAACACCACGGGCATCACCCTGACTCCCGCAGCCGTCGAAAAGGTCAAAGTCCTGCTGTCCCAGGAGGGGCGCAGCGACCTGCGGCTTCGGATCGCCGTTCAGCCAGGCGGCTGCGCCGGCTTGCGCTACCAACTCTTCTTCGACGACCGACTGTTCGAGACCGACCAGGTCACCGCCTTTGACGAACCCGCCGACGCGGGCAAGGGCAGCGAGAACGGAGCAGCCAATGGCTGAGAACCGCGATTGTCAGACCGCCGAACCCGGCGTCGTCCGTTTCGAACTCGTCGTCGATCAGAAAAGCGCCCCATACCTCGAAGGTGCAGTGATCGACTTCGTCGACACCATCGAGAAACAGGGGTTCGTCATCGACAATCCCCAGGCCGGCGGATCCTGCGCATGCGGCGATTCTTTCCGCTGACGTGTCCGCGACTTCCGGCACCGACGTCCCGATTCTGTGGTTCTCCCTGGAACACCGGGCAGAGGCCCTCATCACGAGCACCTACGGCCAGGTGTCCCGGGCGACATTCCATTATCGAGCCGCACGCGACGTGCTCGCGCTGTCGTTTCTGGCCGGAGGTCATCCGGCTGGCTGCGCACCCGAATTCCAGCTTCGTACCGCCGCGACTCATCTCGCGGACGGTACCCGATGGCTTGCCTGGTGCTCGGCCCAGCTGACCCGGCTGCTGGCGGAACTGTCCACACCGGACCGGAATCTGGCCGGGTACGCGTGGCGATGGCTGACGGGCACCCGGCTCCTCGTCGACTCCATGTCGCCAATCCGCGCCGACCTCGGCCGGGACAGTGGATTCCAGGTCGGGGTCATGCACGCCCGGCATATCGTGCACTCCGCTCTCCCTGCCGAATAGTCCTGCCGCTCACGTGCCAGGTCCCGTCCTCGACATCGGGCCTCCCCGACCGCCACCCGGTCGTCGGGAGTCGCTTACGCTGCCGAAGGTCGGCAGGCTGCCCGGCCAGCGCTGGCCGGGGGCCGGTTTACCGGCGCCGGGCGGTCAGCAGCCACGCCGGTTCGACGATCCGGCCTTTGCTGTCAGTCTCCGGCTTGGAGACAAGAGCCGCGCTCGACGCGTACGGGGTGGCTGCGACGGTGTATCGGACTTTCACGAGCCGGGTGATCTGCCAGCCTCCGGTGACGGTCTCGCGGAGGTTTTGCTCGGTGATCCGGTTCGGTCCGGGACCGGCGACGAAGCCTTGGTCGGCGAAGCACAAGAGGTTCAGCGTCCCTCCGGACATCGCCGCCTGGCCGAGTGCCGCCAGGTACCGATGGCGCGTCGGCTCGTCGAAAGTGTGGTAGAGCGCGCTGTCCAGGATGGTGCCGAACCGGCCCCGGTAGTCGCGAAGGCGGGTCGCGTCCGCCTCCGCGAAGGTGACCGGCGCCCGGACCGCTGCGGCGCGGGCGCGGGCGGCAGCGAGTACCTCCGGGGAGTTGTCGACGCCGGTCACCCGGTAGCCGCGCGAAGCGAGGTAGATCGCGTTCTCGCCGTAGCCGCAGCCGGCGTCGAGCACTTCGCCACGAAAACCGCCTTCCGCTTCGAGGCGGACGATCGCCGGCTGCGGCTCGCCGATGTCCCAGGCAGTCCTCGGCGGAGCCGCCGCGGGGCGTTGCTGGTCCTGCCCGGAGTTCATGTCGCGCTCCTCGCGATGGCCGGTGTGCGGCTGTCACGCTATCGAGGCGAGCGACTACCCGCACTCCACGAGTGCTATCTGTCCAACAGGAGCTGCACGGAATGCTCTGGCCAGCTGGCCGCGTCGGCCGAGGAGGCGCGGCGGTCGCAGGCCTCACGCCCACCCGAGCGCGGGAACGCACGCCGGATCGAAGTGCGGTGTGAGAGTCCAGGGCGCAGAGGTCCGATGCCGGCCACCGGAGGCAACGCCCGCGGCCCGGATCGATTCCTGCATTTGCGGGTCACGGCGATCGCGAGGCACGCGTCCGCCACCACGGCTTTCCCGCTTGGCATGACACTGGTGCGCGACCGGCTCAGCAAGAACCGGCGCGCTCCGGGAACGCGATCCTGCTCGACGCGCCGCGCTCCCGCGCGTCGGCTTGCGTCGCGGTTCCCTTCCGCCTCTCCTCCTCAGCGCTGCCACGAACCACTCAGCTGTCATCCGGCTCGAAACTGGGGACGCCGCGCCTGCTACGACCGCCAGAGAGCCGAAGGCAAGAAGCACAACGCCGCCTCATCTGCCTCGCCCGCCGACGGTGCGACGTGCTCTTCGCAATGCTCCGCAACCGAGCCCTCTACCACCATCCGAGCCGCCGAACGCCTGACAACCACCATAGGGACACCCCCCCCCGGCGGCGCGCGCCGTCGCGTTCGCCCGCAAGCAGTTGGGCAAGCCGTACGGGTGGGGCGTCGAGGGGCCGGACGCGTTCGACTGCTCGGGCCTCACCGGTCAGGCATACCCGGCGGCTGGCATTTCGTTGCCCAGGACGTCTCGTGCTCAGGCGACGACCGGCCATAGCATCCCCGCATCGGCGGGCCCGGGTGCGCTTCGGCCGGGCGACCTGGTGTTCTGGGCTTACGATGCCCGTGATCTGCCAACCGTGCACCACGTGGCGATCTATCTGGGTGGCGGGAAGGTCGTCCAGAGCCCCGAATCCGGGGATGTCCTGAAGATCAGCCCGATGTGGACGACCGGTTACGCGGGAGCGGTGCGCCTTGGCTGAGCAGTGCGGGGACAAGAGCGTGGCCGCCGACGTGGCCCGGATGGAATCAAATGAACGGCACCAAGGGATCAAGTCCACACAGGACCCTGCCGTGGAGTTCGGAGTTGGTGCTGTGGAGGAGGAAGGAGTGCAGGGCGAGTGCTTCGCTGTCGGCGGTGATGCGGGACAACGGGTCACGGTGGTGCAGGGCGCTGGCACCGGAGCCTCGGGCGACCTCATCGATGCTTTCCCGACAGAGCTTGGTGGCCCAGGCCGCGTCGGCGCGGCAGCGGACCCGCAGTGCGACGTTGGCCGGATCCGCGGCCACCTCCGCGACCGTCGCGACCGAACGCTCGGCGTGGAACCTGGCCTCCGCCAGCTTCATCACCGCCGTGTCCATGCGCAGGTGGGTGACGGCGGCCTCGGCTTGGCTCACGTACTGGGTGTAGGTGATCCCACGCTGGTGCACCCGTTGGGCGAACAAGTCCACGGCGGCGCTTGCGAGGCCCAGTGGCGTGCCGGTGGCGCCGGTCACGAACAACGGGATGAAAGGCATCGCGTAGTAGGGGTCGGCGGCGAGGGCAACCGAGCGCGTATTGACCGCGGTGGGGTCGGCGAACGGAAGCGCCCGGTGCTCCGGGACGAAGACGTCCTCGACCGTCAACGTGTTCGACCCGGTGCCCGACAGCCCGCTGACCTGCCAGTCGTCGGCGCTCACGCAGTCGGCCCGTGGCACCAGGAACTGCGCTGGCTGAGGCGGGGCGTCCTCGGTCATGACGATCGAGGACAGCAGCGCCCAGTCCGCGTGGTGCTGTCCTGAGCAGAACCGCCACGTCCCGGTTAACTGGTAGCCACCGGGAACCGGTATCGCGATGCCTTCCGGGCTGAACGCGGCCACGCTCTTGGGATGGGCGGCTGAGAAGACCTCGTCTTGAGCCTCGTCCGGGAACGAACAGATCATGTAGAGAGCGGCGGCGTACACACCTGACACCCAGGACGTTGAGCCACAGCCACGGGCGAGTTCCTCCTGGACTCGGACGAACGTGCCCAGAGATGCCTGAGCGCCGCCTCTGCTCCTGGGAGCCAGGAGAGTAAGGAGTCCTGCGTCTGCGATCCCGGCCACGACGTCGTCGGTCAACCGGCCGAGCGAGCGCGCCTCGTCGGCCCTCGACTGCAGGAGTGGCACCAGGTCTGTGGCCGCGCGCACCAACGGGTCCGAGGCCGGTTCAGTCTGCGATCCGGACACCGTTGATCACCTCCTGTGCGTTTTCGTGTGGTTCAACCGTGACGGGAACGGCATCGAGGTTCAGCGTCGGCGCCAACACCGGTCTGGGGAGCTGGTCCGACGCGGGCGCCAGACGCCATCGCCTGCTGATCGTGGCGGTCGCGATCATCGCTTCCTGCCAGGCGATCTGGTCGCCGACACAGATGTGCGCGCCGGACCCGAAAGGCATGAAGGAGCCGCGCCGCAGTGTGCCCGCGCGTTCTGGCAGCCAGCGGTCGGGATCGAAGACGTCGGGGTCCGCGAACAGATCGGTGCGACGGTGCAGGAGGTACGGGCAGAAGAATATGGGTGAACCCGCGCGGATCTGATGGCCGCCGAGGGTGAGATCCACGATGGCCCGCCGGGACATGAGCGCGCCGGGAGGGAACATGCGCAGGATCTCGGTGACCACCCTCTTCGTGAACGTCAGCGCGGGTAGTCGCTCCTCGAAGTCGGTGGGGTCAGCGATGTGTTCTCGAGCTTCGGCCCGCAGTTTTGCCGCGAGGGCTTGGTCCTGCGCCATGATGCTGCATGCGTGCGTCAGCACGCCCGCGACGGTTTCCGACCCCGCCGACATCATGACCATGGCCTCGTTGCGGATCTCGTCGGCGCCCAGCGGCTCACCGGTCCGAGGGTCCTTGGCGTCGGTGAGCGCCGCCAGCACGCCGCCGTCGCCTCCGCCTCGGCGGTATTCGCCCAGCACGTCCTCGACGATCTCCTTGAGCCGCGACAGGGCGTCGTTGATCCGCCGGTTGTCCCGAGTCGGCAGGTGTTTGAGCATCCCGGTGGGGTCGGCCATGAATTTGGCGATGCCGGTCAGGGCGATGGGAAGCAGTTCGACGAACTCGGCTTCGGTCCTGGCGGTCACCGCACCGCCGAGCAACGTCCTGGCCATGACCATGAACGAGTAGCGACGCATCTCCGTGGCCATGTCGTAGATCTGTCCGGGTCGCCACGACGAGACGACCTCGGCCGCGGTGTTCGCCATGACACGGGGACTCGGTGCGTAGGCCGGTGTGACGATCCGGCGGCGGACCCGGTGTTCGTGACCGATCATGGTGCCGATGCTGACGCCGATCAGCGCGGCGAGGTTCTCGTAGAGCGGACCCTTGTCGAGGTTGCGGTCCTCGGCGGTGAGCAACTGATGGATCAGCTCCGGGTGGCTGATCACATAGGCGGGCTTCGGCCCCAACCAGAGCACGGCGATGTCGCAGTCCCTGGCGGAATCCATGACCGTGAAGGCGTCGGCGCGCATCTTCAGCGCATGGCCGACCAGCCACCGCCGGCCTGGAGGCGATCCGATGGTCGCCTGAGTCATGGTGCCTCCATGGACATGACGGAAGTGGACCTCGGTCCGGGCAGACCGCGGATGAGCCGGCCGGCGGCGCGTTCGCCTGACGTCAGGCTGTTCTCCACCGTCGTGATCGCGAAGTAGTCACCCGCGAGCTGGATGCGTGCGGTGGGATCAAGGCGCTCGTTGAAGTCGGCGAGCGCACGAAACCCGCCAACCGGCCGCGCCACGGTGCACGGGTCCCATCGCCACACATGACCGCTGACCACCCGGCCCTCGATGTCGGGCAGCACCTGCCGCACGGAGGCGATCGCCTTCGGCAGGACCTCGTCGTCGGCCAGGTCCCAATGGGCGGCCGCCCAACCCCGGTGCCAGTAGACGGTCGCCATGCCCGCACCTGCCGGGCACCTGCCGGGGGCCTTGTTGTGGTCCAGGATCACCACGTTGACGTCTGGGTGCGTGTGGTCCGGAACCGTGAGCCACATTGACTGTTCGGCGGTTCGGTGGGTGAGGGTGAGCGTCACGACCATGCTCCTGGCGTAGGGCACGGTTTTCAGGAACTCCCGTTGGCCCGCGTCGAGTTGCGGCAGCATCCCGTGGGCGTGCACCGCGGGTACCGCGATCACGGCGGCGTCGGCGTGGTCGGTCTGTTCCGCCGCGCCCGGCCGATCCCAGGTCACGGTGACACCCGCGGCGTTCTCTTCGACGCTTGTCACCGTCGCCGACAGTTCGACGGGCAGGTTCCTCGCCAGGCCCTCCGGCAGGAACCGCACGCCACGGAAGGAGTTGACGAAACCGGCCCCCACCATTGTCTTGAGGAGGAGGAACAGGTTCAGGACGGACAGTTCCCCGGTTGGCGTCAGGTAGAAGTCACCCGCCAATGGCTGAACGAAGTAGTCGAGCGCGTCGGTGCTCAGGACGCGTTGGGCGTACTCGTCTATCGACTCCACGTCTACGCTGTCCACAGCTCGCGACCCCGGTTCCGCGACCGCGGCGCGGTGACGGAACACGTCGACGAGAGCCCTGGCCAGAGTTGCTTTCGACGGCACGTCGAGCAGCCTGGTCTTCAGCAGGTCGAGGGGTTTGCTCGCGTGAATGCGGTGGATCCGTTCGGGTCGGGCGATACCCAGCAGATCGGAGGTCGGCAGCACATCCGGGGCGAGACCCGCGTCGCCGATGAGTCGCATCGTCCGCCGGTACGTCGTCGGCAATACGCTGGCGGCCGCGTCGATCAGATAGCCGTCCTGCTCGACCGTCGTCATTCGCCCGCCGACCCGTTGGTTCCGCTCCAGCACCAGCACGTCGAACCCGGCCTGGCGTAGGCGGAACGCGGAGGCCAAGCCGGCGATCCCGGCACCTACGACAATGACCTTGCCACGGGAATTCTCCCCGGATGAGCTCTTCATATGATCTGCGCGTCCTACATCGTAGGTTCTTCGGCGAGGAGGTCGTCGAGGTACTCCGGTTGTGCTGGCGATTGATCGAACTCGAGGTACCGCGCCGTTTTTCGGCCCCAGTCAACGTGCCCGCGCATCCACGCACGCAGCATAGCGACGCAGTTCGACGTGTTCGCCCTCAACTCCTCAGAGGCGTTCAGCGAGTCCATCGTGTGAGATAGCCGGGCCTCGACTGCCAGGAATCGTTCGACCTGTTTCCCGGTGCGTATCATTACTTCAGAAGCCGCCCGCTCCAGGGATACACCTGCCGCCTGGCCAATGACTACCACCAGATTCTGATGGTCCCCGCGGACGAGTTCCTTGTCCAAGGTCATCAGGTCGTTGGTCCAGCAGACGACGTCGGCGGCGGTAACCAGTAACCGCTGATAGGAGGCCCCGTAGTACAAACTCGCCGGTAACGCCTCCGACCCAACGAACTCAATGAGGTCGAACGAAGGCATGATGGCGCCCGCGTCGCGTCGCATCCGAGGAAACACGTCCAGGTCAGGGATCGCGGACTCGCGCCGGTGCGCGGACTGCCATACGTTGGCGGTGAAGTAGTCGATGACGTGGTGCAGGAACCGGTGCAGCCACGACCGCGGCATCCGATCGCTCAACCGCCGGACGATGTCGCTGAAGGCGGCTTCGAGCGGGTTCTTCGCCTCGGTGTCGCCGATGGAGGCGAAAATATTTGTCAATGCCTTCTCGAGCGACTCGGGATGCCGGCCGTAGCTGCCTTCGTCGTTATGGTCGTCGAGGATGAAGAGCCATGTCATCCAGTCGGCCAGCAAATACAGATCGTCAAGTCCGGCAATCGGGTAACAATGCGCTGCGAGCATTCCTGGGGAGGTCGCGGCAAGTCGCCGTTCTGCCTCGTCCGTGCGCACCAGGCCCAGTTCGCGCGCTCGTTGGACGGCGTGCCGATTTGCCTGTTCGCCAAATTGGCTAACTGGCGTGACTATTTCGTTCAGTTGCCACGGAATGGAAGCGTCCATAAACACCTCGGAGGCGCTGGGCGGGCGGGAAATTTTTCGCAAATCAATTCTTGGTCGACAGGGTCGAGGTTACCGTTCCGTGAACCATTCGACAACTTCGGTGCGACATCCGTTCCGGCACGTGGAACGTGGCTGATTCGACGTGCTGACGCCGCTTGCCGGGAGACGTGCTTCGTGGCTTGATGGTCCGGCGGTTGCCAGCTAGGCGCGGCGGACGATCTGGTGATGGGCCGGCGCGCGAAGCGCTCGATTGCGCAACAGCACGATGCGGCGAGCCTCGGACCAATCGTCACACGGCCAGCCTGCGTCGGTGTACCTCCCGGCCGAGAGCAACAACTGCATCACTGGATCGCGCTCCGGCAGCGCTCTCCCGTCCACACTCGACGAAGCTGGTCAGTCGGTCGACTGCCGTCAGATCCGCGGACTCCGGTCGAGGTCGGCCAGGACCTCGCCCAGAGTCTCAGCACATCGCAGCAAGTCGATGTACCGGAGGGTGAGCGAGTGAAGGCCGAACCGGAGGACATCGGGCGGCCGGGAAGTCATCCGCACGCCACGTTCCCCCAGCCGCGTCGCGATCGCGGGCGCGGCCGGGTGACGCAAGCTGACCTGGGCGCCGCGGTCTCGAGCACGTCGCGGCGACGCGAGCGTACCTCCGTGTTTGTCGCAAATCTCGGCGAACAGCGCGGTCAGCAGGTCGCCCATGAGGGCGCTCTTCGCGAAAGCCGCTTTCTGGTCGACGGCACTCCACACGTCCAGCGCGGCTTCGAGCGGCGCCAACCCGATCAACGCGGGCGTACCGGACAGGAAACGTTCGATGCCGCGAGCCGGACGGTAGCCGGTATCGAAATCGAATGGCGACTCGTGGCCCATCCAGCCCACGGGTGTCGGCGACAGATCTGCCTGAAGGCGCTCGGCCGCGAAGACGTATGCCGGACTGCCCGGACCACCGCACAGGAACTTGTTCCCGGAGCCGACCGCGAGGTCGACCCGCCCGGCCCGCACGTCGACCTCGACCGCCCCGGCGCTGTGCGAAAGGTCCCAGACGGCAAGCGCTCCCGAGTCATGGGCGGCCGCGGTGACGGCGTTCAGGTCAAGAGCGTCCCCGATCCGGTAGTCGACATGGCTGGCTACCACCGCAGCGACATCCTGGTCGAGGGCACGGAAAAGGTCGTGCCGCGGGGCCACCCGTACTTCGGCGAGGCCTTGCCGGGCGAAGTCGTCCACCACGTAGCGGTCGGTCGGGAAGATCGAGTCCTCGACGACGAGGACTCGCCGCGGCCGGCAGAGCGTGAGCGCGGCGGACAGAACCTTGTGCAGATTGACGGAGACCGACTCGGCGACGACGACCTCCGACGGCGCGGCACCGATCATCTCGGCGATCTTCCCGCCGATCCGAACCGGCACCTCAAGCCACTGTTCGTCATCCCAACCCCGGAGACCGCCGCGGCCCCAGCCTGACCCGACCAGATCGGATACCGCCGTCGCAGCGGAACGCGGCATGGCACCCAACGAGTTCGCATCGAACCACAGTTCGCGGGCGGGCAACTCAAACATCTGCCGTGCCTCAGACAGCGGATCGTTCCGGTCCAGGTCCAGCAAGAGCTCCTCGGAAGGATGGTCAAACGCAGGGTTCATCGGATGCCTCATTCCCCGTGCTTCAGATTCGCGCGCCGGGTCAGCACGCTGCGCACTTCCCACAAATCGGGATAGAGACGACGGTCAACGATCCGGACTAGGACATCGACCGGGGTGCCTCCGGTACCGACTGCTTCCGATCCGATGGTTCTCTCCACGATCTTGAGGTGCCTCCTCCGCCACGTGACAAGCCGCATGTCGAGGTCCAGCAACGCCTCCGCGAGCTGATGCAAGGCCTCGAATCGATCAGCGTGGACGTACATTTCCTCAAGATCGACGCCATTCTGCCGCAAGACCAGCTGGAACGTGTTTCCCAGCGGGATGGCGGCGGCCTTGAGCCGCCGCCATCCCGGCGAAGAGAACCCCGAGCCGCTGCCCAGCTTCAGCCTGATCCGCTGGTACTGCCAGGGCGATATGGACTCCAGCATTTCCAGCTGAGCCGTCATGTACTCGACGCACAGGACAGCCCTGCGCAGCAATGGCAGCGCGGGCAGAAGGTCCGCCAGCTCCAGCAGCTGCGTCGCGTCGTCCAGCTCGTGCGCGCACAGTTTCAGCCAGAGTTCAGTCGACTGGTGGACAGTCAAGAACAGCAGCTCGTCTCGGCCAGCCGATCCGTCCGCAGCAGACTGAAGAGAAAGCAGCTCGCCAGTCCGGACATAACGCTCGTAATCCGAAAGGCCCGCGTCAGCTCCCTCTTCTCCCTCTTCGACATTCGCACACCCCTCGTCGTAAGCCATGGTCATGGCTACCTCCTGGCCAGCGGGGTGTTGAACGTGAGCGAAAGCTACTGTGGCCGCATGCGCTCGGGCAAGGAGCCGGACACCGCACTGCCCTTTGGTCCCGATCCGTTGGCTATTCACTCAAGACCCTTGCTGCGGACCTTGCGGGAGCGGGCGGGGTCGCCGCCCTGCGCCTACCGAGCCCGGCATCTCGGCTTCGTGCGCGATAACGCGTCGGCTCCTGGTAAGCCGCCGACGATTTCCATTCGTGAGTCGCAATCCTTGCCTGGGCCGACGGGGACGTCTAGCCTCATTTCATGCGGGCCCCAGATGATCTTCTTTCCGACTGGACCGAACTCCTGTCAGCGGCTAACGAGAACCTGCGGGGTCTATTTTCGGCCCAGACCGACCCAACCCTCGTTCCCGTCTTCAGCGACAACTCCAGAGTTCGGGAAAAAATGCTTGACCCGCTGCCTCTTCCGGTCGACGGGCAAGAACTATCCCTGATTCTTCGCGAGTTGCAAGACTTCGTGACTGACGGCTACCTCAACGGTGCACACCCGCAGCATTTCGGCTACTTTCATCCGCGCCCGCTCCCGATCAGCGTGCTCGGCGACGCTATCGCGGCGATGCTTAACCAAAGTCCTGCGGCTTGGCGAGCCGGGCCGGCGGCCACCGCACTGGAAATGGAGACCCTTCACTGGCTCGCCTCCTTTATCGGATATCCGCGCAACTCAGGCGGGCAACGCCCGGGCGTATTCACGTCCGGAGGGTCCAGCGCAAACCTGGCAGCACTAAAACTGGCACGCGACCGCGCCTCGAATCGTCTCGGAATAAATACAGCCGCAACAACCCACAGTTTTAAGGTATATGTTTCCAGCGAGAGCCATTATTCCATCCCGCAAGCCGTTGACACGCTCGGCATTGGTCGCAGTTCACTGCGACTGGTGCCTACGGACGAGCAAGGCCGCGTATCACTTCCAGCGCTGCGCAAAGCTATTGACGAGGATATCGCACAGGACGACCAGCCCATCGCCATAGTGGGACTTGCCTGCGCTACCGCCACCGGCGCGGTAGACCCGATCGACGACCTCGCGGAGATAGCCGAAGAATGTGACATGTGGCTTCACATCGACGGCGCGGCAGGTGCACCTTACGCTGGCGTTCCCGCGACTCGTCCACTGTTCGACGGGCTCTCTCGAGCGGACTCGCTGACCGTGGACCCACACAAGTGGCTGTTCATGCCCTACGGAATCGGCTGCCTGCTCGTCCAGGACAGCTCCGCACTCGCCCGCAGCTTCCACGGCGAAGCGCATTATTGGGCGCCGGCAGACGATGCGAACATCGATACGGTTTTCCTGCAAGTCGAAGGGGCACGCCCGTGGAAGTCGCTTGGATTGTGGCTTGCGATGCGTCAGCTCGGCAGCAGCGGTTACGCCAAACTGCTGACCCGGAACCTTGAGGTCGCTCGACATCTCGCGGCGACCGTCCGCGCCACAGACGGATTCGAGCTGCTGGAAGAGCCCACCCTCCCGGTATGCTGTTTTCGAGCACATCCGCCGAACGAGAATGACGACATTGACGCATTCAATGAGCAGCTTCAGCAAAACCTGATCGAGAGCGGAAACTTCTATATCACGACTTGCCGACCCAAGCGCAACGTGTACCTTCGAGCAGCTATAAACAATTTCACGACAGATAAAACGCACATCGATGCGCTGATGACCGCATTGCGTACGGCGCGAATCGGGAGCAATCCAGGGCTCCGCACGTGAGCTACGACGCCTGCCCGCCGTTCACGGATGTGCGCAACGCCAACTTGGCGAACAGTCGGACAGCATTCCGGGTAAATACTGAAAACAACGAGTCCTGCACGAAATAATCACCTTCGGCCGCACTAATGGATCCACTCTCGGCACCCTTCCCATTTTCGCTACGAAACCTGCATCGAATCGAGAGAGCGAGCGAAGCCAAAAGGGTGTCTCGCGTGGTGCCGTTACCGGCGTGCTCGGCGGTACTTGTCACCCCCACCATCTGACACACGCTCTAAATAACTCTGCCATGCCGCCGGACCAAACTTGTGACGCAGCGTGATGGAATCGGGCTTCGCATCGGTTGTCCACGTTCGAATTGGGATAGTTTCGCCGAACCCGGTTCCGCCCAGTGCCGTGACGTTGTCCCCGCGCCGCACAAAGAGGTCTCCGGAATTCGGATCTTCTTGGTCGTTGATAGATCAACCGGAGGCCTCGTCTATTCGATCAACGACACGTCGACTCGGCCTCACGTCAGGTCCCGCTTGAAAACATGCGGTCCAGCGTCGAGAAGCCATTGCATCAGAACTGCCCCGGCTGTTGAACAATCGGGCCTCCCGGATGGGATGGCTCACCAGGAACTACGCCTTGCCGGCGACACGCTGCCCTTGCCCCTCGCCCGCCGCGCGGCGGCCAGTTCGTCCAAGACCTCTTTCCTTCAGGCTCCCGTCGCCGACGATCCGCCCTTGTCCGCGTCGGCCGCCGACTCGGCCTGCCGGGTGAGCCCCGCACCAGCCGTGGCCTGACCTGCACGTCTGCCCGGTCGGCGACAGCCTGCGGCTACCCGGCATCGCCCGTCATCAGCGGGCGAATGGCGTCGATCAGGGTCGCGGTCCGGGTACCTGAGCACGGTCCGGAGGGATAGGGCCGCGGTAGGAGGAGAGGCCGGAACAGCACTCCTCGCTGGGCAGCAGATCAGTGTCGATTCGAACGACGCGCACTGGCCGGCCGGTTCTCGTTTCGTAGAATGTCAAGGCGTAGGTCGCAGGATAAATGTCGGCCTTCGTGCAGGTCCAGGCACAGCTGCCGATGGCAGCCCCCGCGCTGGCGGATGTCCGACACGCACACCGGCAGTTGGCTCGACTGCGAATTCCACGGCTCGTGCCGGCCTGCGGAGGCGAGCCACCCGACAGGCAGGACCGCGTAGTCGAAAGGATTGCCCTGCAGCGAATACCGGGAAGCGATCAGGTAACCGACGCCGCGCGGATGCGGGACGGGCCCTCGGCAAGAAGTGCGGCGGGGTTCGACATCGCAGGCCTGGCCAGGAATGGAGACTCGGCTGGCGCTTCGGTCGTCGATTGCGGGCGGCCAGCGAGGGCGCTTCGGACCCGCGCCCGGCCGAATTGGCCAGCACTGCTGCGGGGAGGACCGAACTCCCTGCCCGTACCGCACCTACGCTGCCGATTCCCGCACGGCATCTTATGCGACACGCTTTATGCGACACGCTGCCCGCCGACAGCTATCGGAGCCTCGCGACCTGGCCGAGGTGTGCCGGTACAAACCGCCCTCACCGGCGCGGAGCGAGCGCAAGCGTTCGAGCGACCTCGACGAACCGACGAACCACGTCCCTGCGGCGGTCGCCAGTTTCCTGGGCGAATTGGCGTCCGCCCCGTTGCTCACGCCCCAGCCTGCCAGCATCGCAGACCGCGGGCCGCGGGAGCGGCCTCGACTCCCCTGCCCTGCACGACCGCTCTCCCCCAGTCGCGCCGCCCGGTCTCCGCATCACTTCGCCGAGAACTGTTCCAGCCGACCGTAACGAACACCCGGCCGCCGCGAGAGGTCCATCCCCGAACCAGGGGAACGATGCCCATCGCCTCTGCCTCGACGACCAGCGGGATCAGCTGGCACGGTGCCGATCGCCACCGCCCGTCAGCACCCCGCATCAGCGCCCGCGGAGGGCATCAGCGCACACCGCGCCTGCCCGGAGGAGCATGCTTTCGGGCAGAGTTTTTTGGCTGACGACACAATCGCCGCAGATCGCGCCGCATTCGCCCAGGCCGCGACTGTGGTCGGTGCCGACAAAGCCGGAACAATGGCGCCGAATGGGCTCGCCTGAACGGCGTTGCGGGAGGAGGGGGTTGTCCATGATCACGGCACGCGGACTCGAGCGGCGGTTCCGCCGCAAGGGCCGAGCCGGTGGCGAAGTGCACGCGGTGAAGGGGGTCGATCTCGACGTCGAGGCGGGCGAGCTCGTGGGGTTCCTCGGCCCGAACGGGGCGGGCAAGACCACCACGCTGCGCATGCTCACCACCCTGCTGAAACCCACCGCGGGCACGGCGACCGTGGGCGGGCACGACCTGCTCGCCGACGCGGCGGGGGTGCGCCGCAACATCGGATACGTCGCACAGGGCGGAGGCACCTCGCCCGAAGCTCGCGTGGACGAGGAGCTGGAACTGCAGGGCAGGCTGTACCGGATGAGCAAGGCCGACGCGATCGCGCGCGGCAAGGTGCTCACCGAGCAGCTCGATCTGGCCGGGCTTGAGCAGCGGGCCACGAAGACGCTGTCCGGGGGTCAGCGGCGGCGGCTCGACATCGCGATGGGGCTGATCCATTCGCCGGGGCTGGTCTTTCTCGACGAGCCGTCCACCGGGCTCGACCCGCAGAGCCGCGCGAACCTGTGGGAACACATCCGGCGACTTCGCGCCGAACAAGGCGTGACGATCTTCCTGACGACGCACTACCTCGACGAGGCGGACGCGCTGGCCGACCGGCTGATCGTCATCGACGACGGCCGGATCGTCGCCGAGGGCCATCCGGACACGCTGAAAGCCCAGGTCTCCGGCGACGGCGTGACGATCGAAGTGGATCCCGAATCCACCGCGGCCGCCGCGGACCTGGCCCGGCAACTGCCCGGCGCGCACGAGTTCGCGGTGTCCGAAGGGTCGATCCGGTTCCGGGTGCCGCGCGGCGACACCGCGATGCCGGAACTGCTGCGCGCGCTCGACGCCAAGGACATCTCGACGACCGCCATGCAGGTCACGCGGCCGACCCTGGACGACGTATTCCTTACTCTCACCGGCCGGTCGCTGCGCGAAGCCGAGCAGCCCGCGCCGGCGGAACCGGAGGTATCCGGTGTTGCATGACACCTGGCTGATTTTCCGCCGCGAGGTAACCGCAGCGCTGCGGAACCCCTTATGGCTGCTGATCAATCTCGCTCAGCCGCTGATGTACCTGTTCTTCTTCGGCCCGCTGCTGGTGAACGCCCTCGGCGCAAAAGGACTGTCCGAAGCGGCCGGCTGGCTGGTTCTCGCCCCGGCGCTGATGGTGCAGCTGACCATGTTCGGCAGTTCGTTCGTCGGCTTCGGGCTGCTCGCCGACTACCGCGCGGGCCTGATCGAGCGGCTGCGGGTCACGCCGGCCAGCCGTACCGCGCTGTTGCTCGGGAGGGTGCTGGCCAACGCGTTGCAAGCGGTAGTGCAGTCGGTGCTCATCATCGCGCTCTCCTACCTCGTATTCGGCCTGAACGCGCCGTTCGGCGGGGTGCTGCTGAGCCTGCTGATCGTGTTCCTGCTCTCCGTCACGCTGGCGTCGTGCTCCTACGCGCTGGCGCTCACGCTCAAGAGCGAGGAGGCGTTCCCGGCACTGCTCAACGCGGTGCTCATGCCGTTGCTGCTGCTGTCCGGGATCCTCATCCCGATCACGTCCGGGCTGGCACCGAAGTGGCTGTACACGATCTCGCAGATCAACCCGTTCCGGCACGTGGTCGACCTGGAACGCAACAGCTTCCGCGGCGACTTCTCGGGCGGCAGCCTCTTCACCGGAAGCGTGCTCATGCTGGCCATGGCAGCGCTGGCCTTGTGGTGGGGAACCCGGGCTCTCCATCGGGACGACGCCTGAGCGCGCTTGGGGAAGGCTCCCTGAACGACGAAGGCCGATGTCCTGCCCGACAACGGTTCTGCCCGTTGGCCTCTGGGTCCGCGATTGCGAACTCGGTAGCGTCGGCTGCGTCATTGTCCGCGATTTCAGGAGTCGTACACATGGAGACCACGACGTATTTCGACCTCGACATCGAGGAATTCGCCGCGTGCTCGCAGCCCGGCACGGAACTGGCGGAAATGCAGGCCAAGCCCACCGCCACCTGTTCGATCACCCAGGTCGGTTGTGGCTGATCTCGCCGCTTTGCAACCGGGCCAGCTGGCGCTGGCCCGGTTGCAAGACGACCGGCTGATCGGCCACTGGCTGGCGCAAGACCAGCGCTACCGTTACGCCACAACGGGATTGGCAGCCGGCCCGCCGGGGATCGCGCTGTTGTTCGGTCAGGCCGGGCGGGAGGACGAGCAACTGCGGCGGAAGGCCCACCAGTGGCTGACGGCAGCGCTTTCCGCGCCGGACGCGCTGGCCGGGCGAGGCCTGTACTCCGGGATCGCCTCGATCGCGTTCGCCGCGGCCGGCGCGGCGGTCGACGAACGAGACTACCCCGCGCTTCTGCACAGTGCGGACGTCCTGATCCGCGGCCAGGCCGACGCGCTTGCCGAGGCCGACCTCCAGCGCACCGGCAACCAGACACCAGGTGCGGAAAGCGCCTGCTACGACGTAATTTCCGGGACCGCAGGTCTCGGACGCTATCTGCTGAGCCGGCGCGGTGCCGACGCGCGGAACGACCACACGCTGCGCCGGATCCTCTCTCACCTGGTCGCGTTGACGCGAGAGGTGGAAGTGCACGGCGGCGTTGTCCCCGGCTGGTGGTCTCCAGGACCATTGCGCGGCAGAAAGTTCCCGCTCGGGCACCTCCCGTTGGGCATGGCGCACGGCATTTCCGGGCCACTCGCACTGCTTTCGCTGGCGCTGGCACAGGATGTCCGGGTGCCCGGGCAAGAAGATGCCGTGCACCGCGTCGTCAGCTGGCTGCTGACGCGCAGCCGGCGCGACGATTACGGGCGCTACTGGCCGGACGTTGTGTCCTGCGAAGAAGAAACCGGCAACCGCGTGCCGGAGGAACCGGCTGGGCGGAATTCCTGGTGTTACGGCACGCCGGGGATCGCGCGAGCGATACAGCTCGCCGGTATCGCGCTGGACGAAACGCAGTGGCGAGACTTCGCGGTACAGACGGTGATCGCGGCGCTACGCCGGCCCGGCTGTGTCGAGCAGTTGCCCGAACCCGGCTTGTGCCACGGTGCCGCCGGGTTGCTGCACATGGCGTCGCTGGTCGCGGCGGACAGCGGGAACGCGGAACTCGCCGCGTGCCTGCCCCTCCTCGCCGGCGGTCTCGCCGCGCACGCCGACCTTGCCTTGCCGTTCGTCTACGGCCCCCGGCGGCCTGCCCGCAATCCGGCGCCGGCCAGCCAACCCGGGTTCCTGGACGGCGCGGCGGGCGTGGTGCTCGCGCTCGAGCACGCACGTCGCCCGGAAACGCCGAGGGGAGAGCTGCCGTGGGACGCGGCCCTGCTGCTGCGCTGACCGCTCACCGGACGGAGTTCAGGAGAAGGGAGAGCCGGTGCAAGTGCGCGTCCACGGCCGCGGCGTCGTACGCCGAAGGATTCGCGACCACCGCGAGCGTGATGCCGTCGTCGGGTCGGCCGACCCGGAAGGTCAGGCTGATGTCGTCTTCCGGTCCGGACGAAAGATAGTGCAGAGCGGCTTCCGCACTGCCGAAGTCGATGTTCGCCGACCACGGAGCGATATTGACCACCGGGCCGTAGACATGGTGCAGCTGCAAGTCCTCGAACAGTGTGTCGTAGCGCTGGTGGGCCAGCACGGCACGCGCTTCGCGCCCCACCTCCGCAGTGCACTCAGGCAACGAAGCGGCGGGGTCGGCGTTCACCCGCAACGGAACCACGTTCGCCAGGGAAGCCGGCACGTTCCGAACCGCAGCTCCGCGCCTGCCGGTGACGGCGAGACCCAGCACCACTTCGCGCTCGCCGGTCACTTCCTGGGTGTAGCGCGCGGCGCAAGCCAGCAGTACCGCGGGGAACCCGCTGCGCGCTGCCCGTGCCGCCGCGCGCAGCCTGGCCGTCGTATCGGCGGAAATGTCGAGGCTGCGCTGGACGGTGCTGCGGGACAACGCAGCCCGTGTCTTCGCCAGCGTCTTCACCGATGGGTAGCCGGCGGTACGGGCAGCCCAGAATTCCCGGTCCGCTTGCCGCGTCGCCGAGCTGCGGTACGCGGTGTCCGCGGCCACCACATCGGCCATACCTCCATTGCGGTAAGGGGGAACGGGCTGGCCAGTCGCCAGCGCACCGTAAATCTCGGCCATGCGCCCCAGCACGACCGCGCACCCGTAACCGTCCATCACGATGTGGTGCGCGCGAAGGTACAGCAGCGCGCGGTTGCCCGAGATCCGCAGAATCCCGCACGTCGCCGGCTGTCCCCCGGCCAGGTCCGCAGGCTGGCAGGTCGTGCGGCGCATCCATTCCCGTGCGGCTTTGTCCGGATCGGAGTCGCCGCGGAAATCGACCGACACCACGGCGGAATCGGCCAACGGGCCGACGACCTGGCACACCTGACCGTCGCGTTCCTCGAACCGGACCCGGACGGTGTCGACGTCCTCCGCGGCTTGCCGCACGGCCGCGTCGAGCAGCGCGACGTCGAGCTCGCCGCGAATGTCTGCGTACATGGCGCAATTGAACGTGGAGTTTCCCGGGTCGAGCCGCTGGCCGAGCCAGAACTGCTGCTGCATGAAGGTAAGCGGCAACGCTGCGGTCATCGCGTGAGACTACCACCCGCCCAACGCGGCACGGTTTGCCGAAACACCTTCGAAGAAACGGGGACACATGTCTGAGCGCGGTCCGGTGTTTTCCTGCGGAGACAGGGCTTTGCTGCGCGCGCCGCTGTTGCCCCGCACCGGAATCCAGCGCACCTGGAACGACGAGGCGGACCGTGCCCCGCAGCGACTGGTTCGCCGGTTGCTGAGCGACGACCGGTTCGCCGAAGCGGTCTCGGTGGCGAGCCCGTCCCTGCACGCCGCCGCGACCAGCCTGGCCGCCGGGCAGTCCCCAGACCTCCGTACCGCACAACGGATCGCGCGTTCGCTGGTCCGGTACTTCCTGCGCGCTTCTTCGCGGGCCACTCCGTTCGGGTTGATGGCGGGCGTCGCCGTCGCCCGGTTTTCCGACGCTCCGGCGATGCGGCTCGGGGACGACCACCGCAAGCTCGTCCGACCGGAGCGTTCGTGGCTGCGCCGGCACGTCCGCGACGAACTGTCGGCCGTTCCGCTCGGCCAATTCCGAGTAGTGGCCAACAACCTTTGCTTCGCACGGGGCGATCGCGTCGCATTGCGGTTCGCGCTCTCGGCAGACGACGCGGTGGTGGAACGAAGCCTGCGCCGCACCGAGGCAGTAGCGGCCGCATTGCGATATGCGGCCACACCGATCGTCGCCGCCGAACTGGCCGGCCTCCTTGCCGAGAAATTCCCGGCCGCACCCGGTGCGGCGGCAGCGGGCTTGGTGCGGCAGCTCGTCGCAGCCGATTTCCTGTGCACCGAACGGTTCCCGGCGCTCAACGCGACGCGCGCAGCGGAGATCGAGAACGTCTCGAACGCCGTTCGCGCCTACCAGGACCAGCCGGTCGGGCTCGGCGCATCGACCCTCGCCGCCGTGCGTGCGGCGGCCGGCAGCGAAGCGCCGGTGCACGTCGACCTTGCACTGGACGCGGACGTGCGGCTGCCGCACGCGGTCGCCCGAGAGCTGGAACGGGCCGCGACCACCTTGTGGCGGCTGAGTTTTCCGCACCACAGCGAACATGCCCTCGCCGGCTACCACGCGGAATTCCTCGACCGATACGGCGCTCAGTGCCTGGTGCCGGCAACGGAAGTGCTGGACCCGGACAGCGGTCTCGGCCCGCCGGGCGGATACCACCTGCCCGCTGGATGGCGACTGGCGCCTCGGCAATCCGCGTTCTCGCCCCGTCGACAGCGATTGCTGCTGGAGATGGCGATGGCCGCGGCCCGGGACGGTTCCCGGGAGGTGGAACTGACCCCGGCCGCCGTCGCCGAGCTGGCTTCGGACGCCGTGCCGCCGCCCGAGGCCGCGGAGATCGCGGTACGGCTGACCGCGCCATCGGCGAACGCGCTGCGGGACGGGGACTTCTCGCTGGCGGTGGTCGGCTTCGGCAGCTCGGAGGGGACGAGCATCGGTCGATTCGCCCCCGTGCTCGGCGAGGATGCCGATCTCACGGCGCATGTGCGATCCGCGACCGCGGAAGGTCCGCTCCGCGTCCAGCTCGCGCATCCCGTCGCGCGCGAGCGTTTCGGCAATGTCGCACAGGTGCCCCCGCTGCTGGACCGTCAGCTCGTGCTGGGCAGCTTCTCCGACCCGGACGCCGCGGGCGTCCTCGCCCTGGACGACATCTTCGTGGCGGCGGACGCGCAGCGCCTGCGGGTGTACTCCCGTTCGATGGCGCGCGAGATCCGGCCGGTGTTCGGGCACGCCCTGCGCGCCGAGGCCGCCGTGCCGAACATCGCCCGGTTCCTCGTCGAGGCCGGGAACATGGGCGGCCGCCGGGTCTGCACCTGGAACTGGGGTCCGGCAAGCGGCGCGCCGTTCCTCCCCGCAGTACGCAGCGGGCGAACCGTGCTCGCACCCGCGACCTGGTCGCCGCCCGCGGACCTGACCGACGACGCGGCCCTGCTGAGCTGGTGCGAACGCTGGGGGGTGCCGACGATGGTGGAGTGCGGAGCCGACGACACCTACCTGCCGCTGAACTTCTCCTTCCGCGCCCACCGCGACCTGTTCCGCGCGGAACTCGCCAAACAGCCCGGAACCGTGTTGCGAGAGCCGCCCTGGCAGGACGTGCACGACGGCTGGCTGACCGGCCCGCGGGGCAACCACGATGCCGAGCTGATCATGCCCCTGCGAGGTCTCGCGCCCGCAGCCGGCCCAGCAACGGCAATGCCCGCACCGGCCCGTCCGCGCGATACCGCCGGCCTGCCGGGCGGAGGCGAGTGGCTCTACGCGAAGATCCGATGTTCACCCGACCGACAGAACGAGGTGCTCGCCCGCTGCCTCGCACCCGAACTGGCCGGCCGCGATTGGTACTTTCTCCGCTATCTCGATCCCGCTCCGCACCTGCGGTTGCGGGTGCACGGCGTGGAGAAGCAGGTGTGGGGCGAGGTTCTCCCGTCCTTGCGGCGAGCGGTGGCCGGCCTGGTCGAGAACGGCCTGGCGCACGGAATGGAGCTGGACTGCTACCGGCCGGAGGCGGAGCGGTACGGCGGACCGGAAGCGATCGGTCTCGCGGAGCGGTTCTTCTGCTCCGACACCGAATTCGTGCTGTCCCGGCTGTCGGAGCCGCCCCAGAAGACCGCGACTGCCGGGGATGTGCTCGAACTCGCGCGGCACTTCGCCGGGCCACGCTGGCGGGAGGAACTGCTGGCCGCGTTCGGCCGCGACGACGAAGTGCACCGTGCGGTCTCCGCGGAACGCAGGCAGCTGCTGCGGGACCAGCCGGGGGCGAATGCGGGGCCCGAACGCTGGCGGGACCGGCTCGCCGAATACGGGGCGCGGCTTGATCCCCGCATCCGGCCAAGGGTGCTCGCGTCGCTGCTGCACCTGCACTGCAACCGCCGGCTCGGCATCGATCCCGCGGCGGAGAGCCGGACGCTCGCGATCGCGCACGGGGTCGCGGCCGCTCAACTCGAACGGATCCGCGTCAGAGCGACCTGAACGACCTGCCAGACCACCGGCAGGTCGCTCCCCGGCCGTATTGTGCGCGATCCCGCTTTCCGCCGCCGCCAGCCGATGCCCCCGAGGTCAGGAATCGCAGGGCGCAAGGGCACCGCGTCCACGTCGAGGGAGTGCGGTGCAGACATCTGCCCAAGCAGAGCATCGACGGTGACGCCGAGCGCGGCCGCGAGGCACCGCAATGACACCGCACGGCGCTGAGTGCCTCCCTGCTCGTTCTCGGTCCTCCACAAGGCGCGGCCGCGGCGCTCGATGACAGTCCCTCGGTGGGGGCGCAGGGCGGCCAGTCAGTTGCAGCCACACCATCAGCAGGCCATTGAAAGCCACACCCTGCACCCTGGGACGCCCGACCCGACGCCGGCCCGGCAACTTCCCGCGACCAAGGCAAGGACCATTGACAATCGAGCCCGCTCCAGCTGCGCCCATGCCCGCACCAACTCCGGGCTGGCCCGACACAGCTCCCTGTCGATCGACTCCCGAGCGGCAACCTCCCGCCACCGAAGGACGCAGCCGATGCGATCGCCACGACCGCGACAACGGCGAGAATCGTGAGCGCCCACCATGCGGTGCCCGCCACCGCGGCACCTCCGAGCGAAGACACTGCAGCAATTGCTGTCGCCGCCCGACTACCGGATGTGACCAGTACTCGCCGTACATCAACCACGGCGACCGCCCGCCTCGTCGGAACGGTGGTCATGTGCGGTCAGACGGAGACGGCGTCGCGAATATCCCGGCATCGGCTATCCCCGCCCGTGCACGCGCAGGGCGGCCTCACGAGGCAGACGCGGCAGTCGGGACCCTCACCCGAAACCGTGACGCCGGCGATCCCCACGAAAGGATCCGACAGCGAGGCCACCACGTCCGCGGCGAACGGATTCCCTTCCCAGGTCAACTCCCACTGATCCAATGCGCACCACAGCCTGCGCGACCGCCCGCGTCGGGGCAGCGACAACGCAGGCTCCCGGTACAACGGATTCCGCCACCACATGCCCAGTGACCAACGCCGATCACATCCTTCGCAGTGATCCGCGTGAACAGCCCACCGATCAGCGTCATCATCGCCGGCGTAGCCAGAGGAATGATCGACACGGCGGCCTTCTCCTGGTCGGCCACAGGCCGCTCGGCGGCGACCCGGCAATCCAGTCGCGGACGGCCGGTCCGGCGGCAGCGAGCCGCTTCATCGCGGTTGGTGATCGTCATCCGCGCGCCCGTCGGCAGACGCAGCAGGCAGAACGTTCCGATGTTGGGGTGCTCCTCCAGGCGCATGCCGGGAAAGCCGGCACCATCCCCGTGATCGCCGACAAACCGGCCGGTCACGTTGTCGGGTGCATCGGCAAACAGGACTAGCTCGTCGTGGCGGGGAGAATCTCAATGGCGACACGGTCCATGCAGGCCTGCACCCTTGGCACCAGGCTCTGCCCGCCGCCGCTGAGCGGGACTTGGCCCCAGGGATTCGGGGCGCTCCCGAGGTATTCCCACGTCATGACAGGCGAAGGCTCTCGAGTACGAATGATTCGATGATCGTGTCCACGCCGCAGGAGTCACCGCTCGAGAGCGGTTCGCTACACAGCGAATGAGGCCTAAGCGCATTGTCCCCGGACGGCGAACCATCAGTGACATCGCCGACCTCCCAGCGCTGCCCCCTCCAATCACGGAGACCCAGCGCCCGCTGTTCACACTGATCGAACCGACCGCGACGCGTCACACAGACCGCACAACAGTGGGCCAGAGGACGACCGTCAAAATCGACACTAAATCGCCCCTACTTACGGGTAGCAAAAAAGCCCAGGTCGCTGACCTAGACTTTGCTCCTCCGCTTGGACTCGAACCAAGAACCCTCCGGTTATTTGATTCGAGTCGATGCGCGGCGGGCTCCGTCGATTTGGCGATCGTGCTGACCGCCTTGGATTGACTCGCACCTGTGCCGCACAGCCGCTCCGGTCAGTACAAGGAGCACGTGGCCATCATGTTCACCCACGGCCGTTCAACGCAGGAATGTCCGCCGCTGCAGGAGACGAGAATGCACTGCACTTGCTTACATAATCCTCCGGTAGGCGAGGGCGATTCATGCGGTACGCCGCACCACTCGATCCCGCAGCACAAGCCGAGCCAATCTGGCTACCTGCGCTCGCTGTATCGCGACGTCGACATCAAGCGGATCCTCCTCCAGATCGACGCCCAACTCCCCCACCCGAGCGCTGGTAGCCGCACTGGGCGAACGACGCGGCGTGACTACCGCGGAGCGCAGCTCCACGGCGTCGAGAAACTCGTCCCGGTCCCGCGGTCCAAGCCCCACGGCATCCGCGACCAACGCTGCCCGCTCGCGCACCCGGCCGCAGTTCTGCTGCCGGGCAAGGAGCAGCGCATCGTAGATGTCGATGATCTCTCGCCCCGGCACGCCGCCTGCGGCCAGCCGATCTGGCATCGTCCGCCTGATCGGCTCGACGTAGCGCCACAATCTCCGGACTCTCATGGTCTCCAGTCCCCTACGGAAATCAGCGATGAGGTCCGCGGCTTCGGCATACCACGAACCGGTGGCGATGAGCACGCCGCCGAGGCTCTGCACCAGCAGGCCGCGCCAGACGCTGCCTCCGCTCAGGTCCAGCCCTCCGGCCGCGGTCACCAGACTCGCCGTAACCCCAGCCACGCAGGTTGTGCTGCCGACAACCGTGAGGATGCCCGCAGCTCGCACACGCGATGGAGACTGCTGGATAATTTTCACGAATCGCACAGTGAAAACCGCGAAGGCGAGTCCCGGGAAGCCACCGCTGACCCAGACGACCGAACCCAGCGGCTCAGGCTTGTCAGGGGACAGCGATCCGTCGAAGGCAAGCCATGCAAGCACACCGGTTCCGACGGCGACAGCGGCAACGACGTATCTCAGCCGCAGCCAGGTCCATCCGCTGAGTCCGAGCAGGCCAAGCGGCCCGGCCACTGTTCCCAGCGAGCACGCCCCGCGCACAAAACTCGTCAGGTTCGGCACTCCGGTCGCCTCGGTCACGAGCGCAGTCACCTCAGGTGCCCGGAGCGCCAGCGACACGCCGAACAACGTCAGCATCGTTCCGAGGTACGCCTTGCCCCGCGCATCACGATGCCGGGCGAATACGCCCAGCGTCCGGCCCCCTTCCGCCGCGACCAACGCCCCCGCCGCCAACGCGACCAATCCGTAGGGTTCACACATTCAGGCCGCGCAAGTCCGTCGCCGCTGCGAAGGTCTTGCCCAGCGCGGTGACCGCGCGGGTCTCGCTGCCGGAACTGCCGCGCAGGCAGTGCGCATCGATCCGCTCGGCCAGTTGATGGGCGAACTCCTCCGCCATCAGCTCGTCGGCCTCACGAGAACAAGGGTCCGCCTGCGGCAGGCACGGCCCGGCGGCTTCAGCGTCTTCCAGGAGGATGTGTCCGAGTTCGTGGAAGTGGATGTGGCGGGCATGCCCGCGCTGGGCGGCGCGGATCACGACGATGTAATCCGCGACCTCGGTTCTGAGCAGCAAGCCGGTCGGCATCGTTCCGCTCAGATCGCCGCGCATCAGGCGGATGGGTTTGTCCCGAAGCCGGTTCAACCGGCCGATCAAGCCGTTCATGCTGAACGGCCGAGCAATCGGGACTTCCCCGACCAGTCTCGCGACGACCGCGGCCATGCTCGGCTCCAGCCTTGGCTCTTCCGCTCGATTCGCGCGCATTCCCCACCTCGTGAACTCGGCCCGGCTTCACGGGCGGGCCGCCCTCTTGACCGCTGGCGAGGCTTGGGCGTGCGGCCTGCTCCTGGCCTCAGCCCAAGCCCCGCGCTTGTGTGCGGCGCCAGGCGGTCAATCCCGGCTGCGGCATGCCTACCAAGCAATCTGCCGACTCAGGCAAGAGAAAGGCGTCGACTCACGCAGGGGTGTTCCGGGCCGCAATCACTCGTTCGGCCCACGCGGCACTCGATCTACCAGTCAGCGAGACAGCACTCTGCGGATGGTGTTAGCTGAGGACGTGTCGAGCCAGAACATGTCGTACCAAAAGACCTTCGAGTCGGCGGTCGAGATGCTCCGAGGGCGGTGGATGATCGTCGTGCTCGCCGCGCTCTCCACCGAGGACAAGCTCCAGTACCGCGACATTCGCGACCGCGTGAACGAAGGCGAAGTACGACCGGACAACGGCGAGGACGCCAGCCCGCTCTCGGACCAGAGCCTCACCAAAACGCTCAAGCGAGCACAAGACCACGGTCTCGTCCGCCTGTACGCCGACGAAGGCCACTTCAAGCCGACCTGGTACGAGCTCACCAGGAAGGGTGCGGAAGCGTTGCGCGCCGTTCGCCCTCTGATCGAGTGGATGCACCGCTACGAAACAGCGCCTAGCCAGTAGCCGAAGATCTCAGCGGGCTTGCCTCGTGTAGCCGGCGTTGATCCGATCGCGCCCCTGCCCTTTGGCGAAGAACAACCGGTTGTCCGCAGCAAGCAGCAGCTGGCTCAGGTCGACATCGTCGTCGCTGTACCCGTCGTCGCACGCCACGCCCGCGGTGATGCGCACCGGTACGGTCGGCGAAGTGCCGCCTGTGCCGGGAGCGATCTCGAGCGCCGCGACGGCGCTGCGGATCCGCTCAGCGATCTCCGTCGCCCGGACGAGATCCGCGTCGGAGAGGAAGACCACGAACTCCTCGCCGCCGAAGCGACCCACAAGATCGGTCCGGCGAACCTCGCTGCCGATCACGTGCGCCACTGCGCGCAGGACGTCGTCGCCGAAGAGGTGGCCGTGTGTGTCGTTGATGCGCTTGAAGAAGTCCAGGTCCAGCATCACAACTGCGACCGGCACGTGGTGCCGGCGTGCCTTCTTCAGGCCGGCTTCGGCCAGGCAGCGCCAGGTTTCCATGTTGAGCAGGCCGGTTTTGCGGTCGGTGCTAGCCGCAGTTTCGAGGTGTTTGACGGAGTCGCTACGGTGAAGAACGTAGATCAACGGCAGCAGGAAGAGCGTGAGCCACGGCCGCAACTGGATGACTACCGCAGTGATCGCGCCGAGGAACAGCGTCACGATCTCCAAGGCGTTCGCGCTCCAGCCGCCGACGAGGCCCGCGATCGAACGCAGCTTCTCCGCAGCTGCGATGGCGGCACCGACTGCGAGCGTATTGACGAGCCAGAACGTCGCGATCGCAGCAAAGAGCACCGGCGCGCTGGTCTCGCTCGGCGCGCTCAGCACTCCCCCAGGTGTCAGCGCTTGCACGACGCCGTAGGAAGCGCACGCCGAGACGATCATCGCGCTGGTGTTGAACACCGCGCGGTACGGATCGATCCCGCTGGTCCATCGCGACGCCCTCCACCAGAGATGCAGGTAGAGGATCGCAGCCGCCGTCGATCCCGCGACCGGTCCGGACACCAGCGTGACCGCCAGGATCGCTACCGAGCTCATGTTGACGTGCGGCGTGTCGGACAGCTGCCGACGCTGCCGTTCGAGACGCCAGGTCAGTTCCGCGCTCAACAGTCCGCCCGAGACGATGAGCACCGATCGGCCAATGTTCGCGAGCGCTGACGGTCCGGTCCACAGCCACCACAGCACCAGTGCGACGGCGAGTAAGTCGACCAGGATAACCGTCACGAAAACCGATCTAGACGCGTCTTTCAGCTTCGAATTTCTATCAGAAGACCGTCTGAGTAGGGCGTTTTCCGCAGTGTCTGGCTCCTTCGGTTGGCTACCCGCCATACTGACTCCCGTGTGTTGCCGACCGGGTCGGTGACGTTTCTCCGCGTGCGGCCCGGTCGGTCAGGCGGTCCTGGTCCCGGGGGGAGGTGCCGAACGTGCGCGGCAAGGAATGGTGATCACGGTCCCGATCCGCTGAAGCCGGCTCGCTCCTGGTTGCTCCCCGGGAGCGAGCCAGCCACCACCCCGCGCCAACGACCACCGCCAGCATCGCAGCGCTCGCTCCGGCAGCAGCGGTCGCCAGGAAAGGGCCGGCCCGGTCGGCGACGGCTCCGCCGATCACGATCATGAGGCCCTGCGAGCAGTACATGACCGTTCCCATCCGGCCCATCACGCTGCCCAGCCTCCGGTTCGGCACCACTGCGACCACCAGCGCCTGAGTCTTGATCAAGTACAGCTGCCCGATCGCACCGGCAGCTGCCCACAGAGCCAACGTCAAGCCAAGGTTCGGCCTCGCCGCGCAGGCGGTCAGCGGCAGCCCGGCGGCCACGGCCAAGACAACGATCGCCGGCAGCGTCGTCGGCAGCCGCACCAGCGTCGAGACCCAGGCACCGATCGCGCTGCCGATCGGATCCGCCGCCATCAGCAGGCCGATCCCGATCGCACCGGCGCCGAGCTCGCGCCCGTACGGTGCGGCCAGCCCTTCGGGAACGATGTACAAACCGAGCAGCACCACCAGCCCGAACAACGTCACAACGACAGCGCGTCCATCACTAGGATCTCGCTCGGCTGGCTCCGAAGGATCTGGATTGTCCTCGGCACGCGCCGCTGGCCGCCGACTGACTCCGCGGAGCACCAGGATGGTGCTCACGACGAACGTGCCAGCGTTGAGCACCATGGCGACGTGCGGGTCCAGCCACGCCAGCAGCAGCCCTCCGCCGGCGAACCCGACGAGTTGCGCGATCTGCGTGGTGAACTGCCGCAACGCTAGCCCCGCTTCGTAGCGTTCGCCGCGGCCGAGTACCTCGGGCAGCAACGACATCTGCGCGGCTTTGAACGGCCCTGCGGCAAAACTCAAGAGACCGACACAGCCCCACAGCACCGGAAGGGGCAGTCCGGGTACCGCCATCGCCGCCGCGAGCAGCGCACGCGCGGCATCCGTCGCGACCATGACGCTGCGTCGAGGAAGCCGGTCGGCCAGGCCCGACAGCAACAACCCGCCCAGCAAGCTCGGAACCAATGTCAAGCCGTACGTCAGCGCGGTAAGCAACGCCGACGCCGTCTGCGCGTACACCACCAAGGCAAGCGCCACCCGCGCGAGCTGGTCGCCGACAACGGAACTCAGCTCGGCAAGCCAAAGAGCCCGGAATTCGCTGTTCCGCAATGGTTCGACGAAGCCGAGCTTGCGTCCTGCAGACATTCATCCCCCGCGACGGTCATGCGCCTCCGGGACCGGCGGACGTCCAGCCGACCAGACTCTTCTCATCCAGGTCCCGCAGCGCGGATCACATGTCGCGGTCGCGACGCCTGCTTCCCTGCGCACGCCGACACAAGCCCGCCGATGTTCGGCGCACCACAACGAGATTCATATGGCCTCCCCTGCCGATATGACGTTTGGAGGCGACTCCACCCACCGCCTCCAAGCGGATCAACGTATACCGCTGAGTGCGCGGGTGTATGCAGAACGCAACACTTCACTCAGATGGCTCAGTGCTTTTGCCCCAGCCGCTCTGCCTGCCGACGGCCGGCTAAACCACAAGAACTGGTCGCTCACGACTTCAGGCAGAGTCAAAACGCACCCGGTCGCCCAGGAGGCGGCGCCCTCCCCGACAACCGCCTCCTGGGCCGGACCGCGGCTTCCACTGAGGGGGAAAGGGTAGAGCCACCGCCCGGAAGGCGCAGTCGCAGCCACTCCGGTCCGGACTGACGACTGACCACCTTCTGTGTTTCACTTTGCCGACACATCTCAAATTTGTCAACAGGTGAAGTCACTCGACGATGGGTTTCTGCGAGGGTCACGAAAGCCAGTTGCAGTTCCGTCGCGCCGGGACGACCCCAGCCACTCAAGCATCCGCACTGCGGGGCGCAAGCCCGGATCAAACAAGCCCTCGCACCGCCCGCTGGTCGAGGGCTTGCACGCCCGCAACGCGCGGCTGCTGTGAGGCGGGGTCCGTCCTCCGGCACGAAGGAACCTGTCATGCATCGAAACCGAACCGGCTCGGTGTCTCCCGCCATCCCCGGTCGCACCGGCAGCAAAACCTCAGCACGGGCGGAGGGCTCGCGTTCCAAGCGGGTTCTTGTCTGCCGCGCCGACACCGACGCTGCGGAACAGAAGCATCTAGCGGAAAGCTCACCGCAAGATTCGGTCACCTTCGTCCGCTCCGCTGAAGGCCTCAAACAGTTGAGGGAGACTCGCCAGCGCCCGTTCGACGCCGTGATCCTCCATCAGGTGCTCGAACCCAACTGGGCCGAGCCTGTTCTTCTGGCCCGGTCCCTGCTTCGCGACGACGGGAACCTTCTGGCTGTTGTCCCGCGGGATTGGGACCGCGACACAAGCCAGCACGCCCGTGCCGCACAGACGGTGATCACCCAGTTCGGTCGGCGCCGCCAGCCCTCTCGCAAGGCCCGTCGAGCCGGGATTCCCCCGCATCTCTTCATCGCTGCGTGCACGAAACCAGATCCCAGAAAACCCTCCTGGTCGCGGCGTGCATTGCGGTGGATGCGATGAGCCGCCGACCGGTGCTGAGCGCACGCGAGGTTCAGATGCTCACGCACGTCGCGCGCGGACTGTCCAACTTCCAAATCGCGCAAATCGAGTACGTCAGCGCTGAAACGGTGAAAACCCATCTGTACAACGCCTTCCGCAAGCTCCGCGCCGTCAACCGGGCGCACGCAGTCGCGATCGCTTACCACATAGGCATCTTCGCCCCTGGAACCTCACTCGATCATGCGGTATCGCCGCTGAGCCCGAGCCAGCTGTCGCCGACACCTCCGCCGCCGTCCCAGAGTCGGTCAGTCAACCAAAAACCCGTCCGATAAATAGGATCGAGGACGGACTCGCGTACCGCTCTCCTCGCCTGATCCCGTGGAGGGTCAATGAAGTTGGTGCGCCAGAACAGCGGCCTGAAGCAGCTCGGCGTCCGGCGATGCGCGCAACGGAACCAACCGGATCCACGACTCCGGCAACTTCTTCCCGCACGACCACCAATCGGCGTGCCTACGCGTCGCCGTCTTCGGGCCCGCGGTCGGCATCACTGCCAACAACATCACCCGCTACAAAGCGCTCCAGGCAGGACGCCGGCGGAGTCGTTCGGAGCCCGCAGTCAACGCTGCTCGCCGCGACCGATCGAACGAGCCTCGCACGACAAGAGGAAACTTCCTAATGAATCCCGATCGCCCTCCCGTTCCCGTCTGGCTGTCCGGGGGTCCACTCGCCGGCGGCCTGATAGTGCCTTGGACAACACCGAAACTGCCGGGCGGCGGCTACGTTTTCGGCAGTATCGAGCAAACCTACGCTGAAAACGCCCTCGTGTATCGGTTGTGCGGCGTATGCGGGCACCGTCTCGCCCCTCAACCCGCCGTGCTTCTCCTGCGCGCCTCCGACCTTCCTCGGCAGTGCACCAGCGAACCCGCGCTGCATCCACAGTGCGCGGCCTACACCGCGCTCGCGTGCCCCATGGTCAACGGAACACTTGATACCTACCGCACCGCACCGGTGCCGGGTCTGCCGCTGACAGCCGATTCCGCGGCTCGCCGCGGAGCGTCCGCCGAAAAGTGGTTCTCGGTGTGGCTGAAGGACTACCACATCGTCGTCGACCACGGTCACCTCGCTGCTTCGTATCGCGGCGAAGAGCCGCTCCGCATCCGCCCGATCACTCCGCTCATGCAGTGATGCACCCGACGAATTCGCTCCGCTTCGACGAAACGTTTGACCACCACCCAGGAGCACCGATGAGCTTGCAATCCAACGACGATCCGGCGACCAACATAAATCAGGTCCGCGCACGAGCTAACGAGGCCGAATGGCTTGCGGCGGTACGTAGCGCCAGCCTCAAAGTGATGCCGACTACGCCCGGGACCTGCGCTGCCAGATCCCCGATCTCGCAGACGACGCGCACACCCTGTTCAAGACGAAACCGTACCCGGCGATGGGGCTGCGCTACGTCACCGAACGCACGAACCGCCTCGCGGACACGTTGACCCGCACCGCCACCGGCTACGCCAACGCACGCGCGGAGGACATGCAATACCCAAACATTCTCGAGGATCTCGCGGCACATGGATGGATTGCACGCCCTGATCTCGAACTCGACGGCACTCTGCCACCGCTGCATCCCGCTGAACTCGGCGACGCACGCGGGTACCGGCGTGGATTCGCACGAGGCGCTCGAACGCTCACGTTGTGGTTCACCGGACCGAATTGCCTCGCCTATGCCCACTCCAATGCCCGCGGCCGCCTTCACACGGCCGCTGAGGTCCGCTCCGTGATCAACGGTCGATCTGACTTCGATTCCTGACCCGGCAGCAAGCCCGCCCTGCCTCCCGAACTAGCGCCTTCGTCTGGAGGAAGCGCACATGCCGACTCTCCCTGAACTGCACGCCCGGCTCTACCTGCTCCGCGCCGCCGAACCACCAGCCCCCGCGGTCCATCTCTACGTCACCGACGTCGGACCAGTCGACGCCGCCGACCAGATCAGACGTGGCACAGCCCCTCCCGCCGTACTCAACGAGGTCACCCGCCCCGACGCCGTGATCAACGAGGACCTGTGTGCCCTCGACAACGGCACGGCGAGCCTGCTCACCCCAGAAGACGACGACTGGCCGATCGTCCGGCTCACCGGCCTGGCCGGCCACGGCGTCCCGCTTGCGCTTTGGGCGCGCGGCGACGGCAGGCTCACCGATCTGACCAGGACGGCCGTGACGATCACGGGTTCCCGCCTCTCAACGGAATATGGCAATCATGTCGCCGCCGACTTCAGCTGCGAACTCGCCCGCCGCGGCACGACCGTAGTAAGCGGAGGAAGCTTCGGGACGGACCAAGCCGCGCACCGTGGCGCGCTGACTGCCGACGGCACAACGGTCGTCGTGCTCGCCAACGGCGTCGACCAGACCTGTCCACAACAGCACGCGCCGCTCTTCCAGAGCGTGGTCGACCAAGGCGGACTGCTCGTCAGCGAATACTCCGTCGGAACGCGTCCAACCCGTACCCGGTTCCACGCGCGATGCTGGTTGCTGGCAGCCCTCTCTTCGGCGACCGTGATCGTCGAAGCCGGTCGGCGCGGCAGCGCGCTGACCGTCGCGCACGCAGCCCGCGAACTTGGCCGCCGGGTTTACGGGGTGCCCGGCTCGATCCACTCGGCCGCGTCAGTGGGTGTCAATGAATTGCTCCGCATGCGAACCGCCGACGTAGCCACCTCCGCCGAAGACATCGCCGTCTCGAAGCCTGGTTACGCACGGCTCTAGTGCTTTCGCGGGTTGCCATTCGCGACTCGCCGAAGTACGGCCGCTTGAGCTGAAAAGGCCGTTCTGACCTGTGGCTTGACGCGGTGGGAAGCCCCTGCCGCCACGTGCACGGCAGGGGCTTCCCCGTGATGGCGGTAGGCTAGGAGTTGATTCCGGTAATGAGGGATGCCCGTGTCCGCACCGATCGGCACCGTGCTGCGCGACCTTCGCAAGTCGCGCGGCAAGTCCCTCGCGGTCGTCGCCGGGCTGGCGGGGATCTCGATTTCGTACCTGTCGCGGCTGGAAACCGGGGATCGCCAGCTCGACAGCCGCGCTCTGCTCGTCCGGCTCGCCGCGGCGCTCCAGGTCGCGCCGAGCGAGATCACTGGAGAGGTGCTGTCCCACCCCGGGGGACCCGCCGACGACCAGGCACTCGCAGCGGTCCGGCTCGCACTCCTCGCGGTCAGCGTGGAAGCTCCGCAGGGCGAGGTGTTGCCTGCCGATGCGCTCCATGCACGGGTCTTACGGTTGCTCGCCGAAATCAACGATGCGCGTTCCGACCTCGTCGGTGCGGCGCTGCCAGGCCTGATCAGGGATCTGCACACCAGCCTCCAGACAGGCCGGGACGAACGGAATCTGCTCCGGCTGGCGACCCTCATGCACATGCAGGGCACCCAAGCGTGGCTCGCCATGGTCGGAGCCCCGATCGACCTGGCGTGGCAGGCGGCAGAGCTGGCGAGAGAAGCAGCCGAGCGACTGGCCGAGCCCGTGCCGCTCGCGGTGAGCGCCTACGGCACGTCTCTCGGCCTGCTCTCCGCGGGCGCGTTGGACCTCGCAACGGATCGACTCAACGCTGTTGAGCTGCCGCGGACGACCACGGAAGAGCTGCAGCTGAACGGATCCCTTGCCCTCGTGACGTCGCTGATCGCCTCTGCCCGCCGAGACGGTGCCCAGCGCGCCGCCGCGCTCGACCACGCCGCTGAGCTGGCCGAGCGGACAGGTGAAACCAACCTGCTCGGGTTCGGGTTCGGCCCGTCGAACGTGGGCGTGTGGCGGATGCAAGGTGCGCTCGAGGCCGGCGAGCACGCCGAAGCAGCGGCCATCGCCGAGAACATCGAGCCCGCAGCACTCACGGTGCGCGCCCGGCAGGCTGTGTATTGGCGCGACCGGGCGCGGGCGCTCGCGGCGCTGCCCCGACAGCGGCACCGGGTGGTCCCTATGCTCCGGCAAGCCGAGGAGATCTCTCCCTCGCACGTGCTGCGCCACCCCTTTACTGTGTCCCTGATCAGCGACCTGGTGGGCAAGGCCAGGCGCGACGCAGACGGACGCGAATTGCGCGGCATCGCTTACCGCGCCGGTCTGCACGTTTAGACCCATTCGGGTGTTTGCCTCCATGGCAAACTCCGCGCCCTGATCGGTTTTAGCGTTGCTGCCATGACCGCCGCGCTGATCTACATCGACCCAGCGGGAATACGTCCCGTAATCGACGGCGTGTGGCATCTGGCCAGCCTGGCGGAGATCCCCGTTCCGGGGGAAGAAATCAGGATGCTGTGCGGCGCCACGGCACCGGCCGGGTTTGTGCCGCTGTCCGAACGAACCCGTCACTGCGTGCCGACGCAGTGCCCAGCCTGCGACGTACTGCACCGCCAGCGCTTCGGCTACGAGATCCCGCCGAATCATCCGGGCTTACGCACGCAGACCAAGTCAGGGAGGCCGTGATGGGCCACTGGATCCAGCATGACGGCACCGAAATCGTCACGGACCCCGACACCGGCGAAGTCATCACCGACGAGACCGAAGAGCAGGAAACGACGAGTGAGCACCCGCAACCCGGCGCCACAGCCGAATCTGCTGCCGGAGATGCTGGGCAGCGCACTTCGCGGTGCCCGCAAGTCCCGGAAGTGGGGCGTCCGCGAGCTTGCCCGGCGAATCGGCGTCTCTCCGGGCCTCATCCCCGGGTGGGAACAGGGACAGCGCACTCCTAGCCCGCTGATAGTCGCGCTCATCCTCGGCGCGCTCGGCGTGGTGGGCGACGAGCAGGAACGGATCTTGAACCTGGCGATCCTCCACCGGCTCGGCAAGGTCACCTCCGCCTATCCGCTTTGCATTTGCGGGACCTGCCACGACGACTCCGTCAGCTGAAACTCCCGGCCACCGTGCCTGTTCCTCCCTGAGCACGGCGGCCGGGCTCCAACCACCTCCGGGCGGGGTGGACGACCCCCGGCGTCTTTTCTGACACCGGGGGTCTCTTTATGTCTCCGGCGGCGAGCATGAGCAGGTTGAGATCACGCACCGCGATGCCAACTGACGTAGGCCGCACCAACGGTAGCGCGGGCGGCGCGCAGCGGGCTCCTCCCAACCATTCGTCGGCGGGGCAACGAGGCCCGCTGCCCACCGTCCGCGCTCATCGGGACGCGGCCCACGCCCGTGGGCCGCCGGCAACCGCCGGCCCACGCCTCCTGCCGCCGCCGCGCAGATGACGAGCGGATGGAAGGTGGCTCGCGCCCGAGGAGTCACGATTGGCTACCACAAGCCAAGACGAGGACTTTTGCGTCCATTGCAATCACGAGGTCGTCCCTGAGCTCGCTCACACCAATGTCGACGACGAACTCGTCTGCGACAACTGCGTGTACTTGCGTTATCGCCAATGTGAAGACTGTAGCCGCATTTTCCGCACATTGCTCGTCGTCGAGGAAGACGGCGAGGAGCTCTGCGAAGACTGCGCCGCAGCATCCGGGTACCACGAGTGCATCGACTGTACGTATCTCGTGCACGGCCGTGCCAGGTGCGGCCAGTGCCTAGACCAGCAGGATTGCTGGGACGAGCATGTCTATTCCTCCGACTACCGGCCACAGCTGGAGTTCCGCGGTACCGGCCCGCTGTTTCTCGGCATGGAGTTGGAGATCAACACTCCCGACCATGACATAGAGCTCTGTCGGCTGTGCGAAGACCGACTCGGGGATCTGGCGTATCTCAAAGAAGACGGCTCGATCACGGTCGGGTTCGAGCTTGTCACCCACCCGATGTCGCTGGCCTGGGCGCAGGAGAACTTTCCCTGGCGGCTGCTTGAGGAACTGGCGGGCCGCGGCTGTCACGGGACCGACGCCGGTCTCCACGTCCACGTCAGCCGCGAGGCGTTTACCGGCTCCAGCCACGTCTTTCGGTGGATGAAGTTCATCTACCGAAACGCCGCGGAGGTACAGCAGCTCGCCCGTCGGCGCGACTCGAGCTGGGCTCAGTTCTCCCGGACCGAACGCGCTGACGTCAAGGAAATCTGCAAGGGCGACCGTGAGCGGCCTCGCTACTCGGCGATCAATGTGCAGAACGTCGACACGTTCGAACTGCGCATGTTCGCGAGCAGCGTCAAACCGCAGGAGGTGCAAGCCGCGCTCGCGTTCGCGGATGCCAGCGTCCGCTACACCCAGCAGCTGACTCTCGGAGCCATCCTCCGCGACAGCGGCTGGTCTTGGGACGCCTTCCTTTCCTGGGCCGGTGCCCGCCCGGAGTACGACGCCCTCTCGCGCGAATGCGAGGCGCTCGCATGTGCATGCTGACCTACTTTCCGGAGGGAGCACTGCCTGACGCGGCGGCGCTGGCCAACGGAGCCGAACTGAACCCGCACGGCCACGGCTACGCCGTTGCCACCGCGCACGGCATCGTCGTCGGAAAGTCCTTCGATTTCGAGGAATCGCTCGAGAAGTTCACTCGCCTCCGCCACGAGCACCCGAGCGGCCCCGCGTTGTTCCACAGCCGGTTCCGCACCCACGGAAAGACCTCGGAGGCAAACATCCATCCGTTCGAGGTCAACAGTCGGCCCGACACCGTGCTGGCACACAACGGAATCCTGCCGGCGAGTGTCCAACCCGGCCGTCGTCAGGCGAAGTCCGACACCCGGGTCCTCGCAGAGGACTGCCTCGGCAAGTCGATCCCCGCGCAATTCGACGACGAGGGCATTCGGCTAGCTCTCGAATGCTGGCTTGGACCGTGGAACAAAGTCGTCGTTCTCACCGTCGCCCCGCAGTACGCCAAGCAGTCCTACCTGTTCAACGAGAACGCCGGGATCTGGTACGACGGCATCTGGTACTCCAATTCGGACTTCCAGCCTCTCGTTTACTCCGCTCGCAGCGGGTACAGCGGTGTGTGCATCGCATGCGAGAGCTTGGACACCGCTGATCCGGACGGGATTTGCGCGGTCTGCGGCAGCTGCGTCGAGTGCGCCTCTCTTCCCGGTTCCTGTGCGCGCTGGTGTCCCCGCATCTGGGCAATTCCTCTCTGCGGGGAGTGCGCATTGCCAGCCGACGAGTGCGAGTGCGCTCTCTTCTCGACCGCTGCGACGCGCACGGACGAAAAGATCCCGTTCACTACGACGCCGTAACGCGGTCGACGTCTCGGTCGTCCCGACGGGACTTCGCACGTTAGCGCAGCCGCTCTAGACCCGCGCCGGACCGTGTCCCCCCGCACCAAACCGCGTGGAACCCGCCTCCTCTCCTCGTACGGAGACGCGCTCCGGAGGGTTCCACGCGGTTGGGCGAGCACGGTCCGGCCCGCGCCCGCGGCTGCGCTCGGCCCCGTGCGTCCCGCCGGGACACCCGCGCCGCCCGCCGCGGACGGTGCCGCAATCCCTTCTCAAGGAGAATGAATGACTACCACCGAACTCGCCGAACCTGCCGAGAGCTCTGCGGAGCCCGAATCGGCACAGCCCACGGCCGCCGGTCCCGCTTCAGCGGAAGAACTCGCGGCGTGGAAATCCCAGTGGGGCCACGAAGTCGACACCATCGTGCACGCCGACCCGAACGAGATCGTGCTGGAAAACAACGTGCGGTCGACCGAGGTGAAAACCCGTGCGGCAACGGTGCGCAATTACCGCCAGGCCGGCGTCACTACCGCAGCGAACGGCTACCGGTTGATGGACGGCACGATCATCGTCCGCTCCGGCCAGCGGCGCGTGCTGCACGCGCGCGAAGCGGGTACGACCGTGCCGGTCTGGATGCACCTGCCGCCGCGGGGCGACGAGCAAGATCGTGAAATCGACCGTGTCCTCGAGCAACTCGACGAGAACGACCACCGCGAGCCGCTCACGCACCAGGAGAATACTCAGGCGTACCAGTACCTTCTCGAACTGGGCTTGTCGCCGACCAAGATCGCCCGGCGACGCGGCCAGCAGCGCAAGACGGTGCAGGAAACGCTCGAAGCGGGGGCCAGCGAGCTGGCTACCAAGGCCGGTGACCGCTACGGACTTGCCCTCCCCCAGCTCGCCGAAATCGCGTGGTTCGACCAGCAAGGGATGACCGACCAGGCGAAGGAACTGATCGTCACGGCCAACGAGCGGCCGAGGAACTTCGAGATGCTGGCGCAGAAGTTCCGCAACGACCTCCGGGAAGCCGAGATCCGGCAGGAGCTCGCTGATGCCGTCACCGCCGAACTCGACGCAGCGGGCATTCCTGTCCTCACCGACGCCAGCGACGAATCCGCACTGCCGCTGGCCGACCTGCGCCCGGACGCGGACACAGCCCGCGGGAGCGAACTCACGGAGGAGGAGCATGCCTCCTGCCCGGGGCACTGCGCGCGGGTGGGACTCAGGTATCTGCGCAACGACGAAGAAGATCCGCGTGGCATCGGATACGTCATGATTGCCCGCTACGCGTGCCGCGACTTCCGCGCGCACGGGCATGCTCTCCGCTGGGCGCCGGACGGGCGCGCTGACAACGACACGGCGTCGCCCGATACCGGTCACCAGGATGCCTCGGCGCAGTGGAATCGTGCGCGTAACCGCTGGGTCCGGGAGAGCAACAAACTGTGGGACGCCGCGAAACCCAAGCGACTGGACTGGCTGAAGTCCTTCGCGAGTCGTCGCCAGGTCCCGACCGGTCTGCAGAACTGGCTCGCGATCCAGAAAGCAAACGGGGACAAGCCGGTGGTCCGTGCGATGGAACGCAGCCACACTCTGGCACGGGCCTTGCTCGGGCAGGACGACCTCGCGGCTTACGCGGCGCGGCTGAGCGCCAAGCAGGCGACGGTCTTCGACGCGTTCCTCACCCTTGCCGCCCACGAAGAGGCGCTTCAGCGCGACCGCAGCCCCTGGCGCAAGCCGACGCAGCTGCAGCAGAAATACCTTCAGATGATCCAGGACTTCGGTCACACGTTGTCCGACATCGAGCTGAAAGTCCTTACACCGGACGACGAGACCGACGCTGTCACTCAGCTTCTCGACGAGCCCGCCGACGAAGACATCCTCGACGACCCGGGTGAGCCCGCTGACGAACAGACAGCCGACCACGACTGATCTCGTCTAGCAGCGCGGGGGCGGAGCACTCACCCGCCCCCGCGTTCCGCGGCCTCGCTTCCCCACGGGAGCCGGACATGCACCATTCACGAATTCAACTGACCTCGACCGACCGACCAGGCGTGCCCTTCACCACGATCAGCGGTCCCCGGCGATTCCTGGCCTCCGCACTCTGGTGCGTCGAGCAGGGTTGGGCCGTGCTCCCCCTCAGAGCCGGACGCAAGACTCCGGCGGTCGAAGGCTGGCAGAAGTGGGCCACCTCCGACATCGCCGCCATCGTCGGCTGGTGGCGCCGCCATCCCGCCGACAACGTCGGCGTCGCCTGCGGCCCTTCCGACCTTCTCATCCTCGATCTCGACGCACCGCGCGGCCGACAATCCCAGTCGGTCCCGCACGGACGCCAGGTCCTGGCCGACCTCTCCTCCCAGCTCGGCCAGCCCGATCCGGTCGAGACGTTCACAGTCGCGACACCAGGCGGCCGAGGAAACGAGCACCGTTTCTTCCGGCAGCCACCCGGACATCTCCTCCGCAACTCGGTCGGAACTGCGAAGCGCGGATTGGGACGAGGCGTGGACACCCGCGGCCACGGCGGGCTCGTCGTCGCGCCCGGATCGCTCCTCGACCTCGACGGCACGCCGGTGGCCTACACGGTGATCCGAGATCTGCCGGTCGCGCCGCTCCCGGAGTGGCTCGCCGAACGGCTCGCACCGCCAACACCGATGCCCGTCCCGCGACAGCGCATACCCGACCCCGCGGACGCGCGCGTTGCCGCGTACGTCCACGCGGCGGTGGCCGGCGAGACGCAGCGGGTGCGCACTGCCGAGGTCGGCGGACGCCACGACGCAGTGCTTGCTGCCGCAAGGTCGCTCGGCCAACTCGCGGCCAACGGCTGGATCAGCGACACCGCCATCACCCAGCACCTCGTCGACGCGGCACGTCGACACCTTGGCGTCGACGACTTCACCTGGAACGAATTGACCACCGCGATCCGCGACGGAATCGCGTACGGCCGCCAACTGCCCCGCGTGATCCTTGTTCGGTGACGACGCGCGTCGTCTAGCCACTCCGCTGGCCGCTGATCGCCGCACCGGAGATCTCAGCACACCCGCCCGGGCCCGGCCCCGTCCACACGGTCCCATCGCCCAGCGGATCCGGGCCCGAGCGGGCGCGCTCCGACGACCTCGTCCAGCGATCGACGCCCAACGCGGCCTGCCGAGCCGGACTTGACCCGGCACCGGCCACAGGCCAAAACCATTTCCCTGGAGGAAAACGATGCCCTCCCCAAATGCCGTCGCCAAGTTCCTCGCGTCCGTCCCGGCAGTGTGCGGGTTTTACCCCGAGGAGTCGCTCATCGTCATTCATCTGAAGCCCCGCGACGACGGTCGCGAACGCGTCGGGCTCACGATGAGGCTCGACCTCAGTCGCTTTGTCGACGACCCGGACGCCTGCAGCGATATTGTCACCAACCCGCTGCGTACCCAGCCCGCCGGAGGTGTTGTGGCAATCGCCGTGTCCAAACAGGACGAGTTCGGTGCCGACCTGCCGTGGCGCGAGGAAATCGAGACCCTCACATCCTCGATCACCGCCGTCGGCCACACGGTCAGGGCAGTCTACTTCCTGCCGGAGTTCCGCGAAGGCGTCCGGTATCGCTGCTACTGCCCTTTGCCGGACTGCGGAGGCCTACTGCCCGACCCGGCCACTTCACCCGTCGCGGTCGCCGCTGTGGCGAACGGGTTCGCCATCCAGGTGAGCCGCGAGGCGATCGAGGACTTGTTCGCGCCCGCATCCCCTGCCGAACGAGAGCCCGTCGGCGCAGCGACACGGCAGGTCATGGAGCGGATGAAAGACGCGCCGCGGCCGCTCGCCGACAAGCTTGCCGCCTTCGACAGCGCTGTCGCAGCATCCGGAGAAGGCTTGCTTCCCCACGACCGCGAACAGGTCGCGCACCTGATTGCCAGCTTCTGCTCACCGCTGTTCCGCGACGCGTGTGTCGTGCCAGCAAGCAGTTCGGAACCGGAACTCGAACGGCTCAACCTGCTGCTGCACCTCTACCGCCTCGCGACGCCAGAGCTGCGCCCGGAGATCGGCACCGCACTCGCCGCCGCGCATTGCCTGATCGGTGAGTACCTGTACGCATCGCTGGCCGCCGAGTCTGTTCAACCTCCCACTCCGCTCGCCGACCTCATCGCTTACCGCGTCAACCGAGGAACCGACCCTTACGCTCCCGGCGACGGGTTCTCCGGCTTCTTCCGTTCTGCGCGTGACTGCGCCACCGCGGTCACCAGGACCTTCGGCACGGAGACCGATCCCCGTCCGAAATGGCGCAAGCTGGCAGCAGAGAAAGTCCTCCAGATCGAGGCCGAACGCAATCGCCTCGGCGAGCGGCAGGCGCTGCAAGCCCGGCTCCGCCAGATCGACGCCGCGGTCGCAGCGTGGGCAAGCGGCCGTCGTCCCACCACCGACGAAGAACTCGCCGACCTGATAGCCGGCATGAGTTCGCCGCGGGTCCGCGACGCGGCCCTCCTCCCGCCAGCCGGGAGCCGCCTCGAGCGCGCAGGAGTTGCGTTGTTCCGCCATCTGCTGCGAGTCGCTCCGATCGAGTGCGCGACCTATCTCGCCGGGGTTGTCGCGTTCGGCGAACTCGCCCAGGGCAACATCAACGCGGCAAGGACCGCTGCCGTCTCCATCGACCCGCCCTCAGACCTGTCCGACGCGGTCCGCTTGGCGACCTTGGCACCGAACACGGCGGTTCCGGCCGATGCGATTACAGCCATCGCACGTGAGGAACGTCGTTCGCTTGAACGCGACGCGACGAACTGAATTCTTGGTGTCGGGTGCGGCCGGTACGCCGGGCGCACCCGACAACGCGCCGGTAGCTGTTGCCGCATAACAAACGTCGTGTTCCTCGTCCGTACAGTTGGCATGCACCCGGCGTGGCGGACCACGTGTAATTTCGGCAAATTGAGTTGGCTCCGGTCCGGCGTGCCGAAAGTCGAAAAACACCGAAGGGGCACGCCCACGACCGGTTCGCGCTTCCTGACGGAGGTCTGTCCGCAGGGCCCATTCCGCTCGTGCAGTCCAGCGACATTACATACCGTCGAACACCAGGGCGAACCGCGATGCCTGGCCAGGTCTGCGGACTCCAGCGTGCGCGGGCCATGCCCGTGCCGGCGGCAGAAGCCGGTTCACCCAATCGGGAATCGGGGCCGTCGATAGTGTCGGCTGGTGCTGGAAACGCGGGCTCGCAAGATCATCGAGCAGGTCGTCAGCGTAGGCATGGGCCCGCGCAACCGGATCATCGGCAACGGCCGCCGAAAGTGGCTCGCGAGCGTCGCCGACAGACGGACCGTGTTGAGCTTCGACGGCCCTGCCTGGGATCCGGCGCGTCGGGCACAGGCCAGCGGGGAGATCCATCAGGCCGCGGTATTCCACCGCTGGGACAGCGCCCGCATCACTTACGCTGTCCACCCGGATCTTGTCGCCGCCGTCTCCGGAATGACTTCCGACGAGGTGCCGGACCAGTGTGGCAACGGCTGCCCGATCCGGACCCGCTGGTCGTCTTCGCCGACCCACCCTCGATAGCGCTGCCCGGCGACGAGACCGGTCGCCTGCTGGGCTTCCTGGTCCACGGACGCCGTCCGGACACCTCCCTGTGCTCGATCCACGATCCTGCCCGGACCGCGGTGGGCTTGTGGTTCTCGACCCGGCTGCCCGGCGGCGATTTCGACGCAATCCCCACCCACATCGACCCCACCGCGTCATTGACCATCGACAGCATGGTCGACAACGGCCTGGCACAATTCGAGGCGACCGACGCAGACTCGGTCAGCACCGCCGAACGCGGCCCCTAGCTGCGAACACTGGTTGACCTCGCAGTGAGCTGCTGCCTATACGCAGGTGCGGACGGAGCCGACCTCACCGTGCTGCCCCAGTCATCAGCACGGCACATCCGGCACAAGCCGAAGCGCGGCACACGGAGGGCATTGGGCTGGAACCTGGCCGCCGACAACTCGCACGCGCCCGGGGAGCCGCTCGTCCCAGGGCATCTGGAGACCTACTGGCCCTCCGACGACTCGTCGAACTGCCCACGCCTGGAATACCACGCTCGCCAAACCCTCCAACGACGCCTGTCCGCCCTCACCGGCCAACTCCGGGATGCCCGGCGCGACCTGCACGCCGAACGCACCACAACCGAAGGCCTGCGCGCGCAACTCATCACCGCCCGCACCCAGCACCTGCAGTTCGAAGCCTCGACCGCACGCGCCAACGCCTCCCGCCGCAGACTCATCCAGGCCGTGCTGCGCTACCGAGCCGAAGCCAGCCGCGTCGGCAGCCCGGACCACCTGCAGGCCCTCCAGCGCCGACTCGACCACCACCAGCAGCCCCTGGCTGACGCGAACGCCGTCATCGCCGACCTGACCACCGAGCTGCAACACGCACGCGACCAGCTGGAGCAACGGCACCGGCCTGCCCGGCAACCCGCCGAACCCGCCTCCGCGGCCATCCAGCCGGACACGCCCGCCGAGCCCGCCTTCCGGACCTGGCACGACCTGATCGCCGCCGCTTCCCAGCTCCCTCGCCTGTGGCTGGCACCCGATCTGCTTGACGACGCCAAGAAATTGCCGGCCCGGCGCGACTGGCTGGCTTCGACCTGGCGGGCGCTGCGCGCGTTCTCCGGCTACGCCTCCGCCAAGATCGCCGCCCGCACGGACGGCGGCACGCCCGTCCGGACTTTCGTCACCTACCCCGACTCCGCCGCGACCGACAGCAAGATCGCCCGCACCCAGTACGCACCAACCGAATCCGAAACCGTCCTGAACAACGAGCGCTTCCTCAGACATCGCCGCCGGTCGGCACCGCTTGAGGTCGATCTTTCCGGAACGGCCCTGTATCTCGCACACGTACGAGTCGGGCAGACAGCTCCGTACGCGCCTGCATGTGCTCGACGCCGTCGATACCGCCGCAGCATGCGTATGCGTCGGATACCTCGGCGCGCACCTTCCCGCTCCGAGCAGCTGACCAACGCTCACTTATCCGGGCAAGCCGCATCGGCTCCCTCCCGGCATTCCGAAGTCACCCAGGAGGCCGGGTCACAGGACCGGACGGCACTCTGATCAGCCCCACCCGGCAGAAACGTCCTTCCTGGTGAAGCGCCAATGACCTGACCGCGCACCGGCCGCGCCCTCGGCGAGCGGCAGGTGTGGACCGCACCCAGCCCAGCACACCCCCGCGCGGAGCTGTGAACGCCGCGGAGCCCCGGTCCCGGCCGCCCGGGCGAACCGGCTGTGCAACCCGCCAGCAACATCCCGTTCCGTACAGCCGGTCCACCCCGGCCGGACGAGCCGGTCCGCGTCGTACCGGCCCCGCCCGGGGCGCGCTCCAGGCACATCGCGTTCCACACCATCCACCCTCACAGGAGGACGCCATGGCCGGCGACACTGTCATCACCATCATCGGCAACCTCACCGCCGACCCCGATCTGCGGTTCACCGCGAACGGCACATCCGTCGCGAACTTCACCATCGCGTCGACGCCCCGCACCTTCAACAAGCAGACCAGCGAGTGGGAAGACAGCGAGGCACTGTTCATGCGTTGCACGGCCTGGAAGCACCTCGCCGAACACATCGCGGAGTCGCTGAAGCGGGGAGCCGGGGTAATCGCCCAGGGTCGGCTGCGCCAGCGCACCTTCGAGACCCGCGAAGGCGAGAACCGCACGGTCATCGAACTCACCGTCGACGACATCGGCCCCTCGCTCCGCTACGCCACCGCGAAGGTCGCCAAAGCCACCCGCACGACCTCTGCCCGCCCTGCGGAGTCCGACCCCTGGAGCGACGCTCCCGCTTCCGCCGACGAGTTCGCCGGCGCGGGTGCTGGTTCTGACGCTCCGCCGTTCTGATCTGGCCCCGACGCCACCGGCGGGGGTGGGAGCGGCGACGCCGCTCCCACCCCCGGTTTTTCTCGTACGCCCGCCGACCGAGGGAGGTGCGCCATGCCCGGATCGCAGGTGCGTCCGTCCCGCCGTCGACCCGTTTCGGGTCCAATCCACCGCGATCGAACGTGCCGCGCCGACCCGCGTCTGTCAGCGGGCGTCGCGGCGAGGCGACGTGCATCGAGCCGACCGCGAACCCCGCTTCCCCGGCGGCGAATCTCCCCCAACAGGGGCGAAATCTCGCCCTACCCTGAAGTGATGGCTCGAATCGCTCCTGGGCTGTCGGCACGCGAACTATCCCTCTCCGGTGCCTTCGGCCTTTATGTCACGGCTGCGCCGTTAGGCACCGTCGCGCTCGTCGCCGCACCCACGGCCGTCGACGCGGTGCGCCTCCCGATCTACGCCGCGATCGGCATGCTCGTCGGGTTTCTCGGCGATCGCCGGTCGCGACGGCACGCGACTGCACCGGGCTGGCTCAGCAGACGCGAGTGCGTTGTCGCGCATGCGCTCGCGCTGCCTTGTGCACTGTCGTTCGCAAAGTTTCACGATCTCGGCTGGGATGATCCGCGGCTCGGCGGTGTCCTGTTCATCGGGGGCGGCCTCAGCGTGCTGTGGCGGGTGATCGCGCACCGCCGCGTCGCCCGTCCGCGAGCCGCTGCTGCCGCCAAAACAATGAACGCCGTCCCGGCACGTCCTCGGTAACAGCAAGCCCGTACTCCGGCCAATGTGGGGTGGGGGGGAAAGGGGGGGATCTGCCCCCCCCCCACCTCTTTCCACCCCCCCACGGGGCTCTCCTTTTGCGTCGCCTGTTGTTTTCTTTCG
>NZ_JBVKDQ010000020.1:0-20653 GCF_055633755.1 Amycolatopsis sp. NPDC114484 | reverse complement strand
AAAAAAAGAAAACGTCTCAGGACAGTCTCTGCGGGAAAAAAAACCCCACCCTCCGAGAGGGGGGGGGGGGGAGGGGCTGGGGCTCCTCCCCCCACCCCACACCTGTGTCAATCCTCTAGCGGATCTCGCTTCGGTAGTCACTGGTCGTCTGCTCCGGCCGCGTCGCCGCTCTCGGTTGAATCCTTGGCCGCTGCGTTGTTCACCGGCGCGTCTCTGGTCGCCGTCGGCAACGTGTTCGCTTCGCGCGCTCGCTCAGCGCTGTTGTTCGCCGCTGCGGCCAGTCTCCGTGCCTCGCGCACCGTGATACCGAGCAACTCGGCAGTCTCCGGCATTCCAGTCCCGGCTTTCCGGATTGTCACCACCGAATCCCCCATTGCTCCGCGCAGCTTCTCGATCTCGGCATCGAGCGCATCCTTGAGCTTTTGCCGTTCGGCTCCCGCCGCGTCGATCGCTCTCGCGCGGGCGCGGTCCAGGTCGGCCAGCTCGCGCTCCAGCTTTGCTGCGACTTTCTCGGCTCGGTCCGCGTGGCGTTGCTCCGCCTCCGCGATCGCTTCCGCCGCCGCCGCGAACGGTGCCAGTGCGTCTTCCACTCTCTGTTCATCCGCGCGGACGCGTTCGAGTCGTTCTGCGTGTGCTTCGCGCAGCGCCTTCAGCCGGGCGATCTCTGCACTTGACCGGCGACGGCGTGGTCCCTGTTCCTGTTGCGGCATGACGGCCTCCCTGAGCAGGGAGGGCTGCTTCGCCAGCTTAACCGCACGCGCCGGGTACGGGTTGCCGTGGCATTCGGGATAGTGCCGGGGCCCGCAGGGTCCCGGCACTATCGAACCGGCGGCGCACGGCACAAGTGCCGACATCGCCGTAGCGACGGCTCGCCAAAGCAACGACGCCGGTGCTGCCGCGACGCACCCAAGGGACAAGAAACCCCATTACATCGCGACGCGGTCAGTATAACCCGGGCGGAACCTATGCGTTGAACAGGCCAAACACTGGTCACCCGTGCCGGCCCGGTCACGTCCGCGGTGGAGGGATGGCCCCGAAATTGTATCGGCCGCTGCCCCAAATACAAGGGCACCCCACTATTTTTTGACAAAAAGCGCGTCAAAAAATCGCGAGGCCCCACCCTTGCATTCGGGTCCCCTTACGGCCTAGGTCAGGCATTAGGGGCAGGCCGGGGCCTGCCCCGGTCGGCTTCGGGGCCATCCCTCCACCGCTCTGCGGATGGTCGCCTTCCCCGCAGGTCAGCACGATCCAAAGAGGAGAGTATTCGACGTTGAAACGTTGAGAATAAAAACAAGAACCGGTAATATGTAGATTACCGGCCGACCCGGGGCGCCAAACCCGATCAGCCGGAACACCCAATAAAACAAGAATGGATTTACCGCCATGACAAGTACGGATTCCGCGAAGCGGTTTACCTTTGACCACGTCGTCGCGGCGCTCAGCGCCACGCCCCCGCGCGTCGCCTCTGCGCTGACCGCTCTGCGGTGGATGTTCGAGCATCGTTCGGACGCCCCGCAAGCAGTACTCCTCACGTGCGCGCACCTGCTCAACGCGACCAGCCCGACCGACCCGGACACGCTCGCTCGCGTCCGCAGGATGCACGAGCAGATTGCGGAACTCGCCCCGGACGCGCGACGCGCGTTCACGGCCTGCGTGCACACCACCGAGACCCGCGCGGCAATCACCGCACACCCCAACGACGTGACGGCACTACTGGCCGACCCTGCACAGAACCGCACCAAGGCGCGGCAGTCACTTCGGTGGCTCGCCACCCGCGCCGAAGGACATTCACGCGACGCGCTCCGCGCATGCCTCACGTTGTTGGAAAACCCTTCCGCCGACCACCCGACGGTGGCCGACGCAATTCGCACCGGCCACAAAGTGTGGCCGTTCATCGACCAGGACCACCGCACCCTGCTCACCACGTGCGTCTACGCCAGCCGCCAGCGTGCCGACGCGATCCGCGCCAGGCGCACCGAACAGGAACAGCAGCGCGAAGCCGACACCGGAGACATCCACCGGTGCGGAAGCTGCGACGGTAATCTCAGCATGGCACCGGACATGCCCTACTGCTCCGACGCCTGCCGCCGGGAAGCCGAATCGCACATTCTGCCCGACCCGAGCGCCGAGGCCGCACCGCAACCCATCCCCCGCCCCGCGTCCGCGCCGCGCGAACCGTTCGAGGTCCGCGCCCGCCGCTCCATGGTCGAGTACGAGCCCCGCACCGACTACGACGAGGACCACCGAGAGATTCAGCCCGCCATCCCCCAGACCGGGCGAGCGCGTAAGGACGAGCGGGTGTCGGATCAGTACGAGGACGAGCGCGGCGAGCTACTCGACGACCGCGACGACGTCACCGCGCAGGAGTGGAGGCGGATGGAGCGGTTCTACGCCAACCTCCACCGCCGCCCGCTCGCGGACGGCATGCTGTGCGTCGCGTGCAACCTGGAGCGGACCCCGTCCGAGCACCGAGCCGAACCGGTCGGGCGGTGCGCGCACTGCGCCGAACTCGACCGCCCGCCGCTGCGCTCCGCACGGCCCGAAACCCGCGAGATGATCGCGGCGTAACCCGCACCCTGCCAGGACGAAAAGCGGCCGCCGGTGAACCGGCGGCCGCTTTTCGCGTGTCCGCACCAAGTTCCGGCCCAGCTGGCAGGCAAGAGCCATGCCAGCCGGGCAGCGGCGTAATCCGCGCACTCAGCCGCCCCACGCACGCCAGCTACTCGCCCCGCCCGCACCACGCCCGAGGAGCACACCAGCCGCTCCGCCGCTGCCGACACCGTCACCACCGCGCCCCACCCCCGCGCCGCCCGCCCCGGCCCACGGCACCCACAGGACATCTTGCAGATCCTCTGAGTCAGGTGGGCGTCCGCGATTTTGCGGCGTACGCTCGACTTCAGTGATCGGCTCGCGGAAGCTGAGCCCTGGTGATCATGAGTACCTCACCAACGCGGTCGCGTGCCACGACCGCCGGCTCGACCCCAGCGAGCTATTGAGCGGGTACTACCTCTCCCACGGTTACCCGGCAGGCGAATGGTTCGGCACCGGTGCGCAGATTTTCGGGCTCACCGGTGAAATCAAGCCTGCGCAGATGAAGGCGCTCTTCGGCGAAGGCCGTCATCCGAACGCCGACGCAATCGAGAACGAATTGATCGCCGACGGTGCCACAGCGGCCGAAGCGCTGCGTGCGACAAGGCTGGGCCGCGGGTTTCCGGTCTACAGCGGCCTGGACCTCATGCGAGTACAGACCGCCCAAGCGTACAAAGACTACAACCGCGAGCATGGCCGTCCGATCGGTGCACCGATCGACGCCGAGACACGGCATCAGATCAGGCGAGCGGTCCAAGAACAGATCTACCGCGAAGCAACTGGCACCAAAGGCGAGGTCGATCCCACCGAGCTGGCGAAGTGGTTGGCAGAGGAGCAACGGAAGCTCCGCAAAGCAGTGTCCGGCTTCGAGTTCGTGTTCGCACCCGACAAATCCGTATCCGTCGCCTGGGCACTGGCACCGCCGGAGGAACGCGAACTGATCGCAAGCCTTGTCCGGCAAGCGATGCGGGATACGATCGGCTACGTCGAACAGAACCTCGCCTTCACCCGTGCCGGCAACCAGGGCCAGGCCCAGGTCGACGTCGACGGGATCACCGTGGCGGTTTTCGAACACTGGGAAAGCCGTGCCGGCGACCCGCATCTGCACTTCCACGCCTTGATCTCGACCAAGGTCCGCCGCTCCGAGGACGGCAAGTGGACCGCGCTCGACGGACGGCCGATGCTCGCCGGCACCGTCACCGCCTCGGAGTTCTTCGACACCCGCACCCGCGACCTGTTCCGCGAACACGGTGCGCGGTGGACTCAACGGCCCGCCAACGGCGTCGACCACAACCGCAAGATCTGGCAACTGGCCGCGGTCCCCTTGCCGCTGATCAAAGGATTCTCGCAACGAACGCGCCAGTTCGAGACCGCCCGCGCACGCCGGATCGTCGAGTTCCGTGACCTCAACGGACGTGAACCGAGTCCGAAGGAAATCTTCGCCATCGACCGCGCCGCCAAACTCGACGGCCGCCCCTGCAAACCGCCGCCGAAGTCCTTGGCCGAGCACACCGACGACTGGCACGGCTTCGCTCGCGACGTCGTAGGACAGGAGTCCGTCGACAAACTCGGACAACGAATCTTCTCCCGCAGTCCGGTGCCTTCCGCACCAGCGCCGGAACACGACCTCGACGCACTGGCCGAAGCCACCGTTGCCGCAGTCAGCGCGAAATACGCGCATTTCACCCGCTGGCACCTCGAAGCAGAAGCGCACCGACAGACCGCCCGCCTCAGGGTGCCCGCCGCCGCGCGGGCAGGGCTCATCGACCAGGTCGTGAACCGCGCGATTTCGGCATCGACCACACTCGCGCTCGAAGGCGCGACGCTCGTCGCCGAAGCACCCTTCCTGCGCCGGCGTACCGGAGAATCGGTGTTCCACGAGCACCATTCGACTCGCTACACCACCACGCAGACCCTGGCAGAAGAAGCCGACTTCGTCGCCTGGGCCAAGCGCGGCGGCGGCTACCGCATTCCGACCCGCGCCGTCCGCAAGGCACTCCGCTCCTCGAACCTCAACGGGGGCCAGCGCCGGATGGTCACCGGGTTCGCCAGCTCCGGCAAACGGCTGCAACTGGCGCTCGCTCCCGCAGGCACCGGGAAGACCGCCGCAATGAAGGTCCTGGCAGACCTGTGGCGGGGCCAAGGCCGGCAGGTCTACGCCTTCGGCCCCTCCGCCAGGGCCGCTCTCGGACTCGGTGTCTCGATCAGAGCCCGTCCGCACACCCTGCACCAACTCCCCACCGCGCTCGACCATGGCGTCGCCGAACGGAAATTCCCGATCGGCGAAGGTGATCTGGTCCTCGTCGACGAAGCCGCGATGGCCGGCACCCACACCCTCCACACCGTCGTCGCTTACGCGCTGAACCGCGGTGCCGACGTGCGGCTGATCGGTGACGACCGGCAACTCGCTGCTGTCGAAGCCGGCGGCGCGATCAGGCTCATCGCCCTCGACGTCGGCGCACTCCGCTTCTCCGAAGTCGTCCGATTCACAGGCCACGACAGCAAAGAACAAGCCGCTGCATCGCTCCTCATCCGCATCGGAAACGACAAGGGCATCGACTACTACCAGGACAGCAACCGGATCTCCTCCGGTTCCGTCGAAACCATGCGCGCCGAAGCGCTCACCAGCTGGCGACGCGACCTTCGGTCCGGCACCGAATCTTTGCTGATCGTGCCCACCAACGAAGACACCGTCGCGCTGAACCTGGAAGCCCGCGCGATCCGTCTCCGCCGCCACAACGAACCCGCGGGTCCCGAAGTCGACCTGCACGACGGCACCCAAGCCAGCGCCGGAGACACGGTCGTCACCCGGCACAACCGCCGACGCCTGAGCCTCTTCGGCGGTGCCGACTTCGTCAAGAACGGCGACACCTGGCACGTCGTCAAAGCCCACGAAGGCGGCCAGCTCACCGTCCGCCACGTCGAGCACGGCGCCAGGATCACCTTGCCCCGCAACTACGTCAGCCGCTACGTCGAACTGGCCTACGCAGCCACCGTGAACCGGATCCAAGGGATGACCAGCTCCGGCAACGCCCACACCCTCGTCCCGCCGACTATGACCCGCGAACAGCTCTACCCCGCGATCACCCGCGCCCAATGCGAGAACCATCTCTACGTCGTCACCCACCACCACGTCATCGACCTGCACCAGAAAACACCCGGGGTCGACCCCGATCCGGTCAAGGCCGCGCGCAACGTCCTCGTCGGTGTGCTGAAACACACCAGCATCGAACCGTCCGCGACCGAGGTCTACCGCGAGAACCTCGACCAAGTCGTCTCCCTCGCAACCCTCGTCGACCACTACAACTACGCCGCCACCTACCTCGACGAAGACACCTACCTGAACGCACTTCGGCGGCACGCCCCCGAAACCCTCGACACCAAAGCCGAAGCAGCGCTCGTCCAGACTCTCCGCAACGCCAACGATCTGGGCTGGAGCCCCGAACAACTCCTCCCCCGGCTCACCGCCGGATCGCCTCTCACTGGAACCGACGACCCCGCCGCAGTCCTCGCTTCCCGCATCACAAAATTCCTCGCTGGCAACACCACCGCGCCACCCGAAGGACACCCGGAACCGCGAGACGTCCACCGTTGGAGGCTGGCATTCGACGCGATCGCGCCCGACTCCGATGTGGAGAATCCGCATTGGGACCGCGTATGGCGCATCGCCACCGGTGCCCTGGCACTCGGCCACGACGCCGAATTCGCCCTCACCACCGCCGCGCACCACCTCGCCGCCCGACACCTCACTGCCGGCGACGGCTCCCCCGACCCCATGCCAGACCACCGCTACGCAGCCGATGCGCTGCTCCGCGAACTTCACGCGCAACAGCTACGCGGGCAAGTTCACACCCGCACGCTCCCCTGGCAATCACACCCCGACTTTGCCTCAGCCCGCAACCACCCCGGCCGACGCGAATACCTCGGCGAGATGAACGACGCCATCCACGACCGCCTCGAACACCTCCGCGCCGAAGCGATCCGCAACCCTCCAGCGTGGACTTCTCGCCTCGGACCTCGCCCCGACAACCCGGTCACCGCATGGGAATGGGACGAGATCGTCGGCCTGGCCGCCGCCTACCGCGAGACCTACCAGCTCACGAGCGACGACTACCCCGACATCCCGTTGGGCCCACGCCCCGGCACCCACGGCGCACGCACGCACAGCTGGGACGACCTCACCCTCCGCTGGGCCCGCTACGCCACCCCCGGCCCTCAGTCCAAGACTTCGACCGCACGCCAGACTGCCGAGTTCGCCCCTGACGACGTGCTCGACTATCTCGACGCCCAACACGACGACCGTCCCGAAACGCTCGACGTCCTGGTCAAGAACTACCGACAACTCGCCCGGGCCGGAGACGAGGACCGCTACCTCGACCTGCTCGCCCGCTATGTGCCCGCGACCGTCAACAGCGGTGCCGAACACGCCATCCTCAATACCCTCGCCGACGCCCAAGACGACGGCTGGCAAGCCGAACGCCTCCTGCACGCCGTCACTCGCGGCAACGACTTCAGCTGGGCTGACGCACCCGACCTCGCCCTCCTGTCCGCGCTTCGCAACTACCGCACCAACCGGAGACCACCCGCCCGAACCGCGAGCCCAACCGATGACGAAGTCGGACGCTGGCAGCAGATCGTGGCCCGGAACCTCCCGCACGCCAACGTGTCCGACCACACCTGGAGCACCGTTTGGCGTCATGCCGCCGCCGGACCGCTCGACTTCCTCGACCCCGACGACGCCCTCGACGCGGCCACCCGCGAGGTCGCGCACGACACGGCACGCGAGTCCGCCAGCCTCCCCGACCGAGTCGCGCGGACGCTCGTCGCCGAACTCGCCCGCCGCCATCGCCGGAGCGACAGCAGCCCTGCACTGCCGTGGCTCCCCGCCGCCGACATGCCCGCTCCCGGCGAACAGCCCGGCCGCATGAGCAGACTCGAACTCGCCAACGCTGAAATTCGGGACCGAGTCACCGCTATCAGCCAAAAGGTGACCGAGAATCCGCCGCCCTGGGCCGCCTCCCTCGGACCGCGCCCCACCGACCCAGAGCGCGCAACCCGGTGGGAGAACACCATTGCGCTGGCGGCGGCCTACCGCGAAACATTCCACGTGACAACTTCCCGCACGACAAGCCCGCTCGGACCACCCCCGACAGGCGAACACGCCCGCGCCCGCGCGTGGAGACTCGTCACCGAACAATGGAAAACCGACACCGCGCTGTCCGAACGGTCGAGCAGCACCGACGCCAGCGACAGCGCACCCGGACGCCATACGAAGGACACTCTCGATCGCGAATTCGACGACGGCGTCAACGCAGCCCGGCTCCGCCACCTCGACGCCGCGGGCACTCGACCTAAACAGCAACCGACGCACCCGACAAGCGGCCACCCAAGCGCCGACGAGGAAGAACGTCTCTCTCACGGTGACCGTGCCAAACACACCTACTGACCTGACGTGTGCGGCGGCAACCCATGCCCAGGTTCAGCACCACGCACCCGGGCCGCGACCGTCAGCGTCCGCACCGGATCGGGGCCTACGACCTCCCACAACGACCGTCGGTTAATGCCCGACTCGAGCCCAACCACCGCTAGTCGGGATGACAGGCACGGGGAGGCACGCGAAGAGCACCCGACACCTTGCAGCGGAGCCGAACGGAAGTGAATGAAAATGCGCCGACTATGCTGTAAAGTCGCAGGTCAAGAAGTGTTCTCCCCGCGCGAGCGGGAGTGGTCCCGGCTCGTGAAGGAAGCGCGGCCCGCAAAGCCGGTTCTCCCCGCGCGAGCGGGGGTGGTCCCGGGGTGTTCAGCTCCAGCACCCGGACGAACATGTTCTCCCCGCGCGAGCGGGGGTGGTCCCCATTCCGGCATCGCCTTCCCGAACCACCCCGGGTTCTCCCCGCGCGAGCGGGGTGGTCCCGTCTCGTCCCTCACCTCATGCTCGGTGCCGGTGTTTTCCCCGCACGAGCGGAGGATCCCCAACGCTGCTCGCGACCGCAGCGCGACCATCCAGTGGTTCCCGCGCGCGTGGGGTGGTCCGGTCTACATTGAGCCACGCCGCTCGCGAGTTGTCGCCGCGTGAACGAGGAGCGGTCCGCGCTGTGCCGGGCCAGCCCGCCCACGCTGGTCCCGCACCGCCAAAGCGGCCGTCACAAGATTCTGAGAAGAATCATTTAAAACGTACCGTTTTGCCACTTGGTCCACGGGTGCCATTCTCGGCATCGTCGCACGTGAATTCTCGCCGAACCACGACGTCGCCCGAGCGAGACCTATCGACGGTTGATCTCAGCCGCTTCCCGTCCTGTAACAGTCGTCGGCCTTACGACGTTTCTCTCTCTCGTAGGAGAGCGATTTTGCACCGTTGGGGAGGGGAGGGCAGTTGGCCGACGCGCTAGCTTTCAAGTCGGTGTGGGCCAAGTCTGTGCGGAATGCAGGCGGCCAGTTGACGCATTGGCTTCCGTTGCAGCAGCACTTGGACGACACCGGAGCCGTCGCCGACCTGCTTGTCGACCAGTGGCTGGCCGAGCAAGTGCTTTCCCGCCTGGCACGCGAAATTCCGGGCCACGACGGAGTGCGGGAGCTGGCGGTGTGGCTGGCGCGGGTGCACGACGTCGGGAAAGTGAGTCCCGCGTTCGCGGTCCAGGTTCCCGTGCTGGCCGACCGGATGCTCGCCGCCGGCCTGGTCGCGTCTCCGATGTTGTTTTCTCATCCTCAGCGGAGCCGGATGCGCCATGAGCTGGTCGGGCATCTGGCGGTGCGCGATTACCTCGTCTCTTTGCACCCGAACGACAAGGTCATCGCCGAGCAGCTGGGCAGTGTGGTCGGCAGCCACCACGGCGTCCCGCCGGAACTGATGTTGCTGCGGGAGGCCGAACAGTACCCGGGCCTAGTCGGGCAGAACGCGTGGCACGAAGCGCGCCAGTTCTTCCTGGACCGCGCTTCTGCGGAATTCGACCTCGCCCGGTACAGCGGTGCGCAGTTGAGCAGGCCGGTGCTGGCATTGCTGGCCGCGGTCGTGATCATGGCCGACTGGATCGCGTCGAACGCCGATTTCTTTCCCCTGCTCGGCGGCCACGAGGAACCGGCGGAGCTGGATCCGATCGGGCGGGCGGCAACGGCTTGGAAACTGCTCGGTCTGCCCGACCGGTGGCGGGCCGTCCCGGTGGAGTCTGATGTGGACAGTGCGGTGCGGTCGCGTTTCCTGCCGGATGCGCCTGGGGCGCGGCCGGTGCAGAAAGCGGCGGTGCAGGCCGCGCGCGAGGCGGCCGGGGCCGGGTTGCTGATCGTGGAGGCTCCGATGGGGTCCGGCAAGACCGAGGCGGCGTTGCTGGCGGCCGAGCAGCTCGCGGCGGACTCGGGTGCGGATGGGGTGTTCGTGGCGTTGCCGACGCAGGCGACGACGGACGCGATGTTCGGGCGGGTCGGGCGCTGGCTGGACGTGCTGCCCGGCCGCGACCGCGCGGTGAGCGTGACGCTGGCCCACGGGAAGGCGTCGCTGAACGACGATTTCGACGGCCTGGTGCGGCAAGGCTGGTTCGCCGCGGCGGGCGACGGCGACGAGACGCCGGTGGTGGCGCACACGTGGCTGCGGGGCCGCAAGAAAGGGATCCTGGCATCGTTCGTGGTCGGCACCGTCGACCAGGTGCTGTTCGCCGGGCTGAAGAGCCGGCATCTGATGCTGCGCCATCTGGGGCTGGCGGGCAAGGTCGTGATCATCGACGAGGTGCACGCCTGCGACGTGTACCTGTCGCAGTACCTGCACCGGGTGCTGCACTGGCTGGGTGCCTACAATGTCCCGGTCGTCCTGCTGTCGGCGACGCTGCCGGCGCAGCGGCGCGCGGAGCTGGTCAGCGCCTACGAGGGTCGTCCGGTCGAGATTTCCCCGGAGCTGGGGTATCCGGTGATCGTGGCGTCGGGCGTGGCCCCGCGGGAGCTTCCGATGCCGCGACCTGGTGCGGAGGTGGTGCTGGACCGCCTGCCCGACGATCTGGACGCGCTCACGGGGTTTCTCCTGCAGTACCTGGGCGAGGGCGGCTGCGCGGTCGTGGTGCGCAATACCGTGGCGCGGGCGCAGGAGACCGCAGCGCGGCTGGAGGAGGCGTTCGGCCGGGACCGGGTGACGGTGAACCATTCGCGGTTCCTCGCGTGCGACCGGGCGCGGATCGACCGGGATCTGTTGCGGCGCTTCGGTCCGCGCGGCGACCGGCCGGGGCTGCATGTCGTGGTGGCCTCGCAGGTCGTCGAGCAGTCGCTGGACGTCGACTTCGACCTGATGGTGACCGATCTGGCACCGGCGGACCTGTTCCTGCAGCGGCTCGGCAGGCTGCACCGCCACGACCGGGCTCGGCCCGCTCCGGTGGCTCAACCGCGGTGCGCGGTGGTCGGGGTCGAGGACTGGGACGAAGTTCCGGTGCGGGCAGTGGCCGGATCGCGGCGCGTCTACGGCGAGCATCTGCTGCTGCGGTCAGCGGCGCTGCTGGCGGACCGGGAGTTGGTGGCGTTGCCGGGCGACATCGCCGCGCTGGTGCAGGCCGCCTACGGCCCGGATCCGCTCGGGCCCGCATCCTGGCAGACGGCGATGGAACAGGCCGCCGCCGAAGAGCGCAAACGCTGCGAGAAACGGGTGAAGGCGGCTCAGTCGTTCCTGCTCGACGAGGTCGGGTCGACGCGGCATTCGCTGGCGGGCTGGGTGCGGGCGGGCGTCGGCGACACCGACGACGATCCGCGCGGTGCCGCTCAGGTCCGCGACAGCGCGGAGTCGCTGGAAGTGCTGGTCGTCCAGCACGACCCGGCGGGCGGTCTGTCCACTCCGGACTGGATCGACCGCGTCGGCGGACAGCCCCTCCCGACCGACCTGCCGATCGAGCCGGCGCAGGCGAAGATCGTCGCGGCGTGCGCGCTGAGGCTGCCGGTCGCGATGAGCCATCCCGGAATCGACCTCGACGTCATCGCCGCGCTGGAAGCCAACCGTTTCCCCGGTTTCGACGCCTCTCCCCTGTTGCGCGGCCAGCTCGTCCTGGTTCTGGAGCCGGATCGCACCGCGGTCGTGAAACACGGCAAGGCCGACTTCCGGCTGGTCTACAGCCCCCGTGAAGGACTGATGCATGAGCGACGATGAACGCGTTTCCTTCGATCTGGCCGACCAGCCCTGGCTGCCGGCCCGGACACTGCTCGGCGAACAGGTCGAACTCTCCCTCGCCGAGGTGTTCTCCCGGGCCCACACGCTGTCCGGGTTGACGGGAGAGGTCGGCACCCAGGTGTTCGCGCTGACCCGGCTGCTGCTGGCGGTCCTGCACCGCGCGGTCGACGGGCCGCGCGACCTCGACCACTGGGAACAGCTCTGGGCCCGGCCCCGGCTGGCGTCCGCCGACGTCGCGTCCTATTTGGACAGACATCGCGACCGGTTCGACCTGTTCCATCCCGAGACCCCGTTTCTTCAGGTCGCCGGGCTGCGCACGGCCAAAGGCGAGGTGCCGGAGCTCAACAAGCTGATCGCCGACGTCCCGAACGGGCATCCGTTCTTCACCTCCCGCCTCGGCGGGCCGCTGCGCCTGTCCTACGCCGAAGCGGCGCGCTGGCTCGTGCATTGCCACGCGTTCGACCCCTCGGGAATCAAATCCGGCGCCGAAGGCGACATGCGCGTCAAAGGCGGCAAGGGCTACCCGATCGGCGTCGGCTGGTCCGGGAACCTCGGCGGCATCGTCCCTGAAGGACCCACGCTGCGCGACACGCTGCTGCTCAACCTGATCGCCGCCGACTCCGCCGCGCTCAAGCGCACCCCGCCGATCTGCCCGCCTGGGAACGCATTCCCCCGGGCCCGGGCGAGGAAACCGAGGGCGGGCGCGCGCCGGCCGGGCCGGTCGACCTCTACACCTGGCAGTCGCGGCGAGTCCGGCTCGTCCGCGAGGGCGACGCGGTGACCGCCGTACTGATCTGCAACGGCGAACGCAGCACACCGCAGAACAGGAACCAGGTCGAACCCCACACCGCGTGGCGGCGCAGCAAAGCCCAGGAACGCAAAAGGCGCGAGGCCCTGGTGTACATGCCGCGCGAGCACAATTCCGAGCGCGCGGTGTGGCGCGGCCTGCAGTCTTTGCTGCCCGGCGCGGAAAGGGGCCAGAACGGCGACGCCTCGGCGTTCCTGTCCCCCGCCGTGCTGGAATGGATCGCCGAGACCGCCCACATCGTCGGCCGCGACATTCCAGTGCGCCTGCACACGATCGGCATGTCCTACGGCGCGCAGAACTCCACGACCGCGGACATCCTTGACGACAGCCTGGAACTGCGCTCGGTCCTGCTCGGCCGCGGAGCCGGGGACCTGGTCCGCACCGCCCTCGACGCCGTCGCCGCCGCGGAGAAAGGCGCGCGGGCCGCCGGCGCGCTGGCGCTCAACCTCGCCGCCGCGGCCGGCGCGGGCAAAGGCGAACGCGACGGCCCCCGCGCCCGAGCGACCGAACTGGCCTACGCCGAACTCGACCGGGAATTCCGCGCATGGCTGCGCGAACTGCGCGCCGGGACCGACCCGATCGCCGCCGCGGCCGCGTGGCACCAAGCCGCCGACCGGCTTGTCCGCCAGCTCGGCACCGACCTGCTGGACCGCGCGCCGTCGACGGCCTGGAGCGGCCGCGCCGTCAATAAGCGGCTAATGACCTCCGCCCACGCCGACCGGTACTTCCGCGCCGCCCTGCGCGACGCGTTCCCCTTCGCCTACGCCGACACCTCCGAGGTGGCATCGTGACCGAAATCCGCCAGCCAGCCCCCGCCAGAGACCGATGGGCGGAGCTGACACCGGCCGGAGCCGAAGTGCACGCCCGGATCCAGATCTTGCAGGAAGGCGTGCTGGCCAACCGCTCTGCCGCCGTCGCCGGACTCGCGCGGCTGCGCCGCGGCATCGGGAAACCGCCCGGCAGCGTGCCCGAGATCCTGCAGTACACGGTATCGGAGAACTTCGCCCCGCCCGGTGCCAGCGACGACGCCACCGCGGCCGAAGTCGCCGCCCACCTGGCTCTGACGCTGTACGCGGCGCACCAGCAGTCGCAGCGCAAGCGGATGCACCAACGGGGCTGGGGCCTCGGACGGGCCCTGCGCCGCCTGCACCCGCAGGACTTCGGTGACAAGGCTCCCCCTGTGCTGCACCGGTTCCGCGCGCTCGGCGCCGCACAGAGCGTCGACGACCTCGCATACCACCTGCGCGGCACGGTGCAACTGCTGCGCGCGCAGGCCCAGCCGCTGGACTACGCGCGCCTGGCCGACGAACTCATCCGCTGGCAACGCCCCGGCGGTGCCTCGACCGTCCGGCTGCGCTGGGGCCGCGACTTCTACCGCACCCCGCCGCCGGACGACCCCGCACCCGGCAAATCCCGCTGAATCTCTTCTACCGCAAAGGAATCCGCTCATGGCCCGCACCATCGTCGACATCCACGTCATCCAGACCGTCCCGCCCAGCAATCTCAACCGCGACGACACCGGCAGCCCCAAAACCGCCGTCTACGGCGGCCGCCGCCGCGCCCGGGTGTCCAGCCAGGCGTGGAAACGCGCCGCCCGCGACGCGTTCGCCGACCTGCTCGCCCCCGTCGCACTCGGCGTCCGCACGAAACGCGTGGTCGAACTGCTCTCCGAAGAGATCGTCCGCCAAGACGCGACGCTGACCGAGCGCGCCGCGGAGCTGGCCGAGGCCGTCCTGACCGCCGCCGGCTTCAAGATCGTCGCCGCCCGCAAGAAGGAGGCTCCGAACGAATCGGAGTTCCTGCTGTTCCTCAGCAACCGCCAAATCCAGAACCTCGCCGAGCTCGCCCTCGCCGCAGCCCGCGCCGACGGCAAGCTCACCATCGACAAAACCGCCGCACGGGCCAGGGCAGACCAGGACCACTCGGTCGACGTGGCGTTGTTCGGCCGCATGGTCGCCAACGCCACCGACCTCAACGTCGACGCCGCCTGCCAAGTCGCGCACGCCCTCAGCGTGCACGCCGTGGACACCGAGTACGACTACTTCACCGCCGTGGACGACCACAAGAACAACGACGACGAGGATGCCGGCGCCGGGATGATCGGCACTGTCGAGTTCAACTCCTCCACCCTTTACCGCTACGCCACCGTCGACGTCGACCGGCTCCGCGACAACCTCGGCGACGACGCCGCCACGACCCGCGCGGTCGAAGCGTTCGCCACCGCGTTCGTGTGCAGCATGCCCACCGGCAAACAGAACACCTTCGCCAACCGCACCCTGCCCGATGCCGTGCTGATGGTGGTCCGCGACACCCAGTCCGTCAACCTCGTCGGCGCGTTCGAGGACGTCGTCGAGGACAACGCCGACGGCGGCCGCACCGTCGCCGCCGTCGCCCGGCTGGCCGACCACGCCCGCGAACTCCACGCCGCCTACGACGAGCAGCCCGTCGCCGCGTGGGTGTTCGGCGTCGGCGACAAACGCATCGCGCCGCTGACCGAACTCGCGCAGCGCACCACCTTCCGGCCCGCCGTCGAATCCCTCGGCGCGCTGACCGCCGAGCGGCTGGCCGAACGGCAGTGAGCACGCTGCTGCTGCGGCTCGCGGCCCCTTTGCAGTCGTGGGGAACCGGCAGCCGGTTCGTCCGCCGCAACACCGACCGGGCCCCCAGCCGCAGCGGCGTGCTCGGCCTGCTCGCCGCCGCCCAGGGCCGCCGCCGCACCGACCCCCTCGAAGACCTGCTCGAGCTGAGCATCGCCGTCCGCGTCGACCAGCCCGGACAGCTCGAACGCGACTTCCAGACCGCCCGCACCCGCGACGGCACCACGTCGATGCCCCTGTCCTACCGTTTCTACCGCGCCGACGCGATCTTCGCCGTCGCCGTCGAAGGCGACCACGAGCTGCTCGACACCATCCAAGACGCCTTGCGCCGCCCCGTCTTCCCGCTCTACCTCGGACGCCGCTCCTGCCCTCCCGCGGGCAAGCTCCTGCACGGCCTCCACCCGAATACCGGCATCACCGTCCTCGGCGAGCACCCGTGGCTGGCCTCACCCGCAGTCCAGAAACGCCACCGCCACCCCACCGTCGACCTCGACCTGGTCGCCGACTGCGCCCCCTACACCGCCGACGCCGAACTGGTCCAGGACGATCCGATCAGCTTCGACCCCCAGCACCGCCAGTACGGATGGCGCACCGTGCACCGCACCCACGCGACCGTCCCCAACCCCGCCCACCGGCCCGCCGCCGACACCGGCGGCGCCGACCCGCACGACCCGATGGCGGCGTTCGAAGGAATCGCCTGATGCACCTCACCCGGTTCGAGATCAACCCCGCCCGCCGCGACGCCCGCACCCTGCTGGCCTCGCCCCAGAAACTTCACGCCGCCGTCCTCGCCGCCTTCCCGCCCCGCGACACTCCCCCGGAGCAGGGACGGGTGCTGTGGCGCGTCGACCGCACCGGCCAGCACCGAGCCGCGCTGTTCATCGTCAGCCCGCACCGGCCCGACCTCACCCACCTCGTCGAACAAGCCGGCTGGCCCGCCACCGACACCACCTGGGACACCCGCGACTACCAGCCCCTTCTCGACCGCCTCGAGGCCGGCCAGCACTGGGCGTTCCGGCTCACAGCCAACCCCACCGCCAGCCGCCGCAAAACCCCTGACGCCGCCCGGTCCCAGCGCTTCGCCCACGTCACCGTCGCCCAGCAGACCGACTGGCTCCTCGCCCGCGCCGAACGCCTCGGCTTCGCCGTCCCCGCCGGCGACCACAAAGAACCCGACGTCGCCGTCCGCGGCCGCGAGCACACCGCCTTCGCCCGCCAAGGCAAAAAAGTCACCCTGGCCACCGCCGTCTACGAAGGACACCTGCGCATCACCGACCCCGCGGCCCTGCGCACCGCGCTCACCGAGGGCATCGGCCCCGCCAAGGCCTACGGCTGCGGACTGCTCACCCTCGCCCCCGTCCGCCGTGCCTGACATCCCCGGCGCACCGCCGGTCCCCCTCTCCCACCTCGTCCGCGCCCAGGACCGGCTCTCGTTCCTCTACCTCGAACACAGCGTTATCCACCGCGACGACAACGCCATCACCGCCACCGACAAACGCGGCACCGTCCACATCCCCGCCGCCACCGTCGGAGCCCTGCTGCTCGGCCCCGGCACCACTGTCAGCCAGCAAGCCATGGTGCTGCTCGCCGACAGCGGCGCCACCGCCGTCTGGGTCGGCGAACACGGCGTCCGCTACTACGCCCACGGACGCCCGCTCGCCCAATCCACCCGCCTCCTGCACCAACAAGCGGCACTCGTGTCCAACCGGCGCACCCGGCTCGCCGTCGCACGCCGCATGTACGCGCTGCGTTTCCCCGGAGAAGACATCGAAACCCTTACCATGCAACAGCTCCGCGGACGCGAAGGCGCCCGCGTGCGCCGCCTCTACCACCAGCACGCGCAACGCACCGGCATCGAATGGACCCGCCGCGACTACGACACCGCCGACTTCGACGCCGGCACACCCGTCAACCAAGCCCTCTCCGCCGCCAACACCAGCCTCTACGGCGTCGTCCACGCCGTTATCGTCGCCCTCGGCTGCTCCCCCGGGCTCGGGTTCGTCCACACCGGACACGCCAAATCCTTCGTCTACGACATCGCCGAGCACTGCAAAGCCGACATCACCATCCCCATCGCCTTCGACATCGCCGCCCGCGACGTCGCCGACATCGGCACCGAAACCCGCCGCGCCGTCCGCGACCACATCCGCGCCACCGCCTTCCTCGACACCTGCGTGCGCGACATCAAAACCCTCCTCGACAACGACGACACCGTCGAATACGGGCCCGAAGCCTTCGACGACACCAGCAACGTCGTCATGCTCTGGGACGACCGCGGCACCGCCGTCGCCGCCGGCACAACCACGACCTCGACGAAGGACCAATGACCGTTCTCGTGATCGCCGCCTGCCCCGTCGGCCTCCGCGGCCACCTCACCCGCTGGCTCCTGGAAATCTCACCCGGCGTCTTCGTCGGCACCGTCACCGCCCGCGTCCGCGAACTCATGTGGACCCGCGTCACCGACATGGTCAACAACGGCCGCGCCATCATGGTCTTCCACGCCGACAACGAACAAGGCACGGACTTCCGCGTCCACAACCACACCTGGCAGCCCACCGACTACGACGGCATCCACCTCATGCTCCGCCCCCACACCCCACCCGCCGACGACACCCCCGACACCGCACCCACCCGCAACTGGAGCACCGCCGGCCGCCTCCGCCGCTACGGACGACGCTGACCCCCTGACCCCACTCCCACAGCCGGGACTTCTCCGCCCGGCACGGCCCCCAGCCCGTCAAAGCGAAGCAAAACCGGGCACCTGGCAGGCAAACTCCCTGGTCAAGAAGCGTCTTCCCCGCGCGTGCGGGGGTGGTCCCTCGGCCTGCCGGGCCTCGTCGTCGCCGATCCGGTCTTCCCCGCGCGTGCGGGGGTGGTCCGGCGCTCGCCGTGGTCGCCACGATCGCGGCCGTGTCTTCCCCGCGCGTGCGGGGGCGGTCCGAACGCGCCCTGGACCGGCACGATCCGCGCCTGGTCTTCCCCGCGCGTGCGGGGGTCCCACCTGACTCTGCTGCTGGTGTCGCTGGTCGGCGTCTTCCCCGCGCGTGCGGGGGTCCGGCGTCGATGTTCATCCAGCCCCAGCTGCCGTCGTTGTCCCCGCGCGAGCCGGGTGGTCCTCCGTCGTCGTAAAGGTCCCGGTTGATCGCCAGGTTCTCCCCGCGCGAGCGGGGGCCAGCCCGCCCGGCGTCTCCCCACCGGGTGACGGTTCGCGTCCTCCCCGCATGAACGGAGGTAGCTCCGGTCATCGAAGCGATCGCCACAAAGCCAATGCCGGCCCGCGCGTGCGGCCCGGCCCCTCTCCGAGCCTGAACTACAACGGCAACTCCCGCGCATGAAGGGGTCCAGCCAAAGGCGTGGTGTCAATGGCCAGTTCGTTCTCCCCTCCACCAGCCCCTGCTCGCCCTCGGCCTCGAACCGCTTGAGCCAGGCATGCACCGACTGCCGCGACGTCCCGAACTGCCGTGCCACCTGCGCGACCGGGACACCGTCGAGAACCTCCATCACCGCCCGCCGCCGGTGCTCAACCCGCCACGTCCGATCGTCGAAGTCCTCATCCACCGCGTCCGTCACCGGAAGATCATGGCCTACCGACGATCACCATCCGTCAAGCATCTATCCGAACCGTCAAGCAAGTCCCGGATCCAACCTGTCCAGCATGTCCTGGACCAATACACGAGCGGGGACAACATCTGGCCGCCTACGGGGAGAACGAACTGGCCATTGACATCCAGAGAACCGGGTATGCGACGCAATCGGTTCGAGCGAATCTCCCCCGCCTCGCGCCCTACTTGCCGGTTGGCGCTACCGACTCAGCCGGATCCGGCAGGAGTGGTCGACCAGTTCTCGGCGTCCTCGAAGAGCTTCTCCACGGCGGGTCTCCTGGTTGGTGTCGTCGGTTGGTCGGTTGATCCAGACGGTGTCGGGGAGATCGAGCACCTTCGGTGCGGTGGTGATGCCACCGAACCGGTGCGGGTGCCTGGCGCGGGCCTCGGCGAGCACGACGCGTCGTTCGGCGGCTTTGGCGGCCGCCAGGCCGAAGTGGACGTCAGCCGGGGTGTGCAAGCCGATGCCGGTGTGTCGATGCTCGTGGTTGTACCACTGGGTGAATTCGTCCGTGAATCGTCTCGCCTCCGGCAGTGATCCGAACCGTTCAGGGAATTCCGGACCATATTTCAACGTCTTGAACAGTGATTCCGAGTACGGGTTGTCATTGGACACCCGCGGCCGCGAGTGCGATCGGGTGACCTCGAGATCGGCGAGCAAGACAGCGACGGTTTTGCTGGTCGTCGACGTGCCCCGATCGGCGTGCACGACCTGCGGAACGCCGTGGACCGTGAAATCTGTTCCATCAGTTCCTTGGCCAGGACACCGGATTCGTGGGCGTGGACATGGACACCGAAGATGAACCGGGAGTAGATGTCGATCATCACGTAGGCGTCGAAGTAGGCGCCTTTCACCGGACCTGCGAGCTTGGTGATGTCCCAGCTGTAGACCTGCCGGGCCGCGGTCGCGACCAGTTCCGGGCATACTGCCGCGGGGTGGCGCGCCAACCGGCGGCGTTCCTTGACCTGCTTGTTCTCTGCCAGCACCCGATACATCGTGGACACTGAGCACAGGTAGACGCCCTCATCAAGCAGATGGGCGTAGATCTGCAGCGGCGCCATGTCCACGAACCGTGTGCCGGTCAGGACCTCCAGAATCCGCAGGCGTTCGGAAACGGTCAGCTTGTTGACCGGATCCGGCGCCGGTTGCGGCACGACGACCGGTGTCGGCGCGGCGGCGGCCTTGCCGTGACGGATCGCCGTCGAGCGCACCAGACCGGTCAACAGGGCGGCCTGCCTGGTCGACACACCATCGGCGGTCATCGACGCACAGGCTTGAGTCAACGCTTCTTGTGCTTCTCGTCGGAATCCGCTCTCTCGGAAAGACTTTCCAAGAGAGCGTGCGCTTTTCCCATGATGTCCAGGGCGGTTTCGGTGGTGTTCAACCGTTTGTTCAAACGGGCGTTTTCCTGCGTGAGCCGGGCGATCTCAGCTTGCTCCGCGGACAGCTTGCCGACCTTCTCGCCCGGTTTCTTGCCCGTCAGCGCGCCGGCGTCGCGTTGCTTGCGCCACTCGCTGATCAACGACGAGTACAAGCCTTCCCGCCGCAGATACCCACCGCCGTCGCTCTGTCCGCACGCCGCCTCGTAGGCCTCCAGATGGGCGAGTTTCTCCGACGCGGTGAACGCGCGCCGCCGCCGCGGCCCGTCACTGCGTGGGTGCTGGGAAGCCATCTGCTCATTATCGCCCTCGACCAGCGAGAACATGCTTGTGCGGGTCATCTCAGTCGATCCGTATCTCGCCCTGCATCAGGCCGTGTTGCTGTGAACCAGCGGACTCAACTCACCCTGACACGCAGGGAGCAGCCGGCCACGCCGGTCGCGTTTCCTGAGTCGTGCGCTGGCTAGCGGCAAGCGCTCATCTCGACGCTGAGGGCCCGCTGTGCGCGGTCGCTGATGAGTTGTGTCTCGTTGAGACGGGCCAT
>NZ_JBVKDQ010000019.1:149185-193085 GCF_055633755.1 Amycolatopsis sp. NPDC114484 | reverse complement strand
CACAACTCGTCGGGCACCAATCGTCGCGACAACTCGTCCATCACAAGTCATGATCATGCTCGCACCTCAACCGCCATCCAAGTGAGACACGCTCTAAGCCGATTTCTGGGAATGTCGACAAGAGACTTGCCTTGTGCATCCGCGGTGCCGTCCTGGATGACTGCGACGTTGCCTTTGGCCGTGGCAGGTACCTCGTGCTCTCTGCCGGTCAGTGCGGCTGGGAAAGATCGCCGGGCCGGAAGGCGTCCGCTGTGGTGCTTACTGGCGTGTCGAGTTCGTTCTTGTGCTCGCGCGGGTAGATCCAGCGCAGCGAGGCCGTCGAGCCCGCTCCGGAGAAGCCTCGTTCGTAAAAGATCTTGCCGTCGCTTTGGTAGCCGGAAATCGAGTAGTGGTCGCCTTCGTCCTTGCGGTAGGTCACGCGGCCGCCATTTGCTTCTGCTTCGGCGGCTGCCTCGGCCAATGCCGCTGCGGAGGTTCGGCCGCCTGAGTTGGTGCCCCAAACGGTGAGGGTGGCGTCGAGGGCGGTGTTGGTGAACGTCATTCCGTCGCCGTTGTCCGGGCTGTAGGACGCGGCGGTGTAGCCCGGCGGCACGCGTGTCGTGAAACCGAACCGGGGGTTGGTGTAGGTGTTGCTGACCGCCGGGGAAGACGCGGAGGTTGGTGGGGGCGGGGACGAGGAAGCTGTTGTGGCGCCGAGCATTGTCACGAGTTTCGGCTGCAGCAGATCGGAGATTTCGGCGTACGGAACGGTCACGGTTTCTTTCCCCGCCGCCGTGATGCAGCCGAGGTCGTACCACAGGATTTCGAATTCGGCCCCGGCCTTGGTGAATCCGATCGAGGCTCCCGGAACGTGACCGCGGCCCGGGACCTGGTCGGCGGCGTCGATGGTGGCTTTCCGGCCGTTCTCGTCGACGGACGCCAGCTGGCAGAAACCGTTCCTGGTGTGCGGTTCGATGCGGTCGGTCAGCGTTTTCATCCCGGCCGCGGTCAGCGCTTCGGGCCGGAACATGTCCTGGGGGCCGAGCGGGTTTCCGGTGGTGAGGTCGACGGTGACGGTTTCCGGGAACCGCCACGTCGTGTGCCCCAGCACTTTCGAGTCGAGGTCGTGGTCGTAGCGGACGGAAAGCAGGCTCGGGGTCTGCAGGAGGATTCGCGCGGTCGATCGCGCGGCGGGCGTTTCTCCTGATTCGGCGAACTGCTGCTGCCAGTCCGGATAGGCGCGTGCGTCGCGGATGGCCTTCAGCCGCTTGTCGATCGGGGCGCGCAACGCGTCGTTGATGCGCTTCCGCACGGCGGCGTCCGGCCCGCCGGAGACTTGCGGGTACTGGAGGCTGTAGGTGATCGGCTGGGCCTGGTCGCGTCCGGAATCGGTCTGCATCGCGACGGTGAGCGCGGCGGGCGCGGGCGGGTCGTCCTGGCGGTTGAAGACCAGGATTCCGCCGGTGACCAGCGCGCCGACGACCACCAGCACGGCGACGACCTTGCCGACGATCACCGCGGTCGCGCCTGCTCCGGTGCCGGTGGCAGGCACTCCCGCCGCCGCCACCGCGCCGGCTCCGACCGGTGCGGCGGCCGTGCCCGCGGTGGTCAGGAGGGCTAACGGGGTGAGCGCGGTCAGGGCGGCGGCCGAGGCGGCCAGGCGCTTCCAGCCGCGTTTCTCCCAGTCCTTTCCGTAAGCCTTGCGTGCGACGGTTTCCAACTCGGCCACGAAAGCGTCCGCCGTGGACGGTCGCCACGCCGGATCCTTCGCCATGCCACGGGCGATCAGCGGACGCAGTTTGTCGGGCACCGTGTCGAGCGGCACTGGAGCCATCTGGTGCAGCGAACGCAATTCGTCAGTGGTCGTGGCCTCGAACGGCTGGTGTCCGGTGATGCATTGGTAGAACACGCAGGTCGCGGCGTACACGTCGGTGGCGGGCTGGCCTGGCTGCCCGGCCCACTGCTCAGGTGCCATGTAGGACGGGGAACCGGCGGTCAGTCCGTTGTGTCCGTCCAAAGTGGCCAGTCCAAAGTCGACCAGCTTCGACTGGCCTTCCCTTGACACCAGGACGTTTCCGGGCTTGTAGTCGCGATGGACGACTCCGGCGGCGTGCGCGTCGGCGAGACCGAGCAGCGAACCTTTGAGAATGGCCAGCGCGGATTCGGGGGCGAGAACGTTTTCCGTCGCCAGGAGCGCGCGCAAGGACACGCCGGGCACGGCCTCCATCACCAGCGCCGCTCCCTGCGGCGTCTCGATGAAGTCGAACAATCGCACGACATGCGGGCTTCGAACGCCGGACAGCAGCCACGCCTCGCGCCGGAACCCGGCGGCGAGGTCCGGGTCGGCGAGGTACTCCGCGAGGAGGTACTTGATCGCCACCATACGGCCGGATTCCTGGTGCTTGGCCAGCACGACGCGCCCGAAGCCGCCGACGCCGAGCACGTCGACCTCGGTGAACCCGGGCACCTGCCAGGTGTCGCTCATCCCCGCCGCTTCCCCTCTCCGCGAGGCCGGTCGCGGTCGGCGAGATCGTACTCCGGAAATGTGGCATCGGGTGTGGAGTTGTCACATTTGTGTTTCGGTCGAGGGAAGCGCGGGGTCCGGACCGTCTGGGTGCGGTTTTCGCGGATCGGAGGGGCTCGGCAGGCGCGTTCCGGCTGATGTTTCGCAGAGCGGGGGCGTCACACTTGCGGCTCGGGCGAGGGGTTCAGCAGGCGTATTCCCTGTTCGGTCGTGCGGTAGAGGACCGCACGACCGGACCGCTGCCCGGCGACCAGGCCGCTGTCGCGCAGGACTCGGAGGTGTTGCGAAACCGCGCTCGGCGACACGTGCAGGGCTTCGGCGAGGTCGGTGGTCGTGGCGGGGGAGCGCAGGGTCTCCAGGAGTTCGGCCCGGCGCCGGCCCAGGAGGCGGACCGCGGGTGCGGCGGGACGGCGTTCGGCGGCTGTCCACAATGCACCGCTGCCCCGGGCCGGGTAGCGGATCGTGGTCTGGGTGGTGGTGTGCAGTTTGATCATCACCCACGGCGGGCCGAGCACGACGGGCGAGAGCACCAGCCCGCCGGCGGGCCGTCCGGGCGAGGGCCGGTGGTCGCCGTCGAGAGTGAGATGGCCGCTGGACCAGTTCAGTCCGGTGTGCAGGTCGGCGAACAGGTGGCCCGCGCCGCCGTCGGCCCATTGTTTGGCTCGGTAGGCGATGTCCGCGTCGAGGACGGCGCGCAGCCGGGCCCAGTGCGGGGCGATCAGACGGTCGTGTGCCTGGCGGAGTTCCCCGGCGATCGCGCGGAGCCCGGCCGCGGGATCGGCGGCGAGTGCCCGGGCCGGGGCGGGCAGGCGGTCGCCGAAGACGCCGCGCAGGCTGCGCCGGACCTGGCTCGCGGTGGTCCGGCGCATCGCGGCCAGCGCCTCGTCGATCGTGCTCGCCGCGCGGGCCGGGGCGGGCAGCAGGAACTGCGGCCAGCTGGTCCGGCCGGTGACGAGCAGCGGCCAGGTCCAGGCCAGGTCCAGCGGACGGGCGGCGAGTTCGTTCGCGGCCCAGCGGGTCCAGCGTCCGTGGCGGGCCGGGCCCCAGCGACCGGCCAGGGCCTGCAGGCCGGAGACGGTCTCGGACAGCGGCGAGACGGCGAGCCTGGTGGCGGCCAGGTCGTCGGTGCTCAGGTCGAGGGTCAGCGACACGTCGCGATTATGCGGCACTCGGCGGTGGTCCGGGGGAGATCGGCGGGCTTGTCCGGCCGGTGGGGGTTGTGGCGGACTTGCCTGTGTGGTGTCTCCGCGGTGCGGCGGGTTGTTCGGCGGGAGCGGTGGGTTGTTGAGTCTGCGCGTGTGGTGTCTTCGTTGCGCGGCGGGTTGTTCGGTGGGAAGTGGAGGGTTGTCGAGCTCGCGCGTGCGGCGTCTCCGTTAGGCAGCGGGTTGTTCGGCGGCAAGTGGTGGCTTGTCGAGCCTGCCTGTTCGGAGTCTCCGTTATGCGGTGGGTTGTTCGGCGGGGAGCGGTGGGTTGTCGAGCTTGCGTGTGCGGTGTCTCCGTTGTGCGGCGGGTTGCTCGACGGGAAGCGGTGGGTTGGTCGAGCCCGTGCGGCGTCTCCGTTATGCAGCACTCGGCGGTCGCTCAGCCGAGCGCGTTCGGCTTGCCGAACCACCGGGCGAGATGGTGGTCGAGATCTTGCTGGTCCTCGCCGACCCAGGCGACGTATCCGTCCGGGCGCAGCAGGACGGCCGGAGCGTCCAGGGCCGCGGCGGAGTCCGTGACTAGGTCGACTCGGTCCGCCCAGCGGTCGGCGTTCAGTCGTTCGGTGCGGTCGAGCACCAGGCCTCGGCCTTGATGGAGGCGGTCGTAGAGGCGGCCTTGTTTCAGGTCGAGGTCGGGGAGGCGGCGGCCGAGCAGGTCGGGGCCTTCGCCGAAGTCGTAGCGGAGGTCGATCGCGGTGATTTTCCCGATCAGGCGGCGGTTGACTTCGTCGAAGTCCATCAGTTCGGCGAGCAGCCTGCGCACGGCGCGCGGGCCCGCTTCGGCGGACGACAGTTCCATCTGGGCGCGGGTGTTGTCGAGGACGTCCGCGGCGACCGGATGGCGTTCGGCCTGGTAGGTGTCCAGCAGGGGGTCCGGGGCCCAGCCGCGGACCTGCGCGGCGAGCTTCCAGCCGAGGTTGAACGCGTCTTGCACGCCCAGGTTGAGGCCTTGCCCGCCGGTGGGCGGGTGGATGTGCGCGGCGTCGCCTGCCAGCAGCACCCGGTCGATCCGGTACCGCTCGGCCAGGCGGGTGGCGTCGCCGAAGCGGGACAGCCAGCGCGGGGAGTGCACGCCGAAGTCGGTTCCGGCGATGGCGTGCAGCTGTTGCTTGAAGTCCTCGAGCACGGGCGGCTCAGCGCTGATTCCCGCGGCCGGGACCACTACGCGGTAGACGCCCTCGCCTACCGGGCTCAGCATGAACCGCTTGTCGGTCTCGCGGATCTCGGCCACCTTGGCGGCGATCTCCTCCTGCGGCGCGGTCGCGGGCATCTCGCCCATCAGGGTTTCGGTTCGCGAGGGTTCGCCGGGGAAGCCGACGCCGAGCAGCTTGCGCACTGTGCTGCGCGCGCCGTCGCAGCCGACGAGGTATCGCGAGCGCAGCCGTTCGCCGTCGGTGAGCTCGACGGTCACGCCGTCCTCGTCCTGCTCGAAACCGGCGACCGCGCGGCCGTGCCGGACCTCTGCGCCCAGCTCGATGGCGTGGTCTTCGAGCAGACGGACGACGACTGGCTGCGGGATGCCCAGCAGGTAAGCGGAATCGAGGCCCTCGGGCGCGGGTTTGGGGATGCCGGCGAAGATGCCGCCGACTGGACGCTGCCGTCCGCGTTCGAGGACCCGCTCCAGCAGCCCGCGCATGGCGAGCTGTTCGAGGCTGCGGATGTGCAGGCTGACGATGCGGGCGAGCGGGAGCGGTTCGGTTTCCTTCTCCAGGACGAGGACCCGCACGCCGTGCAGCCGCAGCTCGGCGGCGAGCGTCGCGCCGGTCGGTCCGCAGCCGGAGATGATGACGTCGATCATGAACCACCCGTTCGTTCGGTTCCTGTGGTCGCGGCGTGGCTGGTTGAGGCGTGTCGGGCCGATGGGGTCGCGGTGCGGTCGGTCGCGGGCCGGCTTGTGGTGGTTCGTCCGGTTGTTGTGGGTGGGGTTGTGGGACGGCTGGTTGCGGCTTGGCTTGCGGTGGTTCGCCTGGTTGTCGCGGTGCGGTTGGTTGCGGGCTGGCTTGCGGTGGTTCGCCTGGTTGTCGCGGTGCGGTTGGTTGCGGCTTGGCCTGCGGTGATTCGTCTAGTTGTGGCGGTGCGGTTAGTTACGGCCTGGCTAGCCGTGGTTCGCCTGGCCGACGTCATATGCGGGGCCGCGGTGCGTTCGGCCGCCGGGCCGGGGTGCGCGCGGTTGGCGTGCACCCGCCCGTCGTGCGCCTCGCTCCTGCGTGCCCTGCTGCGGTTCGCCTGGCCCAGGTACTCCTTGCCCCACCCACTCAGCCGGGGCGTGCGCGGCGGCAGTCGCGCGCTCGGCCACCCGTCCAGGTCGGCCGTGCGGCCGCGGACGGACGCTTCGGGCTGATTCCGGATTCGCGCAGGACTTGGCATCGGCGGGTCAGTCTGCGGCGCCGGAGATCCCTCGGCAAGCGAAATACCACGACCGCCCGAACCACCACACCACGAAACATTCGATGTAGCCCCAGCCTACATGATGGCGAACACATGTTCGAGCCGGGAACCATCCCGGGCCATGAACGAACGCGACTCCCGGGCCAAGCTCCCCGCCGCGTACTGGCGGTTGTGGTGGGCCTCGGCGGCGGACAACGTCGGCGACGGGGTCTTCGCGGCCGCCGTTCCGCTGCTGACGGTCACGCTCACCCGTGATCCGGTGCTGGTCTCGGTCGTCTCGGCGGCGACGTACCTGCCCTGGCTCCTGCTCTCCCTGCCCGCGGGCGCGCTCGTGGACCGGCGCGATCGGGTCGGGCTCTTGTGGCGGTCGCAGGCGGTGCAGGCGGCGATCGTCGCGGTGGCGGCGGGGCTGATCTGGCTGGGGCGGATCGACATCGCGGGTCTGGCGGTCATGGGGTTCGCGCTCAGTGCGTGCGAGGTCGTGTTCGCCAGCGCTTCGCTCGCGGTGGTGCCGGACCTTGTCTCCGAGACGCAGCTGCACCGGGCGAACGGCAGCCAGTACGCGATCGCCAATGCCGGGCAGTTGTTCGTCGGGCCGCCGATCGGGAGTCTGCTGTTCTCGGTCGCGGCGGCGTTGCCGTTCGGCGTGGACGCGGTGTCGTTCGTGGTGTCCGCCGTGTTGCTGGCGACCCTCCCGCGACACCCGTTGCCGCAGATCGCCAGGCCGCCGAACCGGGTCGCGGTGGGGGAGGGGGTGCGCTGGCTCGGGCGGCACCGGTTGTTGCGCACGTTGGCCGGGCTGCTGGCGGTGAACACATTCTGCTACCAGTTCGGCAACGTCGCAGTCGTGCTGCTCGCGACGCAGATCCTGCACGTCAGCGAGCGCGGTTACGGCGTACTGCTCGCGGGGGCGGCGGTCGGGAGTGTGCTCGGCGGGATGGTCAACGCGCGGGTCGTGGCGAGAATCGGGGCGCTGCAAGCGTTGCTGACCGCCTTGATCGCCAACGCGGTGATCTTCGTGCTCATCGGCACCAGCCCGAACGCGGTCGTTCTCGGTGTCCTGCTGGGGGTCAACGGATTCGCCACGACGCTCTGGAGCGTGGTCACGGTCAGCCTGCGCCAGCGGGAAGTGCCGACGGAGCTGCGCGGGCGGGTGCACAGCGTCTACCGGATGCTGGGCTGGGGATTGATGCCGCTGGGGTCGCTGGCCGGCGGGCTGGTCGCGGACGCGTTCGGCGTCCGGGCCGCCTATCCGGTGGCTGGCGCGGTGCGGGGGATCGCGTTGGCCGCCGCGTTGCCGGTGCTTCTTTCGGCGATGCGGGCCGGGAAGCCCGCTGAGTGACGGGCGTGCGGTAAATGCGGGGAAATGTCCTCAGTGGACGTATTCCGGCATCGCATGGGCCGAGAGTCAATCATCGGGCAACCGACCGTATGGTTTCCTTTACCGTCCTTTTTGGAATAGTCCTCTTATTGGCAGTTCGCCGACAACGGGCATTTCCTGCGCGCCGCAGAGAAGGCGGTTCCGCTGTTCGGTTATTGGTCGGGGAGAGGCTGCAACGTTTCGGACGGCGGGGGCGACTGTGCGGGCGGAGGTGCTTGTGACGGAATCGACAGAGGCGCTGCGGACTCGGGCTGGGCCGGAACACGGGAAGAGCGGCCGCGGGAGAGCGAGTTGCCGCATCGCGAGAGCTACTGGCGTCGCGCGCCATTCGTGTGGTCGCCGGACGGCGGTGAATTCCGCTCGGCGGGAATCCTCCGGAACCTTCCGGTGATCGGCTGAGGTTTAGCGGGCGGATTCGCGGATTCCCTGAGATCGACTTGTCGTGCTACCTGTCGGGAGTCTTTTAGGCGACGGGCGACCGTGATCTTTTCCCCGGATGCGGCCGAATCCGGGGCAGCGGCCGTGATGTTGCTGCGGTCGGGGTAACGGCGACCGCCGTTGGCACCACTTCTTTGGTGGTGATCGTCGATTCGGCGGCCCGCGAGACAGCGGGTTTACGCTGGTCGGCGCAAGGGGAATCGGTGCGGTGCGCGGGGTGAAGATCGTCCGAATGCGAAGGTGGATCATCCGCTTATCTGTGTGTTGCCCCGAGGTGTGAGTCCGTTGTTCATATTTTAGAATGGTCTCGGCAATGTGTGACGCTGGGTGTGAAGCGGCGTATGCGGGAGTCCTTCGTTTGGCGGTTGCTGGAGCGCGACGGCGCTAGGCAGGGTATGGATTCCAGCGCGGGTATGGGCTTGATGGCGTCCGCGTTGTGCTGGGGCTAGTGCCGCGCGAGCGGGGGGCAATTCCTCGAGCGGCTCCTACGAGTATTCGAAAGGCCTGGTCATGCACTCCCGGAAAGAAAGTTTCGAAGTCCCGAGACCGCGCCCGGTGCCTGGCGCCGGCAGTGCGGACCGGCTGGCCGCGGTGCTCGCGCGGCTGGCGGCGCGGCATCGGGTGCCGGGAGCGCAGGTCGCCGTCTGGTCCGCCGGCGAGACCGCAATGGTCCAGACCGGTGTCGAGAGCCGCGGAGTGCCGATGCGGGAGGGCTCGCGGGTGCCGATCGGCTCGATCACCAAGGTGGCGACCGCCACGCTGGCGATGATGCTCGTCTCCGACGGCGACCTCGAGCTGGACCAGCCGGTCGGCGAGGTGCTGGGCGACCCCGGGATTCCCGGAGCGCTGACCCTGCGCAGGCTGCTGAGTCACACCAGCGGGCTGCCCTCGGACCCCGCCGACGCCGCCGGCTCGGCCCGGAAAGAGGTGCGGTCCGCGGAGTTCGTCTGCGAGCCGGGGACCGCCTTCTCCTATTCCAACCTCGGCTACGCGCTGGTCGGCCAGCTGATCGAAGAGGTCACCGGGATGGGCTGGCGCGAGGCGGTCGAGTCGATCCTGTTGCGGCCCTTGGAGATCGAGCCGGTCTACGTGGACAGCCCGGGCATCGCGACCGGGCACGCCCGCGACGGCGGGCGTCCGCTCGCGCAGGTGCTGCCGCCGATGCTGGACCCGGCGGGCGCGCTCGCGCTCAGCGCCCGCGACCTCGTCGCGCTCGGGCGGGTGCACCTGGGCAAACCGGGGCTGCTCGACGTCGTGACCGCCACTGACCTGCATCGGCCGGTGCCGGCCGCGGAACCGTTCGGCCTCGCGGACGGCTGGGGGCTGGGGCTGGCCTGCTTCGGCGACGAGGAGTTCCGCTGGCTCGGACACGACGGAACGGCCGACGGCACCTCGTGCCACCTGCGGATCGACCAGGCCGGCGCCTGCGTGCTCGCGCTGACCGCCAACGGCGCCGGCGGCACCGACCTCTGGCACGACCTGGCCGGCGAACTGCCGGAATTCGGTCTCCCGCCCCAGCGCGCCCAGGCCGCGGATTCCTTCCCGATTCCGTTTCCAGAAGACGATTTCGGCAGCTATCGCAACGGAGCGATCGGATACACGATCCGGCCGGACACCCGCGGCGGCGCGTGCCTCGACGTGGACGGCGACGTTTTCCCCGAACTGACCCGGTACGCCGACGGCACGTTCACCGTCCGCGATCCGGCGACCGCCCGGGCCACCCCCTGCGGCCGGTTCCGCGGCGAACCCGGCGCGGCGGCCGCCGTCGAGATCGGCGGCCGGCTCGCGCGGCGGTGCTGAGCGCCTTCGAACCCCTCGTCCCCACCCGCGCCAGGCGGGATCCCTTGGTGTGCCCGGAAGGTAGCGAAAGACGATGACCGCCCAAGACATTCCGGCCGAACCGGACGCAGCCGCCAGCCTGCCGGAGCTGTTCGCCGCACAGGTGCGGTCGGCGCCGGACGCGATCGCCGTGGACGGCGCGTCGGCCCGGCTGACCTACGCCGAACTGGCGGGCGAGGCAGGCAGGCTGGCCGCGTACCTGATGCGGCTGGGGCTGCGCGCGGAGGATCGGGTCGGGGTGCTGGCGGAGCGGTCGGCCGGGCTGGTCGTCGCGGAGCTGGCCGTGGTCGCCGCCGGCGGCGCGTACGTGCCGCTCGACCGGCGCGCGCCGGACACCCGGTTGCGGACGCTGCTGGTCGAGTCCGGGGTGACGGTGCTGCTGACCGACGACCCGGTCCGCGCCGCGGAAATCCACAGTGGACAGATCGCGGTGCTCGGGCGGCCGTTGCCGGAAGCGGACTTCCCTTCGGCGGCAGTGCGTCCGGACAACCTGGCGTATCTGGTGCACACGTCCGGCTCGACCGGAAAGCCCAAGGGGGTCGCGGTCCGGCATCGCGACGTCGCGGCGCTCGCGGCCGACCGGAGATTCGCCGGGGACGCGCATCGGCGGGTGCTGTTGCACTCTCCGGCCGCTTTCGACGCCTCCACCTATGAGATGTGGGTGCCGTTGCTGACCGGCGGCACCGTGGTGGTCGCGCCGCCCGGGGACCTCGACGTCGAGAGCCTCCGCGAGGTCGTTTCCCGGTACGACATCGGTGCGGTCTGGCTGACAGCGGGCCTGTTCCGGGTCGTCGCGCAGGAAGCCCCGGACTGTTTCCAGGGCGTGCGAGAGGTCTGGACCGGCGGCGACGTCGTCCCGGCCGGTGCGGTGCGGCGGGTGCTGCGCGCCTGTCCCGGCGTCACCGTGGTCGACGGGTACGGCCCGACCGAGACCACCACCTTCGCGACGGCGCACGCGGTCCAGTCGGCGGACGTGACGGCCATGCCGATCGGCCGCCCGCTGGACGGCGTCCGCGCGTATGTGCTGGACGACGCGTTGAATCCGGTCCCGTCCGGGGAGCCCGGCGAGCTGCACCTGGCGGGCGCCGGGCTCGCGCGCGGGTACTGGGCGCGTCCCGGGGCGACGGCGGAGAAGTTCGTCGCCGATCCCGGCGTGCCCGGCGAGCGGATGTACCGCACCGGCGACGTGGTCCGCTGGAACGAGCAGGGCGAGCTGGAATTCCTCGGCCGCACCGACGATCAGGTCAAGATCCGCGGTTTCCGGGTGGAACTCGGCGAAATCGAAACCGTGCTCGCCGCGGACGGCACGGTCGCGGAGGCCGTGGTCGTCGCGCGGGAGGACGGGCCGGGGACGAAGCGGCTGGTGGCCTACGTCGTATTAACGCCGGGAGCACCGCGGAAAGACCTGAAAGCCGTTGTCGCGGCGGCATTGCCGAGCTATCAGGTGCCCTCGGCGATTGTCGTGCTGTACGAGCTTCCCCTGAGCGCCAACGGAAAGGTCGACCGGAAAGCGCTGCCCGCGCCGTCGATCGAACCGGAAGGCATCGAGCCGAGAACGGACACCGAACGCGCGGTCGCCGAGATCCTCACCGAAGTGCTGGGCTTGGACCGCATCGGCGTCGAGGACGATTTCTTCGCCCTGGGCGGCGACTCGATCCTGGCCGTGCAGGCGTTGTCCAGGTTGCGCCGCACGTTCGGCGCGGATCTCTCGGCGCGAGCGCTGTTCGACGCGTCCAGCGTGGAAAAACTCGCGCAGGCCCTGGAAAACGGGCCGCGCGCCGAGCAGGCGATCCCGGTCGCGCCGCCGACGGGGCTGCTTCCGCTGTCCCCGGCACAGCGGCGATTGTGGTTCCTCGACGAAATGACCGGCGGCAGCACCGAGTACAACACCGGCGTTGGGATCCAGCTGTCCGGCCCGCTCGACCTGACCGCTTTGCGCATCGCGTTGGCCTCCCTGTGCGCCCGGCACGAATCGCTGCGCACGACCTTCGATTCCGTTGCCGGGCAAGGGATGCAGCGGATCGCGCCGACCGGGGAAATCCCGTTGCGCACAGCGGAGTCCGCCCCGGACGACGAGACGCTGAAGGCCGCCCTGAGCGAACCGTTCGACCTGCGGACGGGACCGTTGACCCGGGCCGTGCTGTTCCCGCTCGCCGCGGACGAGCACTTGCTTCTCCTGTGCCAGCACCACATCGTCACCGACGGCCGGTCGATCGCCGTGCTCACCGAAGAACTCCTCGACCTGTACGGCGGCAAGGCCCTTCCCCCGCTGCCGCTCGGCTACCAGGACTACACCCGGTGGCGCTTGGCGTCCGAACGTCTCGACCAGCTCGGCTACTGGCGCGAGACGCTCGACGGCCTCGAACCGCTCGCGCTGCCGACCGACCGTCCCCGGCCTCCGCAGCGCACCACCGAAGGCGCGGTGCACCGGCACGACCTGCCCTCCGACCTGGTCCGCCGGGTCGCGGAAGCGGGCCGGGCGCAGGGCGCGACGCTGTTCATGACCCTGACCGCGGCTGTCCAGGCCGTCCTGTCCGCTTACAGCGGCCAGCGCGACGTCGCAGTCGGCACGGCGGTGTCCGGCCGCGACCGGGCCGAACTGGAGCCGCTGACCGGATTCTTCGTCAACACGCTCGTGCTGCGGTCCTCAGTGGACGGTGCGCAGCCGTTCGACCGTTTCCTGTCGGAGTTCCGCGAAACCGTGCTGGCCGCGTTCGCCCACGGTGACGTCCCGTTCGACCGCGTCGTAGAAGAAGTCCAGCCCGAACGCGACCCGTCGCGGACGCCGCTGGTGCAGGCTGTCGTCGTCCTGCAGCGCCCGCTGGTGTCGGAGCGCACGGTCGCCGGGCTGCGGGTCAGCGAATACGCGCTGCCCCGGCCTTCGGCACGCTTCGACCTCGTAGTGGAGTTCTGGCCGGAACCGGACGGCCTGCGCGTCACCGTCGAGTACGCCACCGCGCTCTTCGACGCCGCCACCATCGAACGTCTCGCGCAGAGCCTGGAAGTGCTGCTCGCCGGGATCGCCGCCGACCCGGCGCGGCCGGTGGGCGACCTCCCGCTGCTCACCGCCGAGGACCGCCGGTTCCTGCTTCCCGGCCCGCCCGAAGGCACGCCAGCCGAGACGGTTCCGGCACTGTTCGACCGATGCGCCGAGCAAAGTCCGGACGCCACCGCGCTGGTGTGCGGCGACTTGAGCCTGAGCTACGCGGAGCTGCAGTCCCGGGCGAACCGTCTCGCGCGGCACCTGATCCGGCGCGGCCTAAGGCCAGAGGAACGGGTGGGCGTGTTGCTGGACCGTTCGGCCGACCTCGTCGTGGCCGTGCTGGCGATCCTCAAGGCCGGTGGAGCCTACCTGCCCCTGGACCTGCGCGCCCCGGCCGACCGCCTGCGCCGCGTCCTCGACGGAGTGTCGCTGGTACTCACCGACCAGACCTGGCACGACACAGCGGTCACTGTCCACAAGGGAACGTCGGTGGTCGTGGCGGACGTCGACGAGCCGCCCACCGCGCCGGAAACCGCGCTGAGCCCCCAGAACCTGGCCTACGTCGAGTACACGTCGGGCTCCACCGGCGTCCCGAAGGGCGTGGCCGTGCGGCACGCGGACGTCACGGCCCTCGCGACCGACCCGTGCTTCACCGGCCACGAGCGGGTCCTGCTGCATTCCCCGCTGGCCTTCGACGCCTCCACCTACGAGCTGTGGGTCCCGCTGCTCAACGGCGGCACCGTGGTCGTCGCGCCGCCCGGGGACCTGGACGCCGACGTGATCCAGCAGCTGGTCACCCAACACCGGCTCACCGCACTCTGGCTGACCGCGGGCCTCTTCCGGCTCTTCGCCGAGGAGACGCCCGAATGCTTCGCCGGACTGCGCGAGGTCTGGACCGGCGGCGACGTCGTGCCGCCGCCCGCCGCGCGAAGGGTCCTCGACAGCTGCCCCGGCATCGCCGTCGTGGACGGTTACGGCCCGACCGAAACCACCACTTTCGCCACGTCCTTCCGGATCACGACCGAGGTTCCCGACGGCATCCCGATCGGCACGCCGCTGCGGGACGTCCGGATCCACCTCGTCGACGATCGGCTCCGCCTGCTGCCGCGCGGCGCGGCCGGCGAGATCTGCATCGCCGGGGCCGGGCTGGCCCGCGGTTACTTCGACCAGCCGGGAATGACCGCGGACCGCTTCGTCGCCGACCCCTCCGGCGACCCCGGAGCCAGGATGTACCGGACCGGCGACCTGGGCCGGTGGCGCACCGACGGGACGCTCGAATTCCTCGGCCGCGTGGACGACCAGGTCAAGATCCGCGGCTTCCGGGTCGAACCGGCCGAGATCGAACGCGCGCTGGCCGCCGAGGAAGAGGTGGCGCAGGCGTTCGTGACGATCCGGTCCACCGGCGGACGGAAGCAGCTGGTCGGTTACGTGGTCCCGGCGACGGTGGACGCCGAAGCGCTCCGCCGGGCCGTCGGCCGCACGCTGCCGGACTACATGGTGCCGTCTGTGCTCGTCCCGCTGGCCGAGCTGCCGCTCACCGCCAACGGCAAGGTCGACCGCCGCGCCCTGCCGGAGCCGCAGACCTCCAGCGAGCGGACCGTCGCACCGCGCACCGAGCGGGAGGCGGTGCTCGCCGGGATCTGGGCCGACGTGCTCGGCCTCGACCGCGTCGGCGTGGACGACAACTTCTTCGCCCTCGGCGGCGATTCGATCCTGAGCATCCAGGTGAGCGCCCGCGCCCGGCAAGCGGGATTCAGCGTGACCACCGCCGATCTGTTCCGCCACCAGACGATCGCCGCGCTCGCCCCGACGGTCGGCGAGGCCGCCGCGATCCCGGCGCGCGGCCCGGAAAGCGGCGATGTCGTCCTGACCCCGATCCAGCACTGGTTCTTCGGGCTGGACACGGACCGCTTCGACCAGACGATCGCCGTCGAGCTCCCTGCCGACGTCGACTTGGCCGCGCTGATCTCCGCGCTGGCCGCGTTGTCCGAGCAGCACGACGCGCTGCGGATGCGGTTCAACCACGACCGCGACGCTTGGCACCAGCACAACACCGCCGTCGGCGATGGGCACACGCTGCTGCGGTGGTCCCTGTCCGGCGAACCTCGCACGCTGCACCTGGCCGCGCATCACCTCGTGGCCGACGGCGTGTCCTGGCGGTTGCTGCTCGAAGACCTCGACCGCGCCTATCAGCAGGCCGTGCGCGGCGAACCGATCGATCTCGGCCCGCGGACGACCTCCTTCCGCGAATGGGCACACCGGCTCGCCGAGCACGCGGAAGCGGGCGGCTTCGACGACGAACTCGCGCACTGGTGGGAACTGCCCACGCCCACACCGCTTCCGGTCGACGGCACGGCGGAGAACACGTTCGGCCGGGCCCGCGTCGTCACGGCCCGGCTCACCGCGGACGAGACGCACGCATTGCTGCGCCGGGTGCCGCAGGCGTACCGGACGCAGGTCAACGACGTGCTGCTGGCCGCGCTGGGCCGGGTGCTGGGGGACTGGACCGGGAACCGGCCGGTCCTCGACCTCGAAGGGCACGGCCGCGAGGAGCTGTTCGACGGCGTCGACCTGTCGCGGACGGTCGGCTGGTTCACCAGCATGTTCCCGGTGGCGCTGGACGTCCCGGACGGCTGGGGCGCGGCGCTGAAGGCGGTCAAGGAGCAATTGCGCGCGGTCCCGCGAAGGGGGATCGGCTACGGCGCGCTGCGGTATCTGGCCGGCTCGGCGCCGGTGATCGAACCGCAGGTGAGCTTCAACTATCTCGGCCAGTTCGACCTGCCCGGCGACCTTTTCCCGGCCCTGCGCCGCGAACTCGCGCTGGACGTCGCGCCGGACACCGTCCGTCCGCATCTGCTGGAGGTGGTCGGCCGGGTCGAGGGCGGGGAGCTGGAACTGGCCTGGCACTACGCCGAGGGCGTCCACGAGAAGTCCACTGTGGACTGGCTGGCCGCGGCGATGGCCGGAGCTTTGCGCGAGATCGTCCGGCATTGCGCGGAGCCGGGAGCGGGCGGCCGGACACCGTCGGACTTCCCGCTGGCCGGGCTCGACCAAGCGGGGGTGGACGACCTAGTCGGCGACGGCCGGGACGTCGAGGACATCTACCCGCTGACGCCGATGCAGGCCGGGATGGTGTTCCACGACCTCGCCCAGCCCGGCGACCGCGTCTACTTCGAACAGGTTTCGTTCACTGTGGACGAGGTGCCCGATCCGCAGCGGCTCGGCGAGGCGTGGCAGCGGATTGTCGAGCGGACCCCGATCCTGCGCAGCCGGATCGTGTGGGACGGCGTTCCCCAGCCGCTGCAGGTGGTGCAGCGCGCGGTCGAGCTTCCGGTGTCCTATCTGGACTGGTCCACTGTGGACGTCGAGAAAGCTTCGCGGCTGTTGCTGGAGCAAGACCTGGCCGAAGGATTCGACCTCGCCAAGGCTCCGCTGGCGCGGCTGGCCGTCGCGCGGGAATCCGCCACGAAGGTGCGCGTGCTCTGGACCTTCCACCACGTCCTGCTCGACGGCTGGAGCGTCTTCGGCATCCTCTCCGACGTCGTCGCCCTGCTGCGCGGCGAAGAACCGCCCGTCCGGCAGCCGTTCCGCGACTACGCGGCCTGGCTCGCCGGCCAAGACGACGAGCGCGCCGAGGAATACTGGCGGGCCGAACTCGCCGGGGCGGCGCCGACTCCGTTGCCCCTCGAGCGTCCCGCCGTCCGCACGCACACGTCGAGTTCCACCGGCCGGATTCCGGTGGAGCTGGACGACGAGACGTCCGCCGCGGTGTACGCCTTCGCGCGGCGGCACCGGTTGACGGTCAACACCGTCGTCCAGGGCGCCTGGGCCGCGTTGCTGGCGCGCTACAGCGGCGAAACCGAGGTGTGCTTCGGCGCCACGGTGTCCGGCCGTCCGGCGGAATTGCCCGGCGCGGACGACATTCCCGGCATTTTCATCAACACCCTGCCGGTGCGGGTCCGGCTCGACGGCACTCGCGCAGTAGCGGACTGGTTGCGCGATCTTCAAGCGGCACAAGCGGAATCCCGCCGGTTCGGGCACGTCGGCCTGACCAAGCTGCAGGCGTGGAGCGGCGGCGGAAGCCTGTTCGAGAGCATCGTCGTCTTCGAGAACTATCCGATCGACGAGGTGTCCGAGCTGCGCGACGTCCGTGCGGCCGAGCGGACCAGCTACCCGCTGGGCGTCGTCGCCTATCCCGGACGCCGGCTGTCGCTGATCCTCACGCACGATCCCGCGAGGATCGGCGACTCCGCGGCGGCGAGGCTCGCGGCGCACCTCGAAGCGCTGGTCCGGGGCATGATCGCGGCACCGCACGAGCCGGTGTCCCGAGTGCCGATGCTGTCCGGCGCCGAGATCGAGCACCTCCTCGCCGAGCGGAACGGAACCGCCCGCCCGGTCCCGGACGCGGCGGTGCCGGAACTGTTCGAGGCCCAGGCCCGCCGTACCCCGGACGCCGTCGCGCTGGTGACCGACGACGAGCAGATCACCTACCGCGAACTCGACGTCCGTGCGAACCGGCTGGCCCATCGGTTGATCGGGGCAGGCGTGCGGGCGGAGGACCGGGTCGCCGTCCTGATGGACCGCTCGCCGGAACTCGTCGTCGCGGAACTCGCGATCATCAAGGCCGGCGGCGCTTACCTGCCGCTGGACCTGCGTGCTCCGGCCGAGCGGTTGCGACTGCTCCTCAACGAGGCCGAAGTGACCGTGTTGGTAGCCGACGCGGCCTGGTCGGCGACCGCCGAGGAAGTCCACCCCGGCACCATCGTCACCGGCGAGAGCAACGCGCCGGAGACGTCGCCAGCCGTCCGCGTCGATCCCGAACAGCTCGCGTACGTCATCTACACCTCCGGTTCGACCGGCCGTCCGAAAGGCGTGTCGGCGCGGCATCGCGACGTCGTGGCCCTGACCGGCGACCAGCGGTTCGCCCGGCACGACCGGATTCTGCTGCACTCGCAACAGGCCTTCGACGCCGCGACCTACGAGCTGTGGGTGCCGCTGCTCAACGGCGGCACGGTCGTGCTGGCCCCGCCGGGAGACGTGGACGTCGAGACGCTCGGCCGCTCGCTCACCACGCACGGCGTGACCGGCGCGTTCCTCACCACCGGCCTGTTCCGCCTGGTCGCGCAGGAATCGCCGGAGGTCTTCGCGGGAGTGCGGGAAGTCTGGACCGGCGGCGACGCCGTGCCCGCGGCCGCGCTGCGCCGGGTCCAGGCAGCCTGCCCGGACACACTGGTCGCCGACGTCTACGGCCCCACCGAGACCACCACCTTCGCGACCGTGCACCCGCTGCCCGGCGAGGTGCCGGACGTCGTCCCGATCGGCGGGCCGCTCGACCACACCCGCGTGTACGTCCTCGACGACGACCTCCGGCTCGCCCCGCCCGGCGCGCCCGGCGAACTGCACATCGCCGGCGCGGGACTGGCGCGCGGCTACCTCGGCCGGTCCGGGCTGACCGCCGAACGGTTCGTCGCGGATCCGTTCGGCCCGCCGGGGGAGCGGATGTACCGCACCGGCGACCTGGTGCGGTGGAACGACGAGGGCGCGCTCGAATTCGTCGGCCGGGCCGACGAACAGGTCAAGATCCGCGGGTTCCGGGTCGAGCCGAGCGAGATCGAGGCGGCGCTCGGCGAGCATCCCGGCGTCGAGCAGGCGGCCGTGCTGGCGCGTTCCGACGGCGGGGTGAAGCGGCTGGTCGCCTATGTCGTCGGCGAGACCGCCGGTCTGGCGGAATTCCTCGGCCGGACGCTGCCGGACTACATGGTGCCCGCCGCGTTCGTCCGGCTGGAGCGGTTCCCGGTGAACGTCAACGGGAAGCTCGACCGGCAGGCGCTGCCGACGCCCGAGTTCGGCGCACGGGACCACGTCGCGCCGCGGACCGAACGCGAGCGCACGATCGCCGACATCTGGGCTGACGTGCTCAGCGTCGAACGCGTCGGCGCGACGGACGACTTCTTCGAGCTGGGCGGCGATTCGATCCTCAGCATGCAGGTGGTCTCCCGTGCTCGCCGAGCGGGCCTGGAACTGCAGCCCGGCGACCTGTTCGCGCACCGCACCCCGGCCGCGCTCGCCGCGGCGGCCCGCACCGCGACGACGGCCGTCGAGCGCGGCCCGGTCCACGGGCCAGTGCCGCTCACCCCGATCCAGCGCTGGTTCTTCGCGACGCAAACCGCCGAGCCGGACCATTTCCACCAGTTCGTCCGCCTGGACGCCGTCGACCCGGACGCGGCGCGCGCGGCCGTCGAGGCGCTGCTGACGCACCACGACGCGCTCCGGATGCGCTTCGCCCGCGGCGAAACCCACTGGCTCCAGGAAAACGGCCCGGTCGGCGCTGAGACACCGTTGGTCACCTTCGACCAGAACCGGCTTTCGGTGCACCATCTCGTGGTCGACGGGGTCTCGTGGCGCGTGCTCATGGAGGACTTCGAGCGCGCGTACAACCAGGCGTTGCAGGGCGAACCGATCGACCTCGGCCCCCGGACGACGTCCTTCCGCGACTGGGCGATCCGGCTCGAAGAGCACGCCGCCGAAGGCGGGTTCGACGACGAACTCGGCTACTGGCGAGGCATCTCCGGCACGACCACGGTGCCGGTCGACGGCCGAGGCGGCGCGACTGTCGCCTCGATGCGTTCGGTGACCGTCCGGCTGTCCGCGGCGGAGACCGGGGCGTTGCTGCGCGACGTCCCGAAGGTCTATCGCACGCAGGCCAACGACGTGCTGCTGACCGCGCTCGGCCGCGTCCTGCGGGACTGGACCGGCGGGACGCCCGTGGTCGATCTGGAGGGCCACGGCCGCGAGGAGCTGTTCGGCGACGTCGACCTTTCCCGGACAGTCGGCTGGTTCACCACGGTCTTCCCGGTGGCGCTGGACGTCCCGGACGACTGGGGTGCGGCGCTCAAATCCGTCAAGGAGCAGCTGCGCTCGGTGCCGCGCCGGGGGATCGGTTACGGCGCGCTGCGGTACTTGACCGGCACCGCGCCGGAGCTCGACCCGCAGGTGAGTTTCAACTACCTCGGCCAGTTCGGCTCCGGCCGTCTGGAATCCGACGAGAGCCCCCGTTCGGCTCGCGCGCATCTGCTCGACGTCGTCGGCCGCGTCGAGGCCGGCGAGCTGGAATTGACCTGGTACTACGCCGAAGGCGTGCACGAACGGTCCACTATGGACACACTCGCCGCCGCGATGACGACGGCCCTGCGCGAGATCATCCGGCATTGCGCGGAGCCGGGAGCGGGCGGCCGGACGCCGTCGGACTTCCCGCTGGCCGCACTCGCCCAGGCAGAAGTGGACGAATTGGTCGGCGACGGCCGGGAGGTCGAAGACGTCTGCCCGCTGACGCCGATGCAGTCCGGGATGGTGTTCCACGCGCTGTCCCAGCCCGGCGAGCGGGTCTACTTCCAGCAGGTCGGGTTCGTGCTCGACGGCGTCGGCGATCTAGCCGCGCTGGAACAGGCGTGGCAGCAGGTGGTCGACCGGACGCCGGTGCTGCGCACGCGGATCGCCTGGGAGGGCGTGCCCGAGCCGGTTCAGGTCGTGCAGCGGCAGGTCCCGGTTCCGATCGCCCGGCTCGACTGGCGCGACCGGACCCCGGACGAACGCGACCAGGCGTGGCGGGACCTGCTCGCCGCTGACCGGGCCCAAGGGCTCGATTTCACCGAAATGCCGTTGCTGCGACTGGCTTTCGCGCGGCTGTCCGACACCGAGGTCCGGGTGCTGTGGACGTTCCATCACGTCCTGCTCGACGGCTGGAGCGTCTTCGGCGTGCTGTCCGACGTCTTCGCCGCCTACTCCCGCGCCGAGCTTCCCGAGCGACCGCCGTTCCGCGACTACGTCGCCTGGCTGGACCGGCAGGACGACGCGGCGGCCGAGGAACATTGGCGGCGCGAACTCGGCAGTCTCGTCGCGCCCGCCCGGCTGCCGTATGACCGGGCCCCCGCGCAGGCGCACACGAGCCGGTCGTCGGAATGGCTGCGGGTGCCGGTCGAAAACTCCGGACGGTTAAAGGACTTCGCTCGCCGAGCCGGTCTCACCCTGAACACCGTCTTGCAGGGCGCGTGGGCGCTGGTGCTGGCGCGGCTCAGCGGCGAGCGCGACGTCTGCTTCGGCACCACGGTTTCCGGCCGTCCGGTCGACCTCCCCGGCGCGGACGACATCACCGGCATCTTCATCAACACCCTGCCGGTACGGGTCACCGTGACCGGGACCGACGTGACCGAGTGGCTGGCTCAGCTGCAGTCCGCTCAGGTCGAATCGCGTCGGTACGGCCATCTGCCGCTGACCAAACTGCAGGCATGGAGCGGTTGCGGCGGAAGCCTTTTCGACAGCATCGTGGTGTTCGAGAACTACCCGATCGACAAGGCGGCGACGCGCGGGTTGCGGCTGCGCGACGTCGATGCAGCCGAGACGACGAACTACCCGATCAGCGTCGTCGCCTCGCCAGGGGAGCAGCTGACCCTCGACGTCGGCTACGACCCGGACCTGTTCGACGCCGGGACCGCCGAGCGGATCACCCGGCAGCTCACCGCTGTCCTCGACGCTTTCAGCGCGGGCCCGGGATCGTTGGAAGACATCGAACTGCTCACCGAGGCCGAACGGCGCACGGTGCTCGTCGACTGGAACGACACCGCCCAGCCGCTTCCGGAGGACGACCTGACCGAGCTGTTCGCCGCGCGGGTCCGGCAAGCGCCGGAAGCGGTCGCGGTGGCGGGCGACGGGATCCGCCTGACCTACGCGGAGCTGGACCAGCAGTCCGACCGGCTCGCCCGGTACCTGGTCTCGCGCGGCGCCCGGCCGGAAACGCTCGTCGGCGTGCTGATGGACCGCTCGCCGGGGCTGGTCGTCGCCGAATTGGCGATCATCAAGGCCGGTGCGGCGTACCTGCCGCTGGACACCCGTGCCCCCGAACCCCGGCTCAAAACCCTCCTGTCCGGCGTAAACATCCTGGTCACCGACGAAACCTGGGGCGGCACCGCCGAGAATGTCCACAGTGGACTCACAGTCGTGCCCGGCGACCAAACGGCCGATGTGCCGCTCCCCAAGGCGGATCCGGGAAACCTGGCGTACGTCATGTACACCTCGGGTTCGACCGGCAAGCCAAAGGGTGTCGCACCCAGCCGCCGCGACATCGTGGCGCTGGCGGCCGACCGGCGTTTCACCAAGCACCACCGGGTATTGCTGCACGCGTCGCAAGCCTTCGACGCCTCGACGTACGAGCTGTGGGTGCCGCTGCTCAACGGCGGCACGGTCGTCGTCGCCCCGCCCGGGGACCTCGACCTCGAAACGATGGACCGCCTGTTCGCCGAACACCGCGTCGGCGCCGCGTTCCTCACCACCGGCCTGTTCCGGCTCGCGGCGCGCGAAGCGCCGGAGATCTTCCGCGGGCTGCAGGAGGTCTGGACCGGCGGCGACGCCGTCCCGTCGGCAGCCGTGCGGCGGGTGCGGGAAGCCTGCCCGGACACGACCGTCGTGGACGTCTACGGCCCGACCGAAACGACGACCTTCGCGCTGTCGCACCCGGTTCTCGGCCCGGTGCCCGACGTCGTGCCGATCGGGAAGCCGCTGGACAACACACGGGCCTACGTCCTCGGCCCGGACCTGCGGCCGGTGCCGCCGGGCGCGCTGGGCGAACTGCACCTCGCCGGCGCGGGCCTGGCGCGCGGGTACCACGACGCCCCCGGACTGACCGCCGAGCGGTTCCTGCCCGATCCGTTCGGGCCGCCGGGGGAGCGGATGTACCGCACCGGCGACCTGGTCCGCTGGAGTGCGCGGGGCGAGCTGGACTTCGCCGGACGCGTGGACGAGCAGGTCAAGATCCGCGGCTTCCGGATCGAACCCGGCGAAGTCGAAGCAGCGCTGGCCGCGCACCCCGGCATCGCCCAGGCCGCTGTGCTGGCGCGCGAGGACCACGGCGTCAAGCGGCTCGTCGCTTATTACACCGGTGAAGCGGACGAGCTGCCCGCCTTCCTCGGCCGGACCTTGCCGGACTACATGGTCCCGGCCGCGTTCGTCGGGCTCGACCGATTGCCGTTGAATGTCAACGGAAAGCTCGACCGCGCCGCCCTGCCCGCCCCGGACTTCGCCGCGACCGGCGACCGCACCGCCCCGGCGACGGAAGCCGAACGGGTCCTGGCCGGGATCTGGTCCGAGGTGCTCGGCGTCGAGGACGTCGGGGCCGAGACGAACTTCTTCGAACTCGGCGGCGACTCGATCCTCAGCATCCAGGTCGTCTCCCGGGCTCGCCGCGCCGGGCTGATCCTCCTGCCGCACGAGGTGTTCCGGCATCCGACGCTGGCCGCCCTGGCCGCGCACGCCGGCGGCGACCACGGGCCGAAAGCCGAGCAGGGCCCGGTCGTCGGCGAAGCGCCGCTCACCCCGATCCAGCGGTGGTACTTCGAGACCCAGCCACAGCGGTTCGACCAGCGGGTGGTACTGGAATTCGCCGAGGACATCGACGCACCGGCGTTGCGCCGGGCCTTGGAGACGGTCTGGGCACACCACGACGCGCTGCGGCTGCGGTTCGATCAAGCTCAGCACAGCGACCCGCCCGGCCCGGTCGAACTGCTCGTCGGCGAGCCCGTTTTCGACGTCGAACGCGGCCCGCTGCTGAACGCGGTGCTCGACGGACGGCGGCTGCTGCTGGCCGCGCACCATCTGGTCATCGACGGCGTTTCGTGGCGGATTCTCTTGGAGGACTTGGAAACCGCGTACCGAGGCGAAGACCTCGAACCGAAGACGACGTCGTTCCTCGCCTGGTCCCGAAGGCTCGCCGAACACGCCGAGGCAGGCGGCTTCGACGACGAACTCGCGCACTGGCAGTCCCTCCCGCCGGTGGCCGCGGGCGACCCGGGCCGCATCGCCGACACCCACGAGGTCACCGTCCGCCTCACCGCCGAGGAAACCCGCGCGCTGCTGCAGGACGTCCCCGAGGTCTACCGGACGCAGGTCAACGACGTGCTGCTGACCGCGCTGGGCCGCGTTTTGCGGAATTGGGCCGGCGAAGTCCCGGTGATCGACCTCGAAGGCCACGGTCGCGAAGACCTGTTCGACGGGATCGATCTGTCCCGGACAGTCGGCTGGTTCACCACCATGTTCCCGGTCGCGCTGGACGTCCCGGACGACTGGGGTTCCGCGCTCAAGGCCGTCAAGGAACAGCTGCGCGCGATCCCGCGCCGGGGCATCGGTTACGGCGCACTGCGTTACCTGACCGGCACCGCGCCGGAGATCGACCCGCCGGTGAGTTTCAACTACCTCGGCCAGTTCGGCACGGCAGAAGGCGGACTGTTCCGCGTCGGCAGCCTGGACGCCGACGTCGATCCGGCCGCACTCCGGACCCACGTGCTCGACGTCGTCGGCCGCGTCGAAGCAGGCGTTCTGGAACTGACCTGGTCGCACGCCACCGCCGGCGACACCGTCGAAGCCCTGGCCGAGCAGATGCTGACGGCGCTGCGGGAAATCATCGCGCACTGCGCCGAACCGGGCACCGGCGGCCGCACCCCGTCCGACTTCCCGCTGGCCGCGCTCGACCAGGCAGGAGTGGACCGGCTGGTCGAGGGCCGGGCCGTCGAGGACATCTACCCGCTGACGCCGATGCAGGGCGGGATGGTCTTCCACGGCCTCTCGCAGACCGCGCAGGGCATGTACTTCGAGCAGGCGACCTTCGTGCTCGAAGGAGTCACCGATCCGCAGCGGCTCGGCCGGGCGTGGCAGCAGATCGTCGACCGCACACCGGTTCTGCGCACGTCCTTCGTCTGGACCGGCGTGGACGAGCCGGTCCAGGTCGTGCACCGCGAAGCCGAACTGCCGGTCCGGCACCTCGACTGGACCGGCCTGGACGGGCACGAAGCAGAGCTGGCGCGGCTGCTCGCCGAAGACCGCGCGCAAGGCCTAGACCTGGCCGTCGCCCCGCTGGCCCGCGTCGCGCTGGCTCGGCTTTCGGATACGGAAGTCTTGGTGCTGTGGACGTTCCACCACGTCCTGCTCGACGGCTGGAGCGTCTTCCAGATCCTCTCGGACGTCTGCACCGCCTACGCCGGCCAGCCGCTGCCCTCCCGGCCGCCGTTCCGCGACTACCTCGCCTGGCTGGGCGGGCACGACCAGGCCGCGGCCGAACAGTTCTGGCGCACCGCACTCGCCGGGATCGAAGGCCCGACGCAGCTGCCGACCGATCGGACCCCGCCGTCCGGTCACGCCCCGTGCTCGGCCGAGTGGCTGCCCGTCCGCCTGGACCGGCCCGCCACCGCCCGGCTGGACGCGTTCGTCAAACGCCACGGCCTCACGCACAACGTTGTCCTGCAAGGAGCGTGGGCGCTGCTGCTGTCGGTCTACAGTGGACAGAACGACGTGGTGTTCGGTGCCACCGCTTCCGGTCGTCCGGCCGAAGTTCCCGGAGTGGACGACATTCCCGGCATCTTCATCAACACCCTGCCGGTCCGGGTCGCTGTGGACCGGGGCGCTCCCGTCGCGGACTGGCTCGCCGGGCTGCAAGCGGCGCAGGCCGAAGCGCGCGGGCACGGGCACGTCCCGCTCGCGCGGGTCCAGGGCTGGGCGGGCCTGCCGGGCGGGGTGAACCTGTGCGACAGCCTGGTGGTGTTCGAGAACTACCCGATCACCGGTGCCGCGGCCGGGCACGGCCTGAACGTGCGCGACCTGTCCGCCCGGGAGACCACGAACTTCCCGGTCACCGTGGTCGCCTCGCCCGGTGCGGAGCTGTCGGTGGACGTCGGCTACGACCCGGCGCTGTTCGACCCCGAGACGGTGACGGACCTGGCCGCCCGGCTGCTGGAAATCCTCAGCGCCCTGACCTCGGACGGAGACCGCGCGCTCGGTGCGGTCCCGGTCATCACCGCGGCGGAGACCCAGCTCCTCGCCGAACGGGCCGGCGGCTGCGGCGAACCGGAACCGCGGTCGCTGCCCGAACTGTTCGCCGAACAGGTCCGCGTCCGGCCGAACGCCCTCGCGGCCGTCCTCGGCGGCGAGCCGGTCACCTACGCCGAGCTGAACCGGCGGGCCAACCGGCTCGCGAACCGGCTGGCCGGGCTCGGGCTGCGGCCGGAGGAACCGGTCGGGCTCGCGGTGGACCACGCGGCCGCGGTGGTCGCCGAGCTGGCGGTGGCCAAGGCGGGCGGCGCGTACCTGCCGCTCGACGCGCGCGCCCCGCTCGAACGGCAGCGGGTGCTGCTCGACGGAGTCCGGTTCATCGTCGCGGCGGAAGAACATCCGCTCGCCCAGACCGTCCTGCTGTCCTCTGTGGACGACGAGCCGGACAGCGATCCGGATATTGCCGTCGACCCGGACCAGGCGGCCTGCGTGATGTACACGTCCGGCTCCTCCGGGGTGCCGAAAGGCGTGGTGGTGCGCCACCGCGACGTCGCGGCGCTGGCCGCCGACCGCCGGTTCCGCGGCGGGGCGCACGAACGGGTCCTGCTGCACTCGCCGCTGGCGTTCGACGCCGCGACCTACGAGCTGTGGGTGCCGCTGCTCACCGGCGGCTGGGTCGTCACCAGCCCGGACCCGGGCCTCGACGCCCCGCTGCTGCGCGGCCTCGTCCGCGAGCACGGCCTGACCGCGGTGTGGGTCACCGCCGGGCTGTTCCGGATCCTGGCCCAGGAGACGCCGGAGTGCTTCACCGGCCTGCGCGAGGTCTGGACCGGCGGCGACGTCGTCCCGGCGGAGGCGGTGCGGCGGGTGCTGGCGGCGTGTCCCGGGCTGCGGATCGTCGACGGCTACGGCCCGACCGAGACGACGGTGTTCGCCACCGCCCATCCGATGGACGCGCCGCCGCCGGACCGGATCCCGATCGGCCGCCCGCTGGACGGCGTCCGCGCCCGGGTGCTCGACGCGGACCTGCGCCCGGTGCCGCCGGGCGTGCCCGGCGAGCTGTGCCTGGCCGGCGCGGGCCTGGCCCGGGGCTACCGGGACCGGCCCGGGCTGACCGCGGACCGGTTCGTCGCCGATCCGGACGGCCCGCCGGGGGAGCGGATGTACCGCACCGGCGACCTCGTCCGCTGGCGCCCCGACGGGACGCTGGAATTCCTCGGCCGCCGCGACGACCAGGTCAAACTGCGCGGGTTCCGGGTCGAACCGGGCGAGGTCGAGGCCGTGCTGGCGAAGCATCCGGACGTCGCGCAGGCCGCGGTGCTGGTCCGCGAGGACCAGCCGGGTGCGAAACAACTGGTCGCCTATGTCGTCGCGGCGACCGGGAACACCGCAGAAAACGTGCTCAGGGAGTTCCTGGTCCAGTCCCTGCCGGACTACCTGGTGCCGTCGGTCTTCGTCGCGCTCGACCGGCTTCCGGTGAGCGCCAACGGAAAGCTCGACCGACGTGCGCTGCCCGCCCCGCGGGCGACGGAGACCGGGAACGTCGAGCCGCGGACGGAGACCGAGCGAGCGCTCGCCGGGATCTGGGCCGAGGTGCTCGGCGCGGACCGGGTCGGCACGCAGGACAGCTTCTTCGCCCTCGGCGGCGATTCGCTGCGCAGCCTGCACATCTCCGCCAAAGCGAGCGCGCTCTTCGACATCCGGCTGACCCCGGCCGACGTGCTGGCCGCGCGCACTGTCGCGGCGCTGGCCGAAACCGTCGAAGACCTCGTGCTCAGCGAACTGGAACGCCTTGCCGCAGAACTGGAATCGTGAAGGACTCCCCATGACGTCGTCCCGTGAGGACCGCATCGCCGCGCTGCCCGCTCACCTGCGGGAAGCGCTGCGCCGCCGGATGGCCGGGACGGCCGGCCGCGCGCCGGAGATCCCGGCGGCCGCCGACCGTTCCGGCCCCGTGCCGCTGTCGTCCGCGCAACGCAGGCTGTGGTTTTTCAGCCGGCTCCGCCCGGACGATCCCGAATACAACAGCGCGTTCGCCCTGCGCCTGACTGGCGAGCTGGACGTCGAGGCGCTGGCGACCGCGCTGCGGCTGCTGGTCGCCCGGCACGAACCGCTGCGCACGACCTTCCACGAGGTCGACGGCGAACCTCGGCAGCTCGTCCAGCCGCCGTACGAGGTGGCGCTTCCGGTGGCCGATGCCGCGCCGGAGGATCTCGACGCGGTTTTGCGGGCGGAGTACTCGCGGCCGTTCGATCTCTCGCACGGTCCGCTGTTGCGCGCGGTACTCGTTCGGCTCGGCCTGGCCGAGCACGTGCTGCTGGTGTGCGTGCACCACATCGCCACCGACGGCGCGTCGATGGGCGTGCTGACCGAAGAGCTCGGCCTCCTCTATCGCGACGGCGAGCGCGCGGACCTGCCGCCGCAGCCGTTGCAGTACGCGGATTTCGCGGTGTGGCAGCACAATCGTTCGACCCGCGCGGCAGGTCTGGAACATTGGACCCGGCAGCTGACCGGGGTGGCGCCGCTCGACCTGCCGACCGACCGTGTGCGCCCGGCCGCCCGAAGCACGGCCGGTGCGGTGCGCGAGTTCGCCGTCCCGGCGGACGTGGCCGACCGGCTAGCGGAACTGGCGCGGGCCTCGGAAACCACGTTGTTCACCGTGCTGCTCGCGGCCTGCCAGGCGCTGTTCGCGCGCTACACCGGGCAGGAGGACATCGCGCTCGGCACCGTCGTCTCCGGCCGGGACCGGCCGGAGCTGGAGCGGGTGGTCGGGTTCTTCGTCAACACCGTCGTCCTGCGCTCGGAGGTGGACCGGTCCGCGTCGTTCGCCGACCACCTGGCGGTCGCGCGGCAGACCGTCCTCGACGCTTTCGCCCACGATGACGTGCCGTTCGAGGAAGTGGTCGACGCCGTGCGCGCGGGCCGGGACCCGGGCCGCAACCCGTTGTTCGACGTCATGGTGCTGCTCCACCACGCCGCCGGGACCGGGCCCGCGTTCCCGGGGCTGGCCGCGGAACCGGCCGGAGTGGCACGGGATTCGGCCAACTTCGACCTCACTGTCGAGTTCGAGGAATCCGACGGCCGCTTGGCCGGGCTCGTGGAGTACAGCACCGAACTGTTCGAGGTCGGGACGATCGACCGGCTGATCGCCCACCTGCTGCGGCTGCTGGCCGGGATCGGCTCCGATCCGGACCGCCGGATCGCCGATCTGCCGCTGACCACCGAGACCGAGGAGGCCCAGCTGCTCGGCTGGCGCGGCCCGGTGCTCGACATTGCCGACGTCACGGACGCCACCATCGTCGACCTCCTCGACCGCCAGGCCCGGACCCAGCCGACGGCGACCGCGCTGGTCTGCGGCGACGTCCGGCTGAGTTTCGCCGAACTCGCCGCCCGCACCGACGTGCTCGCCGCGGATCTCGCCGGCCGGGGCGCGGGGCCGGACCGGGTGGTGGCCGTGCTGCTCCCGCGCTCGGCCGACGCGATCATCGCGCTGTTCGCCGTTCTCAAGGCCGGGGCGGTCCACCAGTCGATCGATCCCGGCCTGCCTGCCGAGCGGATCGAGATGCTGCTGGCCGACACCGAACCGGTGGTGGTGCTGGACCGCGTCGGCGGTTTTACCGACGGTCCGCGCCCGGCCGCGCCGCAGCCGTCGGATGCCGCCTACATCATCCACACCTCCGGTTCGACCGGCACGCCCAAGGGCGTCGTGGTGGAACACGCGGCCTTGACGAACCTCCTGGTCAACCACCGCGCGGCGTTCGGTCGCGAGCGGTTGAGGGTGGCGCTCACGGCGTCGCTGTCGTTCGACACGTCGTGGGAAGGGCCGCTGCTGCTCGCGGACGGGCACGAACTGCACCTGATCAGCGACGAAACCCGGCTCGACCCGGCGGCATTGACCCGCTACGTCCGTGAGCAGCGCATCGGCTTCCTCGACGTGACCCCGTCCTACCTGCGGCAATTGCTGCCCGCCGGACTGCTTGAGGGCGAGCAGCGGCCGCGGTTCCTGATGGTCGGCGGCGAGGCCATCGGCGAAGGTCTGTGGCAAGAACTGGCCGGATCCGGGGTAGCCGCCGGAAACTACTACGGCCCGACCGAGTCCACTGTGGACGCGACGTGGGCGCCGGTGACCGGCGAGAGGCTGTCGATCGGCCGTCCGCTGGGGAACGTCGGCGCGTACGTCCTCGACGAAGCACTCCGGCTCGTCCCGGCCGGCGTCCCGGGCGAACTCTGCCTCGCCGGAGCGCAGCTCGCGCGCGGCTACCTCGGCCGGCCGGGCCTGACCGCCGACCGGTTCGTGGCGAATCCCTTCGGCGCGCCCGGAACTCGCCTTTACCGGACCGGCGACCGCGCGCGCTGGACCGCCGACGGCCAGCTGGAACACCTCGGCCGGACCGACGACCAGGTCAAGGTCCGCGGCTTCCGGATCGAGCCCGGCGAGGTCGAGACCGCACTGCGCGCTCAGCCGGGCGTGGTCGACGCCGCCGTGGACGCGCGGGACGGCCGGCTCGTCGCGTATATCGTCGGCGACCCCGCCGACTTGCGGAGCGGACTGGCCACGGTTCTGCCCGCGCACTTGGTTCCGTCGGTGTTCGTTCGCCTCGACCGGCTTCCGCTGACCCGGCACGGCAAACTGGACCGCCGGGCGCTCCCGGAACCGGAGATTTCCGCGTCCGCGCGGTACACCGCCCCGCGAGACGAGCGCGAGCAGCTGGTGACCGACGTCTGGGCCGAGGTGCTCGGCCTGGAACGCGTCGGTGTCGACGACGATTTCTTCGCTCTAGGCGGCGATTCACTGCTCGGCATCCGGGTGGTCGCGCGGCTGCGTGCCGAACTGGGCGCCGACGTCCCCGCCCGGCTGGTTTTCACCGCGCCGACCCCGGCGCTGCTGGCCGCACAGCTGCCCGCCGCGTCCGCGCCGCAGGAGGCGATCCCGCTCCTGCCTCGCGGCGACGGTCCGTTCGAAGCCCCGCTTTCCTTTGCCCAGCAACGACTCTGGTTCCTTGACGAATTCGACCCCGGCAGCACCGAGTACGTGTCGCCGACCGCACTGCGGTTGCGCGGCGAGCTGGACGGGCACGCACTGAACCAGGCGCTCACCGCACTGGTGGCCCGGCACGAATCCCTGCGCACGACCTTCGCGACGGTCGACGGCCGCGGCGTGCAGATCGTCCACCCGCCGCACGCCGTCGATCTGCACGCGGCCGACGGCGACCTGGAAACCGCGCTGGCCGCCGCGACCGGACCGGTCGACTTGCACACCGGCCCGTTGCTGCGCGCCGCGCTCACCCGGCTCGGCCCCGGCGACCACGTGCTCACGCTGGTGCTGCACCACATCGTCACCGACGGTTGGTCCTCGGGCGTCCTCCTGAGCGAACTCGCGACCTTGTACGCCGCGTTCCTCCGCGGCGAGGAACCGGGATTGCCGCCGCTGCCCGTGCACTACGCCGATTACGCCGTCTGGCAACGAAACCGCACCGACTTCGACAGCCAGCTCAGCTACTGGCGGCACCGTCTCGCCGGACTCGAACCGCTGGAACTGCCGACTGACCGCCCGCGCCCGGCCGTTCGCACGAAGAACGGCGCGCTGCACGAGTTCAGCGTCCCGGTCGGCACCACCGCGCGGCTCGCCGAGCTGTCCCGGCAGCAGGGCAGCACGCTCTTCATGACCCTGCTCGCCGCCTGCCAGGTGCTGTTCGCGAGGTGGTCCGGGCAGGACGACGTCGCGGTCGGCACCGTCGTGTCCGGCCGGGAACGCACCGAGCTGGAAGGCCTGATCGGCTTCTTCGCCAACACCCTCGTCCTTCGGTCCACTGTGGACCTGACCCGCGGCTTCGACGCCTTCCTCGGCGAAGTCCGCGATACCGTGCTGGACGCTTTCGCGCACCAGGACGTCCCGTTCGACCGCGTAGTGGACGACGTCCAGCCCGAACGCGACCCCAGCCGCACCCCGCTGTGCCAGGTCATGGTCGTGCTGCACAACACCCCGGACGCCCGGCCCGCGTTGCCCGGGCTCGCCGTCGAGGAGGTCGCGCCGCCGATCGTGACCGCCGGATTCGACCTGGCGCTCCACTTCCAGCAGACCGCCGGGCGGCTCGACGCGGTCGTCAACTACAACACCGACCTGTTCGACGCGGCCACGATCGAACGGCTGAGCAGCTGGCTGCGGCTCCTGCTGGCCGGGATCGCGGCGACCCCGGAGCAGGCGCTCGGCCGGTTGCCGTGGATCACCGCCGACGAGCGCGACCGCGTCCTGCGGAACTGGAACCCCACCGCCGTCGCGGCCCCGGAACCGACGCTGCACCGGCTGTTCGCCGCGCAAGCCGCCCGCACCCCGCACGCCGTCGCGGTGACCTGCGAAGGTACCGAACTGACCTATCGCGAGCTGGACCGGCGGGCGAACCGCCTGGCGCACCGGCTGATCGCCGACGGCGCCGGGCCGGAGCGGCTGGTCGCGCTGCGGCTGCCGCGTTCGGCGGACCTGGTCGTCGGGATCCTCGCCGTGCTGAAGTCCGGCGCGGGATACCTGCCGATCGACCCGGACTATCCGGCCGCGCGGATCGAGGCGATGCTGGCCGACGCGCAGCCGGTGTGCGTCGTGGACACGGTCGCGGCGGACGACTGGCCGGAGACCGACCCCGGGGCGCAAGTGCGTCCGGAGAACACCGCGTACGTCATCTACACCTCCGGCTCCACCGGCGTGCCCAAGGGCGTCCTCGTCCCGCACGCGAACGTGACCCGGCTGTTCTCCTCGACCGAGCATTGGTTCGGCTTCGGCGACCAGGACGTCTGGACGCTCTTCCACTCCTACGCGTTCGACTTCTCGGTGTGGGAGCTGTGGGGCGCGTTGCTGCACGGCGGCCGCCTCGTGGTGGTCCCGTCCGAGACGGTCCGTTCGCCGGAGGAGTTCCTGGCCCTGCTGGCCGAACAGCGGGTGACCGTGCTCAACCAGACGCCGTCGGCGTTCTACCGGCTCGGCGCGCTGCCGTCGGCGCCGTTGAGCCTGCGGTACGTGATTTTCGGCGGCGAGGCCCTGGATTCGGTGCGCCTGGAGGAATGGCGACGGCGGCATCCGGACGGACCGCAGCTGGTCAACATGTACGGCATCACCGAGACCACCGTGCACGTGACGTACCGCGTGCTGGACGAGCGCGCGACCGTCGGCGTACCGATCCCGGACCTGCGCGCTTACGTCCTGGACGCCTGCCTCGAACCGGTGCCGCCCGGCGTCACCGGAGAGCTGTACGTCGCGGGCGCGGGCCTGGCGCGCGGCTACTTGAAGCGGCCGGGCCTGACCGCGTCCCGGTTCGTCGCGGACCCGTTCGGCGCGCCGGGCACCCGGATGTACCGCACCGGAGACCTGTTGTGCTGGACCGCGGACGGCGAACTGGCCTACCGCGGCCGGGCCGACCATCAGGTCAAGATCCGCGGTTTCCGCATCGAACTGGGCGAGGTCGAGGCGGCGCTGTCCGCGCATCCGGACGTGACCGGGGCGGTGGCCGTCGCGCACGGCACCGGCGACGCCCGGCGGCTGGTCGCGTACCTGACCGGGACGGTGCCCGGGACCACGGCGCTGCGGGAGTTCCTCGCTCGCTCGCTGCCCGCGCACATGATCCCGGCGGTGTTCGTCGCACTGGACGAACTGCCGCTCAACGCGAACGGGAAGCTCGACCACCGAGCACTGCCCGCACCCGGCGCACGCGTCGAAAACCGTTACGTGGCACCGCGTACCGAGATCGAGACCGTCCTCGCCGAGGTCTGGTCGACGGTGCTCGGTGTCGACCAGGTCGGCGTCGAGGACAACTTCTTCGGCCTCGGCGGCGACTCGATCCTCAGCATCCAGGTCGTCTCCCGCGCCCGCCAGGCCGGGCTGACGGTGACGTCCAAAGATCTTTTCCAGCACCAGACCATCGCGGAGCTGGGCCGGGTCGTCACCACTGGCGGACCGGTCGCGCAGGCGCCGGAGCAGAGCGGACCCGCGCCGCTCGGGCCGATCCAGTCGTGGCTGTTCGAGCACCTGGCCGAGCCGTGGCGGCTGACCATGTCCGTCCACCTTGTACTGTCCGCTGTGGACGTTTCGCGGCTGACCGCCGCGATCGCCGAGGTCACTGCTCGTCATGCCGCCTTGCGGATGCGGTTCTCCCAAGCGGACGGAAGCTGGCAGCAGGAACCGGTTGCCACCGAACCGGCGGACATCCTGCGGCACGCCGATCTGTCCGAAGTGGACGACGTGGCAGCGGCGACGCACGCCGAGGCGGTGCGCGCACAGACCTCTTTGGACATCGTCGACGGCCCGGTGTGGCGCGCGGTCCTGTTCACCTTCCGGGACCGTTCGCCGCAGCTGTTCCTCACCGCGCACCACCTTGTCATGGACGGCGTCTCCTGGCGCGTCCTGCTGGGCGATCTGGAACGCGCCTACCAAGGCGAACCGCTGGAACCGGCGGGCAGTTCGTTCGCCCACTGGGCCCGGACGCTCGCCGACCACGTCCGCACCGGCGGGCTGGACGGCGAGGCGGAGTACTGGGGGAGCGTGCTGCGCGGCGTCGAGACCGGGCTCCCGGTCGACCGCGCGGGGCGCAACACGGCGGAGTCGGCGCGCTCGGTGTCGGTTTCCCTTGGCCGGACCGAGACTTCCGCGCTCCTGCAGGACGTGCCCGGCGCGTACCGGACCGAGGTCAACGACGTCCTGCTGAGCGCCCTCGCCCGCGTGCTGGCGCGCTGGACGGGCCGGTCGCGGGTCGTGCTCGAGATGGAAGGCCACGGCCGCGAGGAGGTCGCCGCACCGCTCGAGCTGTCCCGGACGATCGGCTGGTTCACCGCGCAGTACCCGGTCGCGCTGACCGTTCCCGGCGACGGCTGGGACGAGATCCTCAAGTCGGTCAAGGAACAACTGCGCGCCATCCCGAACAAGGGGGTCGGCTACGAAGCGCTGCGCTACCTGAGCGACTCCCCGCTGCGGAACGACCCGACACCGCAGATCTCGTTCAACTACCACGGCCGCTGGGACGTCGGAACCGCCGAGGACGGGTTTTACCGGGGCCGAGGGGAAAGCCTCGGCCACGATTCCGCGCCGGACAGCGTCCGCCCGTACCTGCTGGACGTCGTCGGCGTGGTCGAATCCGGCGAACTGCACCTGACCTGGGAGTACTCCGCCGAGGTGCACGAGGAGTCGACCGTCCGCCGGCTGGCCGGGGCGACCGTGGAGGCATTGCGGGAGATCATCGCGCACTGCGCCTCCGCCAGCGGCCGCACGCCGTCGGACTTCCCGCTCGCCCGGCTCGACCAGGCGACGGTGGACCGCCTCGCCGGGGACGGCCGCGAGGTCGAGGACATCTACCCGCTGACCGCGCTGCAGGCGGGCATGGTGTTCCACAGCCTGGTCGACAGCGGATCGAGCGCGTACTTCGACCAGTTCCGGCTGCGGCTGGCCGGGGTCCGGGACCCGCGGGCGCTGGCCGAGGCATGGCAGCGGACGGTGGACCGGACGCCGATCCTGCGCAGCAGCACGGTGTGGGACGGCGTCGACGAGCCGGTGCAGCGCGTCCATCGCGGGGTCCGGGTGCCGGTCGGGCAGCACGACTGGCGCGGCCTCGCTCCGGAAGCGCAGCAGGCCGAGCTGGCGAAACTGCTCGAAGCCGACCTGGCCGCGGGCATGGATCTGACGGCCCCGCCGTTGATGCGCCTGGAGATCGCCCGGCTGACCGACGACGAGGTGCAGCTGCTCTGGACCTCGCACCACGTCCTGCTCGACGGCTGGAGCGCCGCCAAGGTGTTCGGCGAGGTCTGCGAGCAGCACACGGCGATTGTCGAAGGCACGCCAGCGAAACTGACACCGCGCCGGCCGTTCCGCGACTACCTCGCGTGGCTGGCCGCGCAGGACCGGGTCGCGGCGGAGGAGCATTGGCGCGAGGTGCTCGACGGCTTCGCCGCGCCGACGCCGCTGCCGTACGACCGCCGTCCCCGCGAGGCGCACCGCGCGGAATCCGGGGCGACGCTGCTGGTCGAGCTGTCCGAGGAGGAGTCGGCGGAGCTGCGCGAGATGGCGAAAACCGCCGCGCTGACGGTCAACTCGGTCGTGCAGGGAGCGTGGGCGCTGCTGCTCGCGCGCTACAGCGGCGAGCCGGACGTCTTGTTCGGCACCACGGTTTCCGGACGGCCGCCCGAACTGCCCGGCGTCGAAGCGATGATCGGGATGTTCATCAACACCGTCCCGACGCGCGTCGAAGTCCGGAATGGACAGTCAGCCGCCGAATGGCTGCGCGCGATCCAGGCCGAGCAGGCGGACGCGCGCCGGTACGACTTCCTGGCGTTGTCGCAGCTGCAGACCTTCACCGGGGTGCCGGCGGGCGCGGCGTTGTTCGACAGCGTGGTGGTCTTCGAGAACTACCCGATCGAAGACAGCGGGCAGGACGGCGTCCGCGTGCTGGACGTCGAATCGCTGGACACCACGAGCTACCCGCTGAACCTCACCGCCTACCTCCACGACCGGCTCGGGCTCGAACTGTCCTACGACCCGAAGCTGTTCGACGAAGCCACCGCGCAGCGGCTGGCCGGGCACCTCGCCCAGCTGGTGCGGGCCATCGCCGCCGACCCCGAGCGTCGCGTCGGCTCGCTCTCGCCGCTCACCGCCGACGAGCGAAACCACGTGCTGGCGCTGGGACACGGCGACACAGCAGACCTCCCGGCGGAGACCGTCCTGGACGTGTTCGACGCGACCGTCGCGCGAATGCCGCACGAGACCGCGCTGATCTTCCACGACACCGTCCTGGACTTCGCGGAGGTCGACGCCCGCGCCACGCAGCTGGCGGAGGAACTGATCGAGCGGGGCGCCGGGCCGGAGCGGGTGGTGGCCGTCATGCTGCCGCGGTCGGCCGAAGCCGTCATCGCCGCGCTGGCGATTTTCAAGACTGGCGCGGTGTATTTGCCGATCGACGCGGATCTGCCGGAGAAACGCGTCCGCTTCCTGCTGAACGACGCGCGCCCGGTGGTCGTGCTGGGCAGGCCGGACGAGAGTTACGCGCCGCCAGCGCCGCTCTCGAAGCGGCCGGACGCGGACACCGCCGCGTACGTCATCTACACCTCGGGTTCGACGGGCACGCCGAAGGGCGTGGTCGTGGAGCACCGCGCGCTGGTGAACCTGCTGGTCGCGCACCGCGCGATCTTCCTCGACCGCGGACGGGAACGGACGGCGCTCACCGCGTCGCTGGCCTTCGACGCGTCCTGGGAACCGTTGCTGGCCATGATCGACGGCCACGAGCTGCACGTGCTGGACGACGACACCCGGCTCGACCCGCGCGCACTGGTCCGCGCCGTCCGCGCGCACGGGCTCAACCTCCTCGACCTCACCCCGGCCTACCTCCAGCAGCTGCTGGACGCCGGACTGGCGACCGGCGAGGTCCGGCCGCGCACGGTGATCACCGGCGGCGAGGCGGCCACCGAAACGCTGTGGCGGCAGCTGGCCGCCGCGGACGTCACCGGCCACAACTACTACGGCCCGACCGAAGCGACCGTCGACTCGATCCACGCCCCGGTCACCGGGGACCAGCCGCTGATCGGCCGTCCGCTGACGAACTTCCGCGCCTACGTCCTCGGCGACACCGGCGAACCCGTGCCGCCCGGCCTGCCCGGCGAACTGTTTCTCGCCGGACCGCAGCTCGCGCGCGGCTACCTCGGGCGGCCGGGACTGACCGCGGACCGGTTCGTCGCGGATCCGTTCGGCCCGCCGGGGGAGCGGATGTACCGCACCGGCGACCAGGTCCGCTGGACCTCCGACGGCTCGCTCGACTACCTCGGCCGCGTCGACGACCAGGTCAAGATCCGCGGGTTCCGGGTCGAACCGGGCGAGATCGAGACGGTCCTGCGTCGGCATCCGGCGATCGCCGACGTCACCGTCATCGCCCGCGAAGGCCGCCTCGTCGCGTACGTCGTCGGCGAAGCGGACGGGTTGCGCGAGTGGACGCGCGAGCGGCTGCCGGAGCACCTGGTCCCGTCGGCGTTCGTGTCGCTGGACGTGCTCCCGCTCAACCGGAACGGCAAGCTCGACCGCCGCGCGCTGCCCGCCCCCGGGCGCGCCGGGGCCGCCGAGTACGTCGCGCCGCGGACCGCCGCCGAACAGCGGCTCGCCGCGATCTGGGCCGACGTCCTCGGAATCGACCGGGTGGGCTCCGGCGACAGTTTCTTCGAACTCGGCGGCGATTCGATCCTCAGCATGCGGATCACCTCGCGGGTACGGGCCGAGTTCGGCGTGGAAGTGTCGCCGCGGATGTTGTTCTCCGCACCGACGCTGAGCCAATTCGCCGCCGAACTCCCTGCCCGGCAAGCTGATGCGGAAGCGATCCCGGTCGTCGCCCGGGACGGCGCGCTGCCGTTGTCGTTCGCGCAGCAACGTTTGTGGTTCCTGGACGAATTCGAGCCCGGCGGCCGGGAATACATTTCTCCCACCGCATTGCGCTTGCGCGGCGAACTCGATATCGATGCCCTGCGGAAGGCGTTGACCACGGTCGTCGCCCGGCACGAATCGCTCCGCACCACCTTCGACGCGATCGAGGGCCACGCCGTTCAGATCGTCCACGCGCCCGCGCCGGTCGAACTCCCGGTCGAGGACTTCGACGAGGCGGTGCTGGTCCGCGAAGCACTCCGGCCGTTCGACCTGCGCACTGGGCCGTTGCTGCGCGCGCGGTTGTTCCGGGAGGAGTCCGGCGACCACGTCCTGCTGCTGGTGCTGCACCACATCGTGACCGACGGCTGGTCGGCCGGAGTTTTGGCCGCCGAACTGGACACCTGTTATTCCGCCTATGTCCGCGGCGAGGAGCCGAAGCTGCCCGAGCTGCCGGTGCAGTACGCGGATTTCGCCGCCTGGCAACGGGATTTCCTCGACAGCCCCGACCTCGACGAGCAGCTCGACCACTGGCGGGACCGGCTCGCCGGCCTCGCGCCGCTCGAACTGCCCACCGACCGGCCGCGTCCCGCGGTGCGCGCGAGCGAGGGGGACTGGTTCGGCTTCGACATTCCCGCCGAGGTCGCCGCGAACCTCCGCGAACTCGCGGGCGCGCAGCACGGAACCCTGTTCATGACACTGGTCGCCGCCTTCCAGGTCGCGCTCGCGCGGTGGTGCGGGCAGGAGGACGTGGCGGTCGGCACCGTCTCCGCCGGACGCGAGCGGGCCGAACTGGAACGCCTGATCGGCTTCTTCGTGAACACTCTCGTCCTTCGGTCCACAGTGGACTCCAGCGGGCCGTTCCGGGAGTTCCTCGGCGGGGTGCGCGACACGGTGCTCGACGCCTTCGCCCACCAGGACGTGCCTTTCGAACGCGTGGTGGACGCCGCCCAGCCAGTCCGCGATCCGAGCCGGACGCCGCTGTTCCAGGCGATGGTGGTGCTGCAGAACACCGGCGACCGGCCCGGCGGCGGAGCGCTGGTCGCCGAGGAGGTCGCCCTGCCCGCGACGACCGCGACGTTCGACCTGCTCGTGCAGTTCGAGCAGGACGGCGGCGAGCTGCACGCCGCGATCAACTACGCCACCGGCCTGTTCGACGCCGAGACGATCGAACGGTTCGCCGGCCGGTTGCTGACCGCGCTGACCGTTCTCGCCTCGCGGCCGGACCAGCCGATGGCTTCCCTGCCGCTGCTGCCGCAGTCCGAAGTGGACCAATTGCGGCGGTGGAACGACACCGCGGCGGAGGACTCGACGGCGTCCCTGGCACAGCTGGTCGAAGCACAGGTCGCGCGGACGCCGGACGCGCCCGCGCTGGTGTCCGCCTCCGGGGAGATCACCTTCGCCGAGCTGAACGCGCGGGCGAACCAGCTGGCCCGGTTGCTCGCCGAACGGGGTTGCGGCCCGGAACGGGTCGTCGCCGTCCGGCTGCCGCGCTCGACCGCGCTCGTCGTCGCCGAGCTGGCGATCTCGAAGACCGGCGCCGCGTTCCTCCCCGTCGACCCGGGCTATCCCCCCGAGCGCATCGAGTTCATGCTGCGCGACGCCGATCCGGTCCTCGTCGTGGACGAAGAACTCGACGCAGCGGAGTACGCGGACACGAACCTCGGCGTCCCGGTCGACCCGGACCGGCCGGCGTACGTGATCTACACGTCCGGTTCGACCGGGCGGCCCAAGGGCGTCGTGGTGCCGAACGCCGGGCTGGCCACCCTCGCCGCCGCCACGATCGGCCATTTCCAGATCCGCGCCGGCGACCGGGTGCTGGCGTTCAGCTCGCCCAGCTTCGACGCCTCGGTCGTGGAAGTCTGCCAGACGCTGTCCGCCGGCGCCGCGCTCGTCGTTCCGCCCGAAGGGCCGCTGCTCGGCGCGCCCCTGGCCGAGGTGCTGACCGAACACCGGGTCACGCACGCGGTGTTCCCGCCCGTCGCGCTGGCGACCGTGCCGGACGTGCCGCTCCCGGCGTTGCGCACGGTGGTCGTGGCGGGCGACGTGTGCCCGGCCGAGCTGGTCGCCCGCTGGGCTCCGGGGCGGCGGATGATCAACGCGTACGGGCCCACCGAGTGCACGGTCGCGGCCTCGTGGAGCGAACCGCTGACGCCGGGCGGCCCGCCGCCGATCGGCAAGCCGATCCGGAACACCGAGACGTACGTGCTGGACGCCGGTCTGCGCCAGGTGCCGATCGGGGCGACGGGCGAACTGTGCCTCCGCAGCGCCGGACTGGCCCGCGGATATCTGTCCCGGCCCGGCCTGACCGCGGACCGGTTCGTGGCGAACCCGTTCGGCCCGCCGGGATCGCGGATGTACCGCACCGGCGACGTCGTGCGGCAGACGGCGGCGGGGGACCTGGAATTCGCCGGACGCGTGGACGACCAGGTCAAGATCCGCGGGTTCCGGGTCGAACTGGGCGAGATCGAGGCGGCGCTGCGGCGGCACCCGGCGGTGCGCGAGGCCGTCGTGGTGGCCCGGGAAGCCGACGGGCACAAGCGATTGGTCGCCTACGTCGTCGGCGAAACCGCCCAGCTGCGCGCTTTCCTCGGCGAGACGCTGCCGGACTACCTGGTCCCGTCGGTGTTCGTGCCGCTCGGCGCGCTTCCGGTGAGCCCGAACGGGAAGATCGACCGCGCCGCGCTTCCGGCGCCGGACCTGTCGGAGCTGCAGACCGCCGAGTACGTCGCCCCGAGCACCGAGCGGGAGGAACTGCTGGCGAACGTCTGGGCCGAGGTGCTCGGGATCCCGCGGGTCGGCGCGGCGGACAACTTCTTCGAGCTCGGCGGCGATTCGCTGCTCAGCATCCAGGTCGTGCACCGGGCCCGGCAGGCCGGGCTGGCGATGCGCTCGAAGGACCTGTTCACCCACCAGACGGTCGCGGAGCTGGCGAGCGTGGTCCAGCCGGCCGGTTCGGCCGAGGACGACCGCGAAGCCGTGGTCGGGGCGGTTCCGCTGACCCCGATCCAGCGCTGGTTCCTCGACGCCTCGCCGGCGAATCCCGCGCATTTCAACCAGTCCGTGCTCATCGAGTTGAACGGCCCGGTGGACGAGGAGGCCCTGCGGCAGGCGATCGACGCGCTGGTGGCCCAGCACGACGCCCTGCGCCTGCGCTTCGAGCGGACCGCCGACGGATGGGCCCAGCACAACGACCCCGTCGATTCCGGTTCGGTGCTGCGCCGCGTGTCCACTGTGGACCTGGAACGGGCGGCCGACGACGCGCAGGCGAGCTTCGACCTGGCCCGGCCGCCGCATCTGCGGGCGCTCCTGTCGGAGGCCGGCGAGAACCCGCTGCTGTTCCTGGTCGCGCACCACCTGGTCGTCGACGCCGTCTCGTGGGGCATCCTCCTGGAGGACCTCGAACGCGCCTACCGGCAGATCGAAGCGGGGGAAAAGCCCGATCTGGGCCCGAAAACGACGTCCTTCCGGGACTGGGCGCGCCGGCTGCGCGAGTTCGCCGAATCCGGCGCGCTGGACGGCGAACGCGCGCACTGGGCCCGCGACCTGCCCGGCTGCGAGATCCCGGTGGACCGGACGGGCGCCGCTCCGGAGCCGCAGGAGCTGATCACGGTCCGAGTCGGCGAACGGGACACCGACGCCCTGCTTCATCTCGCGCCCGGGGCGTATCGGACGCGGATCAACGACGTCCTGCTGACCGCGCTGGCCTGGACGCTCACCCGCTGGACCGGCGAGTCCGCGGTGGCGATCGACCTCGAGGGCCACGGCCGGGAGGAGATCCTGGACGACGTCGACCTGACGCGGACGGTCGGCTGGTTCACGACGCTGTTCCCGGTCGCCTTGGCGGTCGATCCGGCCGCGAGCTGGCGGAACCTGGTCAAGTCGGTCCGGCGGCAGCTGCGGGCGGTGCCGGGGAACGGGTTCGGGCACGGGGTGCTGCGGAGCTTCCGGTTCCCCGACCTCGGCCGGTCTTCCCCCCGGGTGGCGTTCAACTACCTGGGACAGGGCGAGAACACCGGGGCCGGGGACGGATTGTTCCTGCGTTCGCTTCCGCCGCTGGGCCGGGACCAGGACCCGGCGAACCGGTCGCTGCACGCGCTCGAGGTGGTGGGCGGGGTGCGGGAGGGGCAGTTGGAGTTTTCGTGGTTCTACCAACCGGATCTGCACGCGCGAGCGACGGTGGCCGGGGTGGCCGAGGGGTTCGCGGACGCGTTGCGGGCTATCGCGGCGGATTGCCGGGGGGACAAAGGATGAGCGGGACGCCTGGCAGTCGTGCGGGCCGGCTGGTGCGCGGAGTTGTCTCCGGAGCCGGATGTGGCGGAGGTGGGGCATGAGCGGGATCGCGGGCAATCGCGACTATCGGCTTCTCTGGACCGGTCAGGTCGTCTCCGAAGCCGGGTTCAGCACGACCACCATCGCGTTTCCGTTGCTGGTGCTGGCGCTCACCGGGTCGGCGGCGCAGTCCGGGCTGGTGCTCGGGGCCGTGGCGATCAGCCAGCTCGTCGCTGGGCTGCCCGCCGGGGCGTTGGTGGACCGGTGGCATCGCAAGCGGATCATGCTCTGGTGCGAGGCCGCGCAGGCGGTCGCCGCGGGCGGGCTGGTGCTCGCGCTGTACTGGGGCGTCGCGGATGTGTGGATGCTCGTCGTGGTGGCGATTGTGATGGGGCTGAGCCGGGCGTTGTTCGAACCGGCCGAGGAGGCTAGTTTGCCGCGGCTGGTGGCGGAGGAGCAGGTGCCTTCCGCGGTGGCGATGAATGCCGCCAGGACCAGCGCCGGGCAGTTGTCCGGGACCGCGCTCGGCGGGTTTCTCTTCGCGGTGGGGCGGGTTGTTCCGTTTCTCTTCGACGTGGTCGCGCATGTGTTCGCGTTCGTGTCGTTGTTGTTCGTGCGGTTGCCGCGGCAGCCGGAGCGGGCGGAGGACGCTCCGGCCCCGCATCTCGGACGGGAGATCGTCGAGGGGCTTCGGTGGGTGTGGTCCCGGCCCGCGTTGCGGACGACGGTTCTTTGTGTGGTCAGTTTGAATCTGTTCTTTTCGGCTTATTATCTGGTGATCATCGTGCTGGCCAATGAGCGGGGCGTGCCTGCCGGGGAGATCGGCGTGATGGCGGCGATGCTGGGGGCCGGGGGGATTCTGGGGTCGTTGGCCGCGCCGTATCTGCATCGGTGGCTCAGTGCGTATGGGTTGGTTATCGGGGTGTTCTGGGCGTTGACTGTGTTGACGCCGCTTGCTGTGTTTGTCCACAATGGGTATGTGATGGGGGCGTTGTTCGCGGCTATTGCGTTTTTGCCTCCTGCTGCCAATACTGCTATTGCTACTTATCAGCTGCTGTCCACTCCGGACGAGTTGCGGGGGCGGCTTGGGGGAGTGCTCGGGGTGACTGGCGGGTTGGCGGCGGCTGCTGGGCCCGCGCTGGGCGGGTGGTTGGTCGAGGCGTTGCCGAGTGTGCCGGCGGTGTTGGCTTGCAGCGGGTCTATCGGGGTGGTGACTCTTTTGACTACGTTCAGCGGGACTTTGCGGAGGTTGCCCGCGGGGACTCGGGTTCGTGAGCTGGAAGAGACTTCTGAGCGGTGATGGACGAAGGGAGTGTTTTTTTATGGGTGACGGTGCTGAGTTTCAGGTTTTGGTCAATGAGGAGGAGCAGTATTCGCTCTGGCCGGGGGACAAGGAGGTTCCGGCCGGGTGGCGGGCGGACGGGGTTCGGGGGAGCCGGGAGGAATGCATGAGGCATGTGGACGAGGTGTGGACGGATATGCGGCCTCGGAGTCTTCGGGAGCGGATGGCGGCTGAGTAGTCGTCGGGTTTCGGCTCGTCGCCTGGCGGCGACATTGCTTTGGGGGTTGCGTGGGGCACCCCGAAGCTTGATTGTGACGACGGCGCGGGGGGGGTTTTTTCAGGGGGAAAAACGACCTTTCCAACACCCCCCCGCCGTTTTTTTTTTTTCTTCTTTGGGGTTTGGGGGGGTTGGTTTCTTGTTTGTTTGGT
>NZ_JBVKDQ010000019.1:85436-149175 GCF_055633755.1 Amycolatopsis sp. NPDC114484 | reverse complement strand
GGGTAGGTGTTCTGGTGTTTGGGTGAGGACGTTGTTGTTTCGTGTGGGTGGACAACACGGAGGTGGGTGGGAGTTAGGGGGCGGAGGTGCTTGTCAAGGCGGAAAAGATGCCTTGACAAGCACCTCCGCGCCGTGTTTTTGGCTTCGTATCGGGGTGTGGGGGGTGTGGCTGCCTGGTGAGTTGGGTGCGTCTGCTGCGGTTGGGTGGGTGGGATTGTCGGTGGGTGGGTGGCTGGGCGGGGTGGTTCCCTCGATGAGCTCTTCAGTGACGGCTCCGCTCCAGTCGCTGACCGGTCCTGCCTCGATCATCGAACTGCTCGGCTCAATCGCCGACCGGCTTGGTCTCAATTTCCGGCTGGCCGCCCGCATCACGGCCCTGCTCCGCGTCAATCGCAGACCGGCCCTGCCTCAATCATCGCCATGCCGCCTCAATCGCCGACCGGCTGCCCCCATCGCGGCTCTGCTCCGCCCTAATCTCCTACCAGCGCCGCCTCAATCGCTGCCCTGCTCTGCCTCGATCACGGCCCTGCCGCCCCAATCACGGCCTGCCCCGTCCCAACCGCCGATCATCCCCACCAAATAACCGACCGGCCCACCCAATGCCACTGGTGCACTGCCCTGCCACCCAATCGGCCGCCGCGAACCCGCGTACGTGAAGGGACCCCTCACGGCCCGAGGATCCGTGAGGGGTCCCTTCACTTCCGTTGATGGTCGTGAGGGGAACCCTGAGGGAATCAGAGTCCCTCAGGGTTCCCCTCACATCCAACGGAACCGAAAGCCAAAGCGCGAGAGAGGGCTTACGGCAGAACCAAACCGTAGGCGCTCAGTGCCGCGGGGACTGGCTGGAAGAAGGTCTCCCCGCCGGAGTTGCAGTCTCCGCTGCCGCCGGAGGTGAGGCCCAGTGCGGTGGCTCCGTCGAAGAGCGAGCCGCCGCTGTCGCCTGGTTCTGCGCAGACTGTGGTGTCGATCAGGCCGTTCACGGCGCCTTCCTGGTAGTTCACCGTGGCGTTGAGCGCGGTGACCTGGCCGTCGTGGACGCCGGTGGTCGAGCCGCTTCGGGTGACGGTTTCGCCGACTGTCGCGTCGCCTGCGGCGGTGATTTGCTGGCCGGTGTTGACGGCGCTCGGGGCGTCTACGCCGGAGTCGTAGGTGGCGTACGAATAGTCAGTGCCGGGGAAGTTCGCCCCGGACGTGCTGGCGATGTGCTGCGAGTTTCCCTGGTCGGCCCACCAATCGTTAGTGGCCACGCCGCAGTGTCCGGCGGTCAGGATCGCGGCCTGGCCGCTCGAGGTGTGCACGTTGAAGCCCAGCGAGCAGCGCAGGCCCTGGCCCCAGATGGCGTCGCCGCCGCTGATCAAGGGGCGCAGTTTGCCCTTCGTCTGCGCGAAGCGGGCCTTGTCGCCGAAGCGGTGCACGGCACCGGTCACCTGGGCGAGCTTGGCTCCGGTGACCGTCGAATCGGCGGTGACGAGCACCTGGCCGGTTCGCGGGTCGACGCGCCACGCGGTGCCGGGGACGCTCGCCGTGCGAGCCAGTTCCGCGGTGACTGCTTTCAGTTGGGACGCACGGTATTTCACGAACTTCGGCGTCGCGCCGGCCGCGCGGACCTGGTCGGCGGCGGCCTGGTCGGTGACGGTGACCGTCAACCGCGAACCGGCCTGGTCGTAGTACGAGCCCACGGTGCGGTCGCCGAGCGACTTCGCGATGCTGGCGGACATGGCGGTCGCGGCTCTCGCGTTCAGCGGTGCCGTCGAGGGCTGCGCGGCCGCGACGCCCGAGGCGGCGAAAACTGATCCAGCGGCCAGAACCGCCGCGGCGAAGGCGATACCGCCGCGTCCGCCGTGTCTTTGACTGAGTGCTGGGATCATGCACATCTCCGTTTCTTGCGAATAGGACGATGGCGCACCGCGGTCAGCTAATGCGGGCGCAATTCGCAGTTTAGGGATCCTTGGCAATCGCTTATACCCACGAAAGTCGCGAATCCCGTTCGGCTTTGCTGTCCAGTGGTGGCCGCCGTCCGCTGAACGGAAGTCCGAACTTCCCCGCATCCGATCCATTAGCGGCTCGTTGAACAGCGAAGACGCCCCAATCGGAACGACATATTCCGCGTTCGGTTCATCCCGGTAATCGACGTTCGTGCCGCCGCGCACGGTTCGGCGTCCGGCCGTATCCCTCCTTTCGACGGTGTTCGGACTCCGGCGGCCCTGGGACTCTGTGGTTTCCGTAGCGGGCCCGGCGCCCGCGAAAGTGGTCCCCCCGGCCGTATCCCGGCCGAACTCCTGCCTCTCCCGCGATTGGCGGGATTGGTTGCTATGGAAGGGAAAGCGATGCGGAAAATAATGCTGGCGGTGATGGGCGCGGCTGCCCTGCTGTTCGGAGTGGCCGCACCGGCGGTCGCGGCGCAGCCGGCCATCATCGGAGGCGGCGACGCCTCCGAAACCTATTCGTTCATGGTGTCGCTGGACAACGGCTGCGGCGGCAGCCTCGTCGCACCGCAGTGGATCATCACGGCGAACCACTGCGGGCAGGCCTCGACGGCGCGGATCGGCGCGATCGACATCAACGCGGGCGAGGTCGGCCAGATCGACAACGTGGTCACCGACCAGGGCACCGACCTCACCATGATGCACCTGAGCCAGCCCGCCCAGTCGGCGCCGGTCGCGATGGCGCAGAGCAACCCGTCGCCGGGGACTGGCGCGCGGCTGCTCGGCTGGGGCTGCACGAGCTGGCCGAACTGCCAGACGGCGCAAACCCTGCAGCAGATCGACCTCCAGGTCCTCGACAGCGGCGCGTGCGCGGAAGGCGGCGGCGGCGCGGGCGACGTCTGCATCTCCGGCGACTACGGGCATTCCGCGTGCCACGGCGATTCGGGCGGCCCCGCGATCGTCGGCACCACCGGGAACTGGACGCTGGTAGGCGAAACCCACGGCCCCGGCGACAACGGCGGCGAATGCGCCACCACCACCCTCTACACCGGCATCGCCCAGTACATGTCGTGGATCCAGCAGCAGATCGGAAGCTGAACCCCGTCCCGGAAACTCCTTGCGGAGAGGAAAAACCATGACCCTGCAACGCTTTGGCCGGCTGGCCGCGGGCGCGGCCGCCGCGCTGGTGCTGCCGCTGACCGGCGTCGGCACGGCCACCGCCGCGCCGCTGGACGCGGTCGAGCTGTACTACGACGCCAGCGGTCTGCCCGACTACCAGGCCGAGGCCACCCAGGCCGCGGCGAACTGGAACAGCTCGGTGCACAACGTCCACCTGAACAGCGGCGGCGCCGCGACCATCGTCATGCACGAAACCACCGGCGGCGGTTCCTACACCCAGACCGACGGGCACGGCACCGGCGACATCTACATCGACACCCAGCAGGTCGCCGAGGGCAACGACCCGACCCGGATCATCGCCCACGAGATCGGCCACAACCTCGGCCTTCCCGACCACTACGAGGGACCCTGCTCGGAGCTCATGTCCGGGCACGGGCCGGGAATCACGTGCAAGAACGCGATGCCGGACGCGCAGGAATCCGCACAGGTGGAGTCGAACTTCGCCAACGGGTTCGTGACCGTTCGCTTGCCGGACAAGCACATCTACCGCTGAACCGCCGACGCTCGCCGGAAGCGCGTCGCTTCCGGCGAGCGTCGCCGTGGCCCAGGCCCGGATTCAGGCGCGGGCGACCTCGACGTCGTCGAGGATCCCCAGCGCGTCCGGGACGAGAACCGCGACGGAGTGATAGGCACTGACCAAATAGGACGACACGGCACGGTCGTCGATGTGCATGAACCGCACGTTCAATCCCGGCCGGTATTCGTCGGCGAGGGATTTCGGCCGCAGTCCGATGACGCCCGCGTCGTCCTCCCCGGTGCGCATCGCGAGCACTGACGTGGTGCCCGCTTCGGTGACCGGGATTTTGTCGCACGGCAGGATCGGGACCCCGCGCCACGCGGTGACGCGTTTCCCGTCCACCACGACCGGCTCCGGGTAAATGCCCGCCCTCGTGCATTCGCGTCCGATGGCCGCGATGGCCCGCGGATGCGCGAGGAACAGCCGCGTTTTGCGCCGGCGGCAGAGCAACTCGTCCAGATCGCCCGGCGTCGGCGGGCCGGTGCGCGTGGTGATCCGGGATTTGAGGTCGGCATTGTGCAGCAGACCGAAATCCGGGTTGTTGACCAGTTCGTGTTCCTGCCGTTCCCGCAGCGCCTCGACGGTGAGCCGCAATTGCTGCTCGAACTGGTTCATCGGGTTGTTGTACAGGTCGGTGACGCGGTTGTGCACCCGCAGGACCGTCTGCGCCACCGCGAGGTCGTACTCGCGCGGCGAGGGTTCGTAGTCGACGTAGGTGCCGGCGAGGATCGGTTCCCCGTCGTGACCGGCCGACAGGTCGATGCTCGCTTCTCCCTTGCGGTTCTGCGGTTTTCGCGGCCGGGAGGCGGCCTGCGCCACGTGCGCGCGCAGGGAATCGAGCCTGCCGTTGAGCCGGGCGTACGAGCCGGCGGGCAGCACCAGCGCGACCACCCTGGTCGCGGCACGGGCGGTGAAACCCCAGGTGGCGTCGTCGGCGGCGAGGAGTTCTCCGCCGAAATGATCGCCGTCGGTGTCGGTGCCCAGGTGGGTTTCCGCGCCGTACTGGCCCTCTCCGTGCCGGGTGACCTTGCCGTGCACGACGAGCACGAGCTGGTCCAGTTCCTCCCCGGCCGAGACCAGCGTGCTGCCCGCCTCGTACTCGCGCTGCTCGAAGGCGTCCGCCAACGCGCCGAGCGCCGCCTCGTCGGCGAAACCGCGCAGCAGTTCGATCTCGGTCAGCTCGAGAGGGACGACCTGCACCTGCGAGCCGGTCTGGAAGAAGCTCACTTTGCCGTCGCCGACGGTGTAGGCGAGCCGCCGGTTGACCCGGTAGCTGCCGCCGGGCACCTCGACCCACGGCAGCTGCGACAGCAGCCACCGCGTGGTGATCGAGCGCATCTGCGGCAACGACTTGGTGGTCGTGGCGAGGGTGCGGGCCGCCTTGACACCGAGGGAGAGCTGCTCCTGTTGCTGCGTGATCGGCACCGGGCTCAGCCCTCCCGGCCGATTTCGGCGGCTTCCAGCACGGCGAGCGCGTCCGGAACGAGGACGGCGGCGGAATAGTAGGCCGAGACCAGGTAGGACAGGATGGCCTGCTCGCTGATGCCCATGAACCGCACGTTGAGGCCCGGCTGGTATTCGTCCGGCAGCCCGGTCTGGTGCAGCCCGATGACGCCCTGTGCCTGCTCGCCGGTCCGCATCAGCAGGACCGAGCTGGTGCGGGTCTCGGTGACCGGGATCTTGTTGCACGGCAGGATCGGCACGCCGCGCCACGAGGGCACCTGATGGCCGCCGAGGTCGACCGAACCCGGGTAGACCCCGGCCTTGCTGCATTCCCGCCCGAACGCGGCGATCGTCTTCGGGTGCGCGAGGAAGAAACCGGGGTCCTTCCACACCAGCGAGAGCAGCTCGTCGAAATCGTCCGGCGTCGGCGGACCGGTGCGGGTGGGCACCCGCTGGTCGAAGTCGGCGTTGTTCAGCAGGCCGAAGTCGGGGTTGTTGACCAGTTCGTGCTCTTGCCGTTCCCGCAGCGCCTCGACGGTGAGCCGCAACTGCTGCTCGGTCTGGTTCATCGGCTCGCTGTAGAGGTCGGCGACCCGGCTGTGGACCCGCAGCACAGTCTGCGCGACGCTCAGCTCGTACTCGCGCGGGGACGTGTCGTAGTCGACGAACGTGCCCGGCAGCTGCGGTTCGCCGTCGTGCCCGGCGGCGAGGGCGATCTCAGCCTCGCCGTGTTCGTTGCGGGCCGTGTCTCCGCCCGCGACGAAGGCGTCGAGGTGCTCTCGCAGCGAGTCAGAGCGGTTCAGCACGCCTTCGAACTCCTGGCGCGACAACGTCAGCACGGTCACCGCGGTGACCGCCTTGGTGGTGAACTCCCAGATCCCGTCCGCGCTGACGAGCACGTTCTCGCCGAAGTAGTCGCCGTCCACGAGCGTGCCGAGCACGGTCTGGTCGCCGTAGGCGCCGACGCCGGCCTTCGTGATCTTGCCGTGCGCGACGAGGAACACCTGATCGGCGCGGCTGCCGAATTCGGCCAGCACGTCGCCCGGCTGGTACTCGCGCTGCTCGAAGCGCCCGGCGAGCTCGGCCAGCGCCGCCTCGTCGTCGAATCCGCGCAGCGGCGCGAGTTCTCCTAGCTCGGGCGGGATGACCCGGACCTCGGACCCGCTGGTCACGAACGTGACCCGGCCGTCGCCGACGGTGTAGGACAGCCGCCGGTTGACGCGGTACGTGCCCGCGGACACCTCGACCCACGGCAGCACCTTCAGCAGCCACCGCGAGCTGATGCCCTGCATCTGCGGGACGGACTTCGTGGTCGTGGCCAGCTGCCGCGCCGCCGCGCGGCCTAGGCTCAAGGGTTCCCGGTCTTCCACGTCCGCGGAGTCGACCGGATCGGTGACAGTCACAGCGAAACCACCTTGTCTGGGAAACGTTGCCTTGGCTCAGGAGTTCTGGGATCAGGAGCGGTAGCGAGGGTTCGTGGCGTGCCATTCGAAGCCGCCGCCCATCCAGTCGCGGACGCCGGCGAGGAAGCGCTGCAGTTCCGGCGACGGGATCGAGAGCAGGGCCCGGTGCCCTTCCTCGAACTCGCGCACGATCCGGTTGTGCAGCGCGACCGTGGCCTCGACCGCCTCGGAGACCGGGCAGTCCCGGTCGGCGGCGATCTGCAGCACCATGTTGCAGACCGGGTTCTCGTCGGCGGCGTCCTTGGCCACCGAATGGAGGTCGTTGACCAGGACCGTCGCGGTGCCCGCGCGCATCATCGCCTCCCGCACGCGCGGGTCGTAGTAGAACGGCGCGGGCAGTTCGTACCCGCCGACGGCGTCGATGAGGGTCATCGAGGTGTAGAAGCTGTCGTGCTGGCGGGCCGCGAGGTACTCCCAGGCCGGGGGATAGCGGCCGGTGTGGCGCCACGCGGCGTAGGCGTCCCAGCTGACGAACATCGCGAACGTCGAGTAGCACACCCGCTGGACCAGCACCGGCGAACCGTGCCGGCCCAGGTGATCGACCGCGGAGTGGAACCCGACCCGGATCGGATCGGCCCGCAGCGCCTCCTCCAGCGGCTCGGAGAACTCGCCGGCCGGCGCGACCGGGTCCATCGCGGCCATGACAAGCGCCAGCCTCGGCGGGAGTTCGGTCGGCGACGCGCCGAGGGAACTGTCGTCGGCGTAGTAGTCGTCGGCCGCCCACCACACCGCGTTGAGCTGCGCGGCGATCAGCAGCCGGTCGGGATCGGAGGAATCGGGATGGGCGAGCATCACCAGCCTGCCGAACGTGGCCCGCGCGATCTGGTCCAGCCCCTCGCCCTCGAACCCGCAGTCCTCCGCCCACGCGACGAGCCGCCGGTCGACCTCCTCGGCGAGCGCGTCGTCCACCCGGCGCACGGCCGGGCAGTACAGCGGCGAAGCGCTGCCGTCGCCCCATTCCCGTTCCGCGTACGCCGGATCCTGCCCGCGCGGCGGCGCGAACTGGGCCGCGATCCGTGCCGCGGAGGTGCCCAGCCCGAGCGGGCCCGCGAGCGCGAGGTCCGGGCGGACCGCTGCGATTCCGGACATGTCGGCCCGCCCGGTCAGACGCGGTCGGCGGCGATGAGCAGGTAGTGGAAGCTGCCCTCGCGATAAGCGGTCAGGAACGGCCCTTCGATGCCGGTCGCGACGGACGACTGCTCGCGCAGCTCCCAGTACGGGATCGTCGCCTCGGTGAGGTCGACGACGCTGATCGGGACGAATCCGTTGGCGGTCAGGGCTTTGAAATAGTCGCCGCGGGCGTGGATATTGCAGATGTAATGCTGGTCGATCTGGCTCACCGCGCGCGAGCGCCCGCCGGTCAGGTCGTTGTAGCAGCCGGTGATGGTGACGAATCGCCCGCCGGGGGCGAGCTGCCGCGCGTGTTCGGCGAAGAGTTCGTGCAGATCGACGTACATCGTGCTTTCGTTGTTCCAGATTCCGGCGAAATCGCCGCTTTCGAATCCGGTGTCGAGCATGTTCCGGAGATGGAATTGCACCGCGCCGTCGATTCCGCGCAGCCGCGCCTGTTCATTGGCGAATTCGACCTGCTGCTCGGAAATGGAGATCCCGTCCACCCGGCAGCCGAACCGCTGGTGCGCCTGCACGCTCGTGCCGCCGCGCCCGCAGCCGGCGTCCAGCAATCGTGCCGTGGGCCCGATGTCGCCGAGGTGGCGCAACAGGAACTGCGACTGCGCGGTCTCCAGCCGGTGCATTTCGGCGATGATCGCCTTGTCCCGGCTCTCCCCGGTTCCGTTCAGGACGGACGGGTCGTAGTCGCCGATTCCGTAGTGGTGGTGGTAAAGCCCGTCGACGTCGCCGAGGCGCAGGTTCACCGGATCCTTTTCGGCATTCCAGTAGTCGGCGACCGACTGCTGATACGCGGTGCGGGCAACCGGACGGGCAACAGACGTCATCATGTACTCCCTTTTCGGACCGCAATTTCCGCCTCGGCGCGCGGTGAACTGTGCCGGCCCGCTCCCGGGGCGGTGCGACGCGGTCGGCATTTCTCCCTCTGCGTCCGAGGCTAGCGAGGATTCTTTTACCTGGACAAGACGATTCGAGGGAATTCACTCGCGGGCTGGCGCGAGCCGTTCGGCGTGCCTCTTCTGGCCTAGGAAGCCACTCGTGCGTGGTGTTCGCGCGCCGGTGGCCGGGGCACGATCGATGCCGCTGAGGACACGGGAGGATGACGGTGGGCAACAGCCTGTGGACGATCCCGGCGGACGGGTGACGCCCGATGGGCCTAAGCGGTTCCGGACCCCGGAATTTCGGGGCCCGCCGGTCCCGGGCTTCGCGGCTCCGGGACCGGCTCGGGCCGTCACGCGGCTCGGGCGGTCAGTTGAAGGAGGACTACCCCTCCGACAATCAGCGCGAGCGCGAGGATCCGCGGGAGGCTGACGGGTTCGCGGAGCCAGAAAATCCCGACTATGGCGGTGCCGACCGCGCCGATCCCGACGAACACCGCGTACGCCGTCCCGACCGGAACCGTCTTCATGCCGACGTTCAGCACGTACAGCACGAGGACGGTGAGCACGCCGCAGACGAGCGTCGGGACGAGTTTGGTGAAGCCGTCAGTGAGGTGAATGCTGTGCGCCCAGGCGATTTCGAGCAGCCCGGCCGTGACTACGGCGATCCAGCCCATCGTCAGGCCTCGTCGAGCGCTGCGCGAACGTCGGACGGCAGGGCGAGCCGCTGGGCGGCGACGAGGTCGGCGAGGTGGTCCGGGTCGCTCGTGCCCGGGATGACGGCGACGTTGGGCGCGAGGTCCAGAAGCCAGGCGAGGGCCAGCGTCGCCGCCGAAACACCGAGCCGCCGGGCGTGCGCTGCCAACGGCGAAGTCTCCTTCGCCAGTGCTCCGTTGCCCAGCGGACGGAACGCCAGATACGGGATCCCGGCAGCGGTGGTGGCGTCCAGGACGTCCCGGCCGCCGGAGTGTCCGAAGTGGAACTCGTTCTCCACGGACGCGATCGGCGAGACCGCACGTGCCTGTCCCAGCAACTCGAGGGTGACGTTCGAGACACCGACGTGTTCGAGCAGGCCCTCGTCGCGCAGTTCGGCGAGCGCTCCGACGGTGTCCGCCCACGGCACTGTGCTGTCGGGCATGAACCTGGCGTGCACCAACGGAATCCGTTCGACGCCAAGCTGCGCGAGGTTGTCCCGGACGGCTGCTTTGACCGCCTCCGGCGTGGCATCGGCGACGAAACCTCCGTCCGGGCTGCGGCGCGCGCCGACCTTGGTGGCGATGAGCAGGTCGTCCGGGTAGGGCCGGAGCGCCTCGGCGAGCAGGCGGTTCGCGACCTCGGGCCCGTAGTAGCCGGAGGTGTCGATCAGCCGGATGCCCGCCTCGACGGCGGCGCGGACGGCCGCCTTGGCGCGCTCCGGATCGGCCGGTTCTCCCATGGCCTTCGGTCCCGCGAGCTGCATGGTCCCGTAACCGATCCGGCCCACGGCGCGGCCGGCGAGCGTGAACGAGTGCATTGGTCTGCCCCCATCTGTCATGTGGACACTGTGTCCACTTATGACTGTACTCGATCCGGACACGCTGTCCAGATACAGTGACGGGGTGAACAGCAAGCCAGTGACGGAGCGGGCGGACGCCGCGGCGAACCGGCAGCGGATCCTCGCCGCGGCCGAGGACCTGTTCGCCACGAGAGGCCCGGACATCACGATGGGCGACCTGGCGACCGCGGCGGGGGTTGGCCGCGGGACGCTGTACCGGCGCTATGACAGCGTCGCCGCGGTGGCCGTCGCGCTGCTGGACGAGCACGAACGCCGGTTGCAGGAGGCGATGTTGTCCGGACCGCCGCCGCTCGGGCCGGGCGCCGCGCCGCGGGAACGGCTGGTGGCGTTCTACGACGCGATGATCGATCTGCTGGAGCGGCATTTGCCGCTGGCGCTGGGCGCGGAGACCGGGGCGCGGCGGTATCAGACCGGCGCGTATGGGTTTTGGCGGGTTTTCGTGGCCGCGCAGGTGCGGGAGGCCGGGTTGCGGGACGAGGCGCTGCCGGACGTGCTGCTGGCTCCGCTGGCGCCTGATTTGTATCAGAATCAGCGGCATGAGCGGGGAATGTCGGTTGCGGCGGTGAAGAAGGCGCTGCATCGGCTGGCTTACGCGCTGCCGTCGGAGTGAGTTTCCTTTGGATTGAGTTCGCCGGGCGGACGGTGTCGTGCTGATGGGGATTGACTGATTTGTCCCGCGCCTGAGGCGGAGTGAGTTCGCTGGTGCGCTTGAGCTGCCGCCCGTCGGGAAGGGCGGCGGCAGAGCGGCCCGGAACCGGCGAAAGCGGAGTAAATTCGCCGGATGGACAGCGGCACGCCGATGCGGATCGGCTGGATCTGCCTCGCGGTGGTCAGCGCCGGGATCCTCGGTTTCGGGATCGTGGTCGCCATCGCGCCGCCGGCCGGGGACTCGCTGCTCTACCGCGCCGACGCGCTGGCCACCGCCGGGCTCGGGCTGTTCGGCGGGCTGATCGCGGTGCTCCCGTTCCGCGCTGGCGAGCGGTGGGCGTGGTTCGCGCTGTGGTTCTACCCGGTGTTCTGGCTCGCGCATCTGGTGTTCCGGCTTCCGCCGGGCACCGATCACGTGCACCAAATCGTGTTTGCCGTGTTGTCGTTGGCGGGCTTGCTGGTACCGGTGCGGTCGTTCTTCCGGACTCCGGTCGAGGGTCATCACGCGCGCCGGTAATCCGCAATCGCGCCCGGCGGCGCGCCCGCCGTGTCATCATTCCCGGCGTGTCCACGAGAAAGCCCGTTGCGGCAAGGGATTCCGCCCGGAAAACGACTCCGGCGAGCGGTCGAGCCGTCGCGCTGCGTGCCGGGTTGTGCTGGCTCGTCACGATAGTGCTCGGCGGCGCGGCGGCGGTCGGCTTCGTCAGCACCAGCACAGTGGCGTCCGCGGCGGGCTTGCTTTTCGGGCTCCTGCTCGCCGCACTGGCGACGTCGGCGGTGTTCATGTTCTCCGGACGCGGCTGGTTCCTCGTCGGAGGCTTCCTGCTGACCGCGTTCTACCTGGCCTGCGTCGGGGTGACCGCGGTCGGCCACCTCGCGGCGGACGGCAATCGGTACCGCGCGATCGCGGTGTCCTCCGAATGCCACCACGTCAAGGGCGGCACCGCCTGCACCGCGCGCGTCAACCGCCCGGACGGCACGCTGCTGGCCGAGGACCTGCCGGTGGAGTCGCGGATGAAAGCCGGCGAGAAAGTCGACGTCGTCGAGGACCGGGCGGGCATCGTCAAGACACATCGCGCGGACGAACTGGACCCGGACGCGCTGCCGGTCGACCTGATGTTCCTGGCGACGTCGGCGGTGCTGCTGGCCGGGTTGTTCGGGTGGAGTGCTTGGGTGGGGTTCCGGAGGCCGGTGTCTCGCCGCTGACATTGCGGGGATGTCTGCTCGTTCGTCTCTGGCCCCCGCCCGAAGCCCTGGTCATGCTCCAGTCGGAACCGTTCGACGCGGGAGGACGCCTTCATGACCATGCAGCCTGAACGCGGCGCGGCCGTGCCGTTGCCCGACTTGTGCGTGCACGAGCTGTTCGCCCGCTACGCCGCCGCGGCACCGGAAGCCGCGGCCGTCTTGTACGGCGGCGAACGGCTGGACTACGGCGAGCTGGACCGCCGGGCCAACCAATTCGCGCATCTGCTGCGGGCGCGGGGAATCGGGCCGGAGACGCCAGTCGCGCTGTGTCTGGAGCGCGGGACGACGCTGCTGGTCGCGATGCTCGGAATCCTCAAGGCGGGCGGCTATTACGTCCCGCTCGATCCCGGTTATCCGGCCGAACGGCTCGCGTTCATGCTCGGCGATTCCGGCGCGACGGTCGCGGTCACCGAAGCGGCGCTGGCGGACCGCGTCCAGGCCGCGCCGGCGGTCGTTCTCGCCGACGAGGCCGACCTCAGCGGCTGGCCGGACACCCCGCCGGTCACGAATCTGGTGCCGGACAACCTGATCTACCAGATGTACACCTCCGGTTCCACCGGTCTGCCGAAGGGCGTGCAGGTGACGCACCGCGGGGTGGTCCGGCTGGTGCATGGCTCCGGATTCGCCGATTTCGGGGCGGGAGAAGTGTTCCTGTTGCTGACGTCGTTGTGCTTCGACGTCTCGACGTTCGAGCTGTGGGGCGCGCTCGCCACCGGTGCGGCGCTGGCGGTCCTGCCGCCCGGTGTGCCGACCGCGGCGACGATCGAGGAAGCGGTGCGCAGGTTCGGGGTAACAACGGTGTGGCTCAGCTCCGGATTGTTCGGGCACGTGGTGGACGACCGGGTCAGCGCGCTCGCCGGGGTGCGGCACGTGATCGCGGGCGGCGACGTCGTGCCGCCGGTGCAAGCGCGGCGGGTGATCGAAGAACTCGGGGCCGAGATGAGCAACGGCTACGGTCCGACCGAGTGCACCACTTTCGCTTGTGTACACCGGGGAATGACGGTCGCCGACACCTCCGGTCCGATCCCGATCGGCAAGCCGATCGCGAACACGCACGCGTTCGTCGCCGATGCCGACGGCGTGCCGGTCGAGCCCGGTGAACGAGGCGAATTGCGGCTCGGCGGTCCGGGTGTCGCGCGCGGCTATTTCCGTCGCTCGGCGCTGACCGCGGAGCGATTCGTTCCCGACCCGGCGGGCGGCGGCGGTCGGCTTTACCGCACTGGCGACGAGGTCGCGCTCCGCCCGGACGGGACGTTCGCGTTCTTCGGACGGCTTGATCAGCAGGTCAAGATCCGGGGTTTCCGTGTGGAGCCGGGCGAGGTGGAAGCGGCGCTCACGGCGCATCCGCTCGTGCGGTCGGCCGTGGTGGTGCCCTACGATCGCGACGGCGGCGACCGGGTCCTGGCGGCGCACGTGGTGGCTGAGCGGCCCGCGGTGGCTGAGCTGCGGGAATTCCTGCTCGCCCGGTTGCCCGCGCACGTGGTGCCGTCGCTGTGGTCCTGGCTCGACGAACTGCCGATCACGCCCAACGGCAAGGTGGATCGCGCGGCGCTGCCGGAACCGGAGGAAGCCGGGCCGACGGGGGAGTTCGTCGCGCCGAGGACGCCGGTCGAGGAGGCCGTCGCCGAGGTGTGGCGGGAATTGCTGGACCTGCCCCGCGTCGGGGTCCACGACGATTTCTTCGCCGATCTGGGCGGGCATTCGCTGCTGGCGACCCGGGTGGTGGCGCTGCTGGGGGAGCGGTTCCCGGTGGAGCTGCCGGTGAGCACGGTTTTCGAGGCGTCGACGGTGGAACTGCTGGCGGCGGAGGTGCATCGCGCGGTGGCGGAGTATGTGGCCGGTCTGTCCGATGTGGACGTCGAGCACGCGCTGGGCTGAGCGAGCGGGCAGCGCCGTCAGCGCCGCACAGTGGTGAGCATCGGAGTGATGCTCTTGAGCTCGCCGAGGAGGTGCGTTGCGCCGCGCCGCACCTCCTCGTTCGCGCTGCGCGTGAGCGGCTCGCATATCCCGACTGCCGCGTCACGGTCGCCGGAGGTGACTCCCAAGACCTCGGTGATCGCTCGCTCGATCCAGTCTGCGTGGTTCAAGTCAGCCGTCAGGAGCGCTGTCGCCACCAAGCTGAGGCCAATGGCGTCGAGACGCCGCAGCAGGGCTTCCGTCGTTTCGTAGGTGACGCCGGTGTCTTTGCTGTCCAGCACGAGTTTCACCAGGACCGGTTGAGCCTCGGCGACCTCGGCGAAGCGTACCAGGCCGCATCCGGCGTCGATCCTGTCCTGGTAGGCCGGACTGCTCGCCAGCGCGACCAGCGAAGCCACGCACGCGTGTCTCTTTCCCGTATCCACGAGTACACCTTCCACCGGTGACGGTTTTGGAGCAACGGAATACCGGAAGTGACTGGTCTCAGGCTTGTTCGATGACCGTCGCCAGCTCCGCGACCGTCCGGGCAGCGAACAGGTCCCGCAGCGAGACCCGGACCCCGAGCTGTTTCCGGATCCGCGCGAGCACCCGGGTCGCCAGCAGGGAATGCCCGCCGATACGAAAGAAATCGTCGTGCACGCTGATTTCCTCCACCCGCAGCACCTCCCGCCAGATATCAGCTAAAGCGTGCTCCACCGCCGACGACGGTTCCGCGATCGGTTCCGCGCGTACCGCGTTCTCGACCGCCGGATCCGGCAACGCGGCCCGGTCCACCTTCTTGCTCGGCGTCAGCGGCAGCGCGGCCATCGCGACCCACTGCGCCGGGACCAGATAATCCGGCAGCTGCGACCGCAGGCTCGCTCGCAGTGCGGCGAAATCCGGCTCACCGGACGCCGCGACGACATACGCGACCAGCGTCCGCTCCGGCAGCTCCTTCACGACCACGGCAGCGGCGCGCACCGCGGGATACGCGTCGAGGGCGGCTTCGATCTCGCCGAGTTCGATCCGGAAACCGCGGATCTTCACCTGGCGGTCGAGCCGGCCGAGGAACTCCACCGTCCCGTCCGGGCGGAATCGCGCGAGGTCGCCGGTGCGGTACAGCCGGGCGCCGGTCGAGTGCGGGTCCGGCACGAACTTGTCCGCGGTGAGCCCGGGGCGGCGGAGGTAGCCGCGCGCCACCCGGAGGCCGCCGAGGTGCAGTTCGCCGGGCACGCCGGCGGGTGTCGGCTGCCCGGCGGCGTCGAGGATGTACGCGGTGGTCGCGGCCACTGGACGGCCGATGGGCAGGCTGGGGGCGTCGAGGTCGGCCTCGTCGGCCCACTGCAGCATGCTGGAGATCGTCGCCTCGGTCGGGCCGTAGCAGGCGAGGAAGCGGCCGGGCAGGCGCAGGTCGCGCCAGCGTCGGGCGTCCTCGGTGGTCACGACGTCCGCGCCGACGTTCACCATGTTCAGCCAAGCGACTCGCGGATCGCGCGGGGTGAGCACGCCGAGCAGTTCGCGGTAGTAGGCCGGGGTCAGGTTGACGCTGGTGATCCGGTGCCGGCCGAGCTGGTCGGCGAGTTCCTCCGGCTCCCAGAACAGCGGATCGCTCAGCACCACCGACGCGCCGGCCAGCAGCGGCGCGCCGATCTGCTCGAGCGAACCGTCGAAGGCCAGCGAGGCGAGCGAGAGCACCCGGTCGGCCGCGGTGATTCCGTACTCACGGGCGATGAGCTGCGCGTGTTCCGCATAGGAGTCGTGCTGGATCTGGACGCCCTTCGGACGTCCGGTCGAGCCGGAAGTGTAGATGACGTAAGCGAGATGCTCCGGATTGATCATCCAATCAGGACTGTCCGAAGAGGTCGCAGCGGTGTCGTCGATGGTGACGACCGGGCAGCCCGCGAACAGTCCGGCGTAGCGCTCGTCGGTGACGACTGCGGCAGCGCGGGCGTCTTCGACGAGGTAGGCGAGCCGCTCAGGCGGGTTGGCCGGGTCGAACGGGACATACGCCGCGCCGGATTTCAGCACGCCGACCAGCGCGACTACGGCGTCGACGCTTCGTTCGAGGCAGACACCGACCGTCGATTCCGGGCCGAGTCCGCTCGCGCGCAGGTGCCGGGCGAGGCGGTTGGCCGCCGCGTCGAGTTGGGCGTAGGTCAGTTCCTGGCCGCCGCAATGCACAGCGAGGCGGTCCGGGGTTTCGGTCGCTCGCTGGGCGAACAGGTCGGGGAAACAGCCCGGTGCCACCTCGTAGCCGGGTGCCGAGCCCCAGCCGGACAGCAGAGTCAGTTCCGAGTCCGGCGTCAGGCGCAGTTCGCTCAGCCGTTGCGCGGGATCGCTGGCGATGCTTTCCAAGAGGCGCTGGAAGCGTGCGGCCAGCCGGTGCGCGGTGGCGGGCTCGAACAGGGCGGTCGGGTAGGTCAGGGTCCCGGTCAGCGAGCCGTTCGGGCGGTGTTCGAATTGGAGTCCGAGGTCGAACGACGCGGCCGTCCAGTCCACATCGGACTCCTCGACGTCCAGCCCGGGCAGCCGGAACCGTTGCCCGGGCACCTCGTGCAGGCCGAAGAACGCCTGCACCAGCGGGTTGCGGGACAGATCGCGGTCCGGTTCGCATTCGCCGACGAGCCAGTCGAAGGGGACGTCCTGGTTGCCGAAGGCGTCCAGCGCGGTTCCGGCCACCTGGTCGAGGAAAGCCGTGAAGGCCGGATCGCCGCCGAGGTCGGCGCGCAGCACGAGGGTGTTGACGAAGAACCCGGCCAGCCCCTCGACCTCGGCGGGGGCGCGACCGGCGACCGGGCAGCCGACGGCGATGTCCGTGCCGCCGGTGTGCCGGGCGAGAAAGACCTGGTAGGCGGCCAGCAGGACCATGAACGGCGTCGCCCGGCGGGACCGGCCGAGCGCGGTGAGGGCCTCCGCGAGCGCGGCGGGGACCTCGATCCGGACGGCGGCCCCGGCCGGATCCCACACCGGTCCGCGGGGACGGTCCGCCGGCAGCTCCAGCGGGGTCAGCCCGGCGAGCCGTTCGCGCCAGTAGGCGAGCTGGCCCGCGAGCCGGGTCTGGGCGTCTTCCCGTTGCCAGAGCGCGAAATCGGCGTACTGGACCGGCAAGGCGGGCAGTTCGGGCAGGGCACCGGCGTGGAACGCGCGGTAAAGCTCGGCGAGTTCGGCGGCGAAGACGTCCCAGGACGCGCCGTCGAACGCGATGTGGTGCACGACGACCAGCAGCACGTGCTCGCGCGCGTCGAGGCGGAGCAGCCGGGCCCGCAGCGGCAGGTCGGTCGCGAGGTCGAAGGGCACGGCCAGCTCAGCCGCGACGACGGTGTCCAGCTCGTCCTCGGCGACGCCTTCGATCGGCAACGGCACCGGCTGAGGTTTCCCGACCACCTGGACCGGCACGCCCTCGCGGCTGCGATACCGCGTCCGCAGCACCTCGTGCCGCGCGACGAACGCGTCGAGCGAGCAGCTCAGCGCGGCCACGTCCAGCTTGCCGCGCACGCGGAGCGTCAGCGGGAGGAGGTATTCGGTCCCGCCGGGCCGCAACGTGTCGAGGAACCACAGTCTTTCCTGCGAGAACGACAGCGGCAGGTCGCCGGGCATGGTCATGGCGACAGGGTGGCCGTTCTTCGCCGGCGTGCCCAGAGCCGGGACGGCGCGTGCGTTGCTGCGCGTTCTTCTCTGTCGCGCCGCCGTACGCGCGGGAAGGCTCGGCTCGCGACGGGACGGGTGTGCCCGGCGCGAAGACGAGGAGGACCGCATGAGCGAGGACGAACGCACCTACGGCGTCGTGCTCAACGACGAGGAGCAGTACTCGATCTGGCTGGTCGACCGCGAACTGCCGGCGGGCTGGCGGTACGAGGGGAAGCGCGGCCCGAAGCAGGAGTGCCTCGACCACATCGACGAGGTGTGGACCGACATGCGTCCGAAGAGCCTGCGCGACCGGATGCGCGCGGACGCCTCGGCCTGACTTCGCCCGCCACGTCCGTGAGGGGAACCCTGATGGACTCAGATTCCCTCAGGGTTCCCCTCACGGACGTTCGCCAGCACCGCTGATCGACCCGCAGGGGGAGCGATGACCACCGAACAGTCCCGGCGCGACGAGCTGCTGGAGCGCTATCTGGCCAAGGCGCCGGCCCGCCCGGCGACGGCGATGCGGGCCGATCGCAGCCGCCGGTTGCCGCTTTCTCCGGCGCAGCAACGGGTCTGGGTGCTGGACCGGCTCCGGCCCGGCGGTACCGAGTACGTGGTGACCGCGGCGTGGCGGCTGCGCGGCCCGCTCGACGTGTCGCGCTTGCGGGCGTGCTGGCTGACGATCGTGGAGCGGCACGAGATCCTGCGCTCCACCTACGTCGAACGGGACGGCATCCCGGAGCAGCTTGTCGGGGAGCCCGAGGTCGAGCTGACTGTCCAGGACGTCGCGGCGGAGGACGTCGAGGCGGTCACCCGGGAAGCAGCGTCGGTGCCGTTCGATCTGGCGCGGGATCGGCCGTTGCGGGTCCGGGTGCTGCGGCAGTCCGAGACGGAGCACGTCTTGCTGCTCGTCGTGCACCACATCGCTTACGACGGGTGGTCGACGTCGGTCGTCGCGCGGGAGCTCGGGGCGCTCTATGGCGGGGAAACCTTGCCGGAGCTGCCGGTCCAGTATGCCGATTTCGCTTCCTGGCAACGGAAGCACGCGACCAGTGAGCGAGTGACGGAGCAGATCGAGTTCTGGCGTCGCCGTCTTGACGGTGTTGCGCCGTTGACCCTGCCGACCGACCGTCCTCGCCCACCGGTGCACGATCCGCGCGGGAACATCCTGCGGTTCACTGTGGACGCCGAACTCGGGGCTGCCGTCGCCGCGCTCGGCCGGGCGCAGCGGGCGACCACATTTATGGTGCTGCTGGCCGCGTATCAGATTCTGCTGAGCCGGTATTCGGGTCAGGCGGATGTCACGGTCGGCACGCCGGTCGCCGGGCGCACGCGAGCTGAAACGCAGGGGTTGATCGGGCTCTTCCTGAACACTCTCGTGCTGCGGGCCGAGGTGGACGGTTCGTTGTCGTTCAGGGATTTCCTCGACGGAGTTCGGCGGGACACCCTTGACGCTTACTCCCATCAGGACGCGCCGTTCGAGCGACTGGCCGACGAGCTGGCACCGGACCGCGATCTGTCCCGCAATCCGCTCTTTCAAGCCATGCTCGTGCTGCAGAACACCGCTGACGCCGGGTTCGCGGCGGCCGGAGTGCGCGGCGAGCAGATCCATTCTCCTTGGCACAGCGCGAAGTTCGACCTGACGATGGAATTGACCGAGCGGGCGGACGGCAGCCTGGACAGCGTGCTGGAGTATCCGGTCGCGCTGTTCGATCGGTCCACCGTCGCGCGGATCGGCGGGCATTTCACCGAATTGCTGCGCGGGATTGTCGCGAATCCCGGCGCGCGGTTGTCGGAGCTGCCTTGGATGAGTGCCGCTGAAGGTGCGGAGCTGGCGCAGTGGAACGACACTGATGTCCCCTTCGAAGGCGGGACGTTGCTGTCGCTCATCGCCGAAGGCGTGGCTGCCGGTGGAATCGCGGTGGTGGCGGACGGCAGAGAAGTGTCCTATGTGGAGCTTGACGACCTGTCGAACCAGGCGGCGCATTGGCTTCGGGCGCGTGGAGCGGGGCCGGAGTCGGTGGTGGGGGTCCGGCTGGAGCGCGGCTTGGAGATGGTGGTCGCGCTGGTCGGGATTCTCAAGGCCGGGGCGGCGTATTTGCCGTTGGATCCGGATCATCCGGAGGACCGGCTGCGGTTCATGGTCGAGGATTCCGGTGCCGGGGTGGTGATTGAGCCGGGTGACCTCACAGCTCTCGAGAAACCTCGATATCCGGTGGATGTTCTGGTGCGGCCGGAGAACGCGGCGTATGTGATCTACACGTCGGGGTCGACGGGGCGGCCTAAGGGTGTGGTGGTCGAGCATCGCGGGATTGTGAATCGGCTGCGGTGGATGCAGGAGGAATACGGTCTGACGCCTGCGGATCGGGTGTTGCAGAAGACGCCGTTTGGCTTTGATGTGTCGGTGTGGGAGTTTTTCTGGACTCTCTCCGTTGGCGCGACGCTGGTGATGGCGCGGCCGGGCGGGCATCGCGATCCGGTCTATCTGGCCGAAGTCATGGCCGAGGGAATCACCACGGTGCATTTCGTGCCGTCGATGCTGCGGGCGTTCCTGGCCGGTCCGGTGCCTTCGCTGCGCCGGGTGCTGTGCAGCGGCGAGGCATTGCCGGACGAGCTGGCGGAACGGTTCCATCAAGTCATTGACGCCGAGTTGCACAATCTCTACGGGCCGACAGAGGCCTCGGTGGACGTCACGGCGACCCGGTGCTTGCCGGGGGAGACTGTCACGATCGGCCGCGCGATCGCGAATACCCGGGTGTTCGTGGTGGACGCCGAGTTGCGCGAGGTGCCGGTGGGCGTGCTCGGCGAGCTGGTCATCGCCGGGGTGCAGCTGGCGCGCGGCTATCTGAACCGGCCGTCGCTGACCGCCGAGAAGTTCGTCCCCGACCCGTTCGCGCGGCAGCCCGGTGAACGGCTGTACCGCACCGGCGACCTCGCCCGAAGGCTGCCGGACGGCCGGATCGAGTATCGGGGGCGGCTCGATCACCAGGTCAAGATCCACGGCAACCGGATCGAGCTCGGCGAGGTCGAGGCGACCCTGCTGACCCACCCCGACCTGCGCGCGGCTGCGGCCGCAGTGCACGATGACCGGCTGGTCGGCTATTTCGTGGCCGAGCCCGGCCGTACCCCGGACTCGGCCGAACTGCGCGCGCATCTGGCCCGCACACTGCCGGAACCGATGCTGCCGTCGGTGTGGCTCGCGCTCGACGCGTTGCCGTTGACCGCGAGCGGCAAGATCGATCGCAATGCTTTGCCGACGCCAGAAGGCGGACAGACCGCGCGTTACGTCGCGCCGCGCACCCCGGCGGAGGCGGCGGTGGCCCGCGCGTTCGCGGCGGCGACCGGCGTCGAGCGGGTCGGGGCGGAGGACAGCTTTTTCGCGCTGGGCGGGGATTCTCTGCGCGCCATCCGGGCTGTTGGGCTGCTGAACGCGGAGGGGATCGAAGCGAGCGTCGCGGATCTCTTCCGCCGGCAGCGGGTGGCTGACTTCGCCGCCCAGCTCGGCGGTCTTGCGGCTGCAGTGGAGGCGGTCGAGCCGTTCGCGCAGCTTGCCGCTGATCAGCGCGACGCGTTGCCGGACGACGTGTTGGACGCTTATCCGTTGTCGCTCGCGCAGGCGGGCATGGTGCACGAGATGCTCGCCGGAGCCGACCGCGGGCTCTACCTGAACCATCTCGGCTACCCGGTGCACGAGGAGTTCCGGCTGGACGTGTTGCAACAGGCGGCAAACCGGCTGGTCGCGCGGCACGAGATCCTGCGCACCTCGATCGACTTCGCCGCGGTTCCGCCGCTGCAGCGGGTGCACGAGACCGCCGTGCTGGAGGTGACCTGCGAGGACCTGCGTGCGTTGTCCGCCGACGAGCAGGCCGCGAGGGTGCGACAGTACCCGGAGGAAGACCGGGTTCGGGGCTTCGACCTGCTCCGTCCTTCGCTGCTGCGCCTTCATGTCCACTGGCTCGCCGATCGCGAGTGGCGGTTGTCGTTCAGCTACGTGCACGCGATTCTCGACGGCTGGAGTCAGAATTCGCTGGTCGCGGAGCTGATTTCGGAATACCGGGCCGGTGCCGCCGGGCCGGTCGAACCGCCGCCGCCGGTCCGGTTCGCGGACACGGTCGCCAGGGAGCGGGAGTCACTGGAGTCCACAGTGGACCGCGACTTCTGGGCGGCCAGGGCGAGTGCGGCCGAGCGGTTCACCGTCCCGACCGGCTGGGCAGGCGAGGACGACGGGGTGTATCGCACGGTGCGGGTGCCGTTCGACGACCTGACGGCCCGGTTGCGGGTGGTCGCTTCCTCGGCCGGGGTTCCGTTGAAGAGCTTGTTGCTCGCCGCGCATCTCACCGTGCTTCGGACGGTCGCTGGGCACGACCGGCCTTTTCAGACCGGTGTGGTGACCAACAGCAGGCTGGAACGTGTTGGTGGGGACCAGGTGCGGGGCATGTTCCTGAATACCGTCCCGTTCGTGGTTCCGCCGGATGCGCGGGACTGGCCGGAGCTGGCTCGCGCGGTCTTCGCGGAGGAGACCGCGATGTGGCCGCATCGGCATTTCCCGTTGCCCGCGATGCAGGCCGCTTGGGGCGGGCAGGCTCCGCTCGTCGATGTTTTCTTCAACCACACGGATATGCACGTGCTCGCGGAGGCTTCGGTCGACCTTGCCGAGGTTGCCGACAGCACGCCCAACGAGTTCGGGCTGTCTGTCTCTACCGTGCCCGGTGCGTTCGTGCTGGAGGCGTTCACTTACCGGATTTCCGTTGCGCAGCTGGAGTTTCTCGCCCGGTTGTACCGGCACGTGCTGGAACGGATCGCCGCCGCGCCGACGGCCGATCCGCGCCGATGCGGGCTGCCCGCCGGGGATCGGGCCGCGCTGCTGCGGAATCCGGCGCGGACCGAGGCTGCGGGCCGGATGCTGCCGGAGTTGTTCGCCGCCACTGCGGCCGAGCATCCGGACGCGCCTGCCGTGCGGTGCGGCGAGGTGACGCTCACTTATCGGGAATTGTCGGTGCGGGTGGTTAGGCTGGCGAGGTATCTGAGAGAACACGGGGTGCGACGCGGGGCGCTGGTGGGCGTGCTGCTCGATCGCGGTCCGAGCCTGCTCGTCGCGCTGCTCGCCGTGCATCGGGCGGGGGCGGCGTATGTGCCGATCGACCCGCGTTATCCGGCGAAGCGGGTCGGTTACGTAATGGCTGATTCGGGTGTGGAGGTGGTGCTGAGCGAGGAGCCGCTGGCTGGGCTGCTGGAGGGGACGGGCTGTTCGGGGGTGCTGCTGGACCGGGATGGCGCGGTGGTTGAGGTGCGCCCGGGGGTGCTGGTGGATCCGGATGCCGGGACGGTTGGGGCGAGCCCGGTGGTGCGGTTCGGCCGGGATGCTGTGGCGGTTGAGGCGTGTCCGGCGGTGCCGTCGGGCCTGGATGCTGCAGTGGGCGGGGCCTGCTCGGGGGTGCTGTCGGATCGCGGTGCGGCGGCCACCGAGGGTGGCTCGGGGGTGCCGTTGGATCGGGAGGCCGGGGCAGTTGAGGCGAGCCCGGCGGTGCAGCCGGGCCGGGATGCTCCGGCAGTTGAAGCGCGGTTGGTGCCGCAGCTGGACCGGGACGCGGTGGCCGTAGAAGGCAGCCCGGCGGATGTCCCACCCCCTCGGCCGGACGGGGACGAACTCGCTTACGTCATCTACACCTCCGGCTCCACTGGTCAGCCCAAGGGCGTCCAGATCAGCCACGCCGCGCTTGCGAACTTCCTGCTGTCCATGCGCGAACGGCCTGGTCTCGCGCCGGGCTCCGCGGTGCTCGCCTTGACCACGGTTTCGTTCGACATCTCCGCGCTGGAGCTGTACTTGCCGCTGGTGGTCGGCGGGCAGGTGATCGTCGCGACGGCGGAGGAGTGCATTGATCCGCAGCGGCAGGCCGCGCTGATCGAGCGGACCTTGCCGTCGGTGGTGCAGGCGACGCCGTCGGGCTTGCGGCTGCTGGTCGATTCGGGCTGGACTCCTCCCGCGGAACTCACCGTGTTCGCCGGCGGCGAGAAGCTCCCGGGGGATCTGGCCCGCCGGCTCACCGCGGGCGGGGCGCGGCTGTGGGATCTCTACGGTCCGACCGAAACGACGATCTGGTCCACCGTCGCCGCACTCGACGGGGATGTCGTCGTCGGCTGGGAACCGGTCGCCAATACCGACGTTTACCTGCTCGGCGACGATCTGGAACCGGTGCCGCTGGGAGTGGTCGGCGAGGTGTGGATCGGTGGGGACGGGCTTGCCCGCGGTTACGCCGCCCGCCCCGGGCTGACCGCGGAGCGGTTCGCGCCCGATCCGCACGGGCACCGGCCCGGCGGGCGGCTCTACCGCACCGGCGACCTGGCCCGGCGGCGGCCGGACGGGGCGGTGGAGATCCTCGGCCGGGCCGACGACCAGGTGAAGGTCCGCGGGCACCGGGTCGAACCGGGCGAGGTCGAGGCTGTGCTGCGGGCCGACCCGCGAATCCGGGACGCGGCGGTGCAGCCGACTCCTACCTCCGACGGTGGCCTGGAGTTGACCGCCTACGTGGTCGCCGTCGGGGAACTGTCCATTGCGGACGTCCGAAAGAGACTTTCCGGGATCTTGCCGGATTACCTGGTGCCCAGCGGTTTCGTCCTGCTGTCGGAACTGCCGCGGACTCCAGCCGGGAAACTCGACCGGGCCGCGTTGCCCGCGCCGGAACCGGTTGCGCGGGAGCGTCCGCATGTCGCGCCGCGCGGGCCGGTGGAGGAACTGGTCGCGGGGGTGTGGGCGGAGGTGCTCGGCGCCGAACGGATCGGCGTACGGGACGATTTCTTCGACCTCGGCGGGCATTCCGTCGCCGCCACGCGAATCTCGGTCCGGTTGCGCGCCGCGTTGGACGCCGACGTTCCGGTGCGCGCACTGTTCGACCATCCGACCGTCGAGGCGCTCGCGGCCGCGGTCGCCGGGTATCCGCGGCTCGCGCCGGAACCGGCGGCTCGGGCGACGATCCGGCCGCGTGCGGCGGTGCGGCCGGTGAGTGAGGACGTATGAGCGAGACATTGCTGAACCTGGTTGCCGAGGGCGTGACTGCCGGTGGAATCGCCGTGGTCGCGGACAACCGAGAAGTGTCCTACGCGGAGCTGGAAACCCTCTCGAACCAGGCAGCGCACCGGCTCAGGTCGATGGGGGTCGGTCCGGAGTCGGTGGTGGGAGTGCGGCTCGAGCGCGGCCTGGAGATGGTGGTCGCGCTGCTGGGAATCCTCAAAGCGGGAGCGGCCTACCTGCCGTTGGATCCGGACTATCCGCAGGACCGGCTGCGGTTCATGGTCGAGGATTCCGGCACCGGAGTGGTGGTCGGGCCGGGTGATCTCACGGATCTCGACGAGCCGACGGCACCGGTGGATGTCGCGGTACGGCCGGAGAACGCGGCGTACGTGATCTATACCTCGGGGTCGACGGGGCGGCCCAAGGGTGTCGTGGTCGAGCATCGCGGGATTGTGAACCGGCTGCGGTGGATGCAGGACGAGTACGGTCTGACACCGCAAGACCGCGTGCTGCAGAAGACGCCGTTCGGTTTTGATGTGTCGGTGTGGGAGTTTTTCTGGACGTTCTCCGTTGGCGCGACGCTCGTGATGGCGCGGCCGGGCGGGCACCGCGACCCGGTCTATCTCGCCGAAGTCATGGCCGAGGGAATCACCACGGTGCATTTCGTGCCGTCGATGCTGCGGGCGTTCCTGGCCGGTCCGGTGCCTTCGCTGCCGGTCCGGCGAGTCTTGTGCAGCGGTGAAGCGCTGCCGGACGAGCTGGCGGAACGGTTCCATCAAGTCATTGACGCCGAGTTGCACAATCTCTACGGGCCGACAGAGGCCTCGGTGGACGTCACGGCGACCCGGTGCTTGCCGGGGGAGACCGTCACCATCGGCCGTCCGATCGCCAACACTCGCGTTCATCTCCTCGAAGGCGAGCTGACCATCGCGGGAGTGCAGCTGGCGCGTGGATACCTGAATCGTCCGGCGCTGACTGCCGAGAAGTTCGTGCCCAATCCCTTCGCGCAGAAGCCTGGCGAGAGGCTCTACCGCACCGGCGATCGCGCCCGGCAGCGCGAGGACGGCGCGTTCGAGTACCTGGGCCGGTTCGACCATCAGGTCAAGATCCACGGCAACCGGATCGAGCTCGGCGAGGTCGAGGCCGCGCTGCACGCACACCCGATGATCGCCGCGGCGGCGGCCGCGGTGCATGACGAGCGGCTCGTCGCTTACTGCGTGTACCGCGACGGAGCCCCGCCCTCGACGTCCGAGCTGCGGGCGCACCTGGCCCGCACCTTGCCGGAGCCGATGCTTCCGGCGGTGTGGACCTCGCTGGCCGCGCTGCCGCTCACCCCGAGCGGCAAGATCGACCGCAACGCGCTGCCCGCGCCCGACAGTGCCCGTCCCGCGCTGGCGGTCGCGTACGCCGAACCCCGGAGCGCGACCGAAAAGGCGATCGCCGAGATCTGGGCGGACGCGCTCGGGATCAGCCCGGTCGGCGTCCACGACCCGTTTCTCGAACTCGGCGGCCGTTCGCTGGCCGCTGCCCGGATCTGCGCCCGGGTTTCCCGCAGCACCGGTCGGCGGTTGTCCGTCGCGGATCTGTTCGTCGCAAAGACGGTCGCGGAGCTGGCCGAGGTGGTCGCTTCGGCGCCGGCCACCGAGGTCCACAGTGGACAGAAAGAGATTTCGGCGGCACAGCACCGGATGTGGTTTCTCGACCAGCTGTCCGGACCTTCCTCGACGTACACCATGTACGAGGCCTATCGATGCACCGGAGAGCTGGACGTCGAGGCGTTGCGGCGTGCGCTGGCCGAGGTGGTCCGGCGGCACGAGACGTTGCGTACGACGTTCCGGAGCCGTCGCGGCGAGCCGGAACTTGTCGTTGCCGCCGAATCCGAGGTGTCGTTGACGGTGGTGGACGGTTCGGCGGAGGAAACCGTCGACGCCGAGATCTCGCGGCCGTTCGACCTGGCTCGCGGGCCGTTGCTGCGGTGCACGGTGATCCGCGGCGGGCCCGGCCGGTTCACGCTGCTCGCGGTGCTCCACCACATCATCGCCGACGACACCTCGATGGAGATCTTCTGGCGCGACCTCGCCGAATGCTACGCGGGGCGGGCGTCCGCGCTGCCGGAGCTGGCCGAGTCCGCTGTCCTGCCGGACCGTTCCGGCCTCGAATACTGGAAGTCCGCGCTGGAAGGCGCGCCTCCGGCGATCGAACTCCCGGAGAGCCTTCCGCGGCCGGCTCGTCAAGCGCAGCTGGAAGGCACTGTCGAATTCTCGTTGCCACGCCACGTCATCTCCGCGCTCGACGCGGTCGCCACCGAGGCGGGCGCGACGGGGTTCATGGCTCTGCTGGCCGCTTTCGTTCTCGACCTGCGCCGTGCCACCGGCCAGGACGATCTCGTCGTCGCCACGTTCGCCGGCAACCGGCCGTCGGTCGAGGCCGAAGACCTGATCGGGCTGTTCGTGAACACGCTCGCGCTGCGCGTGCGCGTCCCCGGCGATCCGGCGTATCCGGAGGTGCTCGACGCGGTGCGGGAGGCGGTGCTCGGCGGGTTCCGGCACCAGGACGTCCCGTTCGACCAGGTGGTGACGGCGCTGCGGCCGCCGCGCGATCTGAGCCGGAATCCGGTGGCGCAGGTGGCGTTCCAGTCGCTCGGCTCGCTCGCGGACCGGCTTCGGCTCGACGGCGTTCGCGCTGAGCCGTGGCGGGCCGGGCAGGGCGGGAATCCCTTTGACGTGCTGGTGACGGTTCGCGAGCATCCCGACGGCGTGGCCGGAACGCTGCATTACGACCGGGCGCTGTTCACCGAAGCCGCCGCGAAGACGATGGCCGATCGGTTCGCCCAGGTCGTGCACACGGTCGCGGCCGACCCGGCCACGCGCGGTTCGGAGCTGCCGGGATGAGCGGATCTCCTACACTGGCCGGGTGGACGGGGAAGCGGCGTACCGGCCGCAGCTCGGCGAACGCGAGCTGCGGGTGCTCCGGCTCGTCGCCGACGGGTACAGCAACAGCGAAATCGCGGCCGAGCTCGGCTGGTCGGAGCACACGGTGAAGAACGCGCTGTACGACCTGATGGCCACGCTGGGAGTGCGGAACCGGGCGCACGCGGCGGCTTATGCCGTGCGGAACGGCTTGATCTAGGCCAGGCCCGGCGTCCGTGAGGGGAACCCTGAGGGAATCAGATTCCCTCAGGGTTCCCCTCACGGACCTTGGCGGCGCGAGCCTAAATAAGCCCCTGCCGAAGCGCGAAAGCGACCGCGTGCGCGCGATTGCGCAGCCGCAGCCGATGGGTGATGTCGTGCACGATCGCCGTGACCGTCCGGGCCGAATAGGCCAGAGCGGACGCGATCTCCGCGGTCTCGTGCCCGTCGGCGACCATGCGGAGGACGTCGCGTTCCCGGTCGTCCAACGTCGGCACTTCGGGCTCCGCGCTCTGCCGTGACTCGAACAGGTCGCTCAGCAAGTCCGGCGGCATGGTGCCGTGGCCGGTCGCGGCCGCGCGCACGGCGGAGACCAGCGTCTGCTCGCAGGCCTGTTCTCGCCGCAGCACCCCGCAAGCGCCCGCCTCGATCGCGCGCGCCGCCCGGGCCGCGTCGACCTTGCCGGTCACCAGCAGCACGGTGGCGTTGCGTTCCTTCGCGGTCCGGATCGCCTCGACGGCCGCGTCGTCGACCTCGTCGACAGCCAGCACCGCGACCCCGCCGTCGCCGCCGGTGAACTCGGCGCGGCCGTAAAGGGCGCTTTCCAGTCCGGCGCGCAGGAACGGGTCGGCGGCGAGCACGCGCACCGGGATGGTCCGTTCGAGGGTGGTCATTTTCCCTTCTCCTCTCCGATAGTCGCCACCGCGGCGGGTTCTGGTTCGGGTTCTTCGAGCAGGTCCGGCAGTTCTTCCACGCGGCGCAGCGAAGGCCGGGCCGCCAGCGCGCCCAGGACGACCAGCAGCAGTCCGGCGAGCAGGAACATCAGCGCCATGCCGCGGCCGGGACCGGTGCCGATCAGCTGGCCTGCGGAACCGGCCAGCGCGCCGTCCGGGCGCATGAGCGGCTCGAACACGCCGTCGGCGAGCGGGCCGGCGACGAGGTAGGCCACCGGGCTCGCGGCCTGCGACACCGCTCGCGAGGTCGCCATGACCTTGCCGAGGTTGGCCGGGTCGACCTTGCTCTGCAGCACGGTCTGCGCGGTGCCGGTGATCACCGGCAGGGTGAAGAGGAAGAACGGCCCGATCGCGATGACCAGCGCCAGCGACGGCGCCAGCGAGTGGACGGCCAGCGCGATCCCGCCGAACGCCATGAAGGCGGCGATCCCGCGCATCCGCTTCTTGGGCCCGCCCCAGACGCCCATCACCAGGCTCCCGGCGAACAGTCCGCAGCCGCCCGCGAACACCTGGAAACCGAGTCCGGCGGGGCTGGCGAAGGACAGCACCAGCGGGCGGACGAGCGTCCCGGCGACGCCGAAACAGAAGTAGAACCCGGCGAGCACGCCGAGCAGCCCGGTCAGCCCGGGACGCCGCCGCAGCTCCGCCCAGCCCGCCGGGACCTGCCGCCAGATCGACGGCGCACCCGGCTCCGGCGCGGCGGTGCGCACTGCCGCGCGGGGCAGCGGAACCAGCGCCACGACCAGCAGCGACGCGGCGAACGTCACGAGGTCGATCAGCACGACCCCGCGCAGTCCGGCGAGCGCGAGCAGCGTCCCGGCGACGACCGGCGCGGCGATCTGCGCGCTGAACACCACCTGCGACAGCCCGTTCGCCCGGCTGAGGTGCTGTTTCGGCACCAGGAGGGGGATCATCGCGCTGAAGGTGACTTGCTGCAGGGTTCCGCACATCGCGGTCAGGGCGGTCACGACGTAGACGTGCCAGGTCTGCAACTGGTCCGCGTTGATCAGCAGCGCCAGCGCCCCGACCGAAACGAGCGCGACGCCGTCCGCGGCGACGAGGATCCGGCGGCGGTGCAGCCGGTCGGCGAGCGCGCCCGCGAACGGTGCGATCAGCAGCGCGGGGATCGCGCCGGACAGCATGATCAGCGCGAACTGGGTGGCCGAGCCGGAACGCTCGTAGGTCCAGACGCCGAGGACGAACCCGGTCAGCGCGGAGCCGACGATCGAGACCAGCTGTGCCGACCAGAGGAGGACGAATCCTCGCGTTCCCATCGTGGTCAACGGTGCTCCTTACGGGTTGCCGCCTGGCTGGGGCCGGATGCGCGGGTGCGGTGGGACGGGTGGTCCGTGAGGGGAACCCTGAGGGACTCTGAGTCCGTGAGGGTGGCCCTCACGGACGGTCTCGCCGGGGCGGGAAGGTGTCCAATGTGGACGTAATGCGCCAGATACCGCTGCAGCAGAGCACGATCCGCGGGAGGGCAGACCAATCCGCCCGCCGCGACCACGACCTCCGTGTGCGAACAGTCGAAAACCGTCCGCCGGGGCGGCGACGTCCGTTCGATCATCGCCGTGATCGCGCTCAGCGCCGGGTCCGCCGTTTCCACGGCAGCCGCTGCCAGCGCGGTGTGCCAGTCCGAGAACGGCACCGCCTCGACGGGGTAGCCGAACGAGCGCATCCCGGCGACCACCTCGCCGAACCGGATCGTGCGCTGGTTGTGGAAGTGGAAATCGCAGCCGTAGCCGGCGCGCCGTCGCGAGAGGTGGCCGATGGCGGCGGACACGTGGTCGACCGGGGCCATGTCCTCCTCGATGTCGAAGTCCTCCGCCGGTGCGGTTCCGAGCAGCGCGAGGCAGCGCAACAGGTTGGCGAACCGGTCGCCGAGCGGGCCGATGCCGGTCCGGCTGTGGCCGGTCACCCGGGCCGGGCGGTGCACGGTCACCGGCAGGCCGCGTTCGCGGGCGGCCCGGGCGAGCCGGTCGGCGGCCCATTTGCTTTGTTCGTAGCCGCGATCCAAACCGGCTGGGTCGTCGGGCGGGACGTCCTCGGTGATCACTGCGTCGCGGTCCAGCGGATAGACGCCCAGCGACGACACCAGGTGCACAGGGGTTCCGCCGCTTCGGCAAGCCAGCCGGAGCAGTTCTACGGTGCCGAGGACGTTGCCGGGCCGCAGTTGGCCGTATGGGCGCAGGAAGTTCGCTTCGCCGCCGCAGTGGAAAATGACGTCGAGGTCCTCGGCCAGCGCGTCAAGCTCAGCTGCGGACAGACCCAGGCGAGGCGCGCTGAGGTCGCCGGGGATGGCGACGATCCGGGGGCGGAAGCTGTCGTCCCACAAAAGGTGGTCATGGAGTACTTGCTCGATCCGCGCGGCACCCTCGGCTGCGTCGGCAGCCCGGACCAGGCAGCGCACCACGACGTCGCTGTGCCGCAGCAGATCGGCGAGCAGGTGCGGGCCCAGGAAGCCGGACGCTCCGGTGAGCAAGGCGATCCGCGGGGCCATCGCGCGCTGGATCGCGGCCTCGGCTTGCGCGGGCGAGCAGCGCGGGTCGAGGTCGGCGGGCAGCACGGCGTCGGCCAGGACCTCGGCGAGGCGGTCGTCTTCCCGGTCGCCAGGGGTGCGGACGGCGTCGGCGAAGGCGGCGAGGGTGCTGGCTTCGAAGAGGGTTCGCACGGGGACCTCGGTGTCCAGTTCCGCGCGGATCTTCGCGATCAGCGTCCCGGCCAGCAGGGAATGCCCGCCGCGCAGGAAGAAGTCGTCGTCGCGGCCGATGCGGTCCACGTCCAGTACTGCGGCCCAGATCGCGGCCAGCCGTTGTTCGAGTTCGCCCTCGGGTTCGGTAAACCCGACTGTCGTCTCTGTCGGTTCGGGGAGTGCGCGGTGGTCGACTTTGCCGTGTGCGTTCAGCGGCAATTCCGGGAGCACCGCGAAGGCGTCCGGGACCAGGTATCCGGGCAGCGCGGCGCGCAGTGCGGAGCGGACGGACAGCGGGTCGAGGCTGTCGTCGCCGACGAGGTAGGCGACCAGTCGGTTCGCGCGGGCGGTGACCAGGACGTCCTGGACGTCGGCGTGGCGTCGGCAGGCCGCTTCGACTTCGGCCGGCTCGATACGGTGGCCGCGGACTTTCAGCTGCCGGTCGACGCGGCCGAGGAATTCCAGCCGTCCCGCGCCGTCGAGGCGGGCGAGGTCGCCGGTGCGGTACATCCGCGCGCCGGGTACCGGGGAGAACGGGTCTGGCACGAACTTCTCCGCAGTGGCGCCGGGCCGGTTTCGGTAGCCGCGTGCGGGCGCGTCGCCGCCGAGGCAGAGTTCGCCGGGGGCACCGGGCAGCACTGGACGCAGCAGGTCGTCGACGACGTAGGCGCGGGCGTGGGGGAGCGGGGTGCCGATCGGCAGCTGCACCCGGCCGTCGAGTTCGGTGGCGTCGAGGGTGCGGTAGCTGGTCGCGCAGACGGTCGCTTCGGTGGGGCCGTAGTGGTTGTGCAGTTCGACGCGGCCCTCGGTGAGTGCCGCCCACGTCCGCACGGCGGTGGTCGGGACGGCCTCCCCGCCGACCATCATCGTCCGCAGTGGACAGTCGAACGGGGTGTTTTCCGTTGCCAGTTCGGCAACCCACTTCTGCCAGAGTGCGGACGGCACGTCGGCCATGGTGATGCCGCGGTCGCGGCAGAGCTGGACGACGCCGGGGCCGGTGAGCGACGCCGGGTCGCGCCAGGGCAGCAGGGCGGCGCCGGAGACCAGTGCGGGGAAGATGTCGCCGGCGGCGGCGTCGAAGGTCAGCGGCGGGATCATCAGCACCCGCTCGCCGGGGCCGAATCCGTGCAGCTGACGGAAGGCGTCGGCCAGTTCGGCGAGTGCGCCGTGGCAGACGGCGACTGGCTTCGCGGCACCGGTGGAGCCGGAGGTGTAGATGACGTACGCCAGGTCGTCCGGTCCGAGGTCGACCTCAGGCGGGACAGCGGTACTGGGGAGGTCGTCGGTGTGCAGCACCGGCCCGTCGAACGGGAAGGTGTGTTCGCGGCGGGTGACGAGGGCGGCGGGGGCGGCGTCGGACAGCAGTTCGGCCAGCCGCGCGGGCGGGTGCCCAGGGTCGAGCGGCAGGTAGGCGGCACCGGAAAGGAGCACGCCGAGCAGCCCGGCGATGGCGTCCGGGCTCGCGGGCAGGCCGAGGGCGACGACGTCGCCGCGCCGGACTCCGGAGGCATGCAAGGCCCCGGCGATTCGTCGCGCACGGGAGACGAGTTCGGCGTAGGTGAGAGTGTCTGCCACGGCGATAGCGTCGGGAGTCTGCGCGGCTTGGCGGGTGATGAGCGTGGTGACCAGGGTTCCGTCGGTGACCACGGGCGGGGCCGGGTGGCCGCCGTCGCGCAGCCGGGTTCGCTCGGCGAGCGGCAAGGCGTCCACTGTGGACACCGGAGCGTCCGGGGCGGCGAGCAGGGCCCGCAGCAGGTGTTCGTACTGGTCGGCGAACCGGGCGACGGTGGCGGCGTCGAACAGGTCGGTCGCGTAGTCGAACTGCCCCTCGATCCCGTCCGGGGTGGTGGCCAGCGCGAGCGTGAGGTCGAAGCGCGCGGTGGTCACGGGGAGGTCGAGCCAGTCCGCGCGGATGCCGGGCAGTTCGAGCCCGGCCCCGGCGGAGTTGAGCACGAACATCACCTGGAACACCGGGTTGTGGCTGAGGTCGCGCGCCGGCCGCAGGTCTTGCGCCACACGCTCCCACGGGTAGCTCTGGTGCTCCAGCGCGCCCAAGCAGGCGTCCTGCACCTGCGCGAGCACTTCGGCGACGGTCGGGTCCCCGGCCAGCCGGGTCCGGACGGCGACAGTGTTGGCGAACATACCGACGCACTGTTCGATCCCCGGCACGGTCTCGTCTCGCATCGGCATGCCGACCACGACATCGTCCTGGCCGGCATGCCGGGCCAGCAGCAGCACGTAAGCGGTCAGCAGCACGGTGTTGGCGGTGACGCCGTGGCGGCTGCAGAAGGCAGCGAGGTCGGCTGCCGCGGACAGCTGGAAGGAATGACCGTTGCCGCGGAACGATTCGGCGGGCGGGCGCGGTCGGTCGGTCGGCAGTTCCAGCAGTGCCGGAGCGTCGTGGAGGTGTTCGCGCCAGTACCGCTCGCCCGCTTCCAGCGGTTTGGCCGCTTGCCAGGCCGCGTAGTCGCCGTAGCGCACGGGCGGTTCGGGCAGCGCGGGCGCGTTCGCCGGGTAGAGCGCGGAAAGCTCGCGCAGCAGGATCCCGACGGACGCGGCGTCGGCGACGATGTGGTGCAGCGTCAGGACGAACAGGTGCACGTCGTCGGCGAGGGCGACCAGCAGGCCGCGCACCAGCGGCGGTCGCGTCAGGTCGAACGGGCGGGCTCGTTCGGCGGCGAGGACCGGATCCGCGGCCTCCGGCGAGCGGCGAAGGTCTACATAGGACAGTTCCGGCGCGGTTCCGGGCGGCGCGGCGATCTGCACCGGCTCTCCGTCGGATTCGGCGAACCCGGCCCGCAGCGCCTCGTGCCGGTCGACGACCGTGGCCAGCGCCCGCCGCAGCGCCTCGACGTCGAGTGCGCCGGCAAGCCGCCAGGACTGGGAGATCGTGTACACGCCGTCGCGCGCGCCGAGCCGGTCCAGGAACCACAACTGCCGTTGCGCGGGCAGCAAGGGAACGGGCGCGTCGCCGGTCCGGCGGGGAATCGAGCCGGGTGCGGCGCCGAGCCCGTCGCGCGCGGCCAGCAGCCGGAACAGCTGCTCTCGCTCGTGCTGTGTCATCGATGCGCTCCTGGAGGGGAATCGGCTTGGAGCAGGGCGAGAACCTCGTCGTCGGGCAGCGCGGCGATCCGTTCCCGCAGGAGCGCGATCTCGTCGGTGACCCCGGGTTCGGCTTCGGCGGCCCGCAGCGCCGCGGCGAAGGCGGCGATCGTGCGCGCGGCGAACAGCGTGCGCAGCCCGACGCCGGACTGGAAGTGCTCGCGCACCTTGGCCAGCAGCCGCGCGGCGAGCAGCGAATGCCCGCCGAGGTGGAAGAAATCGTCGTGCACGCCGAGGTCCTCGACGGCCAGCACCTCTCGCCACAGCCCGGCCAGCTCCCGTTCGACGGCGTCGCGCGGGGCGACCCGGTCCGTTTCGCGGGACTCCCAGACGGGTTCCGGCAGCGCGGTCCGGTCGGTCTTGCCGTTCTTGGTCAACGGGAGCGCGGGCAGGAAGACGGCGGTCTGCGGGATGAGATACGCGGGCAGCTGGCTGGACAGCCGGTCCCGCAGCGGCGCCCATTCGGTGTCTTCGGAGACGACGTAGGCGACCAGCCGCACGTCGTCCGGACCGGCTGAGCGAGCCAGCACGACCGCGTCCGAGACCTGGGGACCGGCCCGCAGCCGGGCTTCGATCTCGCCGAGTTCGATGCGCAGGCCGCGGATTTTCACCTGGTGGTCGGTCCGGCCGAGGAACTCCAGCGTCCCGTCGGCGCGTCGCCGCGCGAGGTCGCCGGTGGCGTAGAGGCGGCTCCCGCCGGCGGCGAACGGATCCGGCACGAACCGTTCGGCGGTCAGGCCGGGACGGCTGCGATAGCCCCGGCTGACCCCCGCGCCGCCGACGAAGATCTCGCCTGCGACGCCGGGCGGGACCGGGTTCAGCCCGGCGTCGAGCACGTGCAGCCGGGTGTTCGGCAACGACGGGCCCAGTGGCACCACCGGCCCGCCCGGACCGACCTCGCCCGCCGAGACGATCATCGTGACTTCCGTTGGGCCGTAAAGGTTCCACACCCGGCCGTCGGACAGCGCGTCGACCAGTTCGCGGTCGAGTGCTTCGCCGCCGCACAGCCGTTCCCGGACGTTCGCGGGCACTCCGCCGGACGCCAGCAGCATCCGCCAGCGCGTGGGCGTGGCCTGCAGGATCGTCGCGCCGCAGTCCGCCAGCCGCCGCGACAGCGCGACCGGCTCGGCGGAGTCCTCGGTGCTGATCACCGCGACCGAGCCGCCGCGGATCAGCGGGATCAGCAATTCCCGCACCGACATGTCGAACGCCAGCGTGGTGACGGATGCCCAGACGTCGTTCTGGGTCACGCCGAGCCGGTCGGCGAAGCCGGTGAGCAGGTTGACCACGCCCCGGTGCGGCACCGCGACGCCCTTGGGCCGTCCGGTCGAGCCGGAGGTGTAGATGAGGTACGCCAGATCGGCCGGATCGTGCGCCACGGCCGGAGCGGTGTCCGGCTCGGCGTAGTCGAGGTCGACGTCCAGCACGGTCTCGAACCGGGGCAGCCGGCCAGCGTTTTCGCGGTCGACGACGGCGATCCGGACGTCGGCCTCCTCGACGACATAAGCGTGCCGTTCCAGCGGCCATTCCGGGTCGAGCGGAACGTAGGCGCCACCGGCCTTCCAGACCGCCAGCAGCGCGACCACCATCTCGGCGGAGCGGCGCACGCAGAGCCCGACCGGGACGTCCGGGCCGACCCCGTGGCGACGCAGGGCGTGGGCGAGCCGGTTCGCGCGGGTGTCCAGCTCGCGGTAGCTCAGCGAACCGGCGATCGCGGTCGCCGATCCGCGTTCGCGCACGTGCGGTGCGATGAGGTCCAGCGCGGTGGCTGCGGTGGGCAGGGCGGTGTCGTTGTCGAGCGCTTCCCGGTGTTGCGCGGCGTCCAGCAGGGCGACTGCGTCGATCCGCTGCGTCGGGTCTGCGGTGACCGAGGCGAGGAAGGTACACAGGTGCTCGGCGAAGCGGACGACGGTGGCTTCGTCGAACAGATCGGCGCGGTATTCGAGGTATCCGTGCAGGCAGTCGCCTTCGTCGCGGACGCCGAGCATCAGGTCCAGCTTCGCGGTGCCGGTGTGCGGACCGGCGAAGTCGGTGACCGTCGCTCCCGCCAGCTGTGGCAGCGCGCCGTCGCCGTGCCCGTTGAATCCGGCCTGGCAGATCGGCGAATGGCCGAGGCTGCGTTCCGGGCGGACCGCCTCGACCACGCGCTCGAACGGGATTTCCGCCCCGCCGAGGGCGTCGACCAGTGCGTCGCAGACATCGACGAGCAAGTCCGCGAAGGCCGGCGCGCCGGAGGTCGAGATCCGGACCGGGACGGTGTTGACGAAGAAGCCGATCAGGCGCTCGGTCTCCACCTGCGAGCGTTGCCCGACGACGGTGCCGACGACGACGTCGTCCTGACCGCTGTACCGGGCGAGAAGCGCGTGGTAGGCGGCCAGCACGGTCATGAAAACCGTTGCGCCGGAAGCGTTCGCCAGCGCGCGGACGTCCTCGGTGAGCGCGGGCGGGAACCGGAACTCGTGGATGCCGCCCGCGTAGGACGCGTTCGCGGGCCGGGGCCGGTCGGTCGGCAGGGTGATCAGCTCGGGGGCGCCGCGCAGCCGGTCCGCCCATTCCTGCAGCAGCTCGGCGCCTTCCGGGCCGTCGAGGTGTTCTCGTTGCCAGCGCACGAAATCCGCGTACTGCATCGGCAACGGCGGCAGGTCCGGTCCGGTGCCGGACAGCTCGGCCCGGTAGCTCTCCGCCAGTTCGTCCAGCAGCAGCGAGACCGACCAGCCGTCGGCGATCGCGTGGTGCAGCGTGACGACCAGAACGTGCTGCTCCTCGGCCTGGCGCAGGAGCAGGACCCGGGCGAGCGGCCCGGAGGTCAGGTCGAACGGGGTGCGGATCTCCTCCGAAGCCGCCGCCTGTGCGGCCGCGTCGTCTTCGACCGCGCGGACGGTGAAGGAGAAGCCGTTCTCCGTGACGACCTGCTCCGGAACGCCGTCCCGCTCGCGGAAGACGGTCCGAAGTGCCGCGTGCCGGGCCGAGATTCTCGTGAAGGCGCGGCGCAGGGCGTCGGCGTCGAGTGGTCCGGACAACCGCAGCGCGGTGGGCACGTGGTAGACGGGCGAGCCGGGGTCGAGCCGGTCGAGGAACCACAGCCGCTCCTGGCCCGGGGAGCACGGGAAGACGTTCACGGCGCCCCGATCCCGGCCTGGTCGGCCTCGGTCCCGTCCAGCTCGCGGGCGAGCCGGTCGTGCTCCACCAGTTCGCGCAGCTGGACCGGCACCTGGTCGCCGAACAGCCGCAGGTACGCGCGCGCCTGGTCCGGATCGGCGCGCAGGAACGGGTAGTCGGTCGGCACCATGTGCCGGACCACCAGCATCGGCACCGGGCTGCGCAGCGGACGGAACGCGGGGTTCCACAGCCCGCCCTTGTCCGGCGGGCCGTTGTGGAACTCGCCGATCATCAGGCCCTCGGCGACGTACTCCGACTTCAGCGCGTGCTGCACGGTGTCGACCACGCCGGAGCGGTCGTCCGGCGGCGCGTCGGGGAACAGCAGGAGGATCGTGGTCAGCTGCGCGCCCGGGCGCCCGCGCGGCGCGAGGTCGAGGAACCAGTCCCGGTAGCAGTGCAGGGTTTGCCGCAGCCGCGCGCCCGCGGCCGGGACACCCGGTTCGACCGCGAGGTAGAACCGGCCGCGCTCCAGCGACGGCTGCGCGAACGGGCAGACGTTGCCGCCGCGGCCGAGGTCCGGATGCGGGCCGGACAGGTAGCCGCGGCCCCAGTCGAAGATCGCCCGCAGGTGGACCTCGTACCGCAGCAGGCGTTCGGGAAGGGCGAGCGGGTCGAGGTCGTGCCGCTCCACCAGGACGCGGCCGGGGTCGGTCGGATGGGTGAGCATCAGCTTCGGTCTCCAGGCGAGTGCGGTCCGGCGGCTTTCCGGCGGGCGAGCGCGCCGCCGGTCAGGGCGAGGGCGAGCGCGGCGCCGCCGCTGCCCCAGGCCAGCGCGGCGTGCTGGCGCCGGGCGCGGCGCAAGGCGTCCGCGTACGGGATCGTGGTGTGCGAAACCATGGTGTAGAGCGGCATCCAGCGCTTCGGGAAGACCCGGCTGAGCACCAGGTCCGCTTTCTTGCGGGCCAGGAACAGCGGCGAGGCCACCCGGGTGCGCAGTTCGTCGAAGTTCTGTTCGGAAAGGTCCGCGAGGACGTCGGTGTGCGGCTTGCGGCGTAGTTCGAAGGTGCGGAGCGCTTCGGCCCAGTCGTCGTTGGCGAGGCAGTCGCGCAGCACCGCGCAGTCCTCCAGAGCGGAGTTCATGCCCTGGCCGTAGAAGGGGTACACCGCGTGCGCGGCGTCGCCGATCAGCACCACGCGGCCTTCGTGCTGCCACGGTGAACTCCGGACGGTCACGAGATGTCCTGTCGGGTGCGCGAGGAACTGCTCGACGATGTCGGGAACCAGCTCCCGGACGTCCGGGAACCGGGTGTCGAACAGCGCGCGCACCGACTTTTCGGTGGTGAGCGTGGCGAAGCTCGGGTCGCCGGACAGCGGGAGGAAGACGGTCGCGGTGAGGGAGCCGTTGATGTTGGGGTGCGCGACGACCAGGCCGTCGTCGCCCGGCCAGACGTGCAGCGCGTCCGGACTGCTGCGCACCTCGCCGGACGGGCCCGCGGCGATCGCGAACTCCTTGTAGCCCCAGGGCAGGATTCGCTGCCGGAAGTCCGCGGGCAGGCCGCGCAGCAGCCGGGTGCGCACCGCCGAGAACGCACCGTCCGCGCCGACGACGAGATCCGCCGAAGTATGGTATAGACCACTGTCGCCGTCGAAAGTGCAGACCGGTTTCGCGGTCGCGCTGCCGCGGTCGAGATCGGTGAGCGTGACGCCGAAGCGGGCGCTGACGTTCGGGTATTCCAGGGCTTTGGCGAGCAGGATCCGGTTGAGGTCGTCGCGCAGCACCGAGCGCAGGATCTGGTCCTCGTGGCAGCCGTAGGGCTGGAAATCCAGCTCGCCGTCGCGCTGGTGGATGACCCGGCCGCGCATCGGAGCCGCCGCGGCCAGCACCGGGCCGAGCAGCCCGACCTGGTCCAGGGCACGGATTCCGCGCTGGGAAAGGCCGAGGTTGATCGACCGGCCGCCGCCCGCGCCGGCGCCGCGCGGGTCGGGGCGGCGTTCGTGGATCTCCACGCGGTGCCCGAGCTGGGCGAAGTGGATCGCGGCGAGCGAACCGGCCAGCCCGGCCCCGGCCACCAGAACCCGTTTGGCGCTCATTCCGGCCGCCGCGGCGTCGCGTGAGGGCAATTGTGCCGTCGCCGTTCGGCGCGCTTATCCGTTGGCCGGTTATCGGCACCCGGACGCGCAATTCGGCCGATCGGAGCAGTTTTGCGAGAACTTCCTCGCCGGTGCTCACCAGTGGTGCTCCGGAAGAACTCCGGAGTAATTGCGAGCGAGGCGTGTCCGGTCGGCTGCGGAAAGTGTCCGGGCCATTTCGGTAACGTTCCGGCGGCGCGTTCCGATCGAACGCCCGGCCCCCGTCCCGGTCGCGGTAAACGCCCAGGTCCGCTGCTGCTCACCGATCCTCCTGCGAGATTCGTGGCGGGCTCGGCGCGCGGCCGAGGTTCTCCCTGTTGGCCGATAGCCCCGGCCGGGGCGCGGGCACTAACCTGTTCCCGCTTGCCCGGATTGTTTACCGGGTTTGTCCCGGGCCTCAAATAAACCGGAAGATAACGGGTGCCAGCATCCGTAGAATTACCGCAATTCGCTGGTCGGGCGAAGGGGGAGAGCGTGGTCGAGAAGGAGTTTGTCGGCAGGTCGGCGGAACTGGCCGCGTGCCTGGACCGCTCGGCCGCGGTGACCGTGGTGGAAGGGCGGCCGGGGATCGGGAAAACCCGCCTGCTGGCCGAAGTCGCCCGGCGGGCGCCGGACCCGGTGTGCGCGGTGCCCGCGGCCGGACCCGGGGGATCGCGGGGGTTCGGCCGCCGCCTCGCGCAGGTGCTCGGAACGGAATCGCTGGTGGTCGTGGACGACGCGCAGTGGGCCGACGAAGCGTCCTTGCGGCTGTTGATGTCCCTGGTCCGAAGACCGGACAGCGACCGGCGGCTGGTGTTGTCCGTGCGCGACGGGCAGCAGCAGCCCGCGCTGACCCGCCTGCTGCGCTCTGAACGGGTCCCGGCCCGTTACGTGACCTTGCCCGCCTTCACCGACGACGAGGTGGCCCGGCTTTTGCCCGGGCACGACGACGTCGAGCGGGCGCGGATCGCCGCCGCGGCCGAGCGCATCCCGCTGTACCTGTTGCTGCTGGCCGATTTGCCGCCGCACGAGTGGCCGGGGCAGGACGGCGGCGCGGCGGTCGAAGACCGGCCGATGCTGCCGGCGGAACGCGTGCTGTTCGCCGAAGTGTCGGCGCTGCCGGAGCCCGAGCGGCTGGTCGCCCAGGCCGCGGCGTGCGGCGGCACGACGATCGACGCGGACCTGGTCCAAGCGATGACGGTGCTGCCAAGGGCCGAGGTCGGCCGCGCGATCGAACGGCTGCTGTGCCGCGGCGTGCTGGCGGGAGGGGCGACGGGGCTGCGGTTCCGGCATCCGCTGGTCCGTGCCGCTGCCGCGCGGCTGGCCGGACGCGGCTGGGCGGCGGGCGCGCACCACCGGGCGGCGGCGTACCTGCGCGAACTCGACGCGCCGCTCGCCTTGCGCGCCTATCACCTCGAGAAATCCTTGTACCGCCACGATCTGGTCGCGGTCGGCGAGCTGGCTTCGGCGGGGGAGGAGGTGCTCGGCACCGATCCGGCGGCGTGCGCCCGCTGGCTCGGCGCGGCGGTGGCGAACCTGCCGGAGCGGATGCGCGGCGGGCACGAACACTGCCGGTTGTCGGTGCTGCGGGCCGAAGCGCTGTTGGCGTCGGGACAACCGGTCGGGGCGCGGGCGCTGCTGGCGACCCTGCCGGACTCGCCCCGGGTGCTCGCGCTGCTTTCCCGGTGCGAGCACGCACTCGGCCGGACCCGGCGCGCGCGGTCGATCGCCGAGGCCGCCATTGCCGCGTCGGGCAAGGCCGACGCGCGAGCGCAGCTCGAACTGGCACACCTGGAACTGCTGGACGGCGACACCGCCGGGGCACAGGAACGGCTCCGCCGGACCGCGGCCGACCCGAGCGCCGGGCCGGCGGTGCAATCGGCGATCGCGGCGCTCGCCGCCATCGGGCTGGCCTGCGCCGGGCGGACCGCCGAGGCCCGGCACGCCCAACAGGCCGCCTCCGACGGATTCGACCTGCTCGACGACAGCGAGCTGCGTTCGGTGCTCTACACCGTGCCCGCGCTGTGCTGGGCCTCCTGCTTCCTCGACGACGACCGGCGCGCGCTCGCCCTGCTGGACCGGGCGCTGCCGTTGAGCGCCGCCGGACTGCGGCAGGGCCTGCCGTTCCTGTATTCGGTGCGCGGCTATGTGCTCTGGAAACTGGGCCGGCTCGCCGAAGCGGCGGAGGCCGCCGCCGAAGCGGAAACCGCCGCGACCCGGTTCGGCCACCACGACGTCGTGCCGATGGCCGCCGCGATCCAGCTGCGGGTCCTGCTCGCGACCGGAGATCGCACGGCGGCCGAACAACAGTGGCGGACGGTGGAGAAGATGCCGCGCCCGGCCGTCGAGTGGTGGCGGCGGACGGTCGAGCACATCCTGGCCGAGGCCGGTTTCGAACTCGGCATGTTTCCCGGGGCCGTCGAGCAGCCGGTGGAGCGGACGGCGAATCCGTTGCTGGTGGCCAGATTCGCGCAGGACTGCCGGGTCGCGCTCGCGGAAGGAGCGCCCGCGGACGCGCGCCGGTGGGCCTCCGACGCGCTGGAACGGGCCGCGGTGACCAGGCTGAACAGCGACTTCGGCATCGCGCTGCTGGCGCGCGCGACGGTCCTGGCCGCGGAGGCCGATCTCGCCGCCGCGCTGACGGACGCTTCGGCCGCGGCGGTGGCGTTCGGCCGGGCGGGGATGGTGCTGCACCGCGGCCGCGCGATTCTGCTGGTCGCGGAAGTGCTGGGCAGGCAGGAAAACTTCGATGCGGCGACCCAGCGGATCGGCGAGGCGCGGGAGGTGTTCCGGAGCGCGGGCGCCAACGCGTTGCTGCGCGAGACGACGAAGGTGCAGCGGCGGCTGGCCGGGCGGCGCAAGCTGCGGTCGCCGGCGGACGGGCGGGCTCTTTCGCGCCGGGAGCGTCAGGTGGCGGAGATGGTGGTGCGCGGGCTGACGACCAAGGAGATCGCGGCGGAGTTGTTCCTCAGCCCGCGCACGGTGGACGCGCATGTGGCTCGGGTGCTGAACAAACTCGACCTCAGCACCCGCGCCGGGATCGCCCGCCGGCTGATCGGCTGACGCGGGCGATTCGAGTCCCCGGCCCGAGGCGCTCGAGGATGTTTTCCGATTATCACCCCGTTTCCGGGGGACCGGCCCGGGCCGGGACAGTTGTCCCGGGGCATGGAACAAGCGGCCGGTACCGGAGCCGCGCCGTTGTACTGTCAGCCCGGAAAATCGCGGAAAGCGCTGTTTTCGTGGATGCGACGGATCAGGGTGACTCATGAACTGCTGCGCGACGAAATACGCCATTCTGGACTTGGACGGAACTCTTCTTCCCGGGCACACTTCGAGGCATTATCTGCGGGTTCTGATCGACGACGGCACCTGCGACCGGCAAGCGGGGCTGTCCTGTCTCGAGGCCATCGACCGGTTCGCCGCCGAGGAGAAAGCGCCGCTCGGGCTGATGGACGAGATCTACCGGCTGTACGCGCTCGCGATGAAAGGCGCTTCGGTCGCGCAGGCCCGGTTCGCCGCGGAGAAAACCTGGCGGGCCAGCCGGGGGAAACTGTTCTCCTTCGTCCCGGAACTGCTCTCGCTGCTGCGGGCGAGCGGATACCGGATCCATCTGCTGTCGGGCAACCACGATTTCCCGGTGCAGGAGGCGGCGATCGACCTCGGGCTGTCCGGCGGGCACGGCGCCGTCGTGGAAGTGGCCGACGGCAGGTTCACCGGACGTCTCCTGTCCGCACCCGGCGCGCCCGGGGGCAAACTCGCGTTCGTGCGCTGCCTGGCCGAGGCGGCCGGGTTCGGCGCGGAGAACTTCCTCGCGATCGGGAATTCCGCCTCGGACGCGGAAATCTTCCCGTGCGTGGGCAAGGCAGTGGCCTTCGAACCGGACGCGGAGCTCCGGCGGCTTTCGGCCGGAAAGCCCTGGCCCGTCGTCGACCGGCGCACGATCCTGGGGGTCTGCGAACGAGTGGTCGCCGGCCCAGAGGCCGCGTGAACGGCGCTCCTCGTGCGTCGGGAAGACCGCGCGCCCGCTTCGGATTCGCGCGATGGCGGAGAAGAACGCGTTGTATGCCAACACAATCGTGGTTGTACTCCACTACAATCGCGATGGACGGCGTAGTCCGGCTGACGCGGTCCCGCGAGTCGTGTGTTCGTTCGCCGTGCTGAAGTCAAGGCCCTGTTCCGCGAGCTGGAACATCGCTCTGCGTCCTCGTTTGGTCGCTCGCCGTCGACTGAGTGCTGGTATGGTCTTTCGGCGGAGGCGCGGCGGGAGCCGGAGACGGTCCCGCTGATTCTCCCGATGTCGGCACAGACGGCACCACCCCCCGCCGTCGTGGCCGGCTCGCCCGATCGTGGTTTCGGAGCCGGATTCGCCCGCCGATCGCGGGGACGCCGGGGCCGAAGCGGCGGCCCCGCCGCCCCCGGAGCCCGCCGCCGCGCCCCGGCGAAAACGCGGGATTGCCCAGAATATTCTCTCCGGCCTGGCGGATTAGGCGCCGGGTTTTCGTGCGACGTTTCCGTCAGGTTCTCCGACGGACGAAAACAGGGGATGCGCGATTGTCACAGTCCGCGAACACGACGGCGCGCGAACGCGCAATGGCGACGCAGGGTGACCGGTCGCGCCCGGTTCGGGGCAGGGGCGGGTCGCCTGGCGAGGCGTGCAGGCCAACGCGCTGCGCCACTGGGGCGATCTGTTTCAGTGAACGGGTGCGTCCGGTTGTGCCGGACGCGCTCCTGGGCAAGCATGAAGCTGGCGGGCGTCCGGCGCGAGAACAGGACTGCATCAGGAAAGACGCCGGTGGCGGACGAATCGGGCGGCAGCGAGGCGCGGTGCCGCCCGCGAGCGGCGGAGCGCGACGGGACCGCACTGGGCAGCGGTGCCGGGGCGGCGCCCCGCGTGCGGGAGCGGGACTCCCCGGCGTCGCGCGCACGAGGGACTTGTGGATTCGGTGGAGGTTGCGGTCGTGACTGTGAGCGACGATAACGGACGGTGGGCTTGTACGAGCGTGGTGCCGCGAAGGCCGATTCCCCGCGCGCTTTCGATCCTGAGCGCTATTCGCGATTCGGGCGGGATCGAAACGCTGAGCGAGATATCGCGGTCGACCCGGCTGCCGAAAAGCACGGTGCACCGGCTGCTGGCCGAGATGCAGGGATACGGAATGGTCGTGCGGGCCGGATACCATTACCGGCACGGGGAAGCCGTGTGCCGGCTCGCGAGACCCGGTTCCACGCAGGAACTGCAACGTCTTCGAAGAGGCATTCTCCCGTCCCTGATCGACATTCACTGGCGGACCGGCTACGTCGTCGGCCTCGGGGTGGCCAGCGGCAATGTCGTCGATTTCGTGCACCTGATCTACAGCAGCGGCTACTGTTCGCTCGCCGAGGGCATCGAAAACGATTCCCAGCTGGCGAACAGTGCGGCCGGGAGGGTGCTGATGGCGTTCGACCCCGGGCTCGCCGCGCGGTTCGCGGTGTTCGCCGGCTACCGGGGCGAGGACGAGAACGGCGGCGGCCTCCCGGCGTGGCTGAGCGCGGAACTGCGGGAGATCCGGCGGCGCGAGGTGTCGTTCAACCCGCGGGTCCCCGGCGCGCTGCTCGCCGCGGCGGTCCCCGTCTTCAACGTGACCGGGACGGCGGTGGCCGCACTGAGCGTGGCGGCCCCGCGGCGGGTGTTCAATTCCCGGGAAGCGCATTCGTCGCTGCAAGCGACCCGGATGACGGCGCAGCGCATCCTCCGGGAAACCGTGGCGGCTGATTGGCGGAGCGCGAAATCCGGCCGTCCGGTGGAATCGCCGCGGCGTTGAGAGCGTCCGTTAGGCGGAATGCCGTTCGGGAGACGGCGCAATTTCGCGGGGGCGCGCCGAACGGTCCGTGACGGCGGCGCCGCGCGGACTTTCGGCGAGCCGCCGCTGCTCGGTTCCGGGCCGCGTCGGCGCGCGGTGGCCGCTGGTGCTCGGTGGCGGCGAAAGCAAGCGGGGCTGTCCTGCATGGGTTTTCGGTTCGATATCGGCTGATCGGTCCACGCCGTGCCATCACGCGGTGCGTCGGCGGGTCTGCTGGACGGCGGGGCGAGCGGGGAGATTCCGGTGTGCCGGACGGGTTTTCGGCGTTCCTTCCGCTGATCAGCGCAGGTCCTGCCAGCGGGCGGAGCCACAACCCGCCCGCTGAACCCGTGCGAAGGGCCGCAGCGCCTTTCGCACTGGGACCAAAGACTCCCGCGCCGCGGACGTCCGCCCGCAGTGGGGCCGGGGCGGGGCGGCCTAGCGTCGCCGCTGGACTACCAGTGACCGGCCGGAGGAGGCATGTGATGGACAAGGAGCGGAGGGCCCCGTCACCCGGGGCCGCCCGCAGCCGGCCCGCCGAGCGCGGCAAGCACGGCGCCGTGCTCGGCCGGCGAGCGGGAGAACGGGACGCGGGCGAGGAGAACCGGGAGCGATGGCGGTGAGCCGGCCGGTGGTCGTCGGGGCCGACGGGTCCACGGCGGCGCTCGCGGCGGTCCGCTGGGCGGCGGTCGAGGCCGGACGGCGCGGGACCGGGCTAGTGGTGTTCCACGCCGAACTGTGCGACGACCCGGACCTCCTGCCGCACGGGAAGCCGCCCGGCGACGCCGAGCTCCTGATGGGGCCCGCGCGCCGATTGCTGCGCCAGGCGGCGGAAACCGCCCGTCAGGCCGCGCCCGCGGTCCCGGTGCGGATGTGCGTCCGGCTCGGGACGGCGGCCGAACTGCTGGCCGCGCTGTCCGACGAAGCCGGGCTGCTCGTGCTGGGCGCGCACGGGCTCGGCGGCGCGCGCGGAGGGGCGATCGGGTCGGTGGCGCTGCGGGCGGCCGCGTCCGCGCGCTGCCCGGTGGTGGTGATCCGAGGCAACGCGGCGGCCGACGGCCCGGTGGTGGTCGGCCTCGACGACTCCGACGGCGGCGAGCGCGCACTCGCTTTCGCCTTCGACGCCGCCGTTTCGCGCGGGGCCGGGCTCGAGGCGGTGCACGCGTGGCACGGCGGCCGTTCGGGCCGGGAAGCCGGATTGCGGGAGCAGGTGGCCGCGTGGTCTCGCAAGCATCCGGTCGTGCCGGTGCGCGTGCACGTGGTGCGGGTGCGCTCGGCGGCGCGGGCGCTGTCCGGGATTTCCGCTGGTGCGCAGCTGATCGTCGCGGGGGCCAGGGCGCGCGGCCCGGTGGCGGGCGGGCTGCTCGGTTCGACGGGGTATTGGCTGCTGGCGCACGCGGTGTGCCCGGTCGCGGTGGCTCGCTGAGCTCTCGGCGCCCTCCGGCATGTCCGGCCGCGGACTCCGCACCAGCGGGTCGCGCGATCGGGTTCGTTCGGTCCTCAGTGGACAGTCGGCCGGGTGCTCGCCGGAGCGCGGCCGGTCCGGTGTGTGACTTTCGGCCTTCGGCTTCGGGCAGTCCGGCCGCGTCGCGGCGGCGGCCGAAGCGGTTTCCTTGAGGGGCGACACCGTTCCCGAGAAAGGAGTGCGCAATGACGTCACTGTTGCCCGGTTCCCGGATGGCGCTGCCGAACATCGCCGCCTGGCTCGACCGGCCGTGGCCGTTCGCCGACCACAACCCGGTGCGCATCGAGGAGTCCACCGACGGCAGGACCTACACGGTCCGCGCCGAACTGCCCGGGTTCGACCCGGAGAACCACATTTCCGTGACGACCCACGACGGGATGCTGACCGTCGAGGCGGACCGCGAGGAGCGCAAGCACCTCGACGGCCGCAGCGAATTCTCCTACGGCAAGTTCAGCCGCACGGTCCACCTGCCCGCCGGGGCGGTGACCGCCGAGGTGGCCGCCCGCTACACCGACGGCATCCTCGAGGTCTCCATGCCGCTGGTCGGGCAGCCGCACGAGAAGCAGATCAAGATCGAGGTCGAGTAGCGCGCCGGCACCGGACGGTCCACTGTGGACCGTCCGGGCGGCTGGGCGCGGCTCGGACTGACCGGAGGCGAGGAGAAGCTCATGACCGCCGCGAACGAAGGCGAGATCGTCGTCGGCGCGGACGGCTCGCCGGGCAGCGCCGCGGCGGTGCGGTGGGCGCTGTCCGAGGCGGCGGCGAGCGACCGGACGGTCGCGGCGCCGCGGGCCTGGACCTTCGACCCGCTCGCGGACCTGGAACCGGCGGTCGCGCGTTCGTACGAGGAGATCGCGTCCCGGTACCTGCGCGAGCTGGACGCGACGGTCGCCAAGGCTTGTCCCGGCGCGGATCCGGGGCGGGTGCGGACCGGAGCGATCGACGGCGCACCCGGCCCGGCGCTGGTCCGGGCGGACGCGGGCGCGGCGATGCCGGTGCTGGGCAGCCGCGGGCACAGCCGGGCGCCGCGCGTGCTGGTCGGTTCGGTTTCCGAGTACTGCCCGGTGGTCGTCGTCCCGGCCCGCTCGGCCGGGGAACGCGGGCCGGGCGCCGCTCGCCCCGATCCCTCGCTGTGAGGAGCCCGAGATGAGGAGAACCCGCCAGGTCCGCGCGGTGATGACGGCCGACGTCGCCGCGGTCGGGCCGCAGACGCCGAGCAGGGCCGCCGTCGCCGTGCTGGTGCGGCGGGGCGTGGCCAGCGCGCCGGTGGTCGGCGAGGACGGCCGGGTTCTCGGCGTCGTCACGCGCGGCGATTTGTCGAGACGGCGGTCCGGCCGTCGCTTCGGAGGCCTCGGCTGGCGCAAGGCCGGCACGGTGGCCGAGGTGATGTCGACGCCGCCGGTGACGATCGGCGTGGACGACGACGTCGTGTGCGCGGTCCGGCGGATGAACGCCAGCCGGGTGCACCGCCTGCCCGTGCTCGGCGCCGACCGCACGCTGGCCGGCATCGTCTCGCGCGGCGACCTCGGGCGGGTGTTCCTGCGGCCGGACAACGAGATCCGCGACGAGGTGCGCGACGAGGTCCTGGACCGCGAGCTGTGCCTCGACCCGGCGTCGCTGGACATCGCGGTGCGCGACGGCGTCGTGTCGCTCAGCGGCACGGTCGAGCGCCGCAGTGTCCTCCCGGTGATCCCGGTGATGCTGGCGCTGGTCGGCCGCGTGGACGGCGTCGTGGCGGTGAAGGAGCATTTGCGGGTGGGAGTGGACGCCCGGATCGTCCTGGCCGACGAACCGGCCGCGGGCGCAGTGCCCGGGTGACTCCCGGTTCCCCGTCGTCCGACGGGAAGAGCGGCCGCTGTCCTTTTCGGACGGTGGCCGCTTCCCGTTCCGGGCGGTCTCGGACTTGCTTTTCCGCGGGTGGCCGGGAACGGCCGCCGGATCGCGGACGGGAGCGAGTGTCCGGAAGGCAGTTGCCGAGGCGGCGGGGAGCGGGCGGCGATTCGCGACCGCGTTCGTGCGCGGAGGGGCTTGAAACTGTCCACAGCGGAATGTGATGGGTGCGGAGTTACCTGCCCGCTGGGCATGCTTACTGAGGTCCGGCAGGGTGCTGCGGTGCGGTGGAGCCGGTGGAGGGGGAGTGGCCGTGGGAATCGGGGCCAGCCCCGTCCGCGACCCCGCGGTTTGCCAGCGGGCCTGCGCGCAGCCCCCCGCCCGCCGACCGCTCGCGCCACCGGCCTGCGCGCAGCTCCGTCCGCCAGCCCCTCGCGCCACCGGCCGGGGCCCGCCGCGCAGCTCCGCCCGCCAACTCCGCGGCGTCGAGCAGTTCGGCGATCTCGCGGTCTCCCAACGCGACCGACCCCGGCCGCGGGAACAGGGCCAGCCCCATCCGCGACCCCGTGGTTCGCCACCACCGGGGCCTGCGCGCAGCCCCCCGGCCCGCCGACCCCGGCGCCACCGGCCGGAGATGCGCTTTCGTCCCTGCGGGAAGGGACTTCGGCCCCTGACGGAGTCCTCCCGGGTGGGCCACCGTGGACCCCGCCGCCGGAACCGGCGGCGGGAAGGGGAGGCGGCGGTGTCCCGGAAGAAGCCCGGCAGCGGGGTGCTGGTCGGGGTCGACGATTCGGAGGCCTCGCTCGCGGCGGTCCGCTGGGCGGCCGCCGAGGCGATGCGCCGTGACTGCTCGCTGCAGCTGTTCCAAGCGGGAACGGCGGCCGCCGACCAGGAAGCGCGCGAGCGGTTCGCCCGCGCGCACCGATGGCTGGGCCGCGCCGCGCAGATCGCCGACGAGACGGTGCCGGGAGTGGCGACCCAGCCGGTCGTGCGGGCCGGGCCCGCGGTCGACCTGCTCGTCGAGAGGTCGCGGTCGGTGTCGCTGGTGGTGCTGGGCTCGCACGGGCTCGGCGGGCCGCGCGGGGCGGAGATCGGCTCGGTCGCGTTGCGGGCGGCGGCGGCCGCGCATTGCCCGGTGGTCGTCGTGCGCGGGCGCGCGGCGGCGGGAGGGGCGGTCGTGGTCGGGGTGGACGCCGACGAACGCGTCGGGGAGTTCGCCTTCGAGGCCGCGGCGAGCAGGCTGGTGCCGCTCGTCGCGGTGCACGCCTGGCAGTCCGACCGGCCGGGCCGGGCTGTCGAGGAGGACCGCGCGCTGCGCGAGTGCACCGCCGCCTGGGCGGACAAGTACCCGGAGGTCGCGGTGCGGATCCGGGCGGTGCGGGAGCGTTCGCCGGGGCGGGCGCTGCTCGCGGTCGAGGGCGCGCAGCTGCTCGTGATCGGCAGCCGCGGCCGGGGCCCTTCCGCCGGCGGGCTGCTCGGGTCCACCGGGAACCGGCTGCTCGCGCACGCGGCGTGCCCGGTCGCGGTCGTCCGGGGGAGGTTCCGGTGAGAGAGCGGGGAAAAGCCTTGCGAGCACGGGACATCACGACCCGGCCGGTGGTCGTTCTTCAGCCTCGACGGTTCGTGTCCGCCCTCGATCGGTTCGCTGATCGGCACCCGGATCCAGCACCGTCGAATCAGCGATGCCGGCCCGGGCGCAGCGGCCGAGGACGGCGACCGGATGCTCGGCGTCCCGGCGAGCTGGCCGGGCTCGTGAGCCCCCGCGAGGCCCGCGGGGACCACACCGGCACGATCCGCGGCGCGTTCTCCGGCGAAGCCGGACGGCGCCTCGGCAAAGCTCTGGCTCTGACCGCAGAAGGCGTTGCCGCGGCGGCGATCGCCCGGACCGAGGAGGAGCGATGCGCGCACAGCCCGGCGACTGGCTGGTGGTCAAGAGCGCCCGGGCGGAGTTCCCGGACCAGCACGGCCGCATCGTCGCGGTCGGGACCCCGGACGGCGGGCCGCCGTTCACGGTCCGCTGGTTCCTCGGCGGCTACGTCTCGACGATCTTCCCCGGCCCGGACGCGGTCGTGCTCACCGAGGCCGAACGGAAAGCCCTTGCGCCGGACGGCGGAACGGCCCGGCACTCCCGCCGCGCCGGGAACCGCCCCCGGCGCGGCACTGAGGACGTTGGTCCTTCGCGCCGGTGACTCCGGACCAGCGTGCCCGGCCGGTCCCGTCGCCTACTTTCGAGCCAGTGCCGGGGAAAGGACGGGTCTGATGCGCGCACGCGATCTGATGTCCTCGCCTGCGGAGACGGTCCGTCCGTGGACCTCCGCCGACGAGGCCGCCGGGATTTTGGCCGAACGCGGCTTCCCCGCGCTGCCGGTGGTGGACGACGACGAGCGCCTCGTCGGCATCGTCACCCAGGCCGACCTCGGCCGGACCCCGGGACAGCCGCGGGACCGGAGGCGCCGTCCGCACCGCCCCGGCGCGATCGAGACGACCGTCGGCGCGGTGATGACCTCGCCCGCCGCCGGCATGCCGCCCGGAGCCGACCTCGCCGACGTGTGCCGGGAGCTGGTGGACGCGAAGAGCCAAGCGATGCCGATCGTCGAGGGCTCCCGGGTCGTCGGCATCGTGACGCGCGGGGACGTGGTCCGCGTGCTCGCCCGCGCCGACACGGCGATCGCGGCGGACGTGCGGCACCGGCTCGAGGTCTACGGCGGGACCGGCCGCTGGAAAGTCGAGGTGCACGAAGGGATCGTGCGCATCACCGACCGCTACGACGACGAGACCGACCGCGACGTCGCGACGCTGCTGGCGCTCGCGGTGCCCGGCGTGGTGGGAGCGGGCCCGGCGAGCGACGGGGCGGGCAGATGACCGGCCGGAACCGCACGGTGCTCGTCGGGATCGGCGGATGGGACGGCGCGGCCGAAGCGGTCCGGTGGGCCGCCCGGCTCGCCGCGGGCCGCGATCTCGAACTGGAGCTCGTGCACTGCCTGCAGACCGCGGTGCCGGCCGGATTCGCCGGGCCCGGACCGCTTTTCGAGGACGCGCCCTCCGACGGCGGGCTCCTCGCGCCGGTCGGGGAGGACCTGGCGGCCGACGCGCTCCGCGTCCGCAACGAGGTCTACACCGATTCCGCGCCCGCCCTGCTGATCGACCGGTCCCGCGACGCCCGGATGGTCGTGCTCGGCCGCACCGGGACCGACGGGTTCACCGGCATGCTGGCGGGCGCGGCGACCGCGGCGGTCGTGAGCAACGCGGGCTGCCCGGTGGCGGTGGTCCGCGGCCGCCGCGGCGACGGCCCGGTTCCGCTCGACGGACCGGTCGCGGTCGGCGTCGACACCAGCCCGAACAGCGAGGCGGCGATCGCGGCGGCGTTCGAGGAGGCCAGTTTCCGGCAGGTCCCGCTGCTCGCCGTGCACGCCTGGGCCGGCGTCGTCTGCGACGCGATGGAGCGCACCGCGAGCCCGGTTCCGGAGCGGGAGACCCGCCGCCAGCCGGTCGAGGAACGGATGCTCGCGCACCGGCTCGACGGCTGGCAGGAGAAGTACCCCGACGTCGAGGTGCGCCGGAAGCTGGTCCGCGACCCGCCGCGGCAGGTGCTGCTCGACGAGTCGGAGCGGGCCCAGCTGATGGTCGTCGGCAGCCGCGGCCGGGGCGGGTTCGCCGGGATGCAGCTGGGGTCGACCAGCCAGGCGCTGATCCACCACGCCTCGTGCCCGGTCCTCGTGGTGCGGCCGGAGGCGCGGCGCTGACCGGCGCGCCGGCGCGCGGACGGCTGGCGAAAGGACAACAACTCCGGGAATCCGGAGAATGCCCGGACGGAGCAACCGGCGAATTGCTTCCCGGCCGCCGCCGGTGATCGGGATTTCCGCCGGAGGAACCATTCCGCCGCCGTTCGCGCCCGCCCGCCGGGGCAGGCCGACCACGCCGTTCGGCCTTGTGGCGCACCGGCGGGCGCACCGCTCCCGTCGGGCGGGCGGGCGATCGCGACGGCCGGGCCCGCCGCGGTCAAGACGTTTTTCCCGCACGGTTTACCGGCGAAGAGAGAAATCGGCACGCCCGTTTTCCCGTGCAGCGCCGAAAAACGCCGCCGGTCCCTTTTCGCGCGCTTGACGGCCCCTCGTGCGAGCCGCAAGACTGAATTCCCAGTGGCGCCGCGCGGACGGGACGCGAGGGCCGGACGGGCAGGAGCCGGGGTGAACCAGCGGGACACACCCGAAGAAGCGAGGTTGACGTTCCCCGATCAGCCGAGGATGGAACTGGACCAGCTCCTCGGCGAGCTGGTGGAACGCGCCCAGGAGGTCATCAGCACGCAGGGCAGGCTGCGCGGGCTGCTGCGCGCGACCCAGTCCATCACCGGCAGCCTCGCGCTGCCCGCGCTGCTGCGCCGGCTCGTGGAGTCCGCGTGCGAACTGGTCGGGGCGCGGTACGCGGCGCTGGGGGTGATCGGGCCGGACGGGCGGCTGGCCGAGTTCGTGCACACCGGGATGGACGCCGAGGCGGTCGCGCGGATCGGGAGGCTGCCGGAGGGCAAGGGCTTGCTCGGCGCGGTCGTCGAGGACCCGCGCCCGGTGCGGCTGGCCCGGCTGCAGGACGATCCCCGCTCGACCGGGTTCCCCGAGGGGCATCCGCCGATGACGCGCTTCCTCGGCGTCCCGGTCCGGGTGCGCGGCGAGGTCTTCGGCGACCTCTATCTCGCCGACGCGGAACAGGGCCAGTTCAGCAAGGAGGACGAACAGCTGGCGCTCGCGCTCGCCGCGGCGGCGGGCAGCGCGATCGAGAACGCCCGGCTGTACGAGACCGCGCGGAACCAGCAGGAGTGGCTGCGGGCGTCCGGGGCGGTCACCCGGGACCTGCTGTCCGCGGATCTCGGCGATCCGCTGGCCCGCATAGTGGACTACGCGCGGGCGCTCGCGTCCGCGGACCTGGTTTCGGTGACCCGCCCGGCGGAGCGGGAGGGCTATCTCCGCGTCGAACTCGCCGTCGGGGCGGGCTCGGAGCAGCTGGCGGGCCGGGAACTGCGCATCGAGTCCACGGTGGCCGGCACGGTGTTCGCCAGCGGCGAACCGAGGATCGGTTCGTGGCCGGACGAACTGTCGCGGCTGCCGGCTCCGTCCGTGCTGACCCTGAACCTGGACTCGATGCTGCTGGTGCCGCTCGCCGGTAACGGGACGGTGGCCGGGGTGCTGACCGTCTCGCGGCTGGCCGGCCGCCCGGCGTTCACCTCCGACGACCTGGAGATGGCCGCCTGGTTCGCCGGCCAGGCGGCGGTGGCGCTCGAACTCGCGCGGGCGCGGGCCGAACGCGAGGACGCCGCGCTGCACGACGAGCGCGACCGGATCGCGGCGCGGCTGCACAGCGAGATCCTGAACCGGCTCTACGCCACCGGGCTGTCGCTGCAGACCACGGCCGGGCTCGCCAAGTCGGCGGTGGTCGCGACCCGGCTGCGCGAGACGATCGCCGATCTGGACGACGTGATCAATCACGTGCAGCAGACCGTTTTCCGGCTGGACGACGTCCTGCCGCCCGGCCCGGAGCCGATCCGCGACCAGGTGCTGCGGGTGCTGGCCCAGGCGCGCGAGGAGCTGGGGCTGGCGGTGTCCACGCAGCTGACCGGGAAGCTCGATCCGGTGCCCTCGGACGTCGTGGTGCCGTTGCTCGCCGACGCGCTGCGGCTCGTCGCCCGGCACACCTCGGCCGAGGCGGTGGAGGTCGAGCTGCGGGCGGAGGAGGCGCGGGCGACGGTGACCGTCCGGTACGAGGGCGGCGGCGATCTCGCCGCGACCGCCGCGCCGGAGATCGCCGCGCTGGCGGAGCGGGCCAGCCGCCGCGGCGGGACGCTGACCGTGGCGGGCGGTTCCCGGCTGAGCTGGTCCGTGCCGGTGAAAACCCCGCCGCGGACCGGCGATTGAGGACTTTCGGCACCGCCGGGGCGCGGCGGCGCGCCGTACTCTCGACGGACGGACGAGCCCAAGGTGGGAGAAGGACCGATGCTGCGGGTATTCCTGGTGGACGATCACGAGGTGGTCCGGCGCGGGGTCGCCGACCTGCTGGAGGAGGACCCGGAGATCGCCGTGGTCGGCCAGGCGGGCGACGTTTCGCAGGCGCTGGCCCGGATTCCGGCGCTGCGGCCGGACGTCGCGGTGCTCGACGTGCGGCTGCCCGACGGCAACGGCATCGAACTGGCCCGCGAACTGCGGTCCTGGTCGCCCAGCCTGAAATGCCTGATGCTCACCTCCTACACCGACGAGCAGGCGATGCTCGACGCGGTGCTGGCCGGCGCCGCCGGGTACGTCATCAAGGACATCAAGGGCCTCGACCTGATCTCGGCGGTCCGCGACGTCGGGGCGGGCAAGTCGCTGCTGGACGCGCACGCGGCGGCCGCGCTGATGGCGAAGCTGCGCGACGGCGCGGAAAAACAGCGGGGCCCGTTGGCCCAGCTGTCCGAACAGGAACGCACGCTGCTGGGGCTGATCGGCGAGGGGCTGACGAACCGGCAGATCTCCGAGCGGATGTTCCTCGCCGAGAAAACGGTGAAGAACTATGTGTCGCGGTTGCTGACGAAGCTCGGCATGGAACGGCGCACGCAGGCCGCGGTGCTCGCGACGGAGCTGCGCGGCCATCCGCGCCGGCCGGGCGCTTAGACGCTGAGCGGCGACGGGGTGACGAGGACGTCTTCCAGCGCCCGGCGGGGTGTTCGCGGGACTGGTGCGCCGTAGCCGAAGCGGAGCACGATCTGCGGCCAGAGCCCGCCGCCGAGCAGATCCCGGAGCCGGGCGCGGATCGCGGGCACTTCGACCGGCTGGGAGATGAACGAGGCGTCGATTCCGCGGGCGGTGGCGGTGAGCAGGACGCGTTGCATCGCTTGTCCGGCGCGGAGCCGGTCGATCGGCTGGTCGGCGAACGTCCCGACCACGACGACCAGCGGCGCCGCGCCCGGTGCGCGGGAGCCGTCGCCGTAATCGCGCAGGACCCAGGTGTCGTCGGCGGTGACGGCCCCTCCCGCGGCGAACGGGACCCCGTCGCGCCGGTTGCGTCCGCGTCCGGTCCAGCGCTGCCATTCGGACCGGAAAGCCGGGTCGCCGGTCTGGAGCCGGTGGCTTTCGCGGATCAGCTCCTTGAGGCCGCCGAGCTGGTCCTCGTCGAGCCGCGGCAGCCAGGCGTGTTCGACCTCGGCCGCGTGCCGCAAGGCCCCCAGCGCCCCGCCGGGAACCGGTCTGGCGGTGAACGGCGTGCGGTTGGTGTGCCGCAGCGGGATGGCCTCGGCCAGGGAAGCGAGCTTGCGGTCGGTCGCGGCGGCGGCCCGCGGGCGCACGAGAGCGAGCAGATCGGGATCGCCGCGGCGGGGGAAGTAGCTGATGGCCGGATGGACGCCGGTCGAGTGGATCGCGGCGCGCAGGTTGAACAGCGCCGCCCCGCAGGAAAGCAGCAGCTCGCGCCGGTCCGGGTCGGCGACGGGCAGCGTGCGGTCGGCGTCGGCGTGCACCTCGATGCCCGCCGGGCCGACGCTGAACAGCCAGGGCTGGGTGTTGTGCGTGGACGGGGCGAGCGTGGCGCTCCGCAGCACCGACACCACCTGTTCGGCGCTGAGCTGGCCGGACGGCGCCACCTGAAGGGTCATCCTTCTCCCCTGGACCGCGAAACGCGCGACACTGTGTCGTGTGTGGTTATTCGCTTCAGCATGCGTCCGCGGGGCAGGGGCGCACAGGGGCGAAAGTCATTTGTCTTCAGGACGCCGAGCTCCGAAAGCAGGTCTGATGCCGGAAACCGGAGAGGGCGCCCGGAAGCTGTCCGGAACCCCGTCGCAGCTGCGGCTGCGGGAGACGCTGCGCGATCTCCAGGAGCGGATCGAGCTCTTGATCGGCACCCGGGACAAAATGGACGGCCTGCTGGAGGCGGTGCTGGCGGTCGCGTCGGGGCTCGAACTGGACGCCACGTTGCGCCGGATCGTGCAGGCCGCGGTGGACCTCGGCGAGGCGCACTACGGCGCGCTGGGCGTGCTCGGCGACGACGGCGCGCTGGCCGAGTTCGTCTACCTGGGCATCGACGCCGAGACGCGGGAGCGGATCGGGCATCTCCCGGAGGGGCACGGGCTGCTGGGGCTGGTGATCGATGACGCGAAACCGTTGCGGCTGACGGAGATTTCGGCGCATCCGGCGTCGGTGGGGTTCCCGGCGAACCATCCGCCGATGCATTCGTTCCTCGGCGTGCCGGTGCGGGTGCGCGACGAGGTGTTCGGGAATCTCTACCTCACCGAGAAGAAGGGCGGGGCGGAGTTCACCGACGACGACGAGGTGATCGTGCAGGCGCTGGCCGCGGCGGCCGGGATCGCGATCGAGAACGCGCATCTCTACGAGCAGACCCGGCTGCGGCAGCGCTGGCTCGGCGCGACCAGCGAGGTGACCACGGAACTGCTCGGCGGCACGGACCCGGTGGACGCGCTGGAGCTGATCGCGGGCCGGGCGCTGGAGCTGACCGGTTCGGACGTCACGATGCTCGCGCTGCCGGGCACGGGCCGGCTCGGCGCCGACGAGGACTGGGAATCCGATTCCGCCGAGCTGACGGTCACCGTGTGCGCGGGCGGCGGCGACAACCTGACCGGGCTGCGGATCCCCGTCGCCGGGACGGTGGCGGGCGCGGTGTTCCGGGACCGGACCCCGCGCCGGATGGCCGAGCTCGAGCTGTTCCCCGGCCGGGGCCGCGGCCCGGCGCTGGTGGTCCCGCTGCGCGCGGGCGACCACACCTCCGGGGTGCTGATCGCCCTGCGGGACCTGGGATCCGCCCTGTTCGAGACGGCGCAGCTGCCGGTGCTGGCGTCGTTCGCGGACCAGGCGGCGCTGGCGTTGCAGCTGGCGGCGCAGCAGCGGGCGGCGCGGGAGCGGGACGTGCTGTCCGACCGCGACCGGATCGCCCGGGACCTGCACGATCACGTGATCCAGCGGTTGTTCGCGGTGGGGCTGGCGATGCAGAGCACGCAGCGGCGGACCAAGACGCCGGAGTTGCAGCGGCGGTTGCAGGAGAGCATCGACCAGCTGCACGAGATCGTGCGCGAGATCCGGACCGCGATTTTCGACCTGCACGGCGGGGCGGCGGGCGGGGTGCGGTTGCGGCACCGGTTGCACGACGCGATCGCGGAGCTGACCGACGACGCGCCGCTGCACCCGACGGTGAGCATGGCGGGACCGCTGGACGCGATGCCGGCCCAGCTGGCCGAGCACGTGGAAGCGGTCGTGCGGGAGGCGGTCAGCAACGCGGTCCGGCACGCGGAAGCGTCGGCGCTGTCGGTTTCCGTAGCGGTCCGGGACGAGGTGGTGCGGATTTCGGTGACCGACGACGGGACGGGGCTGCCGGAGGGCGTTTCGCCGAGCGGGCTGGGGAATCTGCGGGAGCGGGCGGAGTCGATGGGCGGGGAGTTCGGGCTCGGGACGGGTCCGGGCGGGGGTGTGCGGCTGGACTGGTCGGCGCCGTTGGCGTGAGCCGCCGGGAGGGGCCGGCCGGGACGCGGCGGGGGAGTGGCCGGCGGAGCCTGTCCGGCACGCGGGTGTGCGATGCGGATTCCGGTGCCCGACGACGGCGACCCGCCCGGCGGGCCGGGCGAACCGCGGGACGTTCACGCGCGGAGCACGTCCGGGCGGTGGTCCGCCGGCCGGCTGGCCGGAACCACCGCGCTGAGCTGGTGCATTTCGGCGTCGACGTCGATGACGACCGCCTCCAGCAGTTCCTGGGAAAGGTCGCACAACGCCCGTCCGGCGGCGAGATACCCGGGCACGTGCGCGAGGCCGCGGCCCTCCGCCGGGCTGTGCGCGAGGCCCACACCGGAGAATTCGTCCCCGTCGGCGGTCCGCAGCACCGCCTGGGCGCGGGTGTAGTGCACGGTCCGGTCGAACGCGATCGCGAGCGTCCACTGCTCTGGGTTCTCGGTCATGTCAGCTCCGTTCCGGGTTCACCGTCGCAGCCCGTCCGGGCGGCGGAAAGGGCCGGAAGTCCTCTGCGTGCCTCCGTATTCCGTCGCGGGGACCGGCGGTGCCTTCTCCCCGGACGCCCGGAGCCGATCGTGCGGCACGGCGCGCGGGCGGGGATAGGGCCGGAGGTCACCACCGTCCCGGCGGATGTCCGCGATGCCGGGGACCGCCGCTCTTCCCGTCGTCCGCAAAGGACAATGCGAGGCGCGGGTCCACTGTGGACCGAAGGGCGCGTTCCGGTGCGCCGACTGTCCTTTGCGGACGGTGCCGGTCGTCGCCGCGAGACCGGGTCCGGTTCCGGCGAGGCCGCTTCGGAGGGAAGCCGTGCCGGGGTAGGGTGGGAAAGCGTCCGGCGTTGCTGCGGTATTTGATTGGTTCCGTACCTGGGAAGGCGGTGAACGGGCAGTGACCGGAGTAGGGGATTTCGCTGAATCCCTGTCCGCTTTGCTTTCGGAGCTGCTGGCCGCGCTGCGCGAGGGCCGCGACGTGACGGCTCCGCTGGAGCAGGCGTGCCGGGCGATCGTGGAATCGATGCCGGTCGACGGCGCCGCCGTCTCGCTGATGGCCGACGGGCAGCACCGCGAGCTCGTGCTGGCCAGCGACCCGGTGATCGAGTACCTCGACTCGCTGCAGTTCAGTCTGGGAGAAGGCCCGTCCTTCGAGGCGTACGAGACCGGAAGGCCGGTGCTGGTGCCGGACCTCTCGCAGCGCCTCCCCCCGGCCTGGCCGGTGTTCGCCACCGAAGCGGGCGCCGCCGGGTTCGCCGGCATATTCGCGTTCCCGCTGCGGCACGGGGCGGCCAAGCTCGGCGCGGTGGACACCTACCGGCGCGCCCCCGGCTGGCTCTCGGACGAGGAACTCGGGACCATCCTGCGCGGAACCGACCTCGTGACCAGCGCGTTGCTGGCCGTGGCGACGGCGTGCGTCTCCGGGGAAGCCGGCGGCGAGGTCGTCCGCGGGCTGGTCCGGAACCGGGCCACGGTGCACCAGGCCACCGGGATCGTGATCGCGGAGTTCGGGATTCCCGCCGAGTCGGCACTTGCCCGGTTGCGGGCGTACGCGTACTCCGAAGACAGGCTGCTCGACGACGTCGCGCGCGACCTTGTCGAGCACCGGTTGCACCCGAGGGAACTCGAAGGGTGAGACCGGGCACGACGCTGGGTTCCCCGCAAGGCGGGCGGCCGCCGCCGGGGACTGGAAGACGAAGGAGGAACACCGATGAGCGACGAGTTCGCCGGCACGGTCACGCCGGCCGGCGAGAACGACCTGTTGCGGGCGTTCGTTGACATGGCCGACACGCTGGTCGACGAATACGACGTGGTCGACATGCTGTACCGGCTCGCGAAATACTGCGTCTCGCTGCTCGGAGCCTCGGCAGCCGGACTGTTGCTCGTGGATCAACGCGGCGGCCTCGAAGTGGTCGCCTCGTCGGACGAGAGCACCCGGATGCTGGAGCTGCTGCAGCTGCAGACCGAGCAGGGACCGTGCCTGGACGCCTACCGCAGCGGCGAGCCGGTGGTGGTCGAGGACCTGGTCGTGCAGGCCGGGCGGTGGCCGGGGTTCGTGCCGGAGGCGACCAAGGCGGGGTTCCGTTCGGTGCACGCGCTGCCGATGCGGTTGCGCAGGCAGGTGATCGGCACGCTGAACCTGTTCGGCCGCGGCCGGAGCCCGCTGACCGGGTCGGCGCTGAGCGTGGCCCGCGCGCTGGCGGACATCGCCACGATCGGGATCCTGCAGGAGCGCACGATCCGGCGGGGCGAGCTGCTGACCGAGCAGCTGCAGCACGCGCTGAACAGCCGCGTCGCCATCGAACAGGCGAAGGGCGTGCTGGCGCACGCGGGAAGGCTGGAGATGGAGGTGGCGTTCGACCGCCTCCGCGCCTACAGCCGCGGGCACAACCGGCGGCTCAGCGAGGTGGCCGAAGCGGTCGCGAGCAGCGAAATCCGGCCGGACCAGATTCTCGGCGAGAGCACCGCGGACTGATCCCGCCGGGCACGCCGCGTCACCCGGCGTGCCCGGGAATCCACCCGGAATGACGGTAACGGCCCCGCTCCGTGCACCTCCGAACTGGGCAGGAGGGGCTCGGCGGCCCTAACGGACGTCTTGGCAAGGCCGGGCGGTCGCCGTTACTGTGGGTTTCCCGGACCGGGTCCCCCGCGGGTCCCGCCCGGGAACGTGCAGATGCCACGTGCCCTGGCCCTTGGCTTTCTGACATCTGCGACAACGGAACCCGTGCGGACAGTCCGGAGTACCTGATGTCGCGTTCGTCCCCCGAAGTGGTTTTCCACAGCCGGCGCAGGAAAGCGTGCGAGCGCTGCGGCGAGCAGATCCTGCCCGGGAAGCTGCAGACCGCGCTCGTCCCCGATACCTCGCGCGTCGATCCCACCGATCTCGCCGGCCACGGCCAGCGGATCGTCTACGCGTGCGGCGACGAGCACATGGCCCAGCTAGTCGAGAAGGCCCGGCGCGACTGGGTCGACGAGCAGTGGTGGTTCGGCCTGCTGTGCCAGGCGAGCCGGGCCGCGCGCCAGGCGTCGTTGCCCGAACTCGCCCGCCAGGCCCGGCTGTCCGACGGGCAGCTCGACGCGGCGCTGGAGTGGAACGCCGCCGCCGAGCATCCGCTGCGTTGTTTGCCGGGCGGGCAAGCCTGCTGACCGCGGCCCGGTCCGCGCGTTCGCCGCCGTCAGCGCCCGCGCGGGTGCTTCGCCGCGCCCGGCGAACCGGACGCTCCAGCTGATCAGCAGCACCACGATCAGGAGGCCGGCCGCGGACGCCACGAGCCCGCCCGCGTGCACCAGCCAGCCGCCGAGCATTCCCAGCGTTCCGGCCGCGGTGGCGGTCAGCAGCCTTCGCCGCAGCTCGGGCTTGCGGAAAAGGCTCCCCGGGCGGATCGCGCACACCAGGACCGCGCCGGTCGCGAGCGCCAAAGCCGGGGCGAACAGCCGTGCGGGCAGTGCCGGGCTGAGCGCGCACACCAGGAACACGCAGCTGCAGACGAGACGCCATTCGATTCGAGCGGACACGGCACACCCCGGTTTGTCGGGCTTTGTCTTCGAGGTGCCGCCCACAGTAGGTACGCGCCGTTCCCGGCGGGCAGGGCCGGAGGACCCGATTCGGAGGGTCTCTCGAGAGCCGGGAGGCCCTAATCGGACAAAAAGCCGGCCGGGTCCCGGCCCGGCGCGCGTATTCCCGCGGATTTCGTTCTCGGCGGCCCCGCGGATTAACCGCATTCGACGCCCGGACCCGCGACGGGCTCGCGGCACGCGGTTCGGCGGCGGAATCCGGATCCCTGACAAAGACCATTCTGCCCGGGAATTTGACAGTTTCCGCGCGACCGAACGGAGGTTGTGCCTTTTCCCGCCGAGCCCAGACTGGAGTGCGGCGGGAACGAGCGGTCTGAGCCGTTCTCGCGGCGGTGGCCGGGGAACGGCCGCCGGTGAGGTCGAGCCCATGCCGGCAGGCCGCCTGTTCGGTGCGTGGACGCCGCTCGTCGTGTCCCGCGTCCGCCGCTGCGCTCTCCCGGCGAGGCAGGAGCGAAGGAGGACGGATGAGACTTGACGGGAAAGCAGGAGTCGCGCTGGCGGCGGTCGCGCTGGCGGCGGTCGCGCTGGCGGCGTCGTCGCTGGCCGGTTCGGCGTCCGTGGCAGGCGGCCGGGCGGACGCCGCGCCGCCGCCGGCGCCGGCGTGCTCGCCGAACACGACGGTGGCGGCCGACGACGGCCCGGTGTGCGGGATCGCCGGACCGGACGTCCGGTCGTGGGAAGGAATCCGGTTCGGCGCGCCGCCGGTCGGAAATCTGCGCTGGGCTCCGCCGCAGCGGCCGGCCAAGTGGACCAAGCCGTTCGCGGCGACCGCGCCGGGCAACGCCTGTCCGCAGCTGGCCGGCCTCGGCCCGGGGTCGGAGACCGAGGACTGCCTGAACCTGAACGTCCGCGTGCCCGCCGATTCCGGGCACGGGAAGCTGCCGGTGATGGTGCAGCTGCACGGCGGCGGATTCCTGTTGCTGCAGGCGCAGAACGCGAGCCGGCTGGTGACCGAGGGGCGCGTGATCAGCGTCGAGGTCAACTACCGGCTCGGGATTTTCGGGTTCCTGGCGCACGGGGCGTTCGGCGAGCACGCGGGCGACTACGGGCTGCAGGACCAGCAGGCCGCGCTGCGCTGGGTGCAGCGCAATATCGCGAAGTTCGGCGGCGACCCGCACAACGTGACGATCTACGGTGCCTCCGCGGGCGGGTCGAGCGTCTGCGACCACACCGTCTCGCCGACCGCGGCGGGCTTGTTCCAGCGCGGCATCAGCCAGAACGGCGAGTACAACTCGTTGCTGGGCACGGACATCCAGTGGCAGCCGCAGGACTGCAAGGCGGATCTGCCCGACGAGGAGCAGGCCCAGCAGGCCGGAGCGCGGTTCGCGAAAGCGCTGGGCTGCCAGGACAACGCCGGTGCGTGCTTGCGCAAGGCGCCCGTGGCGGCCTTGTTGAAGCAGGCGGGCAACGGGATGAAACCGGACAGCGGCACGATCGCGCCGATCGTGAACGGGACCACGCTGACGATGTCGCCGGGGGAGGCGTTCGCCAAGGGCCGGGTCAACAAGGTGGCGCTGATGCACGGCGTGGCCCGCGACGAGGTCCAGCTGCCGTCGGCCTCGACGCCGGAGGACTACCGCAAGATGGTGGCGCAGCAGTACGGCGAGCACGCCAAGGAGGTCAGCGAACTCTACCCGTTGAAACGATTCCCGAACCCGGCCCCGTTCCTCGCCTTCCGGACCGTCGTGGCCGACTCCAACTCGGTCTGCCCCGCGGTGCTGAACGACGAACGGTTGTCGCGCCACATCCCGGTTTTCGCCTACGAGATGGACGACAACGACGTGCCGCCCGCGTTCTTCCTCGACCCCGCCAAGCCGAACGGCGCGTACCACGTGGCCGAGGGGATGCTGCTGACGCCGCCGCCGGGAATGAAGCTCACCCCTAACCAGAATGTGCTCTCCGACCAGCTGGTGGGGCAGTGGACCGGCTTCGCCCGCACCGGAAACCCCACCGTGGACGGCACTCCGCGCTGGGATCCCTTCACCGAAAGCAACCCGGCCGTGATGTCCCTCAACGCGGCCGGGGACAGCCAGCTCACCACCGAGATCCCGCGCCAGCACCACTGCGACGGACTCTGGAACCCACTAACCCCATTCGCCCAACACCGCTGACCAGCAGATACCGACAGGCTTCCCACCCGACCTAAACCAGCCACAACGCGGGATCGCGTCGGCGTGTGGAGGGGCAGTGTGCACGGCCCCCAGGCCGGGCACAC
>NZ_JBVKDQ010000019.1:0-85426 GCF_055633755.1 Amycolatopsis sp. NPDC114484 | reverse complement strand
GCGCGTTGGGGGGTGGGGGGGGGCGGTGCCACCCCCCCCCGGCCCGCCCCCCCTCCCCCCCCCCACGCCGACTTAAAGGCGATCCCGCCGCGACGGCGGAGCCGGCGCCAAAAACACAGCCTGCCGCGCTTTGCACACCGCCTTCACCAGATTCTTTGAACCCCGAGCACCCGGCCAGCCCCCAGGCAATAAGCGAATCCGACACACGACTACCCACCCACCCCTCGCGGAAATGCCCCCCGAACCGCACCCCCCGGCCGAAATTACCGAACCAACACCCTCCTACCCCCCGCAATCCTCCCTCCAACGCACAGCCCGCGAAACGCAAGACAAAAACCCACCCCAAAACCCATAAAACCGCCCTCCCCGCCCCCCCCCAGAATCGCCGTCAAGCCCGCCCACCTTCAAGATGAATCGTTTCGCCAGTCAAGAATTCCGCCCGCAACAGCCACAACACCGCGTCGGTGACGTCGGCGACGGCTCCGGCGCGCCCGACGAGGGTTCGCTGCGCGGCGTTCTCGAGGAAATCCGGCTTGGCGTCCCCCTTGGCGTCCCGAGCACCGGAGTCGATGATTCCCGGCGACAGCGCGTTGACCCGGACCGGCGCGAGTTCGGCGGCGAGGTGCCGCGCGGCGAACGAGGCGGCTCCGTTGGTCACGCCCGTCACGACGCTCCCGCGCGCCGGACGCCAGCCGACCTGGCCGGAGAACAGCAGCAGCGACCGGCGGATCGTGAAGTGCTTCGCGAGCAGCAAGGGTCCGATGACCTTGGCGGTGAAGGCGTCGACGGTCTTGTCCCGGTCTAATTCGCGGACCGGCCCCGCGTGGGGCGCCGCGGCGGTGTTGACGACGTGGTCGACCGCGCCGAGTTCGGCGGCCGCGGCGACGATGGTCGCCTCGTCGCGGAGGTCGATGTGCAGTCCGCCGGGCCGGTGGGACGCGACGTGCACTCGCGCGCCCTCGGCGGCCGCGGCTTCGGCGATCGCCGTGCCCAGATGCCGTCCGCCCAGCACCAGCACTGTTTGCCCGGCCAGCCCGTTGCCCATGGTCCTTCTCCGTTTCGCCGGTTGTCGTGACCGACGTAGGCTATGGAAAAGTAACCAGGTACTTCAACGTAACCGGAACCGGAGGAATCGCCGTGGGCTACAACGTCATGTCCGCCGCGTGCCCGTCGCGGGTGGTGCTGCACCGGATCGGGGCGCGGTGGACGGTCTTCGTGGTCAACGCGCTGGAGGACGGCCCGCTGCGCTTCACTGTCCTGGCGGAGACGATCCAGGGCGTCACCCCGAAGGTCCTGACCGAGACACTGCGCGCGATGGAGGAGGACGGCCTGCTCGTCCGCGTCGAGTACGCGCAGCAGCCGCCCCGCGTCGAATACGGGCTTACCGATCTCGGCCGGTCCCTGCTCGGGCCGCTGCGCGCGGTCCGCGAATGGGCGGAGACCCATGTCCCCGAAATCCTCGAAGCCCGCGAACGCGCCCACGCGGCGAGGCGGCACTGACACCGTCAATTTCCCCCTAGCCGGGCCGCTTTTTGGGTAGGCCGTACCCATGCGCCGCGGACCTGCCGCGTGGCAGGCTGCGGCCCATGTCGCGAGCGGGGTCCGAACCGTCCGGCGCGGAGGGGGGCGCCCGGTGCTTCCGGCCTGCGGTCCAGCCGTTGGTCAGTGCCGCGGCGAGACAGCTGCGCGCCGCCGTGCCCGGCGCCGACGAGGCCGAACTCGCGGCGGTCAGCCAGGGCATGGAGGACTGGCTCGGCGATCGCCTGTGCGCGGCCTCGGCCCGGACTCTCGTCGCCCGCCTCGGGTCTTTCCCCTCCTTCATGGCCAGTGACCCGCTGCCGGACGTCCTGGCTCAGCACCCGGGCCTGGCGGAGCTTCTCACCGCGCTCACGGGCAACGCCGTCTCGGCGGCCTCGGAATTGCTGGTCCGGTTCGACCAGGACCGCGCCCTGGCGGCCGGTTTCCTCGGCGGCGACCCAGGCCGGGTCATGGCGGTGGCGTTCGGCCGCGGCGACGCTCATCGCGGCGGCCGGACCGTCAGCGAACTCAGCTTCGCCTCCGGTGCCCGGCTGATCTACCGTCCGCGCCCGGTCGGCCTGCACGCGCGCTGGAACGAGCTGCTCGCCGACCTCGCCCCGCTTCTCGGCGACCTCGCCCCAGCTCGCGCGGCGGTGCTGGAACGCCCTGGATACGGCTGGGTCGAGTACGTCCGCGCCCGCCCCGCCACTGACGTCGGCCAGTTCTACCGTCGGCTGGGCGCGCAACTCGCCTTGCTGCACGTCCTCGGCGCCACCGACATCCACGCGGAGAACGTCGTGGCAGCGGGCGACCATCCGATCGTGGTGGACGTCGAAACACTCTTCCAGCCGCGCTGGACCCCGCACACCGACGGCGGTTCCGATCCTGCCCTGACGGCGTTGGAAACGTCTGTCCTGAACACTTTTGTCTTGCCACGCCCGGTATTCGGTCCTCACGGCCGCCTCGACCTGTCCGCGTTCGGCGGCCGTCCGGGCCAGTTCCCGCACGACCTGCCCGTCTGGGCCGACGCGGGCACCGACCGGATGCGCCTGGTCCGCGGCCCCGCCCCGTACGCCGGTGGACAGAACATCCCGGCCCCCGACGTCGATCCAGCGGCTTACGGCGGCGCTTTCCTGGACGGTTTCCGCACTGCCTACCGGGTGCTCGCCGCGCATCGGGAGACGGTGCTTCGCGGTCTGGACCGGTTCGCGGATGCCGAGTTGCGGGTCGTGCCCCGCGCGAGCGAGTGGTACGCGGACTTGCTCCGTGAGTCCACCGAACCGGTGTTCCTGCGCGAGATCGACGGCCGCGCGAAAGCGTTTGCTCCGCTCGACGAGGTCACCGCGTACCCGCACTTCGCCCGCTTCTCCGACGCGTCCCGGGCCGATCTGCTGGCCGGGGACATCCCGTATTTCGCTGCTTCGGTTGGCCGACGAGAGGTCTGGACCAGTGCTGGCATTCGCCTCCCGGAGGCCCTGGAGACCGACGGCCTGACCGCGGCGCGCGCCCGGATCGCCAGCCTGGGGGAGCGGGATCTTCGCGCGCAGCTATGGTTCGCCGAGGCCGCCCTCGCTACGATGACGCCCTTCGCCGGACACCGCCTGCTGCCGGGCGTTGCGGCTGATTTCGAGGTGCCCGATCCGGCGCGACTGCTTCAACTGGCAGTGGACATCGGCGACGACCTGCTGCGGCGGGGCAGTGCCGATGCGGTGCGGCTCAACTGGCCTTCGCTGGAGCTCGCCGAGGACGGTGACTGGTGCGTCCGGCAGATGGGCGCTTCGCTGGGCAGCGGGTATTGCGGACTGGCGCTGTTTCTCGCTGAGCTAGGGAAGATCAGCGGCCACGACCGATTCCTCGACGCCGCGGCCCGGACGGTCCGGCCCCTGCCAGGTTTGCTTGAGCTGCTGGACGGCTACGCGTCTCTGGCGGTGGGCGTCGGACCGGGCGCGTTCACCGGGTTGGGCGGAATCGCCTACACAGTTGCCCGGCTGGCCGGGTTGCTGGCGGATTCCGCTTTCGACAGCCTGATTCCGGCGGCCTTGCGCGCGACCGCGACCGCCGCCCGGGCCAGCGAAGCGGCGGACGTCGCCGACGGTCTGGCCGGGGCCGTGCTCGCTGTTTCCACGGTAGCGGCTGACACTGGCCTGCCGGAGGCGGGTGCGCTCGTCGAGGAGCTGGGCGCGCGACTGACTTCGCTTTCTCCGTTGCCTGCCGGGGGATTCCTGTCCGGCCGGGCGGGGGTGGCGCACGCTTTGCGGCTGGCCGGCCGTGTTCCGTCTGGCGGCGAAGGTCGCGTGTCGGGGCTCGGCTGGTGCTCCGGCCTGGCCGGTCTGGTCCTCGCCGACCCCGATCCCGGCCTGACTGCCCGCTTCCGGACCGCGCTGGAACAACGGGATCCTGCGCCGGATCACTCGCTGTGCCACGGAGAACTCGGCGTCCTCGACGCGGCCAGGTCCGTGGGCGCGCCGGTCCGGCTCCCGCGCGGAGAACTCGCCTGCGGAACCCCGGGCGCGGTCCCGACGCCGGGCCTGCTGCACGGCCTGTCCGGACTCGGCCACGGCCTGCTGCGGCTCGGTTTCGCCGACCGGGTCCCGGCGCTGTCCCTCCTGGAACCGGCCCGCGGGGCAGCGCGAAGGCCGGTTCCCGAACATCGCTAGGAAATCCATCGAAAGGAGAACCGGAAATGCACGAGGACGTCCAGCCCGCACCGGGCGGGGAGGAAGCCGCCGCCGAGGCCGAACGGGTGTTGCCTGCTTGGCAGCGGCAGTGGGTGCGCTCGGCGGTGCTGACCGGGATGACTGTCGGCGCGGTCGTGGTGGTCGCGCTGGCCGGGGATCCGAGTACGGTCGCCGGGGTCGGTTGAGGCGCGCGGTTCCGGCGACGGCGCGGAGACTGGGCGCGGAGGAAGCCGCCGCCGAGGTTGAGCGGTCGGCGGTGCTGACCGGGATGACTGTCGGTGCGGTCGCGCTGGCCGGGGACCCGAGCACGATCGCCGGGCTCAGCTGAGGCGCGCGGCTCCGGCGACGGCGCGGAGAGGCTGACTGGACAAGCCTGGCAGCGGCACGAAGACCGGGCGGGGGTTCGGTGGGTGGCCGGGCGTCTTTTCGCGGACGCCCGGCCATCCCAACGCGGCGGTGCTTCAGCCCAGCGCGGCGAACCTGTGCGGCCGGACAATGATCGGCGGCAGCGCGAGCCTTCAAGCCGGGTTACGCATCCCGGGCAACGACCGCGCGAACGAGTCGCTCCATGCCCGCCGAAACAGCCTCCACCGCGGCCGCGCTCCCAGGACCGAGCCCGTGCCGCTCGGCGAGCCACCCGGCGTCGTGGTAGGTCAGCCAGGCTTGGCCGGACGAGTCCTCCCACGCGAGAGCCTTCATCGGCAGGTCGAGACCGCTGGTCTGCCGATCCTGCATCAACGGCGTGCCGCCCCGGGGATGGCCGAAGATCAGCAGTTCCGTCGGCCGCAGCCGCATCCCGGCGCCAGCCGCGTTGGCCGCGTGGTCGATCCGCGCGAACACGAGCAAACCCGCGTCGGCGACCGCCGCCTCCAGCCGGTCGATCGTCTCCCGGACGGACCAGGCACTGGCAGTCGTGATCATCCCGGGGCCGAATCGCCCAGCATCGCGGTCGCGTACTCGCACAGCGTGGTCCGGTCCGGGGCCTGCGTCTTGGCCAGCAAGCTCGCCACGTGCTTCTCCACCGTCCGCACCGAAATGTGCATCCGTTGCGACAGCGCCCGGTTCCCCAGCCGCTCCGGCATCAGCTGCAGTACCTCGAACTCCCGCCGCGTCACGCCGATGCCGCGCAGTTTCGGCGGGATGCGTTCGGTGCCGGAGCTGTGGTAGCGCACCGGGGCGCCCGTCCGCCGCAGCAACGACCGGCAGGCGCCGGCCAGGACGTCGATGCTTCCGTGGAAGTGGTTCTCCGCGTCGGCGAGCCACTGGCCGGGTTTGCCCCAGCTGTCGGCGAGCGCGGCTTCGGACACGAGGCGCAGCGCGAGGTGCCGAGCGGTCGGGAAGACCGATGAGGCGGCGACGGCGGAGTCCATCTCCTGCTCGGCGGCATCGGGCCGGCCGGCCCGGCCGTGGTGCACCGCGCGGGCGAAGCCGAGGAATTGGCGGTTCCAGCGCATCCGGCCGACTTGGGCGCGGGCCGCCTGTTCCACTTCGGCCGGATCGCCGGTGCCGTCGACCGCGCCGAGCAAATGGACCAATCCGAAAGTACCGGAAAAGTGGAAATAGGCTTCCAGTCCGCCGTATTCTGCCATCAATTCGGCGGACAAGGTCCGCGCGCGTTCGCGATCTTCGGTGAGCAGTGCGCAGAAAAGTTCGGCCAATCCTTTAGCCAACGGCGCCTCACGGGAATTTTCGCCGCCGGCCGCGCGGAATTCCCGCAGAGCGGTGCGCATCTCCTGGCAACGGCCCCGGTGCGCGGCGAGCACGGCGCGCAGCATCAGGGCGTAGCGGATCACCGAGTGCAGCCGCAGCCGTCCGCATTCGGCCAGGCTCGCGGTGAGGACGCGGTCGGCCTGGTCGTAGTCCGCGCGCAGCACCGCGGCGTAGGCGAGGTTGGCGTATACGTTGCTGGCCAAGGTGATGCAGCCGGACCGCAGCGTCTCGCGGTAGGCGTATTCGAGGGCGGAGGCCTCGCCCTCGGCGAGCCAGGCGTTCGCGCCGAGGCCGATGAGCCCGTGGTTGCGCCAGGTGGTCAGCTGGTGCTCGGTGCCCAGTGCGAGCGTGCGCCGGTAGCCTTCGTCCGATTCGGCCAGCGAACGGCCGCGGGTGCTGAAACCGATGGCGTACCAGGCCTTGCAGGCCGTCTCGGGATCGTCGGCCGGATCGATGCCGCGGATCGCCCGCCGCGCCAGGGCTTCGCTGCGGCTGACGTGGTCGGCGTCGGCGCCGGTGCGGCACGAGGTGAGGTAGGCGTCGACGACGTCGATCACCGCGGTGTCGGCTTCGGACGCGTCCGGCGGCAGCAGGGCGCGAGCGGCGGCGACCTGGCGCACGCCGTCCTCCCACCGGCCGGCGACCTGCGCGGCCCACGCCATCCGGACCTGCTGGCGGAGCTGGCTTTCGGTGTCCCACAAGGGATTTCCCAGCCGCAGCTCGGCGGCGACCTCGGCGGCGCGGTCGAACTGGCCGTCTTCGGCGAGCGCGGTCAGCAGGGCCTCCAGGAGTTCCCCGCGAAGCGCGTGCCAGCGGTTGTCCCCGGACAGCATGTCGAGGGCGTTGTCGAGCACGGCGACCGCGGTGGCCGGGCCGCCCGCGTGCAATGCGCGGCGGGCCGTTTCCAGGTACAGCCGGGCGGCGGCGGGCAGGTCCCCGCCGCGGCGGTGCAGGTCGGCGGCGAGGTGGCACCAGGAGCCGGGCAGCCCGGGGTACAGCTCGGCGATCGCGCGCGCCACCCGGCCGGACAGGGTGACCTGGTCGGCCGGGGTGGTGAGCGACAGCAGGGCTTCTTCGGTCAGCGGGTGTTCGAAGGAGTACCAGCCGGGAGTGCCGTCGCCGCCGGTCAGCAGGCGTTCGGCGACCGCGGCGCGGACGTGGGCCAGCAGGGTGCGGTCGTCGAGCCCGACGCAGCGTTGCACGACCGGCAAGGGAAAAGTGCGGCCGACGATCGCGGCGACCGACAGCAGCCGCATCCCGTCCGGGCCGAGTTGCAGCGCCCGCTGTTCGACCGCTTGCACGAGACTGAGCGGCACCCGTTTTCGCTTCCCGCCCACCAGCTGCCAGCCGGCGGGACGGCGCACGAGATCCTTCGTGGACACCGCGTATCGGGTGAGTTCCGCGGCGGCGAACGGATTCCCGCGGCTTTGCGAGTACAGGTGCTCGACGGCGGGCGCGCTGACCTCGTCCGGCGGGCAGCCGAGGATCGAGGCGACCAGCCCGGTCACCCCGGCGCGGTCGAGCCGGTCGAGTTCGACCGGGGTCGCGTCGCCGCGCTGGGCCAGGGTTTTCACCAGTTCCGCGGCGGCGGACGAGCCGACGCGGACGGTGGCCAGCACGAGCACCGGCTGCTCGCGCAGGTTCGACGCGAGATAATCCAGCACAGTCAGGGTTTCCCGGTCCGCCCAGTGCAGGTCGTCGACGACCAGCAGGCAGCCGCGGTCGCGGCCGAACCACGACGTCAGCCGCAGGATCGCCTCGGCGAGCACGAGCAGCGACGTCTCCCTCGGCTCCGGCCGCGCCCAGTCCGGCACGAGCCGGCCGAGCGCGGGCAGGTAGGGCGCCAGCAGTTCGTCGTCCGGGGGGCGCTCGGTGCGCGCCAGCGCGAGCAGCGCCTCGGCCAGCGGCCGGAACGGGATCGCCGGACCCGTCGAACTGGCCCGCCCGCGCACGGCCACCATGCCCGCCGCCCGCGCTTGTTCGGCGGCCGCTTCCGCCACCGAGGTCTTCCCGATCCCCGGTTCGCCGGTGAGCACGACCATGGCCCCGCGGGACGCTCTCGCCGCGCTCAGGAACCCGGCCAGCCCGGCCAGTTCGCTCTCCCGTCCGATGAGCATTTCCACCCCTTCAGCCGAACGGCACGCGGTCGACGGCTTTCGCCCGCTGCCGGTCTGCTCCCCCGCCGCGAAATGCTATACGCAGGCGCCCGCTTTCGTGGGGGCAGAAATACCGCCGTTCCACCTTGTGGCGCAATTGTGCGCACGGCCTGAAATCGTTTAGTCACAGCCGGAAACATTCTTCGGCGCCCGGAGTGGACGGACGGCGACTCTTTGGGTGCGCAGCACCCATGCGCCCGCCGCCCCGGCGGGAAAGAGTGGAACGGCCGGGAACGACCCCGGCCGGGAAGGAGGTCGTTTCGCCATGGCGCCGAACCGGCTGTCCTTCCGCGGAATCGCACCGGGGATCCGGATGAACCGGACTAACGCGGCGATCAAGCGACGGCCGCTTCCCGCGGTGTCGGCGGACGGCGGCCTCAGCCAAGGCGAAGCCGATCTGTCGTGCACCCGGCGGAGAGGAGGCCGGTTCGCCGTGCCGCCGACCCGGCTGTCCTTCCCCGACCCCGAACCGCGGCTCACCGCGGCGGGCAACCGATGACCGCCACGACCGCCCCCGCGGTCTTGGCGGACGGCGGCCTCAGCCAAGGCGAAGCCGACCTGTCGTGCAGCTACGCCGCGGTCCGCACGCTGCGCCGCCTCGGCCGCACCCCGGCCGAACCCGCTGGTATCGCGAGGTTCCTGCGGTCGCGCCGCAACAGCGACGGCGGCTACACCTGGCAGCGCGGCCTCCCGTCGGACGGCTGGGCCACCTACTGCTGCACCCGCGCCTTGCACGATCTCGGCGAGGAAATCGACGAACCCGCGCGGGTCGCGGAGTGGGTTTCCGGCACCGGCACCGCCGAGGGCGGGTTCGCGATGACCGCGGGCCGTCCGCCGGACGTGTGGGCGACCTGGTGCGCCACAAAGACTTTGGTCGGGATCACCGGCACCGCCGCCCCGGAGCCGGCGCGGCACGCCGGGTGGCTGGCCGCGTTGCAAGGCCCCGACGGCGGTCTCGCCTGGCAGCCCGGCTCGAACCGTTCGGACGCCCGCGCCTGCTACTACGGCGTGCGCGCGTGGCGAGCGGTGACCACCGCGCCGTTGCCGTGGCGCACCGGACCGCTGGTGTCGTGGCTGTGCGAACAGCAAACCGTCGAAGGCGGGTTCCGGTTCGCGCCCGGTTCGGCGGTCTGCCTCTGGGCGACCTTCCGCGCGGTGTTGACCTTGCGCGTCCTCGGCGCGCAACCGCCCGATCCGGCCGGGGCGCTCGCCTGGATCGGCGACCGGCGGCTGCCCGGCGGCGGCTACGAACGCTGGCCCGGCTACGGCCGCTCAGACATCTGGGCGTGCTTCTCCGCCGTCGGCGCGTTGACCGCACTGGGGTACGACCTTCCGGCGGCGGAAGCGGACGCGATCGCCGAAGCGGTGGCCCGATGCCGGCTGGCGGGCAGCGGCTACACCTATCGGAGCCCGGAAGCGGCGGGCGACAGCCTCGCCACCGCCGCCGGTCTGCTCACCTCGGCGCGTTCCGGTTCCCCCGCACCGGGATTGGCCCGCTGGCTGCGGGACGCGCAGCCGCCCGCCGAGGACGGCGTGGTCTACATGCCGGGCCAGACCGCGGAAGTCCGGTGTACGCAATGGGCCTTCGAAGCGTTGCGCGCGAGCGGGCACCGGCTGGACGAACGCCGCCTGCGCCGCTGGATCGCGCGGCTGCAGAACCCGGACGGCGGGTTCGCGCACTGGCTCGGCCGCGGCTCCGACCTCGTCGCCACCACCGCCGCGGTGGAACTGGCCGACCGGCTCACCGGCGGCCGTCCGACCACGATCCTCGACGGCGCGCGAGCGGTCGCCTTCGTGACGCTGTGCCGCGACGGCGGTCTGGTCGATCCGGCTTCGGCCGGCACGGCCGCCGCGTGCGCCGCCGCGCAGGCCGCCCGGGTGCTGCACCTGCTCGGTGCCCGGCCAGCCGCGGCGAACTTGCACGCCGGGCTGGCCTGCTACGCCCGCGCGAGCGGGGGATACGCCGCGACCGCGCTCGGGCTTCCCGACCTCGCCACCACCTACCAGGTGGTGCGCACCGACCAATGCCTCGGCCGCGATTCCGACCGCGCGTGCGTCGCCCGCTTCCTCCCCCGGGTCGAGCTGGGCGACGGGCACTACGCCTGGAGCCCGCGTTCGCGCACGGCGGCCGGGCCGCTCGCCGACTGTCTCGGCGCGCTCCTGCGCGCGTGGCTGACCGATCCGGCGGCGCTGCTGCCGCCCTTGAACTTGTGAAAGAAGGAAAACCGAACCGGCCGCCGGGCGTCGGCCGGGAATCGCATTCCGCTCAGCACCGGGAAGGGAGCAAGGGGTGAGTACAGTGCACGACAGTACCGCGGAGGGCAAGAAGAAGTCGCTTGCCGACATGTTGGCCCGTGCACGCGCCAAGATCACCGACGGACCGCGTCCCCGCCAGGACCGCGGCAACGTGCCGCTGTCGTATTCGCAGGACACCTTGTGGGTGGTGGACCAGCTCGCCACCGGAAAATCGACCTATAACGTCGCGTTCCTGTTCCGCCTGGAAGGCGACCTCGACGCCGACGCGCTCACCGAGTCCTTCGCCAGCATCGTCCGCCGCCACGAAGCGCTGCGCACCTACGTGCTCGAGGAGAACGACGAGTTCTTCCAGGGAATCGTGGAAGACCCGGAGATTGTCGTCCCGCGCTCGTCCGCGCCTTCGGAGGCCGAGGCCCGCCGGATGCTCGACGAACTCGCCGAGGTCGGCATGACGCTGACCGAATTCCCGCTGTGGCGCGCGGATCTGGTGCGGGTCCGCCCCGATCTGCACTACTTCGGCCTGGTCGTGCACCACATCGTTTTCGACGGGGTTTCGACGGCGATCTTCTTCGAGGAACTCGAAAAGGAATACAACGCGCGCCGGGTCGGCACGACGCCGCTCGTGGACCCGCCCGCCGTCCAGTTCGCCGATTTCAGCGAATGGCAGCGCAAGCAGATGCGCGCCGGGGCATGGCAGGCCAGCGCGGACCACTGGGCGGAAGCGCTGCGCGACGTCGAGGTGATGGACATCCCCGGCGACCGCCCGCTGCCGCCCGCGGTGACCTATCCCGGCTACGCCGTGGTCCAGACCTGCGAAGGCCTGGCGACCCAGGCCAACCGGCTCGCCTCGTCGCTCGCGACCACCCCGATCACCCTCTACGCCACGGTGATGGCCTGCCTGTACCACCGGTATTCGGGTTCCGGCGACGTCATCTTCGGCATGCCCAGTGCGAACCGCGCCGAGGTCGAGACCGAGCGGACCCTGGGCTTCTTCATCAACATGCTGCCGTTGCGGTTCCAGCTCGACCCGGAAGAGACGTTCCAGGAGTCGATCAAACGGGTCCAGCAACGGCTGCGCGGCGCGCAGGCGCACGGCTACCTGCCGCTGGAACAGATCATCGCGAGCGCGCAGGTCCGCCGCGACCCTTCGCGGTCCACGCTGTTCCAGTACACGCTGACGATGAACGAGTGGACCGAACCGATGCGCCTCGACGGGGTATCGGCGACGGAGATCGAGGTCCCCACCACACAGGCGAAGTTCTTCCAGCAGTGGACGATCGCGCGCAGCGGTCCGGACCTGGAGGTGCACACCGCCTACAACACCGACATCTTCGACCAGGCGACGATCGAAACCATGCAGCGGGTGTTCGTCTGGCTGCTGCGCGGCGCGATCGCCGACCCGGGCGTCAGCCTGCGCGAACTGTGGGCCCACGACAGCGAATCCCGCCGGATCCAGGCCCGGCTCGGCATCGGCACGCAGGCGCCGGTGCCGACCGGCAACGTCTACTCGCAGTTTTGCCAGGTCGCCGACGAACGCGCGGACCGGCTGGCCGTCAGCACTACCGGGAAAGATCTGACGTACGCGGAATTGCGCCAGCGGGTGGACGCGTTGCGCGGCTATCTGGCCGAAGCCGGAGTCCGCGCCGGCGACCGGGTGGGCGTCGCGCTCGAACCGTCAGCCGATTTCTCGGCGACCGTACTGGCGCTGCTGGCGATCGGCGCGGTGTACGTGCCGATCGACGCGATGAACCCGCGTGGCCGGATCGAGGCGATCATCGAGGACGCCGACCTCCGCTGCGTGGTGTGCGACGCGACGACCGCCGGGATCGCACCGGGCGTGGAATGCCGGTTGCCGGTCGACGCCCCGGTCCCCGCGAACCTGCCCGAACCGGCGCGCGGCGGGAACGACGTCGCGTACCTGATGTACACCTCGGGCAGCACCGGCAAGCCGAAAGGCGTGCTGATCACCCACGACAACATCCTCGGCTTCATCCGGAACGTCCGGACCCTGTTCGAGCTCAGCCCGGCCGACCGCGTGCTGGGCTACGCGTCCTGCGGGTTCGACGTGTCGGTGTTCGAGATGTTCGGCGCGCTGCTGAGCGGGGCGTCGCTGCACGTCGTGCCGTCGGTGATGCGGCTGAGCATGGCGGAGGTCCAGCAGTTCCTCGAGGACCACCGGGTCACCGTGACCGACCTGCCGCCGTCGGTGATGAAGCTGCTCGACCCGGGTCCGCTGAACGATCTGCGCATCGTGTTCGTCGGCGGCGAGGCGTTCTCGCACGAGCTGGTGCGGGCGTGGGGCAAGGGACGGCGCATTTTCAACGGCTACGGCGTCACCGAATGCACCGTCACCAGCGTCGTCGAGGAGCTGGAGGAACCGCTGCCGCCGGCCGGGCTGCCGATCGGCGGTCCGATGGACAACCACGTCGCCTACGTGCTGGACGAGCACAACCGGCCGGTGCCGCAAGGCGTCATCGGGCAGCTGGCGCTCGGCGGGGCCGGGCTGACGCCGGGCTACTGGCGGCGCGACGAGGACAACCGGGAGAAGTTCGTCCCGGATCCGGTCGGGCCCGATCCGTCCGCGCGGGTGTATCTGACCGGGGATCTGGTGCGGCACAACGGAGACGGCCGGCTGGTGTACGTCGGGCGGCGCGACCGGCAGGTCAAGATCAACGGGGTGCGGATCGAGGTCGGCGAGATCGAGAGCGTGCTCCGCGCCGCCGAGGGGCTCCGCAACGTCTACGTGCAGATCCGCCAGGACGGGGAGCAGAAGCGGATCGTCGCTTACTGCGCGACCGGGGGAGCGAAGCAGGCGAGTGAGAGCTCGCTGCGGGAGTACTGCCGGAAGCGGCTGGTGTCCACGATGCAGCCGTCGACTTTCGTGCTGCTGGACGAATTGCCGATCAACGGCAGCGGCAAGATCGACGAACGCGCGCTGCCGGACGCCGATTTCACCGTCGAAGCCGCGCCCGCCGAAGAGCTCACCGATCTCGAACGGGCGATGCTGACCGACGCGTTCGGCCCGATCCTCGGCCGCACCGATTTCCCCAAGACGGCGAGCTTCTTCGACCTCGGCGGCACGAGTCTCCAAGCCGCGCAACTGGTTTCGAAGATCAAGAAACTGTTCTCGGCGACGATCTCGCTCGCCGCGTTCTTCAACGATTCGAGCGTGCAGAGCATGGCGCTGGAGGTCGAACGGGCGCGGCTGGCCTCGCTGCCGGCCGAGGAGCTGGAGAAGGCCATCGCCGGGATGACCGAAGAGGACGTCGCCCGGCTGCTGGCCGGCGAGTGAGCGGACGCGGAGCGCATCCGGAGAGGAGGAGAGATGGACGGTGACGGCAAACGCCTGAGCAGCTATCTCAGCGCGAGGTCGGCGGCACCGGGCGTGCCGGGACTGGTCGAGCTGAGCCGGGCGGCGCCCGGCGCGAAGGTCCTGCTGTTCGCGCATCCGGTCGGCGGCAGCCTGCTGGCCTATCAGCCGCTGGTCCGCAGATTCCCGGAATACCGCTGCTGGGGGCTGGAATCGTCGCGGGAGGTGCTCGACGGCGGCGAGCCGACGGAGTCGATGCAGGACCTCGCCCGCCGCTACGCCGAGGTCCTCGCGCGGCATTGCCCGGACCTCGACCTGGTGTGCGGCTGGTCCTTCGGCGGCGCGCTGGCCTGGGAGATCGCCAATCTGCGCGCGGCCGCGGGCAACCGGCCGAAAGTGGTGCTGCTCGATTCGACGTGGTCGACCATCGAGTACGAGGAGTCGACGCACGCCGAGGAGCTGGAGTGGTTCGTCCGCGACGCCTTGCGGTCGGGCGGGCACGACGGCGAGTTCCCGGCGGGCACCGAGGCCGAAGCGGCCGAGATCGTCGGCATGGACGAGGAGACCTTCTCCGAACGCCTCCGGATCTTCGGCCACAACAGCCGCCTTCTCCGCAAATGGCGGCCGACGCCCGGAAACCTGGACGTCGTCGTCGTGCGTGCGGCGGAGTCCTTCAAACGGGACTGGCGCACCGTGTCGTCGGGCGAGGTCGACTTCCAAGAGCTGCCCGGCGAGCATTACGGCCTGCTGCAGAACGCCGACACCCTGGCCACCATCGAAAAGATCATCCGCGGCGCGCTGGATCTCCCGGTGCGCACGTCGGCGGTCAGCACCGGTGCGGAGCCCGGTCTGCGCGCGTCGTTGAAAGAGCTGGTCGACACGCCGCACTGGCGCGATCTCGTGCTGCGGGCCCGGAAAATGGAGCCGGAAGCGATCGCCGAGGCCTACCGGGAACTCGGCAGGCGCGGGCTGCTCACGCCGGACTGGCCGGTCGAGTTCGGCGGTTCGGGCTTGCCGACGCAGGCCGGGATCGAGCTGTTCGAACAGTTCATCGCCACCGGGCTGCCGGATCTCGTCTACGCGCTCACCGTGCAGATCGTCGGGTACTTCGTGCTGAAGTCCGGCTCGGACCGGCTGAAACAGGACCTGCTCCCGCGGATCAGCCGGGGCGAGGAATTCGCCACCGTGCTTTACAGCGAGCCCCGGGCAGGCAGCGATCTCGCGTCCCTGCGCGCCCGGGCGGACCGCCGAGGCGACCGTTATGTGCTCAACGGAGTCAAGGTATTCAGCATCTACAGCCATATCTCGGGTTCGGCGCTGGTGGCCGCGCGCGCTGGGGACGACGGCCACAAGTACGACGGCATCACGCTTTTCGTCATCGACCTCGCGGCGGAGGGTGTGACGGTCGAACTGGTCGAGACCATTCAACCCGAGCAGATGTGCCGCGTGCGGCTGAAGGACGTCGAAGTCGAGAGCTGGCGGCGGATCGGCGAAGAAGGCCGCGGCTGGGCCCTGCTCGACGGTGCCCTGGCCATCGAACGCACCGGGATCGACCACGTCGTCCGGGCCGCGCGGTGGCTGAAAGCCTTGCGGGCGGCGGCTGTCGGCCCCGATGAACTGCAGCTGCTCGAAGGCCAGGTCGAATGCGCGACGACGGTCGCCCGCGCGGCCACGGAGGTGTTTCTCCGTCCCGATGCGACGGCGACGGACACCGCGGTGGCCAAGCTGTACACCAGCGAGACGTGCCAGCAGGTCGGGCACGAGGTGCTGCGCCGCTGGCGGACGCTCCGGACCGAGCCGCACGACGGCCTGGTCCGCGAGGAACTGCTGTCCGGGCTCACCGAATCGCCCGGGCTCACCCTGTCGGCCGGTTCGTCGGAGATCATGCTGTCGACGCTTTCGGTGGACCTCAAGGAGGACTGTTCCACCCGGTGCCGGGACATCCTGCGCCGGTTCGGCGGCGAACTCGCCGACGCGGTGGTCGAGGTGCTCGAACCGGTCGGGGCCGGGATCAAGGCGAAACCGCTGTTCAGCTACTCCGCCGACCGCCGCGGCGCACTGGCGGGAACGTTGGCGGAGCTGGGTTTCGACCAGGTGGAGACCCCGGAAGAGGACGGAGGCCTCGGTCTCGGCCTCGCCGTCGGCTGCTCGATCAACCTGAGCCTGGGATACCTCGGGTTCGAGAACGCTTACCAGCCGTCCGCCGAGCCCGGAGCGCGCGAAGGCCGGGTGCGGCACGCGGCTTACGTGCTGGGCCTCGGTCTCGGGCTTTTCCGCACCGCCTGGGAACACGCCTCCGGCCGCGAGCAGTTCGGCCGGAAGCTCGTCGACATCGACGCGCTGATGTTCCCGCTCATCCGCTCCTACGCGGAACTGCACGCGGTGGGCACCCGGCTGCAGGAAATCGCGGACACGTTGCCAGACCTGGAAGACGCGGCGATCCGCCGGTTCGAACTCCTCGAACAGGACGCGATGGTGCGCGCGGTCCGGGCATCGATGCAAGTGCTCGGCGCGCAGGGCATCACGGAGTGGTCGGTCGCCTCGCGGTTTTACCTGCGGTGCGCGGAGAACCTCGGGCTTTCCGCCTGACTTTCACGCAAAGGAGACGTTTCATGCGGGTCGCCCTCGAAGTTTCCGAGGCCGTTTCCGAGGTTCCGGACGGGGCTTCGCCGGAGATCTACGACGAATCGCTGTACTCCGCCCAGGACATGCACGCCGTCTGGCAACGCATGCGGGCGGAGGGCGGCCCGCACCGGCAGCGGACTCCGGACGGGCAGCAGTTCCTCGCGGCGATGCGGCACGCCGACGTCAAGGCGGTTCTGGGCGACCACAAGACGTTCTCCTCGGCCTACAGCACCATGCTCAGCGTGCGCGGCGACGGGGATGTCGCGGCGGGGGCGGCGATCCACCTCACCGACCCGCCGCTGCATCCCGAACTGAAGCGCATCTTCACTCCCTTGATGACCGTGCAGGCGACACAGCGGCTCCAGGTGGGGATCGAGGCGCGCATGCGCGAACTGTTCGACGCCGTCCGGGGCAAGGAAGTTTTCGACTTCTGCGAAGAGATGATCACCCTGCCGATGACGATCACCGGGCCGCTGATGGGCATTCCGGAGAGCGAATGGCCGGTCACCGGCCGGGCGACGGTCCGCGCGATGGGCGGGGCGGACGTGCCGGAATCCGAGCGGCAGCGCCGGTTCGCCCTTTTCGAGGCGCACACGACGATCATGACCGTGCTCGGCGAGGTGCTGGAGTCCGGTCCGCCGGAGGACACGGTGAGCGGCCGGTGCCCGCTCGCCGCCGACGTGGTCGGGGATCCGAGCCGCGACGTCGCGCTGCTGAACGCGTACGCGTTCCTGATGGGGGCCAATCCGACGGTGCCGCAGACCATCAACCAGACCCTGATCCTGCTGGCCGAAGACGACGACCTCTGGTCGTGGTTCGTCCGCCAGGAGCGGACCGACCAGCGGTTCGTGGACGAGGCGCTGCGCTGGGCGAGCCCGATCAACCACGTTTTGCGGCGCGCGGTCGCGGACACTACGCTCGCCGGAACCGAGGTCCGGGCGGGGGAGTTGGTCACCGCCTGGCCCGCCTCGGCCAACCGGGACGAGGAGGTGTTCCCGGAACCGTTCAGGTTCGTCCCCGACCGTTCCCCGAACCAGCACCTCGCCTTCGGGCTCGGCGTGCACCGGTGCGTCGGCCAGCACGTGGCCGTGGCCGGGTTGAAGACGTTTTTCGATCTGTGGCGGGAAAACGTGCGGTCCTTCGCCCTCGCGGGGCCGCCCCGGCATCTCGTTTCGAACTTCTTGAACGGCGTCGTGCGCCTGCCGCTGGCGATCAGCTGGAACCAGGCGGACGGGGGCACGGGATGCCGCGAAAAGGAGGACTGATGAGCGAATTGGCGACGAGCGTGGTCGGCCCGGGCGACTGGGCCGCGATCGACGAGTTCTTCGGGCCCAAAGGGCTCGTCGAATACTGCTGGTGCATGTATTTCCGGCTGGGCTCGAAGGATTACTCCGCGTGCCGCCCGGCCGCGCGCAAGGCGACGCTCGGCGACCTGGTGCGGGACGGGGAACGGGTCGGTGTGCTCGGCACGGTCGACGGCGTTCCGGTCGGCTGGCTCGGCGCGGGGCCGCGGCTGGGTTTCCCCCGGCTGCAGCGGTCGCGGGCGGCGAAGCTGCTCCCCGGCGACGACCCGGAACGGATCTGGTCGATCGTCTGCGTGTACCTGGCGCGCGAGCACCGCCACCGCGGCCTGCTCCGGCAGCTGATCGACCGGGCGGCCGAGTGGGCGCGGGAGGAGAAGGCCGACCTGATCGAGGCGTACCCCGAGGACGACCGCGACCCGGAGTCCGGCTTCGACCCCTACAGCTTCCACGGCCGGGTCAGCACCTTCGAGGCGTGCGGCTTCACCGTCGTCGGGCCCCGGCTGCAGCGCAGAGCACTGGTGCGAAAGGAGTTCCGGTGACAGTCCACGAAATGCTCCCGCTCGAACCGTTCCTCAACAACCAGGCGGCGACCACGCCGGCGAACCTCGCCGACGGCAGGCTGAACGTCTGGCGGAACTCGATCCCGGCGCAGCCCGGACCTCTGGAGCGGGTGGTCGACGGCGTCCCGCTGCGCACCCCGCTGCTGGACGGGAGCGGTCCGGACAACCTGGTCTGCTCGGGGCAATGGATCGAGGTCCCGCGGCGGCGCTGGGACTGGCTGTACGTGATCGGCTGCGGCGAGCGGCGCGTCCGGGACTACGTGACCTGGCATTTCGCCGACGGATCGGCGAGCCGCGACCGGTTCGAGCTGTCGGACCTGTGGGAGGGCCGGTCGGACTACGGCGAGGAATTCGCGCTGCGCACCGACACCATCCACTATCCGCAGCACGTCCAGGAACGCATCGGCATCACCCTGTGGTGCCAGCGCGTCCCGGTCACCCGGCGGCAGCCGCTGTGCGCGCTCTCGCTGCCGGAGAACCCGGCGGTCCATTTGTTCGCGATGACGCTGCTGGGCCGCTGAACCACTGTTTCGGAAAGGGTTTCGGCATGCCACGACAACGCGGCTGGGACGGTGCGACCGGCACCTACCCGCAATGGTACGAGGATCCGTTGAGCTGTCTCCAGACCACGGTGGGCAGCATTCTGCTGGAGCACGGCCTGCGCCCGGTCGAGGTGCTCGGCCTCGCGTGCGAATTCGCTTTCGCGCCCAGGGACGTCATGTGCGAGGAGTTCTACCGCCCCGCGCAGAGCAGCCGGGGCGTGGCGGCCGATCTGTGCCCGTATCACGATGTGGAATCGGAATGGACGTCGGGAACGAATGCCGACGAGCTGATCGCGCTGATCGAAAAGCATGCGAGCGTGATCGTGGCGGTGGACAATTACCACCTCCCGTTCCGTCCCGCTTATCACGACGTCCACGCCGCGCATCTGGTCGTGGTCCCGGCCTGGCGGAAGGTCGGCGGGGAAACCGAGTTCTACGTGTCCGACGCGCAGCCGCCCCGGTTCCAGGGGTGGTTGCCCGCCGAGCATCTGATGAACGCGTGGACCTCCGGCAATCCGGCCGACCACCAGGACGTGTTCTTTTCCAGCAGCGAGATCGCTGGCCGGTTGCTGACCGCTCGCGTGGACTCGGAGCCGGGCGAATTGACCGCGGACGGTTTCGGCCGCGCGATCGAGGGCAATCTCGAACGCTGGAATTCCGGTGCCGCGGGCGAAGCGGATCGCGTGTGGACCGGCCGGGCCGGGGTGCGCCGATTCGTTCAGCGACTGCAGGAACGCAGCGGCGACCCGGCGGAATTGCGGCCCGCTTACACGTTCGGCTGGGCGATGCAGGCACAGGCGTTCCTGCACGGCCGTCTGGCGCAGGAATTCGCGCGCCGGGTGAACCTGCCGCATTTGTCCGGAATCGCCGCGGCCGCGGACAGCGTGATGTCGGCGTGGTCGAACCTGCGGCTGCTGAGCGCGCACGCGGCCGAGCTGGCGCGGGTGCCGGAATTGATTATTCGGCGCGGTGACGAATTGGTGCACGCGTACGAGCAGTTGGCCGTCGAATGGCGACTCGCGTTGTCGAGAGGATGGGCTGAGGTCAGATGAATGCCGGAGGCGGTGGCGAGCTGGCGCTCGTCGGCGGGGAGCCGGTCCTGCCGTCGCTCGCGCCGGTGGACTGGCCGAGGACGACCGACGCGGACCGGGCCGCGGTGCTCGCGGTGCTGGAGTCGAACGTCTTCGTGTCCGATCGGGCGGGACTGACCGCGGTCGAGCGGCTGGAACGGTCCTGGGCCGAGTTCCTGGGCGTGCGCCGCTGCGTCGCCGTCAGCAACGGGACCACGGCGATCGAACTCGCGCTCCTCGCCCACGGCGTGGGCCCGGGCGACGAGGTCGTGGTCCCCGCGCTGACCTTCGTCGGGACGGCGATGGCGGTGACGCACGTCGGCGCGACGCCGGTGTACGCGGACGTCGATCCAGTCACCTTCACGATGTCGCCGCGCAGCCTGAGCGCGGCGTTCACCGAGCGCACGAAGGCGGTCGTCCCGGTTCATCTGCACGGGCTCAGCGCCGACCTCGCGGCCATCACCGACCTCGCCCGGAGCCACGGCTGCGCGGTGGTCGAGGACGCCGCGCAGGCGCACGGAGCCCGCTATCACGGCGTCCCGTGCGGTGCGTTCGGCAACACGGCCACGTTCAGCCTGCAGATGACGAAGAACCTCCCGACCTGCGGCGAAGGCGGGCTCGTCGTCACCAACGACGACAGCGTCGCCGAGAGTCTGGTCCAGTTGCGGCAGTTCGGCGAGCTGATCCGGCCGGACCAGCCACGGCGGTACGTGAGCCATCGCCTGGGGTTCAACGCGAAGCTGAGCAATGTCCAAGCCGCGTATACCGGCAGCCAGCTGGAGCGATTCCCGAAGTACCACGCGGCGCGGCGGAAGAATGTCGCGGCTTTCCTTGCCCGGCTGGGAAATCTGCCCGGCCTGGTGTGCCCGGGCGAGCCGGAGGGGCACGAACACGCCTGGCACATCCTGCGCTTCGTCGTCGACCTGGACCGGCTTTTCCCGGGGCTGAGCACGGCCGCGGCCCGAACGCTGCTCATCCGGGCCATGCGGGCGGAGGGCGTGCCCGCGACCCGATACCAGATGATGCCGCTTCCCGACCAGCCCGCGTTGCGGTCCCTCTGCCGGCAGGAGCCGGCCTGGCCGGTCACCCAGGACGTGATCGACCGGAGTTTCACCGTCCAGCAGCGGCATCTGCCGCCGGACGCCGGACCGTTGCTGCAGAGGTTCGCCGACGCGATCGAGAAGGTCTGGTCGAACCTCGCTGTTCTGGAGAAAGGCGCGGTCTCGTGACGACAGCTGTGCGCAAGCCGGATCTCGAGGTCCTGGAAGCCCGCGCGGATCGCATCCGCGAGCACATCGTCGAGATGTGCTCCGGGCCGGAGGGCGGCCATCTCGGCGGTTCGATGTCCTCGGTCGAGCTCCTGGTCGCGCTGTTCTTCCACGTCATGAACCTCAACCCGGCCGATGCCGAGTGGAAAGGCCGGGACGTTTTCGTCCTGAGCAAAGGACATTCGGCGATGGCGCTGTACGCGACGCTCGCCGAACGCGGTTTCTTCCCGCCGGAAGAGATCCCCACCTTCTGCCGCCCCGGCAGCCGGTTGGCGACCCACGGCAACGCCGCGGTTCCCGGCGTCGAATTCGCCACCGGCTCGCTCGGCCACGGGCTCGCCCTGGCGAACGGCGTCGCGTGGGCGCAGCGCAAGGCAGGCGAACCGCCCGCGAACACCTTCGTCCTCATCGGCGACGGCGAACTGCAGGAAGGGTCGGTCTGGGAGGCGGCGCAGGTGAGCCGGGCGTCCGACGCGGGCAACCTCGTCGTGGTCGTGGACGCGAACGACTTCCAGCAGACCGGATCCGTGCACGAAGTGAGTGACGGCGCGTCGCCCGCGCAACGGTGGTCCGGCTTTGGCTGGCACACCGTCGAGACGGACGGCCACGACCTGTCCGGCCTCTGTACGGCGCTGGAGGAGGCGGCTGCGGCTGACGAACCCACGGCGGTGGTGGCCCGGACGGTCAAGGGCAACGGCGCGGGGCTCCTGGCTGGCCGGGCGGTGTCGCATTTCGTCCGGCTCGACGCGGCGAAGCGCAGACGCGTGGAAGCCGGGATGCGGCGGGGAGGCCCGGGCCGTGGTTGAGACCAAAGCGGACCGCACGAGCACCCGGGCCGCGTTCGCCAGCGCGTTGCCGGAGCTGGCGATACGGCACAACGTGCTCGTGGTCGACACAGACACCGGATCTGTCACGCCAACCCCCGAGATGGAATATCTCAACGTCGGCATCGCGGAATCCGCCGCCATCGGTCTCGCCGCGGGCGCGGAACACCTCGGCTGGCGCGCGCTCGTCTGCACCTTCGCCGCCTTCTCCGCGAGCCGGGCCTTCGAGTTCATCAAGCTCGACATCGCCTATCCGCGCAGGCGGGTGTGCATCGTCGGCACGCACGGCGGCGTCAGCGGGGGCTGGCTGGGCCCGACGCACCACTGCGCCGAAGACCTCGCCCTGATGAACGCGCTGCCGAACATGCGCGTGGTCGTCCCGGCCGACGCGCGGCAGACGGTCTCGCTGCTGGAGCAGTGCCTGGAGTACGACGGGCCGACCTACCTCCGGCTCGGGCGCAAGGATTCGCCGGTCTTCAGCGGGCTGGCCGCACCGGAACTCGGCGTGCCGCAAGAGGTCCGCGCCGGGCAGGACCTCGCACTGGTCGCCACCGGGCCCGAGATGCTGCTGACAGCGCTGGAAGTCGCGCGCGGGCTGACGGCGGAGGGCTACCGCGCCCAGGTGATCAACGCGCACACGGTCGATCCGGAATCAGCCGCGACGGTCAGCGACCTCATCGCCGACGAGTGCCGATGGCTGGTCACTTTGGAAGAAGCGTGGCCGTCCGGGGGCATGGGCGCGCAGGTCGCCGCGGCGGCGGGGGAGCGCGGGATCCGCTGGCTGCCGATCGGCCTCGACGGCTTCCTGGCCCCCGGCTCGCACGCGGACCTGCTCGCGGCGGGCGGGCTCGACGCGGGCTCCGTTCTCCGCCGGGTGCTGGCTTTCACCGGAGAACTTCAACCGACAGGGAAGGGGACGCACATGAACACCGAATGCCTCAGCTGCGCCGGGGACGTCCAGATCCAGGCGGACAGCTATCCCGGCGAGATCGTCAGCTGCCCGAAATGCGCGGCGGAGCTGGAAATCTTCTCCACCGCCCCGCTGAAGCTCGCGATCGCGCCCGAGTCCGAAGAGGATTGGGGCGAATGAACGCCGCGGCGCTGGGGATCGTGGTGTCGGTCGTCCGGTACGAGGAACGCCGCCTGCTGTCCGAAATGGACGATCGTCGCCTTCCGGTGCACCGGCTGGATCCCCGCGCGGTGTCGTTCGCGCCGGAGCAGATCGACCGGTTGCCGGGCCTGACGGTGCTCAACCGCGAGATCTCCGCGCAGCGCGCGCTGGTGATGGCCGAGACGCTCGAAGCCTTCGGTGCGTACCCGGTCAACGACGCCGCGGCGAGCCGGGTCTGCGGCAGCAAATGGTCGACGTACCTGCGGCTCCGCCAGTCCGGGATCCCGACGCCGACGACGCTGCTCGCGCAGACCCCGGAGGCCGGGCTGCTGGCGATCGAGGCGATCGGCTACCCGGCCGTCGTCAAGCCGCTCGGCGCGTCGTGGGGCAAGCGGGTCAGCCTGATCACCGATCGCTACGCCGCTGAAGCGGTCCTCGAACACTGCGCGGAACTGCCGTCGGCGGCGATGCGGACCACGATCGTCCAGGAGGCGGTCCGGCCCGGTTCGCCCGATATCCGGGGCATCGTGGTCGACGGCGATTTTCTCGGCGCGATCGTCCGCTCGGGCACCGACTGGCGCAACAACGTGGCGCGCGGTGCGGCGGTCGAATTGCTCGCACCCGACGACGAGGTGCGCCGGTTGTGCCTCGAAGCGACGGCCGCGGTCGGCGCCCGGGTGGCGAGCGTGGACCTGGTCGAGGGCGCGGACGGCCGCCGGTTGGTGCTCGAAGTGAATTCCCGGCCGGAGTTCCGCGGTTTCGAAAGCGCGACCGGCGTCGATGTCGCGGCCCGGATTGTCGATCTGTGCGCGGACGGCGTACTCGAAGAGAAGGAATCGGCGTGAAACGGATCGCGGTGGTGGGCGGCCGGGGCTTCGTGGGCGGCGAGCTGCTCCGGCTGCTCGTCCACCACCCCGGAGTCGACGTCGTCGCCGTCACCTCGGACACCCACGCGGGCCGGGCCGTGGAGACCGCGCACCCGCCGCTGCGCGGGAGCGGCCTGCGGTACCGGCAGCGCGCCGACCTGGAACCGGTCGACCTCGTGTTCCTGGCGGGCGTGCACGGTTCCACCAGCAAGATCCTCGACGAGGTCAGCGCGCTCGCCCCGAAGATCGTCGACCTGACCGCGGACTTCCGGATCGAGGACGCCGCGCTCATGCGGCGCTACTACGGCTGGAACCGCGAGGGCGGCCCCGCGTTCGTCCGGGGACTGCCGGAGCTGCACCGCAAGCAGATCGTGGACGCGGATCGCGTCGCTGTCCCGGGTTGCATGGCCACCTGCGCGATTCTCAGCCTCGCACCGTTGGCTCAGCGCGGTCTCCTCAGCTCGGTCCAAGTCGATGCGCGGACGGGCAGCAGCGGTTCCGGAGCATCCGCCGACACGGCGAACTCCCACGCGCTTCGCAGTGGCGTGCTGCGGGTGTTCGCCCCGTTCGGCCACCGGCACGAAGCGGAAGTGACCGAGGCGCTGGGCGTGGAGTCCTCGATGACGGTCACCGCGACCCCGCAGGTCCGCGGTGTTCAGACGCTGGCGCGAGTGTCGGTGGATCTGAGCGAGCGCGAGCTGATCCGCCTGTACCAGGAGGACTACGGCGCGGAGCCGTTCGTCCGCCTGCTCACCAGCTCGCGCGGCGCGTTCCGCTATCCGGACCCGAAGGTGCTGCTCGGTTCGAACTACTGCGACATCGGCATCGCGGTGGACAACCGGGGCAGCGCGCTCGTGATGGCCAGCCTCGACAACCTCGTGAAGGGAGCGGCCGGCGGCGCCGTGCAATGCATGAACCTCCTGCTCGGCCTCCCGGAAACCAGCGGCCTTGCCTTCCCCGGATTGCACCCGGTGTGAGCGCGATGAGAATTGTCGTGAAATGGGGCGGCAGCCTCCAGGAGCGCGGGACCGGCATCGCCGACGACCTCGCGGCGCTGTGGCGCACGCACCGGATCACCGTGGTGCACGGCGGGTCCCGGGACATCGACCAGACCATCGGCGAACTCGGCCTGCCGCGCCGCACCCTGCGGTCCCCGGACGGAATGCAGACCAGATACACCGACGAGGCGACGCTCACCGCGGTGATGATGGCCCTGCGCGGCCGGACGCAAGCACGGCTGATCTCGGCTCTGCGGCAGCGCGGGGTTCCGGCGGTCGGACTGTCCGGAATGGACGGAGGACTTGTCCGCACTGAGCGCAAAGCGGCGATCCGCGCGGTGTCCGACGGCCGCACCCGGGTGGTCCGGGACAACCTGGCGGGCCGCGTCGTGCACGTGGACCCGAGCCTTCTGGACGCCGTCCACGCCCTCGGGATGGTGCCGGTCGTCTGCCCGCCGGGCATGACCGCCGACGGCCAGCCGACCAATGTGGACGCCGACCGGATGGCCTGCGAGATCGCGTCGGCCTGGCGCGCGGACCGGCTGCTGCTGTTCACCGACACCGCCGGATTGCTGGCCTGCGCGGATGATCCGTCGTCCACCGTCGCCGAGCTGAGCGTGGCCGAGGCGGAAGAGCTGGTGCCGACGCTGAGCGGCGGCATGCGGATGAAGATCGCCGCCGCGACGGAAGCGCTCGGCAAGGGCTTGGGGGCGGTGCAGATCTGCGACGGACGCGGGGGAGCGCCCCTGACGGAAGCACTCGGCGGAAGCGGAACCTTGATCGGGAAGGGGCTGGGCCCGGCATGACGATTCAGGATTTCAGCACGCGGGAGGGCGAGCTGGTCGACAGCGCGGCGGTCGACCTGCTGGCCGAGGCGGTGTCGATCCCGTCCGTCTCCGGCGACGAGCGGCAGCTGGCCGAGCGGCTGCGCGAGGTCGCGGCCGGCTTCGGTGCGGAGAGTTTCCTTGACGACGTCGGAAATGTGCACGCGGTGGTCGGCAGCGGCGCGCGGACTGTCGTGCTGCTGAGCCACCTCGACACCGTTCCCGGCGAAGTGCCCTTCGAGCACAGTGAGACGCACATTCGCGGCCGTGGTGCCGTCGACGCCAAGGGGCCGCTGATCGCGATGCTCGTCGCGGCGCTCACCAGCCGCGATCTCGGCCTCCGCGTCCACTGGATCGGCGTGGTCGAGGAAGAGGCGTTGTCCTCCCGAGGTGCCGAGTACGTCCGCGAGACCGTGCCGGTGCCGGACGCCGTGCTGGTGGGGGAACCGAGCGGGGCTTCGACAGTAACGGTGGGCTACAAGGGAATGGTCCAGCTCGACGTCCGGTGCGAGGTCACGCGGACGCACACCGCGACACCCGAGCAGAAATCGAGCGAGACGCTGATCGCGGCGCTGGCCCGGCTTCTCGACGTCTTCTCGACGCGCGGCAACGCGAACTTCGCCGACGTCGGCATGGTCGTCAAGAACGGCAACTTCGAGCCGTTCTCCAGTCGCTGCTCACTGTCCTTCCGGACCCCGCCGCACACGTCGCCCGAGGAACTGCGGCACCAAGTCTCGAAGGTCTTGGGCGAGCACGTAGCGGTGACTCTGAGATACGAGGTGCCGCCGGTGGTCGTACCACGAAGCTCCCCGTGCGTCCGCGCGCTGTCCCGCGCCATCGCCGTCGAGGGGCGAAAACCCCGGTACAGCCTCAAGACCGGCACCAGCGACATGAACACGCTGAGCCGCACCTGGACCGTCCCGATGGCCACCTACGGCCCCGGCGACCCGTATCAGAACCACACCGACGGGGAGCACATCGCGATCGCGGAGTACCTCGCGGGCGTCCGGATCCTGCGGACGGCCCTGCGGGAACTGGACAACTCGCTGCTGGAGGTGAAGTCGTGACCGAGCTGCTGGCGTTGTGGTGCGTGCCGCGGTCGCGCTCGACCGCGTTCGAGCGCGCGATGTACGAGCGCGGGGATTTCCTGGTGGTCCACGAACCGTTCTCGCGCGTGTGCGATTTCGGGACCGCGGAGGTCGCCGACCGGACCTGCAGGAGCCAGGACGAGGTGATGGCCGCGCTGCTGGAAATCGCGGCCGAACGTCCGGTGTTTTTCAAGGACACCACGGACTTCCCGATCGATCGACTCGGCGCGAACCCGCCTTTCGTCCGCCGCTGCCGGCACGCGGCGATGATCCGGAACCCGCGCGACACCGTGCGTTCGCACCTCGCGATGCAGTCCGACGCGACGTCACAGGCGATGGGATTCCGGAACCTCTGGGACATCGTGGCCACCGTCCGCGCCGCCGGAATGCCGATGCACCTGGTCGACGGCGACCGGATGGTCCGCGACCCCGAACAGGAAATGACGGCGTATTGCGCGGCGATGGCGATCCCGTTCGTCCCCGGTTCGCTCGCGTTCCGCAAGGAGCCGCCGCCGAGCTGGGGGACCACCGGACGCTGGCACGCCGGAGCGAGCGCTTCGACGGCGCTGGGCGTCGCGGCCCGCACGCGGGAGGAACTGCCCGCCGAACTCCAGCTCGTCGCGGAGAGATACGAACGCGACCAGCTGCCGTATCACGACCGCATCAGGGCGGCGCTCGACGAGGGGAACGAGCAACAATCGCAGAGGAGTGCACATGAGTTTGGGGCGTAGCTTCACCCGCCTGTGGATGTCGCAGGTCCTGTCGAACCTGGGCGACGGCCTGGTGATCGCCGCCGTGCCCCTGCTCGCCGTGGTGGTGACCAGGGACCCGCTGCTGATCGGCGGGCTCACCGTGGCGCAGTTCCTGCCGTGGCTGGTGTTCACCCTGCCCGCCGGAGCGCTCGCCGACCGCGTCGACCGGCGGTTCATCATGGTCTGGGGCAACGCGGTCCGCGCGGCCGGTTTCCTGCTGCTGGTGGTGATGCTGGTCGCGCACCTGCACAGCATCGCGATCCTCTACCTGGCCGTCTTCCTGACCGGCACCGCCGAAACGCTGGTGGACAACGCCGCGCTGACCGTCCCGCCGCGGCTGGTCGAGCGCAAGGACCTGGAGCGGGCGAACGGCCGGCTGTTCGCCACCCAGTCGGCGATCCACAGTTTCATCGGACCGCCGGCGGGCGCGGCGCTGTTCGCGATGTCGGCGGTGCTGGTGTTTTCCACCAGCGCCGGGCTTTTCGCGCTCGCCGCGCTGGCCTTGGTGACGCTGCCGCGGATGCTGCCGACCGCGCACGACACCAGCGGCGGCACGCATTCGGCCGGAGACGTCGTGCGCAGCATCAAGGAAGGCTGGTCGTACTTCTGGGAACACCGGCTGCTGCGCCGGGTCGCGTTCATCTCGGCCTCGATCAACTTCTTCTCCTCCGCCACGGCCAGCCTGCTCGTGCTGCTCGCGACGGGTCCGCTCGGCGTGACGACCTCGTGGTACGGGTTCTTCATCGCGGTGCCCGCGGTGGGCGCGATCCTCGGGTCGCTCATCGCGGCCAAGGCGGTGCCGCTGCTCGGCGGAGGCCCGGTGACCTGGCTGGCCGCGCTCGTGCCCGCCGCGAGTTATGCCGCACTCGGCCTGACCCACAGCGTCGTCCTGGTCGAAATCCTGATGTTCCTGAGCGCGATCGCGACGGCGCTGAACCAGATCGTGGTGAGCACGCTCCGGCAGGCCGCCGTGCCGGACGAGCTGCTGGGCCGGGTCACCGCCGCGTACCGGCTGATCGTGCTCGGCGTCGTGCCGGTCGGCGCGCTGCTGGGCGGTGCGCTGGCCCGCTGGCAGGGGACGGCCGCGACGTTCATCGCGGCGGCGATCGGGCTGACGCTCTCCGCCTTCGTGTTCGCGTCGCGCGTGACGACGCGGGGGCTGAAGGAAGCCGAGGAGGCCGGGCATTCCCCGAAGCCCGCCCCGCTGGAGCCGATCCCCGGAACGGACTGAGTTTCGCGTTTTGCCCGGAAAGTGCTGCGAAGAGGAGTTCCCGTGCCCGAAAGCCGTGTTGCCCTGTCGCCCGCGGAGTACGAACGTCCCGCCGACGAACTGGAGGAGCGCGTCGCCGCGATCATGGCGGCGGTGCTGGACGTCGACCTGGTCGGCAGGCGCGACAGTTTCTACGACCTCGGCGGCGGATCGCTCGCGGCGATCCGGATCTGCGCCCGCATCGCGGGCGGGATCGGCTGCCGGCTCGACCCGACGGTGCTGCTCGAACACGACGAGCTGGCCGATTTCGTCGAGCAGATCCGGCAGGGCGCGCCGTGAGCGTGCACGCGGCGGTGGCCCGGCACGCCGGCGACACGACCGCGCTGGTGCACGGCGGCGAACGGGTCAGCTACCGGACCCTGGTAGCGGCGGGGAAAGCCGTGGCGCACAAGCTGTCTTCGGAAGGGGTGCGGCCGGGCGACATAGTCCCGCTGGTGCTGCCGCGCAGTGCGCAGCTGATCGCGGTCCAGCTCGGCGTGCTGATGGCGGGCGCGGCCTACGCGGTGCTCGACCCGCGCTGGCCGGAGAGCCGGGTCGCGTCGATCCTGTCGCAGCTGGACGATCCGGTCGTCGTCGGCCGCCCGGGCTCCGGGCTGGGCGTCACCTGCCCGCTCAAGCCGGTTCCGCTGGCCGAGCTCGCGTCGGGCGCCCAGGCCGCACCGGTGCTGTCCGGCCCGGAGGACATCGCGATGGTGTTCTTCACCTCCGGCAGCACTGGCGTCCCCAAGGGCGTCCTGGTGCCGCATCGCGCGGTGACCCGGATGTTCGGCCCGGACGGCTTGCCGGGCTTCGGGCCCGGACATGTCACGCCGCAGGTCGCGCCGGGCTCGTGGGATATGTACGCGTTTGAGCTGTGGGGCCAGCTGACGACCGGTGGTATGTCAGTGGTGGTCGAGGAAAGCCACTTGATGCCGAGCCGGTTGCGCGATCTCGTCGCCGAGGAGGGCGTGGACACGGTCTGGCTGACGACCTCGCTGTTCAACCTGATCGTCGACGAGGATCTCGGTGCCTTCAAAGGCGTCCAGACGCTCTACGTCGGCGGCGAAAAACAATCGCCCCGGCACGTCGGGGTCTTCCTCGATCGGTTTCCGGAAATCCCGCTCTGGAACGGTTTCGGCCCGGCGGAGAACGGAATGCTCACGACTGTGCACCGGATGACGCCGTCCGATGTGGACGTGCCCGGCGGAATTCCGGCCGGTGTGCCGGTTCCGGGCACCGAGGTGGTCATCCGGCGCGAGGACGGTTCTCCCGCGCCCACCGGCGAACCGGGCGAGATCGTCGCGCGCGGCTCGGGCGTGGCGCTGGGCTATCTCGGCGACGAGCGGCTGTCGCGCGAACGGTTTCCGCGGCCGGGGGAGTACCGCACCGGCGATGTCGGATTGCTGGACTCCGCCGGGGTTCTGCACTATCGCGGCCGGCGGGACCGGCAGATCAAGCTGAACGGCAACCGCATCGAACTCGGCGACATCGAGGCCGCCGCGGCCGCCGTCCCGCAGATCCGCACCTGCGCCGCGGTCGCCAGGACGGACGCGGACGGCCGGGTCGCGCAGATCGCCCTCGTCTACACGCTGGCCGACGGAGCCCAGCTGTCCCCGCAAGAGGCGCGCAAGAAGTTCGCCGCGCTGCTTCCCGCCTACGCGGTCCCGACGAGATTCGAACCGGTCGGCGAACTGCCCCGGCGGGAGAACGGAAAAACCGACCTGTCAGCGCTGGAGAATCGATGACGGACGTCTTTCCGCAGACTTTCGAACAGGAAGCGATCTGGATCGCCGACCAGTTCGCGGGCAGCCCTTCGCCGTTTCTCGAAACCTGGGCCCAGCGTGTTTCCGGCCCGCTCGACGTTCCCGCGCTGGAACGCGCGCTTCAGGCGCTGGTGGACCGGAACGCCGCGTTCCGCACGAGGTTCGCCCTCGACGAGACCGGTCCGATCCAGCTCATCGATCCGGTCGGCGCACTGCCTCTTGAACGGTTGCCATGGCCCGGCGGAGACCTGCACGAAGTGCTGCGCCGCGCCGGGCAACGACCGCTCGACCTCACCGAAGCACCGGCGCGGATGACGCTTTACGACTACGCACCGGACGAATACGTATTGCTGCTGCAGATCCACCACGTCATCGTGGACGACGCCTCGCTGGTGCTGATCGACCGCGAGTTGTCCGCGCTGTATGCCGGGCAGAACGGCGATGCCCCGGCGCTGGCCCTGGGCGAACATGCCGTCCGGCAGCGAGCGGCTGGGATCGCTCCAGAAGATCTCACCTTCTGGGCCTCATATCTCAACGGTGCCCAGGCGATGTCCCAGTTGCCGCCGCGCCCGCGTCCGCTGCCCGCCCGACGGGGAACCGGGTGCGCCTGCGTCCGCGCCACCGTCCCCGCCGAGCTGAGCGACGCGGTCCGCGCGGCCGCACGTTCCCTGCGCACCACCGCGAACGTGCTGATGAGCGCCTGCCTGGCTCTTGTCGCTGCCGCGGTGAACGACGACGACATCGTCCTCGGCACCCCCATGTCCCGCCGCGGAGATCCGGACCTCGACGACGTCATCGGCTGCCTGACCGATCTGCTGCCCGTGAGATATCAGGTTCCCTCCGCTGCCACGGTAGGAGAGGTCTGCGTTGCCGCGAAACGCACGTCCTTAGCCGTACTGCGGCACCGAAACGTGCCATACGCGTTGCTCGGCGGAGGCGTCACGCGTGAGCGCGGTGTGCTGTCCGGCGAGCACTTGGGCCGAATCTGCCTGGTGCTCGACGAAGCACCAAGCCAGCTGACGCTCCCGGGCCTGCGCTGCGAGCGGGTGTACGTCGCCGGCGCGGCGGCGAAATTCGACTGGCTGCAATACGTGGTCGCGGACGGCAAGAGCTGGCAGGTCCGAGCCGACTACGCCACCGACTGCTTCACCGCCGACGAAGCGCACGCCGTCCTGCAGCAATGGCTGACCGCGCTGTCGCTCGTCTCGGCCGACCTCGACCTCCCCGTGCGCACCCTGCTCGACAGCCTGGCCGAGACCGGCCGGACCACCGAACCCGCGGAGGGCCGCAGATGACCGCGCCGTTGTACGAACTGACCCACCCGCAAGCCCTGGAAGCCGAAGCCGTGCACATCTTCCGCGAGGTCGCGGCCACCTTCGCCCGCCCCGCGCTGCTGTTCTCCGGCGGCAAGGACTCAGTGGTGATGCTTCACCTGGCGCGCAAGGCGTTCTGGCCCGCGCCGGTGCCGTTCCCGCTCGTGCACATCGACACTGGTCACAACTTCGACGAAGTGATCGAGTACCGGGACGAGGTCGTCGCCCGGCTCGGCGTGCGACTGGTCGTCGGCCGCGTCCAGGACGACATCGACCGCGGCCGGGTCACCGAAGACCCGCGGGCAGGCCGAAACCGGCTCCAGACGGCGACTTTGCTGCGGACGATCAACGAACAAGGCCTCGACGCGGTCTTCGGGGGAGCGCGGCGCGACGAGGAAAAAGCGCGCGCCAAGGAACGCGTATTCAGCTTCCGCGACGAATTCGGCCAATGGGACCCGCGCAATCAGCAACCGGAACTCTGGCGGCTGTACAACGGCCGCCACCGCAAAGGCGAGCACATCCGGGTCTTCCCGCTGTCGAATTGGACCGAACTGGACATCTGGACCTACATCGAGGCTGAGAAGATCGACCTGCCCCCGCTTTACTACGCGCACCGCCGCCCGGTCGTCCGCCGCGACGGAATGCTGCTCGCCGACACCCGCTTCCTGCACCGCCGCCCCGACGACGAGGAACCGTTCACCGCGACCGTCCGCTTCCGCACCGTCGGCGACGCCACCTGCACCGGTTGCGTCGAATCGACCGCGGCCACCCCGGCGGAGGTCGTCGCCGAGGTCGCCGCCACCCGCGTGACCGAACGCGGCGCCACCCGCGCGGACGACCGGATCTCCGAAACCGGCATGGAGGACCGAAAGAAGGAGGGGTACTTCTGATGAGCCACCTTGTCCGGCTGGCCACCGCGGGCAGCGTCGACGACGGAAAGTCGACGCTGATCGGACGGCTGCTGTATGACTCGAAGGCGATCTTCGAAGACCAGCTCGCCGCCGTCGAGCGGACCAGCGCGCAACGCGGCGACGCCCACACCGACCTGGCTCTGCTCACCGACGGCCTGCGCGCCGAACGCGAGCAAGGCATCACCATCGACGTCGCCTACCGCTACTTCGCCACGCCACGGCGGAAATTCATCATCGCCGACACACCCGGCCACATCCAATACACCCGCAACATGGTCACCGGCGCCTCCACCGCCGATGTCGCGCTTATTCTCGTAGACGCGGAAAAAGGCGTGCTGGAACAGTCGCGACGGCACGCTTTCATCGCCAGCCTGCTCGGCGTCCCACACCTGATCGTGTGCGTGAACAAAATGGACCTGGTCGGCTACGCGCAGGAGCGCTTCGCCGAGATCGTCGAGGAATTCCGCCGTTTCGCCGCGAAACTGGACGTACACGACCTGGCCTTCGTGCCGGTTTCCGCCCTGCACGGCGACAACATCGTCGACCGCAGCGCGGAAATGCCGTGGTACGAAGGCCCCGCGCTGCTGCACCGCCTCGAAGAAGTGCACGTCGCGTCAGACCGCAACCTCATCGACGCCCGGCTGCCGGTGCAATATGTAATCCGCGCCCACGGTTTCGCTGAGGGACAAGGCTTCCGCGGCTACGCCGGCACCATCGCGGGCGGCGTCTTCAAACCTGGCGACGAGGTCACCGTCCTGCCTTCCGGTTTCGGCACGACCATCGCCGCCGTCCGCGGCCCCGGCGGGACCGCGATCGAAGAAGCCTTCGCCGGCCAGGCAGTGACCGTCGAACTGTCGGACGAGATCGACATCGTCCGCGGCGACCTGATCTGCCGCCCGAACAACCGCCCGCACGTCGCGGCCGAGGTCGACGCCATGGTCTGCTGGCTGACCGAACACAGCTCCCTGTCGGTCGGTGCCCGATACACCGTCCACCACACGACCCGCGAGGTCCCCGCCACCGTGCGCCAGCTGGACTATCGCCTGAACATCAACACCCTGCACCGCGACCAGACGGCCGATTCGCTGGCCCTGAACGAAATCGGCCGCATTCGGCTGCGCACGCGACAGCCGCTGCACTTCGACCCGTACCGCCGCAACCGCGACACCGGCAGCTTCGTGCTCGTGGACGAGGTCAGCAAGAAGACTGTCGCAGCTGGAATGATCATCGGCCCCGCGGAAACCGCGCCGACCGTCGTCTGGCACGAACCCGCCGTCACCCGGAATCGGCGCGCCACCTCGGGAATGACCGTGTGGCTGACCGGATTGTCGGCCTCCGGGAAGTCCACTGTAGGCGCCGAACTGGAGCGCCGGCTGGTCGCGTCCGGCCGCCCCGCGTACCTGCTGGACGGGGACAACCTGCGCCACGGCGTCAACGCCGGACTGGGCTTCTCCGCCGAAGACCGCCAGGAAAACGTCCGCCGAACCGGCGAGATCGCCAAGCTGTTCGCCGACGCGGGCACCGTCGCCGTGGTGACCCTGATCAGCCCCTACCGCACCGATCGCGACGCCGTCCGCCGCAGCCACGAGGAAGCGGGTTTGCGCTTTGTCGAGGTCTTTGTCGACACGCCGCTGGAAACCTGCGCGGCCCGCGATCCGAAGGGCCTGTACGCGAAGGCCCGGCGTGGCGAGATCGTCGGCTTCACCGGGGTGGACGACCCGTACGAGGTGCCCCGAAGCCCGGACGTGGTGCTGCGCCCGGATGACGGGAACCCGTCCGCACAGGCGGAAATCCTGCTGGAGTGGCTGGAACGGTGAGTGGCGCCCGTCCGGCGGCGAAGAGCTGGTCTGGTCGGCCTCACCGGTGTCGACGGCCCGCCCCGCGCCGTCCCGCATCTCTGGAATCCAGCGGGACTGGCCGCCCCGCCGACCGCCCGCGTGTCGGCGAAAATCCCGTGCCCGGCCGCGTGGCCTGCTGAAATCGTTCCGGCACTGACGAACTGAGGAAGGCCGCGGAACGTGACGCTGCAGGAGAAGGCCCAAAGCCGGCTCGCCGAAGATCTCGTGCCGGGCGAGCGCGTGCTGTACACGATGCTCGCTTTCCGGATCGGCGGGGTGCGGAACACCATGATCGCCGGTGCGGCGGGCATCGCCGGGGTCGCGGGCGCGGCCGGCATGTCGCTCGCCGCGCGGCGCGGGAAGGCCGAGGCCCCCGAAGTGCCGATCACCATCCCCAGTCGGGTAATCCTCACACTCACCTCGCATCGGCTGACGGTCTTCGCCGTCGGCGGCCTCGTCCGGGCCGCGCCGGGGAAACTGCTGCACTCGTGGCCGCTCGAGCGGTTCGCCTGGGTGGCGGACCCCGAACTGGTTCCCGGGATGGCGCAGGCGCTGCGGTGCCGCGTCGGAGTGACCGGCGAGGGCGTCCTCGGGTTCGAGTTCCCCCGGCTGAAAGTCCAGGAAGGACGGACGATGATCAACCGCCTGGCCCGCTCGCTCAAGGAACTCGGCGCGGACCCGGCTTCCTGACCCCGCGTTCCCGGATCAGCGCCAGTTCGGCGGGCGCCGGTCCGAGATGGACGATCCCCAGCCGCCGGGTCGCACGGGTCATCGCCACGTAGAGATCGTTGCGCCCCAGGGGAGCGTCGAGAATCCGGCCCGGATCGACGATCAGCACCGAATCGAACTCCAGCCCCTTGGCCTCCCCGGGCGTCAGCACCGTCGCGTCGCCCTCCCGCAACGACGCGAGATGACAGGTCGGAGCGATGATCGCCAACTGCCCGCCACGGTGCTCATCAGCAATACCACTGACGACCTCTGGCATCTCAGCAAGCGTGCTCTGCTGGCGCCACGGTGATTCACCAGCAGCCCGCACAGACCGCGGCGGCTGAAGACCAGGGTGCTGCGCAGCGAACAACTCGTTCGCCGCCGCCATGATTTCGCTCGGAGTCCGGTAGTTGACGCTCAACTCCGCCAGCCGCCAGCGATCCGCCACATGCGGCCCCAGCACCTGCTCCCAGGACGTGGCTCCCGCCGGGTCGCTGGTCTGCGCGAGATCGCCGACCACAGTCATCGACTTGGCCGGACATCGCCGCATCACCATCCGCCACGCCATCGCGGACAGCTCCTGCGCCTCGTCGACAACCACATGCCCGAACGTCCCAATGGATTCGCCGATCACCGCGGAGGCCTCGTCCAGCAACGGAATGTCCGCCGCGCTCCAGCCTCCGTCCGGCTCGCCGAACTCGGCCGTTTTCGGTGCCTTTCCCCACCTCGTCGCCGCCGGGGTTTCGCCGATCGCCGCATCCGCCAGCTCGGCGGACACCTCCGCCACCACCTCCTCCGCGGTCAGCGCGGGCCACAGTTCATCCAGCACCCCGCACACCGCGACGTCGGCCAGCAACGCTTTACGCAGGTCAGCGACGTCAACCTCATCCAGCAACCGCCGAGGCCCGGCATCCTCATCCGGCCCCAGCACTACCCCCGCCGCGGCCAACGCCCGCAGGTCGGCCGCACTGAGCCGACCGTCCGCGCTGCCGCCGTCGATGGCCTCACCGCTCTCGGTGAACACCACGTTCTCCATCTGCTCGGCCAACCGGCGCGCGAGAAGTTCCACCGCCCGCTGCTGAAATACCAACCGCGCCTGCTGGTACGGCAATCCCTTGCCGGAAGCGAACTCCACCGCGCTCCGCCATTCGCCCGGCTCCAGCCGCACCGCCTGCTGCTCGAACTCCACCTCGACCGCGTCGCCGGACGCACCCGCCCGGCTCCACACCGCCGCGGCGATCCGGTCCGCCGCCTCCGCCCGCCCCTTGACCTCCGCGACCCCGGCCGGATCCGCCCGGCCGACCTCGACGTCCGGCCGCAACCGCGCGATCGTCGCGGTCACCACGGCGTGCTCGCCCAGCCCCGGCAGCACCTGCCCGATGTAGTCGAGAAAGACGTCGCTGGGCCCGAGCACCAGCACACCCCGCGTGCGCAACCGCGGACGTGTGTACATCAGATACGCCAGCCGATGCAGCGCCACCGCGGTCTTCCCGGTCCCCGGACCGCCCTGCACGACCAGCACCCCCGCGTACCCGTCGCGGACGATGCGGTCCTGCTCGACCTGCAGCGTCGTGACGATGTCGCCCATCCGCCCGGTCCGGTCCGCCGTGAGCGCCGCCATCAACGCGGCCTCGCCGACCAGAGTCCCGGCGCTGGCCGCTTCGGGATCGAGCAACTCGTCGTCCAGCGCTGCCACGACCCGCCCCCGGGTGGTGATCCTCCGCCGCCCCCGAACCCCACGCGCCTCCGCCATGGTCGCGGTGTAGAACGGCTGCGCCGCCGGCGCCCGCCAGTCGAGCAGCAACGGCTCGTCCGCCCCGTCCCGGAACAACCCCGCCCGGCCGATGTACCTGCGGCTCCCGTCGTGCATCTCCAGCCGCCCGAAGCAAAGCCCGTCCTCGACGGCCTCCAGCCGAGCCAACTCCGCCCGCCAGAGCGCCGCCGCCTCCGGGTCTGAGCTTTCGAGGCCGTTCACCGCCTGCTCGCGCAACGCGGCGAGCCTGCCGTACAAGGCGGTCACGTACTCCTGCTCGAGAACAAGCTCGCGATCGACGTCGTTTTCGGTCGGCACCCCTGAACTCCCCGCTGTCGGGTGATCGATGGCATCGAGGGTGCGCGGCAATCCGGGGAAAGAACAGTCTTGTCTTTCCCGGCGTCGTCAGCCGAGCGGTTTGCGGCCGACGAGAGGGAAGAACCTGGCGGTGAGCCCGGAGGGTGATCGCGGGGTCGAAGGCTCGGGTGCGCGCCTGGCTCGAGTCGTGCGCGGGTTCGAGAGCGCTGTCGCTTCCACCACGCGGTCGTGGCACCGCCGACGTCTCCGTCTCCTCTGGCATCGGCGGGCGATAGCGGCGAGGCAGATTCCGTCGCCGCCAAGAAGGTCCCGCCCTCAAAGCCGCCCAGATCCGCCGGACGGGAACCGGGCGAGATTCGCGCTGGCGAGGTTCGCCGCCCGCCGCACCGCGTCCGCCAGCGACGGCAGCCTCCGCTGGTCCAGCGCGACCGCGCCCACCGCCGCGACGACCTCGCCCGACGACGAGCGCACCGGCGCGGCCACGCAGCACAACGGCGAAACCCCGTCGTTGCAATCGAATGCCACATTCCGGTCCCGGGCGTCGGCGAGCAGCTTTTTCCATTCCCGTCCGGAGTATTTCCGGGCGGCTCAGCATGCGGGCCGAACGCGGTGAGAACTATTTCGGCCGCGGCCCCGGACGGCAGCACCCAACCGGCACGCATCGCGCAGATCTCGTCGGCCTCGCCGCGGATTCCGCAGCCGATCAGGACTCGTCCGGAAGCAGCGGCCGGCACCCCGACGCTCACGCTCGTCCGACGGGTCGCCGCGGCGAGCTGCCGCAGCGGCGGCCCGACCGCGGCCCGCAGCACCCGGACCGGTTCCCACGCTTGGCCCAGCCGGAACATCTGCGGTCCGATGCGATAGCGACCGGCGTTCCGCTGGACCGCGCCGACGCCGACGAGCTGATCGAGCAACCGGTGCGCGGTCGCCTTGTGCAGCCCGGTCGCGGCCGCCAGCCGGGTCGGTCCGGCCTCGCCGTTTCGCGCCAGTTCCTCCAGCAGCAGAAAAGCACCCGCCAGCACACCGCGGCCTGCGTTACGCTTCATCGGCAATCCCCTCCGGATTCCAGAAAACGCGCCGTCTCGCGGTTTCATCGCCGGATCCGCGCTTTTTGCGACACGGTGCCCCGGCTGATTCCCGGAACCGGATTACCTGCAGCGGCAGCAGGTATTCCGGAAGGCACGCGAAGAATATTCCTGGCCGTACCAGTGCGCCCGCGGCACCGCCGGCGGCGGGCCCAGACCGCGCGGAGCCACCGGACCGGCCCGGCGAGGGCAGGTGCTGTCCCGGCCGTCGGTCTGCGTCGCAGCCGGGTTTTGTCGGTGGGGCCGGGTAGCGTTCCGGTCCGTGGACGTTCGGGAACGTATTCAGGAGCTCGCCGATCAGGTCGTAGTGCTGCGCGACGCGTACTACCGGGGTTCGCCGGTGGTGGCGGACGCGGAGTACGACGCGATCGAGGACGAGCTGCGCGGGTTGATCGAGGCGAGCCCGGAGCTGGCCCCGGACCCGAATCCGCTGGACCAGGTGGGCGGGCCCGCGGTGCTGCACGCGCCGATCCGGCATTCGCGGCCGATGCTGTCGCTGGAGAAGGCGACGCGGCCGGAGCAGGTCGAGGCGTTCTTCGACCGGTTCCCCGGCCAGCCGGTGGTCGTGATGCCCAAGCTCGACGGCCTGTCGCTGGCCCTGGTGTACGAGGACGGCCGCCTGGCCCGGGCGGTCACCCGCGGCGACGGGACCACCGGCGACGACGTGACCATGCTGGTCCGGGCGCTGGCGGACGGCATTCCGCACCAGGTCGGCGCCCCGGGCCGGGTCGAGGTCCGCGGCGAGGCGGTGATGCTGCGCTCGACGTTCGCCGCCTACAACACCGCGCACCCGGACAAACCGCTGATCAACCCGCGCAACGCCGCCGCGGGCACCCTGCGCGCGAAGGACCCGGCCGCGGTCGCCGAGCGCCGGCTGCGGTTCTTCGCCTTCGACCTGGACACCGAGCCCGGCGGCGCGGAAACCGACCTGGGCAGCGGCCTGCTGGCGCTGGGATTCACCGCGGCGGAAATGCGCCGCTGCGGCGACGCGGCCTCCGCGCAGGCGGTGATCACCACGATCGAACAGCAGCGCAACGACCTGGACTACGACATCGACGGCGCCGTCCTGCGGCTCGCAGACCGCGCCGCGTACGCCGCCGCGGGCACCCGTTCGAGTTCGCCGCGCGGGGCGCTGGCGTACAAGTTCGCCGCCGAGGAGAAGACGACCGTACTGTCCGATGTGGTCTGGGACGTCGGCAAGACCGGCAAGATCGCCCCGGTCGCGTGGCTGGAGCCGGTGTTCGTGGGCGGGACCACGGTCACGCGCGCGACGCTGGCCAACCAGGAGGTCATCCGGGCCCGCGGCATCAAGATCGGCGACACCGTGCTGGTGCGCCGGGCGGGCGACGTGATCCCGTTCGTCGCCGGCGTGCTCGACGAGTCGAAACGGACCGGCTCGGAACGGGAGATCGTGCCGCCCTCGGCGTGCCCGTCGTGCGAGCAGCCGCTCACCGAACAGGGCAACAGCCGGGAACTGTTCTGCACCAACGTTTCCTGCCCCGCCCAGACCGTCCGGCGGCTGATCCACTGGGCCTCCAGGGCGGCCGCGGACATCGACGCGATCGGCGGCGTGTGGATCGAACGGCTGGCCGAGGCCGGAATCCTGGAGCACCCGTCGGACTTCTACCGGCTGACCAAGGAACGCCTGCTGGAATTCGACCGCATCGGCGAGGTCTCGGCGACGCGGATGATCGAGTCGATCGACGCCAGCCGCCAGGTCGGGCTGCGCCGGGCGCTGATCGGGCTCGCGATCCCGATGGCGTCGGAAGGCACCGCCGCACGGCTGTGCCGGGCCGGATTCGCCTCGCTGGAAGCGGTGCTCGACGTGGGCGTCGACGGACTGGTCGCGGTGGAGGACATCGGCCCGAAGGTCGCCGCCTCGCTGGTGGAACACCTCACCCGGCTGCGCCCGGAACTCGAGCGCCTGCGGGAACGCGGGGTCTCCCTGGACGTACTGGAGGAAGACCTCCCGCCCGCGGTCGTCGCGGGAGCGCCCCTGGAAGGCAAAACAGTCGTAGTCACCGGCGCGATCAGCGACCCGCGCTCCGGCGAAAAGGTGCCACGCCCCACCTTCCAGCGCCTGTGCGAGACCGCGGGCGCGACCACCGCGTCGTCAGTATCGGCGAGCACCGACCTGCTCATCACCGGTGCGGACGTCGGTGCCAGCAAGCTCACGAAGGCCGAGAAACTCGGCGTCGAGGTAGTGGACCAGGGGGTGATCTGGGAACAGCTGATCGCGGCCGGAGTGGTCTGAAGTCGCTCCGAGTCCCGCTCCTGGCCAGAAGGCGGCCGGTGTGGCCTCAACTCGCGCCGGATCCCGCCCCTGGCACGAGGCGGTCGGGTTGGTGTGAACCCGCAGGCTGGGTCGCCCCGGCGGCCTTCCGGGCGCAGGGGCGTCCTGGTGCGCCGGAATGGCCAAGACACTGGTGCGCGGCAAGGGTTTCGCGTGATCGTTTCGCCGTCGGCGCGGCAAGACGCCAGGCTCGAGTGGCGGGCATCCGGGTTCGGGCGAAAGTTCGCGCACGCAGCGAACACCGAGCTCAAGCCGGCATCCAGAGCCCGCGCGCCGTCGAGACGTCTGCTGGCGACGCTGTGCCGAACGGCGGCAGATCAAGCCGAAGCCGACCAAAACCGAGCACATTCAGGATTTCACGCATGATCCCGCGTCAAACGCCGCGACCCAGTACGATTCCGCCCAGAATCGACCACCTCTGGGGGAGCACCATGAAACGCATCGCTGTCAGCCTCGCCGTGTCCGCGGTCGCCGTCCTCGGCGGCGCGGGGATGGCGGACGCGGCAGGCTACCCCACGTCGGACTTCGGCGACCGCATCAGCGGCGGTGCCGCCGGGGGCACGCTGACCTGGTACAACCGCTCGGTCGGCGTCAGCGGCTACGTCCGCGACGACGCCGGGTCCGGGAGCACCACGGTGACCTTCGAATTCCGGCAGGCGGGCACGCTTTTCGACGTCCAGACGCGGACGGCGGCGGGCGACTACAAGACCTTCGGCTGGACCGAGCCCGGGCCGTCCGGAGGGTTCAGCAAGGTGGACATCTACCTCGGCCACGGCACCAGCAAGATCCTGATCGCCTCGGTGCCGCGCAAGGTCTGAGCGGCGGCGTTCACCGGCGGCGGAAGTTGTCCAGGACGTTGGCGACCAGCCGCGAGACGTTGTTCCGGTATCCGTGCCGCGAGAGGCTGCCCGGGAACGCGATCGACCCGGCCGAGAACACCGCTCCGCCGGAGGGCTGTTCCACCAGCACCAGGTCCGACCGGACGGCGGGGTTGGCCGGGCCGCTCAGCCCCGGCCGGATCTCCAGGACGTCTTCCACCGCCTGGTGGTAGTGCTCGTCGTGCGGCTGGGACGTCGCCAGCACCGCGGTCTGCGGCGGGCTGCCGAGCGCGGCGTCGAACCGGTCCAGTTCGTCGCCGCTCGCGCCGCCCATCACCAGGCCGAAATCGCCGAGCACGTCGTCGGCGATGCCCTCGAACACCCACGCCCAGCGCGGATCGCGGGACTCGGCGGTGCGCACGTAGCCGCGGCCTCGTTCGCTCCAGCCGTGCGCCGCCATGCCGATTCCGGTCAGCGCGTTGGGGGAGCGGCCGCGCTCGCGCCACAGGCCGCCCGGTTCGCCGGTGCTCGCGTGGTGTCCCTCGCCGGGGGCGGCTTCCCAGCTGCGGACGCCGCGCGAACGCCGTACCTCGATGATCTCCGGCCGGCGCGGATGCCGCGAGGTCACCCAGTAGAACCCGTTGCCGCCCAGGTACATGAGGCAGCGCCCGGCACGGACGTGCCCGTGCAGCGCGTCGAGCGTCTCGGTGCTGTGGTACTCGGGGTGCGATCCGGTGAGCACCACCTGGTAGCCGTCCAGCGCCGGCGCGCCCTCGGCGTGCAGGTCGTGGTCGGTGAGGACGTCGAACGCGACGCCGGTGTGCTCGAGCCAGTCCGCGAGATAGAGGTCGGCGCCGAAATGCCGCGGCGCGTCGTAATGCCAGTGCCGGTAGTCCGGGCGCAGCGTGAGGATCGGCCTCAGTGCCGTCGAATGACAGATGCCGGAGCCGTCCCGGTGCCGGTCGTAGAGGCTTTTGCCGAAGCCCGGATGCGTCCGCAGCGCGACGTCCAGCGGGTCGGTCATGACGGCCGGGCCGCCGGTCTGCTCGTTGGCGTAGGCGAGGTAGGTGAACGTCGGCAGCAGGAACGCGACGTCGGCCCGGGCGCCGGACGCGCGGACGGCGAACGGGACATGGTCGGTGTGCCCGTCGCAGCGCAGCCGGACGGCGTAGATCCCGCTGCGCAGGCCGGGCGGAAGCCGCACCCGCGCACCGGCCGTCCAGTTCGCGTCGGCCAGGTCGTCGTCGTGGAAATGGACAGCGCCGTACTGTTCCGGAGCTGACCGCCAGTCGAGCGTCCCGCCGGTCCAGCCCGCGCCGGTCATCGCGCGGGCGGGCGCGTTCACCAGCAGCCCGTGCCGCTCGCGGCCGGACACGTCGACCGCCCGGTCGCCGGTCATGTCCCGCTCGAGCGCCCAGTCCGCCAGTACGAGACCGGCGCCGTCGCGCACCTCGGGACGTTCGAGTTTCCCGTTGTAGCAGCCACAAGGGCGCGCGGTCACGGCGGCGGCGACCACGCCGGACGCGCCGCTGAGGTCCACGCCGGGTCCGGTGGCGTGCGCCGGTTCCTCTTCCCCTGGCACCGGGTCGAGCGCGGCGGCGGCGAGCGTGACGCTGTCCGGTCCCGCCGCGGCGGTGAGCCGGTACCACCGGCGTTCCCGCAGCGGCCGGTCGAGCCGCGCCCGCACCGTCCCGTCGCTCAGGCACGGGCGGCCGGTTTCGTCCAGTGCCAGGGAGAAGACCGCCGAACCGTCCACAGTGGTCAGGCTGAGCAATCCCTGCGTGGCTCCCGCCGCGGGCAGGGTCGGCCAGACGAGCGCAGAGAACCGGATCGCGGCGGTCCCGGGCGGCACCACCGCGTCGGCGCGCAGGAACGATCCGGGACGGATCCGCTGCTCGCCGCCGGGAGCGGAGACCGCCGGGACCGCGCTGATCTCCTCGCTGCGGAAACCCGGCCCTTCCGGCGAGGTGTCGCCGTGGATCAGCCGGACCAGGTCGACGCGCACCGGCCCGGTCGAGGTGAACCGGCACGCGATCTCCTCGCCGGGACGGAAGGAAAACCGGTCCAGATACCCGAAAACGCTCATGCGCTCGCCTGGCGCCCGGCCCACCGCGCCGCCGCCAGGGCGAGCACGCCGAGGACGGCGATCGTGAGCGGGACCGCCGCGGGCCGCGTCCCCGCCGCGATCCAGCCGATCAGCAGCGGATGCGTCACGCTGCCCGCCATTTCCGCCACCAGCAGCATCGCGTTCGCCTGCCGAACCGCGGACAGGAGCGTCGCCAGCCACGCGATCACGGTCGGGAACACCGCTGCGAGCGCGAATCCGGCTGCCACGTAGGCGTACGGCGCGGCGACCGCCCACATCGCGACGGCGGTCGCTGCCGTCGCGGCGAGCAAACACCATCCGACGATCCGTCGCGGCCCGCGCGCGAACAAGGGAACGACGAACCGTCCAGCCGTGATGCCGAGCCAGTACAGCGAAACCCACTGTGCGGCAGCGGCCGGAGAGAGCCCGGTCCACGTCAGATGCGTCGCCGCCCAGGCCCCGATCCCGGTCTCCAGCCCGGCGTAACAGAACGCGAGCACCAGGAACGGCGTCAACGTCGCGAACGCCGGTTTCCCTTCGCGGACACCGGATTCGCGCACCGCGCACCGGCACGCGGGCAAGGACAGCAGCGCGAGCACGCCGACGCCGAGGAACACGGTGCGCGCGTCCGGGAGAAGCCCGACCACGAACGGACCCGCGACGGCGCCGAGTCCGAACGTCGCGTTCACCAGGTTGAGCAGGAGCACCGCGCGATGGCCGGACCCGCGTGCGAAGGCGGTGTTCACGTGCAGCACCGCGCCGCCGTAACCGCAGCCCGCCACCGTCGCCGAGATCAGCAGCGCCGGCCACGACGGCGCGAGCCCGGCCCCCGCGCATCCCGCGGCGAAGAGCCCGATCATGACGGCCAGTTCTCCGCGGGGGGCGACCGACCGTTTGCCCACCCCGCAGCCGACGATCGCCAGCAGCGCACCCGCGTTGTAGAGGCTGACGAGCAGCCCGCCCGAATCGGCCGCACGAGCGAACCGCTCGGTTACGGCGGGCAGCGCGGCGCCGAGGCCCGCCGTTGCCGCCCCGAGCGCCAGGAACAGCGGGAACGCGGCCGCCGTGCCGAGCCGGGCACCGCGTCCTTGCCGGACTTCGGTCGCCGTCACGGCGTCACGCCGACCGCGGCCAGGTCCGGCACCGTGTGCTCGACGTCCAGCCGATCGACCGTGCCCAGCACGCCGACGACCCGCATCCCGCCCGCCCGCGCGGCCGCGATCCCGGCGGGCGCGTCCTCGAACACCACGCACTCTCCCGGGTCGACCCCGAGACCGGCCGCCGCGGCGAGATACCCCTCGGGATCCGGTTTGCTCTCGCGGACATCGTCCGCGGAGACGAGCACACCGGGCACCGGCAGGTTCGTGACCCGCAGCCGGGCCCGCGCGACCCGGTTGTTCCCGGACGTCACCACTGCCCACGACGGCGCGGGCAACGCCTCGAGCGCCGCGCGAGCCCCCGGCCGGGCGGTGATGCCGTCGACGTCGCCGACCTCCCGTTCCTCCATGAGCCGGGCCTCTCGCTCGGCATCGAGGCCGGGCGCCACGAGCCGGACCAGGTCGAGGTTGCCGCGCCCGTGCGACAGTTCCACGACCCGGTCCGGTTCGAGCCCCCTCCCGGCCGCCCACTCGCGCAGCTGCCGGACGATCGTCGGCATCGAGTCCACGAGCACACCGTCGAGATCGAACAGCACGGCGCGGCAGGACAGGACCGCGCCGCCGGGCAGGGTCAGGGCGATGGGCATCGGCACTCCAGGCGTTCGGCGTTCAGGCGTTCCGGGCGCTGCGCCCGAGGGAAGCGGTCAGCGGGCGAAGAACTCCCGCACCCCGTCGCAGACGAGATCGACCTGGTCCGAGGTCATCGACGGGAACAGCGGCAGGCACAGCGTGGTGTCCGCGAGGTCCTCGGCCACCGGGAAAGCGCCTCGCCGCTGCCCGAGGGACGCGAACGCCTCCTGCAGGTGGATCGGGTGCGGATAGCGGACCACCGCGTCGACGCCGGAGTCCCGCAGGTGCGCGACCAGTTCGTCCCGCCGTTCGGTGCGCAGCTGGAACAGGTGGTACACGTGCTCGCCAGGGCCCGCACCGTCCTGAAAGGACACGGGAAGCCCGGCGAGCCGCTCGCGATACCCGGCGGCGATCGCCACCCGCTGCCGCGTCCACTCGTCCAGCCGGGGGAGTTTGTGCCCGAGCACGAGCGCCTGCACCGTGTCCAGCCGCGAGTTGAAGCCGACCACGAGGTGCTCGTTCTGCTTGTCCTGCCCGAAGTGGCGCAACCGCCGCAACGCCGCGGCGACCTGGTCGTCGCCGAGCGAGATCGCCCCGGCGTCGCCCGCCGCGGCGAGGTTCTTCGACGGCGCGAAGCTCCAGCACCCCGCGTCGCTCGTCGTCCCCACCCGAGCCTCGCCGGAGTACGCACCGACCGCCTGCGCGCAGTCCTCCAGCACGAGCAGGCCGTGGCGCCGCGCGAGCCGGTGCACCGCGGCCATGTCCACGGACTGCCCGAACAGGTGGACCACGATGACCGCCCGCGTGCGCGGGGTGATCGCCGCTTCGGCTTGTTCGAGGTCCAGGAGGTAGTTGTCGGGACGGCAGTCGGCGAGCACCGGCGTCGCGCCGGCCCGCACCACGGCCTGCGCGCTCGCGTGGAACGTGTTGGCCACGGTGAGCACCTCGTCGCCGGGGCCGACGCCCAGTGCGTGCAGCGCGAGGATCAACGCGTCGGTCCCCGAGTTGACCCCGACCGCGTGCCGCGCGCCGAGGTAGCCCGCGAACGCGCGCTCGAACCGGTCCACCGCCGCGCCGAGCACGTAATCGCCGCGCAGCAGCGTTTCCCGCAGCGCGGGCAGGAGCTCCTCGTCCAGGCCGGGGAGCTGGCCGGGGTAGTCGTAGCGGCCGACCCGGTACTCGGCCATGTCAGGCCCGCCCTTCGTGCTCGGCCTCGATGCGCCCGTCGCCGCGCCCGTAGTCGTCGGACAGCCGGACGACGTCGTCCAGTTCCGGCGTCGAAACCTCGACCAGGGTGAGGTCGGTGGCCGCCTCGATCCGGTGCACCGCGAGCGGCCGCACGTGCACGATGTCGCCCGGGGCCAGCGCGCGGGTCGCGAGTTCTTCCCCCGCGCGGTCGGCGTACCGGAGAAGCCCCTCGCCGCGCACGATGAGGTTCGCCTCCTCCTTGCGCTCGTGGTACTGCAGGCTGGTGCGCTCGCCTGCCTTGAGGTGGATGACCTTGAACCCGAACGGCGCGCCCTCGGCGACGAGCCACCGCTCCTCGCCCCAGCCCTTGCGCACGACTTTCGCCGCGTTCAGCGACGTCATGGTGAGGCCGTCGGTGGCGTGCCCCGGGCCGGTCTCGTTCGCCGCCGGGAAGATCTCGTTCAGGTAATCGCTGGAGACAGTCATGCCGTGCGGACGCTTTCTGCGAGGACGGGCGCCGGGGCGGCGTCGGCGGTGGTGTGGACGAGGTAGTGCAGCTGGGCGTCGTAGACCGCGCCGCGCAGCCGGTGGTCGACGTCGGGCGCCTGCCTGGCGATCCGGTCCTTCAGCTCGCGGAACTCGTCGGTCGCGAACACGTAGTGCCCGGCGATGACGGCCCGCTCGTGATCGGTCGCGGCGGTGCCGGGCTTCAGCCATTTCCGCCACGAGCCCGAATCGTGGGCGAGCCGCAGGAATTCGTCGCGTTCGACGGCGAGGCCCAGTTCGTCGAGCAGCGCGAGCAACGCCCGGGTCTCCACGACCCCGAACTCCGGCGCGACGTTGACCGCCGCCACTCCGCGCTGCATGAGCCGCCGCAGCGACTCCGCGGGGAGGTAGTCGGCGTTGTGCGCCTTGAGGGAACTGCCGACCTCCGCGCAGACCCGGGCCAGCTGCGCCACCGCGAAGCCCACCGCGGAGGGGGCGGTGAGCAGCGCGCCGGTGTTCTCCGTTTCCAGCACCTTCGTCCCGGTCTGGGCGACGACGAACGCGGGCGCGGGCAGTCCGTCGGCGGCCAGCCGCGAGCACACCTCGGTGACCTGGTCGCGGAATTCGGCCGGGTCGTTCGTGTCGACGCCCTGGTCCTCGAACCCGATCTCGAACCGCACCTCGCGGCCGAGTTCGCGGGCCGCCTCGTGGCATTCGCCGTACAGCTTCACCAGCCGGCCGATCGCCCGGTCGAGCGCGGCGGCGCCGTCGAGATCGAGACAAGTGTCGATGTGCAGCAGGTCGAATCCGGCTTCGATGTCCGCGCGGAACGAGGCGAGGCTCGCGGCCATCGCCCGCTCTTCGGAGTAGTTCCCGGCGCGTTCGCCCGGGTGCTGCCACGGCCCGCCGTGGTCGCGGCAGAGCAGCAAGAGCCCGGCTTCGTCGCGGCCGCGCACGTACTCGGCGAACTGGGCGGTGCTCCAGCGCTCGACGTACCCGCCGCCCAGGTCGGCGGACTCGACCTGCCTGCGGCTGGGGATGAGCATGATCCGGCGGCCGCGGTCCCGCGCCAGTTCGACGGCGGCGTCCACGGCGTTCTTCGACATCGGCCCGACGCCGAGCGTCGGCATGCGGGGTGTTCCGTTCGTGGTCATCTGACCCTCTTTCATGCCTGAACCAGCTGGGGTTTTGGCTGGTCGCGAGCACGCCGATGGGCTTGCGACGCGGATGGGCGGGGAGGCGGCGGCGAGTCCCCGCCCCGGCGAAGCACTGGCAGGGTCTGTCACAACCAGTTATGTTCGCCCGATGAACAAATTAGTGGTTCAGACCACGTCGGCATACCCCCAACCGAGCGAGAGCGCCGCCGCGCGGCTGCTGCAACTGGTCCACCTGACCGGCAGCGTGTCCCGCGCCGAGGCGACCTCGAAGCTGGGACTGCCGCGCAGCACCGCGAGCGAGGCGGTCTCGGAACTGGTCGCGTTGGGACTGATCGCCCAGGGTCCGCCCGCGCGCCGGGCCGGAGCGCCGCGCGGCCGCCCGTCCCCGCAGCTGTACCCGGACCCGGCGGGCCCGGTGGTCGTCGTCGCGCGGCTGGATTCCAGCGAAGCCGAACTGGCCGTCGTCGAACTGGGCGGTTCCGTCGCGGGGCGGCGGCGGATCCCGTTGCCCGCCTGGGGAAGCGACCCCCGGACGACCTTGTCGGCGCTGGCCGGGCTGATGCGCGAGGCGGTCGCGGAGAGCGGCCGCCCCTGCGCGGGCGCGGCCGTCGGCTTGGCCGGCATGGTCCGGGCGACCGACGGGCTGATCCATTCGGCCCTGCACCTGGACTGGAAATCCGTCCCCGCGGCGAAAATCCTCGCCGCCGAGCTGCCGGAAATCCCCCAGGTCGAGGTCGGCAAGGACGCTTCGTACGCGGCGCTCGCGGAACACTGCCGGGGCGCCGGCCGCGGTGCGCGCACCTTGCTGACCCTGACCTGCGAACACCTCGGAATCGGCGGAGCCGTGCTGCAGCAGGGGATTCCGTTCACCGGGGCCGGGCACGCGGTCGAAGCGGGCCACGTCGTGGTCGACCCGGCGGGTCCGCCGTGCCCCTGCGGGATGCGGGGCTGCCTCGAGATTTCGGCGGACGGCCGCGCCCTGCTGAAGGGAACGCCCAGCGACCCGGGCGACCCCGCCGAGGTCGAGGACCTGCTCCGCCGCGCCGCGGCGGGCGAGCCGCCCGCGGCCGCCCGGATCGCCGCGGCCGCGGCGAACCTGGGACGGGCGCTCGCGAGCTTGACGAACCTGTTCGACCCGGACCGCGTCGTGCTGAGCGGGCTGCTGGGGGAGTACCTGCGGATCGCGCCGGACCGGATCCACGCGGAGCTCGCGGCTTCCGTGGTGGCGAGGACGCAGAGCCCGGAGGTGGTGGCGGGCAGCGTGGCGAGCCCGGTGCTGATCGGGGCGGCCGAGCAGGCGTTTCGGAAGCTGCTGGCGACGCCGTGTTTGATGGCGCCGGCTTCGCCGTCGCGGCGGGATCGCGGTGTTTGATGGCGCCGGCTTCGCCGTCGCGGGCGGGATCGCGGTGTTTGATGGCGCCGGCTTCGCCGTCGCGGGCGGGATCGCCTTTAAGTCGGCGTCCGGAGGGGCAGTGCACCCGGCCCGGGGGGCCGTGCGCACTGCCCCTCCGGACGCCGACGCGATCCCGCGTTGGGGTCGGGTGAGGAGGGGGAGGCAGGTGTGAGGGGGGAGGCAGGTGTGAGGGGGCTTTGGCTGTGTCGGGTTAGCTGGCTTCTAGCCGCGACCCGGTCTGTTCCGGCAGCCAAGCCCGCATCATCTCGGCATACCGCGGCGCGCGGGCGAGCAGTTCGTCGTGACGGCCCAGCAATGTCTCCTGTCCGTCCATCAGCAGCACGCGGTGTGCCCGGACCGCGGACGACAAGCGGTGTGCGATGACTACCAGGGTGCCTCCTCGGGCGGCGAAAGCGCGTTCCGCGTGGACCTCCGCTGCTGGGTCCAAAGTGGACGTTGCCTCGTCCAGGACGACGACTCCGGCTGGCGAGGCGTAGGCCCTCGCCAGGGCGAGGAGTTGGGCTTCCCCGGCGGAAAGGCCTTCCGCGCCGTGGCCGAGTTCGGCGTCCAGGCCGCCGAGGCGGGCCAGCAGCGGGGCGGCGCCGACGGCTTCGGCGGCTGCGACCAGGCGGCGGTCGGAGGTTTCGGGGTGGAACAGCGCCAGGTTTTCGCGCAGGGTTCCGGCGAAGACGTAGGCCTGTTGCGGGACGAGCACCAGGTGCCGGGGCCGGTCCGCTAGCTCGCCGACTCGCACGCCGCCCAGGCGGACTTCGCCGTGTTGCGGTGCCAGCAGGCCGGTGAGCAGACCGGCGAGGGTCGACTTCCCGATTCCGCTCGGGCCGACCACCGCCAGGTGTTCGCCTGGGCGCAGATCGAGGTCCAGGCCGCGGACCACCGGTTCCGGCGCCGCGCCCCAGCGGAAGGTCAGACCGCGCACCGCGAGGCCGATTCCGGCGGGGCTCTCGGTCGCCGGGGGACGTTCGGGCGGACCACCGGTTTCGGCGAGCCGGCGCAGCGCGACGAGCAAGCGGAGGACGACCGTGGAGGCGGTGGCGGCGAGTCCGCGCAGCGCGGGTTGCAGGGTGGTGGCCAGGTAGACGAGCGCGCCCAGCGCGGCCCCGGCGGTCAGCTCGCCGCGGGCGACCATCGACGGCGCGAGGGCGAGCGCGAGCACCAGCGGGACGAACCCGCCGAGCGCCACGATCAGCGACCGCAGCGCGGCCGACCTGGCTACCCGTACCGCGGCTGTGGCCTGCCGTTCCACTGCTTGATCGGCGGTCAGCGCGGCGACCGGCTCGGCTCCGCAGGCGACGACGTCCCGCATCCCCGTGAAGATCGAACCGGTCGCGGCGGCGGTGCCTTCGTCCGCCAGCGTGAGCGCGCGTTGCCGTCGGGCAAGGGAGGGCAGCAGCGCGGAGAATCCGGCCAGGGCGAGCACCACCGGGACGACGACCGGCAACGCCAGCGACCTCGCGACGGTGATCAGCCCGGCGATCGCCGCCGCAGTGGTGACGATCATGCCGCGGGCCTGCACCAGGAGACCGCCGGTGGCGTCGCGCACGACTTCGACGTGCTGGGTGATCCGGGCGACCCCTCGCGCGTCTGGCCCGCTTCGCGGCGGTGCGGGATCGTGCAGTACTCCGCGGACGACGGCGGTCACCAGCGCGTCGCGGAGAGGTTCGACGACCTTGCCGAGTTGCCGCCACACCAGCCGGGAACCGAACGCGCCGGCGAGGGCGGCGAGGCCGAACACGCCGAGCCAGCCGAGACCGACGCCGGGCTTGCCCGCGGCGAACCCGCTGTTGACGGCCAGTTCGACGAGGCGTCCGGAGAAGAACGCGGGCAGTCCTTCGAGGACAGAGCAGGCGAGGAGAACCAGCCCGCCGCGCCACTGTCCGGCGAGGGCGTTCCAGTAGAGGCGGCCGACGCTCATGCTCGCTCCGTGAGCGCGTTGCGTGCGCGGGCTGGCTGGGTCGCGAAGGTGCGCCGTCGCGTGCTGCCGGGCAGCCTCGGGGTTACGGCAGATGCGGGCCGACGACGCGGACCTGACTCGCCGCGTCGTCCGGCAAGCGCGTTCCACCGGTACGGCATCACGTTTCCTCCGTGAAAACCGCGCGATACCCCGGCATCTGCCACAGCCGCGCATGCGGCCCGACCGCGCGAACCTGTCCCGCCGCCAGCCACACCACCACGTCCGCCCGCGCGGCCATCGCGGCCCGGTGCGTGACGACCACCCGGGTCCGACGGCCCAGCTCGGCTGTCACGGCGCGTTCGGTGATCGTGTCCAGGCTGGCGGTGGCGTCGTCGAGCAGGAGCACCCGCGGGTTCCGGGCGAGCGCGCGCGCCAGGCCCATCCGGGCGCTTTCCCCGCCGGACAACGGAGTTTCGGAGAGCGGGGTGTCGTAACCTCGCGGCAACCGCATCAGGACGTCGTGGATACGCGCAGTCAGGCAGGCGGCGTCGACAGCCGGAACGCTCGCCCAGGAGCCATAAGCGACCGCGTCGGCGACGGTGACCCCGAGCAGCGCGGGTTCCGCGGAGGCATACCCGACAACGGCCCGAAGTTCGTCAGGGCGCAGCACGGCGAGGTCGCGGCCGTCCAGCAGGGCCTGTCCGGCGTCGGGGCGGCGGAGACCGGCCAGCAGACTGACCACAGTGGACTTTCCCGAGCCGGAACTCCCTACCACGGCGGCGAAACAACCACCGGGAATGGTGAGGTCGACGTTGGCCAGCGCGCCGTGCACGGTGGCACCGCGGAGTTCCAGCGCGCCGTTTCCGGGCAGCAGACCGAGGGCGCCGCGAGGCGGTGTCTCGGTGTCGAGGACCTCGGTGATCCGGTGCGCCGCCGAACGGATCCGGGAAAGCGTGGTGAGCAACGGAATCTGCGTCACCAGGCCGAGGCCGAGAGCGACGTAGCCGAGCGCGGCGAGGACGTCTCCGGCGCTCAACCGTCCGGCCAGGACACCGAAACCGGCGGCGGCGAGGGTGAGGATCTCGACCGTGGGGAGCAGCAGGCCGGCTCGCCACACCATCCGGGCTTGGGTGCGCCACATGCCCTGGCCGGCGAGGTTCAGCCGCGGCAGCGGACGCAGGACCCGGGCGGCCTCGGCGTCGGCGGTGCCGGACGCGGCGATCGTCCGCAGGCCGGCCACCGCGTCGAGCAGCCGGGCGGACAGCTCGCCGGAAACCCGTTGGTAGGCGAGGACATCCGCGGCCGTGCCCCGCAGGTGCGACCTCGCCAGCAGCAACGCGAACGGGAGGCTGCCGAGGAACACCAGCGCCAGCCGCCAGTCCAGAAGCGCGAGCAGGACCACCGCGCCGGCGGACATCAGCCCGGTCGCGATCAGCTGCACCACGACCGCGGCGATACCGCCGGCCGCGGCGCAGTCGCCGGTCACCCGGCTGACCGCGTCCCCGGGAGCGAACGGCGAGTGCGTGCCCAGCGCGAGCAGCCGGTCGGTTGCCCGGCGGCGCAGCCAGGCGCTCGCGTTGCTGGTCAGCCGGGCGGGAAGGAGCATGGCGACGGCGTCCGCGGCGATCTCCGCGACGCCCACGACGAGCAGCCACACCACCGCGCCGGTGCTGCTGCGCCCGCCGAGCACCGCGTCGGTCGCGGCGGCGAGCGCACCGGGCAAGAGCAGCCCGGCGCCGGCGGAGATCAGTGACGTCACGATGACCGCGGCCAGCCGGGGACGGTCCAGGAGGGCGGCCGAGAGCAGCAGGCGATCGGCTGGTCCGGCCATGTCGCTCCCCTCGCGTGGTTGCCGTCGAACGGTCGGTCGCGTGGTGACTTTCGTGGGCGTTATCGGGTTCGTGGTGGGCCAGGTTCTCGGCGGCTAGCGTGCCGAGAGGACTGGCCGCACTGGCGCTGGCGAACTCCCGCTCGCCCGGCGAGCACTATCGGGCTGGTACCCGGCCAGGTCCTCTTCGGCGAACGTGCCGAGGCGACTGGCCGCACTGGCGCTGGCGAACTCCCGCTCACCTGGTGACCTTCGCGGACACCATCGGGCTGGTGCCCGGCCAGACCTTCGACGGAGAACGCACCGAGGCACCCAACCGCACCGGTGCCGCCGGACCGCCGACGTCCGCCTCGGCGCGACCGGCGTCGGTCGCCGGGGCAGAATGAACGGGGCGGGAACGGCGCACTTGGCCTGCGCCGTTCCCGCCCCGCCCGCGGTCAGTAGCAGAGAAGCAGGCTGAGCGTGCTGTCGCCGCAGTACGCGCTGTAGTGGCTGTGGCCGTGGTGGTCCAGTCCCTGGCCTTCGAGGGCTTCCGGGGCCTCCAACGCCTGCAGCTCCAGGACGTGTTCCATGGGTGTTCCCTTCTCTCGGGGTCCGCCGGCGCTCATCGGCCGGAGGTGTGCGGGGACGGCGCGGAGCCCAGGAAGGGCAGCAGTTCCGCGCGGTCCAGTAGTGCGGCGAGCGTGCGGAGGACCCCCGCGCTGCCGGTGTTGACGTCGGTCGACAGGCGAAGCAGCTGGTTGCCGGGGAAGGCCAGCCCGCCGTGGTACGGGACGCCGTGCCAGGACAACCGGGCCAGGTGCAGGTCGATGGCCTCCCGGTCCGGCTCGTCGGCGAAGGACAGCGCGGCGGCGAGCCCGCACCGGCCGTAGAGCAGGCCGGGGTGGATCACGAACTCCCCGCGGCACGCCGCCCGCAGCCCGGGCAGGCTCTCGGCGGCGGCCGAGTCCGGGAGGCGCCGGGCGATCTGCTCGGCGACCAGCAGGATTCCGGCGCTGCCGATCGCGGCGTAGGGGAGGGTGCGCAGGGTTCCGTCGCGGACCTGCAGCGATCCGTCGGACGCCGGGGCGCATTCCTCCAGGTCGCGGGCCAGCACCCGGTCGGCGAGGGTGAGCCAGGACGGCTCGCCGGTGTGCTCGTGCAGGCGCAGGAACAGCAACGCCGGTCCGGACCAGCCGCTCAGCAGCCCGGCCCTGGCGAAGCGGCCGGGCGGTTCGGCGGTCTCGAAAGCGGTCGCGAGCCGGACGGCGATGTCCAGGGCTTGGCGGCCGAACTCGTTGTCGCCGCGAGTCGTCGCGAAGTGCAGGCGGGTGAGGCCGATCCCGGCGAGCCCGCTTTCCAGGCCGTGGTCGGTGGTCTGGTCGGCCAGCGACTGCGACGCGGCGAGCAGCTGGTCGGCTTCCGCCGCGTAGCCGAATTCCTCGAGGACGTAGGCGATGCCGTGGCTGCCGTCGAAGAAGCCGGGCCTCGCCGGAGGTTGCCGCCGGACCGCGGCCAGCAGCCACTGCTCGTACTCGGGATAGCGGCCGGCTCCGGCGACGTGCAGCGAATGCAGCACCCCCGCCGCTCCCACGCCGAAACCCGCGCCGCCGGAGCGGAACTGTTCGATGTCGCCGGGGAACAGCCGGTCGAGGCGGTCCGGCGTGGCACTCGCGAGGATGGCTTCCGCGATCTGCTTGCGCACCAGCGACCAGTCCGGGCGCGGCTCGTCCAGCGCGGTGTGCGTCGCGGCGGGCGGGGCGGCGCGCGGGGCGAGCACGGAGACCACGCGGTCGGCGTATCCGTCCGGCAGGCTGAACCGCCGCTGGGCGAAGTCCGCGATCCCGCGCAGCTTGCTCGGCGCGAGTTCCAGCAGCATCACCAGCGGAAGGAAGACCCACAGCCGCAGCGCGGCCAGCGCGTGCTCGTCGATCTCGAAACCGTGCCGGTCGGCGGGGGCGCGGAAGCCGGGAGCGCCGAGCCCAGGACGGTCGCCGGAATCGGCCTCGACGGCCAGCTCGAAGTCGATCAGCGACACCTGGTCCCGCTCGTCCACCAGGATGTTCTTCCCGTGCAGGTCGCCGAACACGATCCCGTGCCGGTGAATGTCGGCGAGGATCCGCTCGACCTGCGCCAGCACGGCCAGCGCGCGGTCGCGGTAGGCCGCGAGATCGCCTTCGGCCCCGGACCCGCTGGTGAGCGGGTAGTGCCGGGCGAGCCAGCTGCTCAGCGGGATGCCGGGCAGGTGCTCCATCGCCAGGTAATGGTGCTCCCACACGGTGAACTGCTCGTGCACCCGGGGGATCCCCGGAACGTCCGCCAGCCGTTCGAGGACCTCGCGTTCGTGGTTCAGCCGGGCGACCGCGTCGGTGCCGTCCCGGTCCAGCCCGGCGTGCGGCCGCGCCTCCTTCAGCACGACGGTCTTCCGGTCGGCCTCTCGTTCGGCCAGATAAACGCCGCCGCCGTTGGAAAAGTGCAGGGAACCGGTCACCCGGTACGGGAACCGGGCGCCGTTCTTGCGCGCGGCCACGCTGTCGGACAAACAGGAGGGAATCGGCACCCAGTCCGGCACGGAAAAGGACGGTTCCCGCCGGTCGGGCACGAGAGTGCCATCCGGATGGCGGATTGCGAGCACCCGCGTTCCGGCGTGTTCGGTCCACTGTTCGGCGAATCCGCCGTACCGGACGTAAAGCGGGCCTTCGCGGTAGCGGAGATCGCTCAGAATATACGCGCCGTGCTCGCCTTCCAGCTCGGCGGAAAGGTCGCTCAGTATCCGGGCGAGCGCCTCCTCGGACAGCGGGTAAATCGTGATCAGCTTGCCGCTTCCTTCGCGCGGCGCGTATTTCGAATTGCGGCTGATCAGGATCGCCCGCGAGCGCAGGTGCTTGTACGCGACCTGATGCTCCACACAGTACTGATGCACGCGGGCCAGTACGTCCTCGGCGTTGTCCAGGCCCGCGGAGACGTGGATTTTCCAGCCCTGGGCCGGAAGTGTGGTGCCGGAAGGGCGCAGCGAATGCCAGATCCCGCGCGTCTCGACCGTCCACTCGGGTCCCGGCGGCGGCAGGCTCGCGGCCAGGTCGCCTGCCGCGCCCGGGGTTTCCCGCGGTTCGTCGAAGAACAGCGGATCGGCGAAGCAAAAAGCCTCGTACCGGACGTCCATGAAAACGAACCCTTCCCTTTCCCGGGGAAAAACCGGGCGACTGCAGTGTCGGACGGTGACACCATTCCCGCACGGAGGAGGTCCCCCGGCCAATCCGCCAACCCGGGGGTTCGCCGCTCCTCGTCAGGGTGACAGCGGCGGGTTTGAGTCGTGTTAACGAGGACTGCGCGTGAGTCATCCCTACCCGATCGGGGTGTAACGATGTCGGTTTCCGGTCAGCCGCCCAGGTCGGCGCGGAAAGAGCCGGGGAAATTGACGGAAGGCCATCAACCCGTTCCGGTGAGCCGGGTTCCCCCGCCATCCGGGCCGGGCCCGGGCTCGATTGGTCCGTTCGGGGCGGCGGCCGCGCATTCGCGTCGTGAATGTGGTGCATTCGTTACCGGAAAACGGCCCGCCGCCCGATCCGCGCCTCCGGCCACCGTGCCGTGAAGGGCTCCGTGAGGGAATCAGATTCCCTCAGTGGGTGTTGTGGAACCTGGACGGTCAGTTGTCGTGGTCTTGGGCTAGGCGGAGTGCTGCTTCGGTTTCGATGGGGTTGTGCGTTCGTAGTCGCGGGTCAAGCGTCTGCACCTCGTGAGCCAGCCGAAAGTTCGTTCCGCCACCCACCGCCGGGGCAGCATCTGAACGCTTGCCACATCGGCGTTCCGTGACACCGCCACGATCTCCACCCGCTCTTGGCGGCGGGCCTAGTCGACGAGGGTGGCGTCTTTCGAGTTGACGTAGCCGCCGTCGACCCACGCCGAGCCAAGCAGCCGTGCCCGGCTTCCGGCCAGCAGCAGCCCGAGCGTGTCGACCAGGACATGCCGTTTGCGGCCCGCACGCGTTTCCCGGCGTCGTAGCCGACCAGCCGCCACGCGCACCCGCTGACCAGCACATAACTGATCGTGTCAATGATCAGTCGACGCGAATAGACCGGCGGCCGCCCGCCCAGGCCCGGATGCGTCTTCGGCAGCAACGGCTCGATCACCGCCCACTGCACATCCGTCAACGACGAGCCATAGGCCGGCTTGAACACACAGACGCACACCCCGCCTGATGATCACCACGCCACACCGCTAGCACAACGGACACACCGAGCCGATCACCAGGTTCCACAACACTCTCTCAGGTTTCCCCTCACGGACCTTTTCGGCCCGGGGAGGTCAGGCGACGCGGGTCTTCCCCGCGCCCACCAGACCTTCCAGCAGTTCCACCGCGCGCCGGGCGGCGGGATGCTCCGCGATCGCCTTCTTCACCGCGAGGCTGAGGTGCCGGACCGGCGCGGGCGAGGTCAGCGCGACGGTGGTGAGGCCGTCCGGCAGGTCGCCGATGCCCAGTGCCGGCACCACGGTCAGCCCGATTCCCGTTGCCACGAAGGACATCGCGGTCCGGTAGTCGTGCGTCTCGACCACGAAACCGGGCGAGAACCCGGCTTGTGTGCAGGCGTTGAGCAGCACCTGCCGGCACTGGCCCTCGCGCAGGTCGTTGTCGACCCAGTGCCGTTCGGCGAGCGCGGCGAGCGGCACCTCCGGCAGCCCGGCGAGCGGGTCGTCGAGGCGGACGACCGCCAGGTACGGGTCCTCGGCCAGCCGGTGCACGACGACCGACCCGGGATGCTCGGCCCCGTTCTCCTCCACGAAGATGTCGATGTCCGGGTCGCCCGGCGTGAACTCGGTCAGCATCAGGTCCAGCCGCAGGCCGGGGAACTCGGCGCGCAGCGCGGCGACGGTCGGGGCCAGCCACGTGGAGCCGGCCGAGCCGAAGTAGCCGATCGACAGCCGGCCGACGCGTCCGGCGCGCAGTTCGGCGACGACCTGCTCGACCCGGCTGAAGGACGCGAACAACGCCTCGGCCTCGCCGGCGAGGGTCCGCCCGGCCTCGGTGGGCTCGATGCCGCGGCCGGACCGTTCGAACAGCTGCAGCCCGGTCTCTCGTTGCAGCGTGGTGATTTGCTGGCTCACCGCGGACGGCGTGTAGCCGAGCGCGGCGGCGCTCGCGCGGATCGATCCGGAGGCGACGACAGCGCGCAACACGCGGAGACGGGGGATGTCCAGCATGGTTCGAATGTACAGTGATTCTTAACGGAGGTACAGAACTAATCGCTTGTGCTGTACATAAGGGCGAGGTGACGATGGCCAGGTGACTGATCTCGTGGAAACCGTCCAGCCCGCCGGCAAGTCCGACTTCGGCAAGATCGCGGCCGCCGCGGGGCTCGCCGTGGTGCTGTGGGCCTCGTCGTTCGTCGCCATCCGCAGCGTGGGGCACGCGCTGTCCCCGGCGCCCCTGGCACTACTGCGGCTCGCCGTCGCGGCCGTGACGCTCACCGTGTTCGCCGTGGCCAAGGGCGCGGTTCGCGTCCGGCTGTCCCGCAAGGCATTCCTGCTCGTCGCGGCCTACGCCGTGCTGTGGCTGGCCGCGTACACGGTCGTCCTCAACGCGGGGGAGCGGCACGTCGACGCCGGGACCGCGGCGTTGCTGGTGAACCTCGCGCCGCTGATGGTCGCCGTCGCGGCCGGGAAGTTCCTCGGCGAGGGCTTCTCGCGCTCGCTCGTCATCGGCTCGCTCGTCGCGCTGGGCGGGGCCGCGCTGATCGCGACCGGAGCCACCGGGAGCAACGACTGGGCTGGCGTCCTGCTGTGCTTGCTGGCCGCCGTGCTCTACGCCGCCGGAGTCATGGTCCAGAAGGTCACGCTGCGGCACGTCGACGGGTTGAACGCGATCTGGCTCGGCTGTGTCGTCGGGACCGTGGTGCTGCTGCCGTGGACACCGCAGCTGATCAACGAACTGCAGGTGGCTCCCACCGGCGCGGTGCTCGGCAGTGTCTACTTGGGAGTGTTTCCCACCGCGGTCGGGTTCACCGCGTGGGCGTACGCGCTGCGTCGCACGGACGCCGGTCGCCTGACGATGGTGAGCTACGCCGTCCCGGCGATGGCGGTGCTGCTGTCGTGGCTGCTGCTCGCCGAAGCCCCGACGGCGTACGGACTCGTTGGCGGTGCGCTTTGCCTGGCTGGCGTGGCGATCTCGCGCCGTCGATAGCATGGCGAACCGCGGGTCGGCGGGCACCCGGCGGAACTGTTCGAGTTCTTCCGGCCGCACACCGTCCGCGGCCAGCTTCGCCGAATTCGCGGCCAGCAACCGGACTTCCGGCCCGCCGCCCGGCCCGTTCGACGTCGCTGCCCGCCCGTTCGAGCAGATCCAGGATCCGGCCTTGCACGGAACCGAAAACCGTCGCGCTCTCCTCGTCGAGCGCGGCGAGCACGGTCTGCCCGCGCGGCTCGATCTCCTCGAGGATCAGACAGCCGCGGGGCAGGTCGGCGAGCAGCCGGGGGTCGAGGGCGTGGCCAGCACGTGCCCGTCCGGTCCGGACTGCTCGGCCAGCCACCTCGCGCTCGACCCGCCGCCCGATCTCCCAGCAGGACCGTCCGTTGCCGACCCCGAGATTCCCCAGGTGCCGGACGCTGGCTTCGAGGGCGGACATCCGGGCGCTCGCGTTGTCGAACGGGTACTCGGCGTCCGCTCCGCCGCCCTGCCAGCACCGCCGCGCGAGTGCTGGCAGGGCGACGGAAGCCTCAGCAGGCTTCGCGGACGTAGGCGGAATCGCCCTTCGGCGTGACGTCCCGGTCGCGGCGGACGACGCTGAGCGTGGCGCCCCACTTGGCACACGCGTTGCGCAGGCCGTCCTCGGAGTATTCGATGACGATCACGCGGTTGTCGAAATACTGGGTGTACTCCGCGCAATTGTCCTGCTCGCCGCATTCCTCGGCGACCGCGAAGTCCAGGCCGTTCGCGACCCGCGACGAAGCGAGTTCCGAGGTGTTCTTCTGGCCGATCGCGAGGCCTTTCCCGTGCGCGCGCTCGGAAAGCAGCTTGACGAGGTCCTGGGCGTTCCGCGCGCTGAGCAGGCCCTGGGACCGGGTGAAGCTGTCGTAGTTGTCCGGCTCGATGGCCTGGTAGCCCTTGCCCGCGCACTCGTCGATCCACGTGCCGACCTTGTCCGCGATCCGGCCCCGCTTGTCCGCGGTGCGCAGGTCGAGCAGCGCCTCGTTCCAGTCGGGATCCATGACGACCTTGCCGTCGCCGTCGCGCAGAACCAGGTCGCCCCAATCCTTTTCGGCGCCGGGCTGGGCCTGGAAAGCGTTGACGTAGCAGATGTTGTACAGTCCGGCGGCCGCCGGCGCGCTGTGGTCGCGGCTGACGACCTGGACGCCCGCCGGCGGCTGGTACGGGCCGCCGATCTGGTAGTCGAACCCGGCGTGCGGGGTCGGCAAGGGGACGTCGGTGACCTGGCTGTGCGGCGAGGGAAGCGGCGCGCTTTCCGCGGTGCCGCTGGCCCCGAGCGCGCACGCCGAGCTGCCGATCAGCAGGGCGGCGGCCGCGGTTGCGCGAGAAATCCGACCAGGAAGCGAATGCATCCGGTGACTCCAGCGATGGTGAGTACGGCCCCGCCTCGGAGGTTCCGAAGACATCCTGGCGACTGGGTCCGGGCTCGCGGTCAATCCGCATTACCGGCTGGGCGTACTTCTGGCGCCTGCCCGTCCGGCAGGCACCAGAAGTTTAGCGGATCACCGCGCCGCGCCGTCAAGAGTCGTTAGCTGCCCAGGGTTTCCCGCAATCCGGGCTGCAGCGCTTCGCCGTGCGCGAGCACCATTTCGTCGCACAGTTCCCAGATGCGTTCGACCGGAAGCGCGGCCGCGGTGGCGGGATCGGTCATCGCCGCGTGGCGGATGTGCCGGGGATCGTTCTCGACCGCCGCGCGCACCACGAGTTCGGTGGTGCTCAGGTAGGTGCGGTTGAGCGCGGCGAGCTGCGGCGGCAGGGGAGCGACCCGCGTGGGACGGATGCCGGTGGCGTCGGCGAGACACGGCACCTCGACGGCTCCGGTCGCCGGGAGATTCGGGATCAGCCCGCGATTGAGCACATTGCCGTAAACGGTGCGCGGCGTGCCGGTGACGACACTGTGGATGATCTGCGGCGCGTATTCGTTGGTGCCTTCGACGGTGAGCGGTTCGTCGCGTTCGATCGCCAGGCGGGTGCGTTCGTATTCGGCCTCGTTCTCCGCCACGACGTCCAGATACGCGCCGATCGGCAGCCGCAGCCGTTCGATTTCGCCGGCGTGGCCGAGATACCACGGCACGTATTCGGAGGAATGCTCGCTGGTTTCGGTGGGGTAGTAGCCGAGCCGCCGGAACATGTCGAACCGCACGCGCCGCCGCAGCTGCGGGTCCTCGGCGAGTTCGGCGAGCCGCGGGTACAGGTCCGCGCCCTGGTGTTCCAGGCGCAGGATCCACGCCTGGTGGTTGATGCCCGCGGCGTGGTAGGTGACCTCGGACAGCGGCACTTCCAGCAGGGCGGCCAGGTCGTGCACGGTCCAGTAAACCGAATGGCACAGGCCGACGACGCGGTCCGAGCCGAGCGTCTCGGACAGGTACTGCACGTTCATCGCCATCGGGTTCGTGTAGTTCAGCAGCCACGCCTGCGGGCACACCTGCGCGATGTCCTCGCCGAGTTCGCGCAGGAACGGGAAAGTGCGCAGGGCGCGGAAGATCCCGCCGACACCGAGCGTGTCGCCGATGGTCTGCTTCACGCCGAAGCGAGCGGGGATGTCGAAGTCGACGCGGGTCGCCTCGCCCATTCCGATTTGGACCATGTTGATGACGAAGTCCGCGCCCTCAAGGGCTTCGCGGCGGTCCGCGTGCGCGGTGAGGACGGGCTTGGCCCCGCGGGCTTCGGCGATGCGACCGGCCGCCGCGTGTGCGGTGCTCAGGCGTTCCGGGTCGATGTCGTGCAGCGCGACGTGCACCTCGGCCAGTTCGGGATAGGCGAACAGGTCCGCGAGCAGGCCCTGGGTGAACACGACGCTGCCGGCGCCGATGAAGGTGATCTTGGTGGTCATGCGCTTTCCGTTTCAGTGGTTTCGGCGAGATTGAGTTCGTTCCAGGTCGGTTGGCCGTCGATCCCGCCGCGCGCGAGCGTCGAACGGCCGCCGCCGGTGACCCCCGCCCGCAGCGCGTCGGACAGCGGCAGGCCGCGCAGCGTCGCGGCGAGGAACGCGGCGTTGAAGCTGTCGCCGGCACCGACGGTGTCGAGCGGGGTGATCGGGGACGCGGGAACCGTGACGGTTTCGCTGCGGTGATGGGCGATCGCACCGTCGGCGCCGTTCTTGACGACGACGGTCGGCCCCTGTGCGGCGAGGTGTGCCGCGGCGCCGAGGAGGCTGGATTTTCCGGACAACTGCAGGGCTTCGGCGGCGTTGGGGAGAAGGAAGTCGGTCTCCTGAAGTACCAGCGGGATGCCGCTGGGATCCCACTGCCGCGCCGGATCGTCGTTGGTGTCCAGTGAGGTTGTCGCGCCGTGGGAGCGGGCGGTGCGGAACAGTTCCGGCAGCCCGGCGGCCAGCTTGGGCATCAGGAAGTACGACGAGGCGTGCACATGGCGGCTGTTCGCCAGCAACTCAGCGGGGACGTCGGCGGCCGACACCGCGTCCAGCACTCCGGAGCTGGTGATGATGGCGCGGCTGTCGTCGCGCGTCAGGATCGCGGTGAGCGGAGTCGGCAGCGTCGGATCCACCGTGAGGGCCCGCGTGTCGACGCCGCGTTCGGCGAGGATGTCGCGGACGAACCGGCCGGCGGCGTCGTCGCCGATCCGCCCGGCGAAGGCGACCTTCAGCCCCAGCCGGGCGGCCCCGGCGGCGGTGATCGCGGCGGACCCGCCGAGCGTGAGCAAGCCGTGGCCGACGAGGTTCTCCCGTTGCCGGAAGTCGAGCTCCTCGGTCAGCGGCCTGAGGACGACGTCGGGGTTGACGTCGCCGAGCACGAGCAGGTCGAAGTGGTGCGGCATGCGTGGTTCCTCTGGATGACTCGGTTCAGCCTTTGAGACCGCTGGAGGTGATGGACTGGATGAACGTCTTCTGCGCGCCCAGGAACGCCAGCAGCACCGGCAGCACTGTGATGACGTTCCCGGCCATCACCGCCGCCCAGTTCGTGTGGTGCTGTCCCTGGAAGGTGGTCAGGCCGAGCTGCAGGGTGTACTGGGTGTCGTGGTTGATCGCGATCAACGGCCAGGTCAGGTCGTTCCAGGTGCTCAGGAAGGTGAGCACGGCGACGGTGCTCAACGCGGGCCGCGACAGCGGGAGCACGATCCGGACCAGCACCCGCAGCCGCGAGCAGCCGTCGATCCAGGCCGCTTCCTCCAGTTCGCGCGGCAGCGACAGGAAGAACTGCCGCAGCAGGAACACCGCGAACGGCGTGACCAGCGACGGCACGATCAACGCGCCGAGCGAGTCGATCAGGCCGAGCTTCTTCATCACCAGGAACGTCGGGATCATGGTGAGCTGGAAGGGCACCGCCATGGTCGCCATCATCAGCCCGAGCATCACCTTCGAACCGCGGAACCGCATGCGCGCGAACGCGTAGCCGCCGAGCGAGCCGAAGACGAGATTGGCCGCCACGGTCACGACCGACACGATCAGCGAGTTGGAGAACCACCGCAGGAACAGCGCGTTCTCCAGCACATACCGGTAGCCGGAGAAGTCGATCCCGGACGGCCACAGCGACGGCGGGAACCGGTTGATCTCCGCGTTGCTCATCACCGAACTGAGCAGCAGCCACACCAGCGGTGCCGCGAACAGCAGCGCGAGCGGGGCCAGCAGCAGATGCCACGGGCTGAACGGAAGCCGCCAGCGCCGGGGCTGACGCATCACCTCGGGTAGTTGAGATGCGGAAACCGGGGCGACGTGCGCGCGCGTCGTCATCGAACCTCCTTGTTGCGACGCAGCAATCGGACGCCCAGCCCGAGCGCCAGCAGCACCACGGCGAGCACGTACGCGGCGGCGGCGCCGTATCCGGCGGTGAAGTTCTGGAAGGCCTGCTGCCAGATGAAGTAGACGATCACCGTGGTCGAGCCGAGCGGCCCGCCTTTGGTGGTGACGTAGGTCAGGTCGAACACCTGGAGCGATTGGATCAGCTGCCACAGCGTCAGGAACGTGGTCACCGGCAGCACGGCGGGCAGGGTGACGTGCCGGAGGATCCGGAACGGGCCGGCGCCGTCCAGCCGAGCGGCTTCGATCAGAGACGGCGGCACGTCCTGCAGCGCGGCCAGGAACACCACCATGCAGAATCCGGTGCCGCTCCACAGCGTGATGGCGACCAGGATCAGCAGCGCCTGCGACGGGTCGGTCAGAAACCCTTGCGGGCTAAGGCCGATCCGGTGCAGCAGCGAGTTGGCGACGCCGAATTCGGGGTCGAGGATGAACGAGAACAGGACGCCTTGCGCGGTGGCCGACAGCACGAACGGAACGAACATCAACGTCCGGTACGCGCCGATGAAGCGCACCCGCCGGTTCAGCGCGAGCGCCAGCGCGAGGCCGAGCACGATGCTCAGCGGGACGTATAACGCCGTGTACAGCAGCGTGTTGCCGACGGCTTGGCCGAAGTGCGGGTCCTGCGCGAGTGCCGCGTAGTTGTCGACGCCGACGAACCGGGACGGGGTGACGAGGTCGTCGGCCTGGAACGACAGGATCAGCGACCACACCACCGGCACCAGGCCGAGGCCGATGATGACGACGACCGAGGGACTCAGGTAAGCCCAGGCGGCGGCGGTCTCGCGGCGGCGCCGGGTCTTCGCCGCGGCGGCCGGAGCGACGGTGATCGGGCCGGGATGTACGGACATGAGCGGGGTCCTAACGGGGGATGACGAGGGCGGCGTCGGCCGCGGAGGCGCAGTCGCGCATGGCGTCGGCGGGGGTCGCGCGCCCGAGCAGCACGGAGACGATCGCGGCGGCGACGGCCTGCGAAACCTGCGGGTAGGCGGGGTGGTTGGCGCGGACGTGCGAGTTCTCGAGCGACTTGACGAACACCGAAAGACCCGCGGTGTCCTGGGTTTTGCGCTGCCAGTCGGGAAGGCGCTGCGATTGCGCGCTCAGCGGGAGGCTGCCGGCGCCCACGTCCCAGACGACGTCCTGGCTGGGGGCGGTCAGCCACCGCAGGAACGTTTTGGTCGCGGCGAGGCGCCGGTCGCCGTTGTCGAACACCGTCCAGGTGTCCGGTCCGGAGATGGTGATCGGCTTGCCGGTGAAAGTGGGCAGCGGGACGATCTGGTAGTCGATTCCGGCGTCGACGATGTCGGGCAGCTGCCACGGACCGGTCGGCACCATCGCGATCCGCCCGGAGGCGAAGGCCTGGTACATCTGCTCGGAGCCGGGTTTCGGGTCGATGTAGACACTGCGGTCGGCGGACAGCTGCCGGATCACTTCGAGCGCTCGCACCCCGCTGTCGGCGAAGCCGATGCTGCGGCCGTCCTGGCCGACGATGGTGCCGCCGAGGTCCCAGATCATCGGCCACAGCCGCCAGACCGTGTCCTCGTCGCCCGCGCCGGGCCAGGCGGTGCCGAACTGCCCCTGGTCGCGGTTGGTCAGTTTCTTCGCGGCGGCCACGAAATCCGGCCATCGCCAGGAGTCGTCCGGCAGCGGGACGCCGTGCTCCTGGAACAGTTTCTTGTTGCAGGCGACCGCGAGCGAGTCGAGCATCGCGGGCACCGCGCGGACGCGCTCGTTCACGGTGACCGCTTCGAGCGCGGGCCTCCAGAACTGGCCGTGCACGACGTCGTCCATGTCGGCCACTTGCGGGCTGCGGGCGATGCTCGCGAGGTCGGAGCCGAAGATGTACGCGATGTCGGGATAGGAGCCGGACGCGAGCGCCGCGGTCACCTTCTGCAGCATGGCGTCGGCGAGCACCCCGCCGCCGAGGTCGATCCGGATGTCCGGGTGCTCGCGCTGGAACGCGGCGACCAGTTGCTTGAGGACTTTGAGGCCGGTGTCGCTCTGGCCGTGCCACATTTCGACGGTGACCGGTCCGGACGTGGCGGCGGGGGCCTCGGCGCAGGCCGCGGCGGCGGGCACCAGTGCCATGGCCGCCGCGCCGCGGAGAAACCCGCGCCGGGTCAGGGTTCGCACGCGCATGGGATTTCTTTTCCTTCCCTCGCGCTAGCGGCGCGGGCGGGGACGGCGGGAGGGCGAGGTCATCTGCGGTTTCCTTCCGGCGGGGAGAAATGGGCGGCTACCGTTTCGGGGAGGGGCGGAATGTCGAGCGGGACGGAGCCGGAACGCAGGGATTGCGTGGCGAGCGCGCCCGCCGCCACGGCCTCGCGGGCGGCGATCGGCGAAATTTCCGGCGGATCGCCGTGTATTGCGTAGCGCAGGAATTCTTTCATGGTAAGGAGATCCGCGTCCTCGTGTCCGGATGCGACACCGTCGATCGGGTGTTCGCGGTCTCCGTCCAGCGACCATCCGCGGCGGCGGTTCCATACTTTCACCACGCCGCCACCGGTGTCGCCGAAGTTCTCCGCGCGGCCCTCGGTGCCGATCACGGTGTAGTTGCGCCAGTAATCGGGCGTGAAATGACACTGTTCGTAGCTGGCGAGCACACCGTTGTCGAGTCGCATGTGGACCATCGAGAGGTCTTCGACGTCGACGACCGGGTTGAGGCCGGTTTGCGCGGCAGGGGGCCAATTGTCGAAGGAGAACCAGTCGTCGGCCAGCCGGTCGCCCTGGCCGCTCCGGTCGGTGATCTCGCCGTAGACGGCCAGGTCGCCCATCGCGGTGACGCGGCGGGTGAAACCGCCGGCGAGGTAGTGGATGACGTCGAGGTCGTGGCTGGCTTTCTGCAGCAGCAGCGAATTCACGCGGCTGCGGTCGGCGTGCCAGTCCTTGAAGTAGTAGTCGCCGCCGTTGCCGACGAAATGACGGCACCACACGGTTTTCACCTCGCCGATTTCGCCGCGGTTCACGACATCGCGCAGCGTGCGGACGACGGCCGCGTGCCGGAAGTTGTGTCCGATGTAGAGCGGGGTGCCGGTCTCCTGCGCGACGGCGAGAACCGTGTCGGCGTCGGGAAGCGTGGTGGCCAGCGGCTTTTCGAGGTACACAGCCACTCCGGCGCGGAGCAGGTCGACGGCGATCTCGGCGTGCGTCCAGTCCGGCGAGGTGACAATCGCGGCGTCGACCAGGTTCGCGAGCTCCCGGTGTCCGGCCACGATGTCGACGGCGCCGAACATCTCGCGCGCTCGCGCCCGGCCGCGCTCGTCGGGATCCGCCGCGGCGACGATCTCCGCCGCGATCCCGGATCCCGCCACGTGCCGAGCGATTCCGGCCCGCAGGCCGACTCCGGCCACCCCGACCCGCAGCACCCCGCGGTTCACCACGTCGCCACCTCACTTCTGCGTGATATTGATCTGCATGATGGCAAATCAATCAGAAATGTGCAACGGGCAGGTCTGCTCATCCGGCGACGACGAGCTCCACGGAGGCGGCGGCCAGGTCGGCGGTGAACGAGGCGGGCGCCTCGGCGTCGGTGACCAGGACGTCGATCGCGCCGAGCCGGCAGATGCGGGCGAACGTGGCCTTGGTCAGCTTCGTCGCGTCCGCGACGACGATCACGCGCCGCGCGACCTGGCTGAAGTGCCTGCTGACCTCGGCTTCCCCCTCGTGCAGCGTGGTCGCGCCGTACTGGGCGCTCAGGCCGTCGACGCCGAGGATGACCGTGTCGAGCGCGAAGGCCGAGAGCGCGTCCGAGACGAGCGAGCCGACCAGTTCGTAGGACTGCCGCCGGGCGACGCCGCCGGTCACGACGATCTTGACCTGCGCGCGGACGGACAGCTCGTAGGCGATGTTGAGCGCGTTGGTGACGACGGTCAGCCCGGTTTCGCCGTCGGCGCGGACGAACCGCTCGCTCTTGCCCAGCGCGCGGGCGACCTCGGTGGTCGTGGTGCCGCCGTTGATGCCGACTGTTTCCCCTGGTCGCACGAGGTTCGCGGCGCACTCGGCGATCGCGGTCTTGGCCTCGGCCTGCCGGGCGATCTTGTACTGCAGCGGCAGTTCGTAGCCGGTGCCGAGCGCGGCGGCCCCGCCGTGCGTGCGGGTGACGAGCCGCTGGTCGGCGAGGAGCGAGAGGTCCCGCCGCGCGGTCGCGGGGGAGACGTCGAGCGCGTCGCCGATCTCCGCGATCGTGACGTTGCCCCGTTCGCTCACCAATTCGAGCAGGGCGTTGAGGCGTTGCTGGGGCGTCATGCCGGGTCTCTCGTTCCTGGTCGGAGGCGGGTCGGCGCTCATCCTAGAGGCCGGTCCCGCTCGACTCGGTGATTGAATCTGCGCTATAACGCATAGACCAATCAAAAACACTCAAGTAGAGTGCCGATTGCGAGCACGCTTTCCGCCCTGGATCGAAAGGCCTCCATCCCGTGTCCTCCCTTCCGGATGCCCCCGGCTCCTTCGTGGCCGCCGAACTGGCTTCCCAGCCCGAGATGTGGCGCGCGGCAGCCGCCCTCGCCCCGTCCGCCGCCCTGCCCCGGCCGGGCGAACGAGTGGCGGTCGTCGGCTGCGGCACCAGCTGGTTCATCGCGATGAGCTACGCCGTCGCCCGCGAACGACGCGGCCACGGGAGCACCGACGCCTTCGCCGGCTCCGAATACCCGGCGTCGCGCGAATACGACCGCGTCGTGGCGATCTCCCGCTCCGGCACCACGACCGAGATCATCGACCTGCTCGCCGCCATGCCCTCGCAGCGAACCGTGCTGATCACCGCGGTCGGCGACAGTCCCGCTGCCGCGCACGCGGACGAGGTCGTCGAACTTTCCTTCGCCGACGAACAATCCGTCGTGCAAACGCGGTTCGCCACCACCGCGCTCGCCCTGCTGCGCGCCGGTCTGGGCGACGACATCGAGCAGCTCGCCACGGCTTGCACGCAGGCGTTGGCCGAACCGATCGACGACCTGCTCGACGCCGAACAGGTCACCTTCGTCGGCCGCGGCCCCGCCGTCGGCCTGGCCTGCGAAGCCGCGCTGAAAACCCGCGAGGCCGCCCAATTCTGGGCCGAGTCCTATCCCGCCATGGACTACCGCCACGGCCCGATCGCCATCGCCCAGCCAGGCCGTCTCGTCTGGTCGCTGGGCTCGCCCCCCGCCGGACTCGCGGACGACGTAGCCCGCACCGGCGCGCGATTCGTGCACCACGACCTGGACCCGCTCGCCGCGCTCGTGGTGGCGCAACGCTTCGCCGTCGCAGTGGCCGCCCGGCGCGGCCTGAACCCCGACCGTCCGCGCTCGCTGACGCGCTCGGTCATCCTCGCCTGATGATCGTCGCCGTGACGCCGAATCCGGCTATCGACGTCACCTACCGGATCGGCGCCCATGCTCCCGGCGACACCAACCGGGTGCTTGAGGTGCGACGACGGCCGGGCGGCAAGGGTGTCAACGTCGCCCGAGTGCTCGCCGCGCTGGACGTCCCGGTCCGCGCGGTGCTTCCATTGGGCGGCGATGCGGGCCGGTGGCTCGGGTCTACATTGGACGTTCCGTTCGACGCCGTCCCGATTTCCGGCGAGAACCGCACCACCGTGACGGTGACCGGGGATGGCCATCCGACTGTCTACACCGAACCCGGGCCGGAAGTGTCCGAAGTGGAATGGACGACTTTCGGCAGGCGGCTGGCTGAATGTTTGCCTGGTGCCAGGTTCCTGGTGGTCTCCGGATCCTTGCCGCGCGGTGCTTCGCCGGACCTGATCGCGGAGTGGGCCCGCATCGCCCGGCAAACCGGGGCGCGGACGCTGGTCGATGCGTCCGGCCCGGCGTTGCTGGCTGCGGCGCGGGCCGGTGCTGTGGTGAAGCCGAATCGGGCTGAGCTGCTCGACGCGACGTCTGCTGCCGATGAAGCTTCCGGTGCGGCGACGCTTGTCCGCCGTGGCGCGGAGTTGGTCGTCGTTTCGTGCGGGGCGGACGGTATCGCTGCCTACACCCCGGGTGGTGTCTTCACCGTCCCGGCCATCCCCGGCGTGCACGGCAACCCCACCGGTGCCGGAGACGCCGCGACCGCCGGACTGGCCGCAGCCCTCGCCGCCGGTCGCCCCCTGATCGAAGCCCTCCGCACCGCCGCCGCTCTGGGTGCCGCAGCCGTCCTCCGCCCCGTCGCCGGCGAGGTCGATCTGCCCGCCTACCACCGATTCCTGAACGGAGCCCCCGCATGATCACCCGACCCGACCTGCCCCAGCTGCTGGCCGCCGCCCGCGAGCGCGGTTCCGCCGTGGGCGCGTTCAACGTGATCATGCTGGAGCACGCCGAGGCCATCGCCGAAGGCGCGCACGAAGCCGGATTGCCGGTGGTGCTGCAGATCAGCGAAAACTGCGTCCGCTATCACGGCGGCCTGGCCCCGATCACCTTGGCGTCGCTGGAAATCGCCCGCCGCGCGTCCGTCGAGGTGTTGGTGCACCTGGACCACATCGAAGACCCGGAGCTGATCCGCGAAGGCATCGCGTTGGGCGTCGACAGCGTGATGTACGACGGATCGCATCTGCCCTACGCGGAAAACCTGCGCATGACCCGCGAAATCGCCGACCTGTGCCACGACGCGGGCGTGGCAGTGGAAGCGGAACTAGGCGAGGTCGGCGGCAAGGACGGGGTACACGCCCCCGGTGCCCGCACCGACCCCGCCGAAGCGGCCGATTTCGTCGCCGCCACCGGAGTCGACGCACTGGCGGTGGCGGTGGGGACGTCCCACGCGATGGTGGAACGGACCGCTCAAGTCGATCGTTCGCTGGTGACCCGATTGCGAGATACTGTCCCGGTCCCGCTGGTATTGCACGGCTCGTCCGGACTGTCCGATGAGGAACTGCGCGGGGCCGTGGTGAGCGGGATGACGAAGGTTAATATCTCAACGCACCTGAATGGTCTGTTCACGCGGTCGGTGCGGCAGTTCCTGGAGGAACAGCCGGAGGCGGTGGATCCCCGGAAGTACGTCCGGTTGGGGAGGACGGCGGTGGCGTCGGAGACCGCTCGGCTTCTCCGCCTGCTTGCCGGTTGAGCCTGGGCGGCGGATTCGGCGGCCGGTACTGGTGCATCCGGTAGGCGGTGGGGAGCGGTCCGGTGACCGTTTCCGGAGACAGGTTGAAGCCGAGGCGTCTGCTCAGGATCGCCATCATCGCGACCACGCAGTCCCCGATCGGCATGATCGGGCTGAAATCGAGGAGGCCCGCAGCGAACATCTCCTCGTCGAACAGGTGCGGATAGCGCGCTCCGCGAGTGTCGTACGGTGCGCCGCACTCGAGGGCGAAGACGTATTCGCCGTGCGAGAGGTAGCTGAATACCGCGGGTTCGCCTTCGTTCGCGGCGACGAAGACGACCTCGGTGTCACGGGCCAGGTGGCTCGAGATGCTGTCGACATGGGTTTTCTGCTGGAAGTACTCGATCGCGACTGTCCATTCGCCGGACTCGGCGACGCGAATCCACTGCGGCCCGTCGTCGAACGCGGCCGTCTGCAGCACGGGGTCGGTCAGCGCTTCGCGCGCGGTCATCGTCCGCGCCGAGTCTGGATCGAGGTCGAACGTCCGGAACACCTCTGCCGGGCTCATCTCGCGCACGAAGGTCAGAGCGCCGCCGTCGAGGACTACGCCAGCGGGGGAGGCCAGCCAAGTCCAGCCCGGATCCAGCCGGTACCGGTCGTCCACTGGCGATTTCTCGGTCATCGGCATTCCTCCGGCGGCGGGCTTCGCCGATGAGCTTATGCGGAGGACGCGGTTCGGCGAGACCTTGTACTCTTGGTATACCAAAGCGCTCCCGCTGAGAAAGGTGCTCTCCGTGTTGATCCGTGACGTCCGTCCCTGGGGCGGTCAGCGCAGCGACGTCGAGGTGGCCGGCGACCGGATCGCCGCGGTCCGGCCGCATGATCCGGCGGCCGCGCCTGGGCCGGACGTGGTCGAGGGGCGCGGGCGGTTGCTGTTCCCGTCGTTCAGCGACGTGCACGTCCACCTCGACTCGACGCGGATCGGGCTGCCGTTCCGGCCGCACACCGGGGCGCCGGGGGTGTGGGCGATGATGCTGAACGACCGCGAGAACTGGCGGAACGCCGAAGTCCCGCTGCCCGAACGCGTCGCGGGCACGCTGGAGCGGATGATCGCGAACGGAACCACTCGCGTGCGCACCTACGCGCAGGTCGACGTGGACTGTCAGCTCGAGAAGCTCGACGCTGTGCTGGCGGCCAAGGAGCGGTTCGCCGCGCACGCCGACGTCGAGGTGATGGCGTTTCCGCAGGCCGGGATCCTGCGCGAGCCCGGCACGGTGGACGTGCTGGAGGCGTCGCTGCGTTCGGGGGCGTCGGTCGTCGGCGGGATTGATCCGTGTTCGCTGGACAAGGATCCCAAGGGGCACTTGGACGTCGTGTTCGGGCTGGCCGAGAAGTACGGCGTCGAGGTGGACATCCACCTGCACGAGCCGGGGCATCTCGGCGTGTTCTCGACCGACCTGGTGATCGAGCGGGTCCGCGCGCTGGACATGCGCGGCAAGGTGACGATGTCGCACGCGTACGAGCTGGGGTCGGTTTCGGAGGCGGTGAGCCGTCGTCTCATCGACACGTTCGCGGAGCTGGACATCGCGATGGCGACCGTCGCGCCGTCTGTCGACCGGCAGTTGTCGCTCGCGGACCTGACGACCGCGGGCGTGCGCGTCGGACTGGGGGAGGACGGCCAGCGGGACTACTGGAGCCCGTACGGCAACTGCGACCTCCTCGACCGTACCTGGCAGCTGGCCTTCACCCACGGTTTCCGCCGCGACGAACTGATCGAGATGGCGCTGGCGGTCGCGACGATGGGCGGCGCGTCGATCATGAGCCACGACGTCCCGCGGCTGGCAGGCATCGCCGACCGGCCCGGGGTGGGGGTCGGCGACCGTGCGGACCTGGTCCTGGTGGACGGCGAGACCCCGACGAGCGCGGTGATGGACCGTGGCAAGGACCGCACGGTGCTGCACGACGGCGTCGTAGTGGCGGACGGCCTGGCGGTCGTCGACCTCTGACGCGGCGGGGTCGGGGAGCTTGCTGGGCTGGTGCCAACGCCTAGGCCTCGTGAGATCTCACGGGGAGGGTGTGGCGCTGCACCTGAGATCTCAATGGTGCGGGTTGGTGTGGAGGCTTCGGCCCTGCGAGATCTCGTGGGGGCGAGTGTGGTGCCGCTCTTAGTATCTCAATGGCGGGGTTGGTGCGGAAAACTTGGCTCTGCGAGATCTCGTCGGGCGAGCGTGGCGTTGCCCCTGGGATCTCAACGCCGCGGACCGGTGCCAACGCCTGGGCCTCGTGAGATCTCACGTGGCAGGCGTGGTGCCGCACCTGAGATCTCAACCCTTCAGCCTGATGCGGACTCCTCGGTTCCGCGGAGATCTCGCGGGCGTGGGCGCAGTGCCGATCGTGAGATCTCACCGCTGCGGACTCGTACCGGCCCCCGGTCCCCGAAGATCTCGGAGGCGGAGGCGCGGTGCCACCCCTGAGATCTCAATGCTGCCGGACTGGATGGCGTTGAGATCTCACCAGTGCCGGACTGTCCGCAATGGAGCGCGACTGATATCCCACCGGCACCGGTTGATCGAATCGCGATGGGACTCGGGATATCGCGGCCAGCCCAGCCGCAAACCCGGCAGCTCCTGAGATCTCACCAACCGGGGAATCCCCGCGCAGCAGCGTCGGGACCCCGGCAGAGTGCGCTGCCGCCCCACCACGCCGCGATATCCCGCGACTCGTCAAACAGCGAGATGCCACGAACGAAGCGGCTCACCCCGCCGAACCGGCTTCCCCCGCCGGATGCCGACGCGCCGCCTCGCTAGTGCCCGTCGCGAGGTGGGCCAGCACCAGCCGTTCCACCCGCTCGACATCCCGGTCCACGATCGCCTCGTACAGAAGCTCATGCTCCGCCGCCATGGCTTCCAGGTCGTCATGCTGGCCGAGCAGCCATCGCATCCGGCTGCGCAGCGTCCGTTCCAGTTCGCCGAGCAGTTCGTTCGCCGACAGCGACGTCACGACCTCGTGGAAATCCGCGGCGGCGCGGCGAGCCGAAACCGCGTCGCCGGCTCGGGCGGCGCGCAGTTCCGTATCGAGGACCTCCCGCAGCCGGGCCAGGCCCTCGCGCGTGCGGCGCTGCGCGGCGAGCCGGAAAGTGAGCCCCTCGAAGGCCGTGCGCACCTCGTTCAGGTCCGCGACATCCGACGCGGTGAACTCCCGCACCACCGACCACGAGCGCGGCCGCGGCGTCACCAGGCCTTCGTTTCCCAGCGCGCGCAACGCATCCCGCACCGGCACCCGGCTCACGCCCATCTCCGCGGCCAGATCCCGCTCGACGAGCTTGCTGCCGGGAGCGCGCGTGCCGTCGAGGATCTCGTTTCGCAGCCGCTCCGTCACGCGCTCCGATTCCGAGGCGAAACCCGGCTCCATCCGATCCCCTCCCGCCGCCGTCACCGACAGTATCGGCGAACCTTCTCCCAGGTTCCCGGAAAAACCCGCCCCGGGCAAGGTCTGGCCGCCAGGTTCCGCCTTTTGGTATACCTAAATGCACCGAGCGGAAGGAACCCGATGCGTACTCGCTGGCGTGCGCGCCATGTGCTTGCCCATCAGAACGGGCGGCACGCCTTGCTGGAAAACGGCGAGGTCGTCTGGGAGGACGACGTCGTCACCTACGTCGGCCCGCGGTATGCCGGAACGACTGATCTGGACGTCGACCTCGGCGAATCGCTCGTCCTCCCGGGTCTGATCGACCTCGACGCACTGACCGATGTCGACCATCTCGTCCTCGATTCCTGGGCCACCGCGGACCGTGCGACCGGGCTGCAGTGGTCCGAGGACTACTTCACGCACCGCCGCCGCGACGTCTTCACTCCGGAAGAACGGCAGACCATTCGCGAGTACGCGCTCGTTCAACTGGCGCTGCACGGCATCACGACGTTCATGCCGATCGCGTCGGAGGTCCATTCTTCGTGGGCCGAGCCGTACGAGGAACTCGTCGCCATGGCGGACTTCTCGCGGAACCTCGGACTGCGCGGATATCTGGGCCCTGCTTACCGTTCCGGCGTCAATGTGGCCACTGTGGACGGTACGCGCACCGTGGCCTTCGCCGAGTCCCGCGGCGAGGAGGGGCTGGCCGACGCGCTGCGATTTCTCGACCACGTAACGGAATTAGCGGATCCGCTCGTCAACGGCGTTCTGTTGCCGTGCCGCATCGAAACCCTCACCGAAGACCTCATGCGCGCCACCGCCGACGCGGCGCGCCACCGCGACGTCCTGGTGCGGCTCCATTGCCTGCAAGGCGTGCTGGAGCGGGAACTGATCTTGGACCGTTACGGCGTAACGCCGCTGGAAATGCTCAACCGCACCGGTCTGCTCGGCGACCGGCTGCTGATCCCGCACGGCCAGGTCCTCGACCGCCACCCCGACGTCTACGGCGAGGACCGCGGCGATGTCGCGACGCTCGCCGCGTCCGGGGTGTCGGTCATCCATTGCCCGCTCACCTCGTTCCGCTACGGCCACGCCCTGCGCTCCTTCCGCGACTACCGCGAAGCGGGCCTGAACCTGTGTCTGGGCACGGATTCCTTCCCTCCGGACCTGGTGCGTGGCATGGATGTCGGCGTGCACCTGGCGAAGGTGATGGACGACCGCGCCGACGCGGCTCCGGCTGAGTGGTACGTCGAAGCCGCGACGCTCGGCGGCGCCCGCGCGCTCCGCCGCGACGACCTCGGCAAGCTGGCTCCGGGCGCGCAGGCGGATCTCGTCGCGTTCCACGTCGGCGACCTCCGCGACGGTGTGCGGGACGATCCGATCCGCGCGTTCCTGCTCAGCGGAACCGCCCGTCAGGCAACGCATTCCGTCGTCGCGGGTCGACCAGTGCTGGTGGACGGGCACGTTCCCGGCGTCGACGAGCAGGACCTCCGCCGCCGCGCGCAGGCGTTGTTCGAGAAGATGCGTGCCGCGTATCCTGAGCGGGACGTCGAACGCCGGGAGGCGGGGGAGTTGTTCCCTCCGACCTTCCCGGCGTTCCAGGAATAGCGGCGGGCGGGGCTATCGCCGCGAGACGACAGCCCCGCCCTTCACCACGAGCCGCCGCGGAGGATGGGACACGACGGCTTCGGCCGGGTACACGGCGTCTACCAAGAAGAAATCAGCGTGGTCGCCGATCTGCAAACCGTAATCCTTGAGGCGCAATGCTTTCGCGCCGCCGTACGTCGCCGCGTGCAGCGCGATTTCGATCTCCGGGTCGGTTCGGAACGAGCTGCGGTACGCCAGGTGCATCGTGCGCGTCAGCATGTCCCCGTCGCCGTACGGTCCCCACAGGTCGCGGATGCCGTCGTTGCCGCACGCGACGTTCGCTCCCGCTGCCCGCATTTTGGCCAGCGGCGGCACCGGCCGGTCGTACACCGCCGCGGTGGTGAGCGTGATCTGCTGCTCCGCGAGGCCTTCGAGCAGCCGGTCCTGCTGCGCGTCCGGGATGCCGCAGATGCCGAACGCGTGGCCGATCGCGACCTTCCCGGCGAGGCCGAGCGCCTTCGTCCGCTCGATGACGAGCTCGATTTCCCAGGCCCCGAGCGGACCTTCGTCGTGCAGGTGCAGGTCGACGCCGCAGCCGTGCCGCGCGGCGATGTCGAAGATCGCGTCCAGGTGCCCGCGCGGATCGCGGTCGTAGCCCGCCGGGTCGATGCCGCCGACGTTCTCCACGCCGGACGCCACGGCCCGCTCCAGCAGCTCCAGCGTGCCGGGCCGGGTGAGCAGGCCGCCCTGGGGGAAGGCGACCTGCTCGACGGTGACCTGGCCGCGATGCCGCGCCGCCGCCTCCCGCACCGCCTCGATGCCGGACAGTCCCAGTTCGGGGTCGACATCGGTGTGCGCGCGGACGAATGAAGTGCCGTTCGCGATCATCGCGTCGAGCAGCGCGGCGGCGGGTCCGGGCGAGGGGAGCCCGAATTCCTTGCGGCGGCGCTGTTCGTTCGAGATCCGGTCGGCGAGGACGGAACCCGAGGTGTTCGGCACCCAGGGGAGGCCCCACAGGGTCTTGTCGAGGTGACAGTGGGCGTCGACGAGGCCGGGCAGCAGCAACGCGCCTCCGCCGTCCTCGACGGGAACATCTGCTTCGGTGGGCCCGAATCCGGCGATCCGGCCGTCGCGCACCAGCACGTCTGTCGGATCGCCGCCGCCGGGCCGGACGTTGCGCAGCAACAGGTTCACGCGACACCCTCCACGGCTTCGGCGCGGACGGTCGGCTCACGCCGCTCGGAGGTGGCGAGGCTGACGCCGACGGTGAGCACGACGTTGACGATGATCGCGAGCAGGCCGGGATTGAGGCCCCACAACGTGTTCTTCGAGGCGAGGACCGTCCACGCGACGATCGCGACGCCGACCACGAGCCCGGTCGCCGCGCCCGCCTTGGTCAGCCGCCGCCACACCAGCCCCAGCACGATCGCCGGGAAGAACTGGGACACGCCGTTCTGGCCGGTCAGCAGCAGGTTCACCAGGAGCGCGGGCTGGAAGATCGCGAACAGCAGCGCCACCGCGGTCACCACGACGACCAGGCCGCGCGACAGCCGGAACACGCCCAGTTCGGAGGTTTTCGGCCGCAGCACGCCTTGGTAGACGTTGCGGGCCAGCAGTGTCGCGGACTGCAGGAGCAGCAGGCTGATCGGTACGATCGCGGCCAGCGCGCCCGCACCGCCGACAAGGCCGACCACCCACGACGGCATGGTCTTCACGGTCAGCGAAAGCAGCGCGCCGTTGGTGGCGCTGCCCTTCAGACCCGGCACGACCAGCACCGCGGCGAAGCCGACGAACAGCGTCAGCGCGATCAGGATCTGGTACAGGGGAAGGTAAATCGCGTTGCGGCGAATCGTCTGCTCGGACTTCGCGGTGTACATCGCGGCCAGTGCGTGAGGGAACATGAAGAACGCCGCGCTCGTGACGAGCAGGGTCGACATCATCCACGGCACGCCGAGCGGGCTGCCCGGCGCCGGTACGCCGAGGAAGCCGGGGTGCTGCGTCTGCACGGTGTCGATGAGATGCCCGAAGCCGCCGAAGTAGTGCACCGGAATCGCGATGCCGACGACCAGCACGGTGCCGATCAGCAGGATGTCCTTGAGCACCGACACCCACGCGGCGGCCTTCATCCCGGACGCGTAGACGAACACCGCGATCAGCACGACCGCCAGCACCATGCTGGTGACCCGGTTGATGCCGGTCGTGGTCTCGACGATCTGGCCGAGCCCGAGCAGCTGCGCCTCGATGTAGGGGATCATGAACGCCACGCCGACGATCGCGGTCAGCGCGCCGAACCACGGGCTGCGGAACCGGTGGGTGAAGAAATCCGCTTGTGTGACGAGGTTGTGCTTCTTCGCGTACCTCCACAATGGAGGGAGGAAGAAGTAGGACAGGACGAAGGCGCACGTGCCGTAGCCGGCGATGTAGAACGCCGCGCCGCCGTTGGCGTAGGCGAACCCGGAGGCGCCGAGATAGGTGAAGGTCGAGTAGGTCTCGCCCGCGGCGAGCACCCAGAACAGCAGCGTCCCGTACGACCGTCCGGCGACCGTCCACTGTTCGAGGTTCATCTGCTTCCGGCCGCGCGCGGCGAGTCCGATGACCACCGCCAGTGCCACCACGGCCAGCGCTACCACCGCGCCCGCGTTCATCGCTGCTCCTGCTCGGTTTCGGCGGCGCCCGGGCGCCGGATGCGGTCGGCGACGCCGAGGAAGACGGGCGTGAGGGCCACCCAGAGGAGGATCCAGAACCCGATCTCGGGGAGGAACCAGATCCGGCCGTCGCCGCTGAACCAGGGCAGGCCGCCGATCATCGCCACGTAGGGGGTGAAGGCCACCGCGGCCACCACTGCGGAACGCTTCATCGCGCACACCCTTCGTCGTTTGGTATACCATAAGCGCGGCTGGTGGCGGGTTGTCAAGGGTGCGGGCGGGAACGATGCGGGCCCGCGACCGTTCCAGATCGTCGGGTGGGCGGTTGGTTCAGGGCAGTGAAAGCGATCTGGTGAGGATCTGGGTGCGGGCTCTTGGTTGTTTGTCCGATTTGGACGCTGTCGGCCGGGCTGTGGTTGGCTGAGTCACACTTTGGTAGACCGGATGCTGCGCGTTCGGTCCGGGCAAAACTGGTCGCGGCGTTGAGTGCGACCGCGATCGTCGACTGGCGCTCAGGGCGAGTTGTCCCGGCGGCCCCTTGCGGCAGAGCGACGCCGGAGTTCCTGACGCAAGGAGTGTGGTCGCGCCGGATGCGGTCGCCGGGGATCGAATGCCGCGCGACATCCCACGGCCAGGCGTCGACTAGGCCCGCTCGTCCGCGAACCGAAGCGAGCGGCATTGGCCGGCGGAGAGCGGGCGCACGCCGATCGGGCGCACAAGCCTCCGGAATCCATTCGTATGCCGAGCTTGCACCGGGGTAGAGAGCGGAAGTTCAGCGGCTCCGTGCGACGTCGAGCCCGCCGGACAGCCCGCGGAAACACCGGACCGCCAGCTCGACCGGTGCCGCCTTCTCATCGGTCCCGGCCCACATCTCCAGCGAAATCCGGATCGCGTCCGTCGCCGCGGCCGCGACCAGATGCACGGTCACCTCGTCCGTCTCCGGCGCCAGCTTCGCCAGCACCGGCCGCAGCCGGGTTTCGGATTCGCCGTTCACCCGGTGCCACACGGCCGCCAGCGCCGAATCGTCCCCGCTCGCGGCCCGCAGCAGGCCGCGCGTCCAGGTGAACTCCTGGGTGGCGTCGGCGGCGGAGATCGTCTTGTGGATCGCGTCTTCGACCGCCTTCAGCAACGGCGTGCCTTTGGGCGTCGACGCGAGGTGCTCGCGCCACGAGTCGGCGCCGACGACCAGCAGTGGTGCGACCGCGTCCTCTTTGGTGCGGAAGTAGCGGTAGAAGGTGCGCGGCGCGACGCCTGCCGCCGCGGCGATCGCTTCCGCGGTCGTCCCCTGTGCGCCATGCTCGGTGAACAGGCGCGCTGCGGCGCGAGCGATGTCGAGTTGCGTCGCCGCTTTGCGCCGTTCGGTCAGGGTCGGGGTCTTTCCGCTCACCACGGCCACGCTACCCGATTGCTGCCAATGGTGCCTATCTCGCCAGAGTGGCACAGTCTGCCATCTAGGCGTAAAGTGACGGCAGAGGAAAGGAGCGGGCCATGAACCGTTACGAAGGACGCCGCGTACTGGTCACCGGAGCGGGCTCGGGCATCGGGCAGGCGACGGTCCTGCGGATGCTGGCCGAAGGCGGGCGCGTCGTCGCCGCTGACGTGAGCGAAGCGGGCCTGGAAGACACCGTCGAGAAGGCCGGCGACGCGGCGGACCGGCTGGGCACTGTGGTCGTGAACGTCGCCGACGAAGCGTCGGTCAAGGCTGGGGTCGCGTCGGCGGTCGAGCAGCTCGGCGGGCTGGACGCGGTAGTCAACGCCGCGGGCATCCTGCGGTCGGCGCACACCCACGAGATGCCGGTGGAGGCGTTCGAGCAGGTGCTGCGCGTCAACCTGGTCGGCACGTTCCTGGTGATCCGCGAGTCGATCCCGGCGCTGCGCGAGGGTTCCGCGCCCGCGGTGGTGAACTTCAGTTCGACGTCCGCGATGTTCGCGCACCCGTACATGGCGGCGTACGCGGCGAGCAAGGGCGGCATCCAGTCGATGACGCACGCGCTCGCGTCCGAATACGCGAAGGACGGCATCCGGTTCACCGCCGTCCAGCCCGGTTCGATCTCGTCCGGCATGACCGACGGCAGCGGAAAGAGCAAGCAGAGCGTCGGCCCCGGCTTCCCCGAGGACGCCGATTTCACTCTGCTCGGCAAGCTGCTTCCCGCGCTGGGCCAGGGGTTCGCCGGTCCGGAGACAGTCGCGTCGGTCGTCGCGATGCTCGCCAGCGAGGACGCGGCGTTCATCACCGGCACCGAGGTCCGCATCGACGGCGGCACGCACTTCTGATGCGCGATTTGTTCAAGAACCGGCGGGAGGCCGGGCCGTAGCGTCGCGGCATGACAAAGTTCTCGACCACACGCTGCGAGGTGCCGCGGTGATCCTCGTGACCGGCGGGCTCGGCATGATCGGCGCGCACACAGCCCGGGCGCTCGCCGATCTCGGGCACGACGTGCTCGTCACCGGGCACCGGCGGACGGACGTCCCGTCGTTCCTCGCGGGCCGCGTCGCCGTGGAAACGCTCGACGTGACCGACCGGGACGCCTTCCTCGCGCTCGGCGACCGCTACGACATCACCGCGATCGTCCACCTGGCGGGCAGCATCCCGGGCGACGACCCGGTCGCGTTCTTCCGGACGGACCTGGCCGGTCTGACCAACGCCCTGGACGCGGCCCGGACGTGGCGGGTGCGCCGGTTCGCCGTCGCGAGCAGCCTCGGCGTGTACCTCGGACGCGACGAGCCTTCCTGGCACGAGGATCTTCCGTTGCCGACCGCGGATCTGCCGCATCTGATCGTGGCGTTCAAGAAGGCCGTCGAACCGCTGACGACGCACAGCCTGCAGGGGAGCGGTGTCGAGCCGGTGGTGCTGCGGATCGGGACCGTGTGGGGCCCGCTCGTGGACCCGGAATCGCCGTTCTTCCCGATTCCGTCATATCTCAACGCGGGCCTGTGCGGGGTCACGCCGCGCTCGCTGGTCGCCGACGAGGGGTTCGACTGCTGCTACGCACCGGACGCGGGCCGCGCGATCGCGTTGCTGATGACGAAGCCTTCACTGAGATATCAGACGTACAACGTGTCGAGCGGACAGCCGGTGACGAACCGGGAGTTCGCGGAGGCGCTGGCGGAGCTGGTCCCGGGGCTTCCGGATCAGCTCCAGTCCGGCGGAGAGACCGGGCCGTATCTGGATATTTCGCGGCTCAAGGAGGAAACCGGCTTCGCGCCGGAGTTCGACGTGCGGGCGGCGGTGGCGGATTACGCGGCGTGGCGGAAGGAGAATCCTCGCTGAGCAGCACCGGCCACAGTGGACGGTCCGGGCGGTGGTGCGAGAATGGCCGGATGGCAGCGGAACAGGGCGTCGAATCCGAGACCGACCGGGTCGTCCGGCAGCTCCGGGACGAGATCCTGGACGGGGTGCGCAAACCGGGCAGCAAGCTGGTCGAACGGGATCTCGCCGCGGACCTGGGCGTGAGCCGGGTTCCGGTGCGGGACGCGCTGAAGGCGCTGGTGGCCGAAGGCCTGGTCACGCCGCGGCCCCGGACATGGGCAGTGGTGCGGGAGTTCACCGCGAGCGATATCGCGGACCTGCAGGAAGTCCGCGCGGCGCTGGAAGTCCTGACGTTCAAGCTCGCCGCGACCCGCCATTCGCGCGCCGGGCTGGATCAGCTCCGTGCCGCGCTGGACGAGGAAACAGCCGCTGCCGCCGCCGGAGACGCGGTCACCGCGCACCGCGCGGCGGCAGACTTCCACGAGGCCGTGACGGCGATGGCGGGGAACGAACTGCTGAACGAACTGGAGCTGACGCTGCGCAGCCGGATGCGATGGCTGCTGGGGCAGCATGACGATCTGGAGCGGGTGGCGGGGGAGCACCGGGAGCTGTACGAGGCGATCGCCCGGCGGGATGTGGATACCGTGGAAGCGTTGTTGATGGAGCACATGGAGAGCGGACGGCATTTGCGCGGGCTGGGGCGCGGCGAGGACTGAGCGCTGGCAGCCGATTGACCGGAAGAGCAAGTCTCTCGGCCGGGACCGCCTGCAGAGCGGCCGGGCGCTGGGTCTGTTGTCGGGAGCGTTCCCTCTGGCCTGCCTCAGATCGACCGCCAGGTTTCCGCGTTTGGGCGCAGCTGTCAGAAGAGTTCGTTAGCCTGGCTGCGGGTCAGCCGCCCGCGGTCTGCCGACATCGGCCCACCAGGCGTAGCCCAGTTCCACGAACTGTTCCATCAGGTTTGGAAACTGCGGATGGAGCCGCCACGGCTTGGTAGCGACTTCGAGTTCCTGCCTCGGGGTGTATCGGATGGGCCGGACTGAGGATCCGCTGACCCTCCACCGGACGGGGCTGGCTGCCTGCGTTCGGCCGCTCGATGAGCTGTTGCTAGCGCACGGTGTCCCCGGAGGAATGCAAGAAGGCGGATAGCCTGACCCGTTCCAAACAGCAGTTGGAATCCGCCTGCGCCAAGGGGAAACCGCGCTTCACTCAAGACCTCCGGCCAAACGACTCCGAAGCTGCCACGAAGGGCGCCGAAAAGGTTGTCGGCCCGGTCTCACGCCTGCCGGGGCGACTTCCTCGCCGGCCTGGTCCTCGTCGCCGCGCAGCCGGGCAGCCGCAACACGAACTTTCCCGACTGACTAAAGACGCCTTCGCCCGCACAACGCTGTTGAGCGCCACCACCTTGCGCGAGGCCCGCGACGGCCGGGCGCTGCTGTCCGCCGTGCCCGATCCGTCGCCAGGCGCGGACTGCTCACGCCGGATCCGGCTGGCTGGCGACCTGCCGAGCCCCTCGGGCCCGCGAGCGGTCCGCGCCCGGTGCCCGGTTACGCGGCGCTGGGGGAGGAGCAGCAGCGGTTGTGCCGGGGCGAGGTGCCCGCTTCTGATTCGGGAGCGTCCTGCCGCCACGTGGAAGCGGCGGGTTCGGTGCTGGCCGCGGCCGGGTGAGAAGTGGTTTCCCCGGTTTTTCCGGCCGGGGAAACCGCTTCCCGGCTCAGTTCGTGTGCGAGATTTCGATGTAGTGCTTGCCGTTCATGGGAATGCACTCGGCACCGTCCACTGTGGGGTCCGGCGGCAGGGCGCGCAGGGCGCGGACGCAGTCGTCCGGGGTTTCGTAAGGCCCTTTGTGCTCGAGGTGGCTGGCGAACGCGGTGCCGCTGAGCAGCAGAGAACCGCCGGTGGCGGCGACGCAGACAGCGGCTGTGGCCCAGAATTTCCGCATGGTCATTTCGAGCGATCCCTCCGGTAGCGGCGATCGTGCCGACCGCCTCACCGCCATCCCTACCCGCCGGGATTTGCGCCGAACCGGTTCTTGCCTGTTCGGCTAGAAGGAATTGATCGATCGGGCACGGGCGCAACCCCTTGCCGGAACGGCAAGTTTCCGTGCCATCGACGGGGCGGGCTGGCGAAACTGGGCCACATGATCACCGCATCCCGGCTGGTGCCGCGCTCTGTCACGGCGCTTGCTCTGTCCCTCTTGCTCACGATCGGCACCGTGGCCTGTTCCGCCCCTGCTGCCGCTCCTCCTGCCGCTTCTTATGCCGTCGCCACTCAGGACGATCCCGCGTTCCAGAGCACCTTCCGGCACGAATTCGCCGACGTCGACGGCGTCCGCATGCACTACGTCACCGGCGGGAAGGGAAGCCCGGTCGTGCTGATCCACGGCTGGCCGCAGACCTGGTACGGCTGGTGGCCGGTGATGCCCGCGCTGGCGAAACACCACACCGTCTACGCGATCGACCTTCCCGGGCTGGGCGACAGCACCGGCACCCCGAGCGGATACGACAAAGCCACACTGGCGCGGTACGTGCACACCCTGATCGCCGAGCGGCTGAAGATCCGGGACGCGGCCGTCGTCGGGCACGATTTCGGTGCTGCGGTGGCATTCCAGTACGCCAGCCAGTTCCCCGGTGACACTTCCCGGCTCGGTTATTTCGACCTTCCGCTGCCTGGGCCCGCGATCAATGCCGCCACTTACCGGACGTTGAGCTGGCACATCGCCTTCCATTCCCAGCGGCGGGTTCCGGAAGCTGTTGTCGGGGATGATGTCCGCGAGTATCTCGCGCTGTTCTACCCCCAGGTTTCCTTTGGCGGGACAGCGTTCGGGGGCACCTCGGACAAGTCTCCGTTCACCGACGCCGAAGTCAACGAGTACACCCGGACTTACCGTCAGCCCTCGGTTCTGTCTGGCGGTTTCGAGCTTTACCGAGCGCTGGACAAGGATGTCCGCGACACGGTGGCCGCGGCGCCGGTGAAGGTGCCGACGTTGCTTCTGACCGCCCAGGGCCAGCTTGATGCCATCCGGGCCACCGTGGCTCCGCGGGTGACCGACATCGTCCAGGCGGCGGATGTGCCGCATGCGGGGCATTGGCTGGTTGAGGAGAATCCGCAGTTCGTGAGCGGGGAGCTGGAGCGCTTCCTGAACCGCTAGCCGTGCTGCTTGCGGCGGTATATCAGCATGGCGAAGGCGTATGCGAGGACGAGGACGCTGATACACTAGTGTCCTGCGCCTGAAATTCGTTGGCAATATCGTGCGAGTGAATCGATGATCTCTTCGGCGGTCTTGGTCCACACGAACGGCTTGGGGTTCT
>NZ_JBVKDQ010000018.1:114172-193252 GCF_055633755.1 Amycolatopsis sp. NPDC114484 | reverse complement strand
CAACTCGTCGGGCACCAATCGTCGCGACAACTCGTCCATCACAAGTCATGATCATGCTCGCACCTCAACCGCCATCCAAGTGAGACACGCTCTTAGACGCGGCGCGCCAACAGCGAACTCTGATCGTGTCCCGCCACAGGAGAGATCGCCGCAGGCACCCAAGGCCACGTGGCGCGCTCTGTCGGTCGGTCACGCACGAATCGGGCCTGCTGCACCCGCTGACTGGGGATGGGCGATCAGATCGTGAGGTCCCCCGGCCATGTTCGTTTCAATGACGGAATCTCCCCCTGCAGAATTCTTGTCCATTCGCGTTGATCGCGGGGCGATTTCGGACTGTGGTCTCGCAGTGCTTCAAACTCTCCCAGTGAGCCGAGCGCCCGCGCTGCGGCGATTCTCGTTTCGCGAAGCGAGTCCTCCTGAAGGAGATCGACCAGCAAGTCCCGGACAGGATGCTCCCGTGCTTTTTCGCGGAATCCCGCGTTGCCAAGTCGACGGACAGCATCCGCGCCGAGGGCACGCACGGCCGGGACCTTGTCCTTCAGAGCTTTCGCCAGGACGTCAAGAGCGTTCGCCTCTCCGGAGTCACCCAACCCTATTGCCGCGTTCATTCGAACAGGAGCGGCGTAACACCTGAGGATCGTGTCGTACTGGCCCATCGGGTCAAGTTGACGTAGTCGACCGAATCCGAATTCGTATCGTGTCACTATCGGGGCTATGATCGCGCTTTTGATGGTGGCGCTCGATCGATCTTCGACAGCCCTGACATGCCCCTCCGGGACGCAGTCGAGCAGCGGATCCGGATCACGGTCGCGATCGCGTTCCACAAGAATCCTCAACGCCAGGGTTCGTACCGTGGCAGACCATATTTCATACCTCAACGACTTGAATATCGCTTCGTCGACCCCGGGTTCTTCTGATTTGACTAGATCCACTGCCATTGACGCGGCCCGCGAGTCGGGAGATTTTAATATCTCCTTGAGATAACCTCGCACATTCAGCTGCCCCGGCATTCTCGGCCTCCTCATCCTGACAATTCGCCCCTCGCTACCCATGGTGGAGATTACAGCGGCTCGCAAACGTGACCGCTCTCGCGCCTGGCCGGCTTCAACCTCGTCTGGCGCTCAGGCACCCGAGCCCCGCACCGACCGCTCGGTAAGCCCAGTTCAAGGAGCCCATTCCGTTCCATATCGAGACGGCGCGTTCGACGCATCTGGCAAGAGTCAGCCGGTAGAAGGCTCGCAGCCCGTGCCACATCCAGTAACGGTAGCCAGAGAGATAGCTAAAGGCGTGATATCCGTTGTTCACTCCCCAGGTGAAGGCTTTTTCGGCGGCACGTTTGACCCAGGGCCAAGCCTTGGTTCTGATCCATCGTCCGGCACTCTTCAAACCTTTATTAATTCCGCCGAGGCAACGGATCAGCGTGCTGCGAGTGAAGCATTTGCCGTCGAGGTCGGTGTGGTTGACGGGGTCGGCGGGGTAGATGTAGTCGTTGGTGTTGCCGCCTTCGACGGGGTCGACGGACAGGAATCGTCCGAGAGCGGGGATGTAGGCTCTGGCACCCATTTCGACGATGGAAAGCGCTCCGGCGTGTTCGTAGGGGCGTCGGTGCTGGCCGAGCCAGCCGTAGCTCATCTTGCCTGGCTGGTTGGCGGGCACGGCCTGAGGATCCGAGGCACCGGTGGTCGTGAGGGGCTGGCCGTAGGGGTCGTAGCTGTAGCGGTTGCCGGTCTGTTTGCCGGCGTGGTCGGTGGACAGGAAGATGTCGCCGCGGACGGTGACGTGGTCGTATGCGGGGGTGGCGGTTCCGCCGGGGTAGGTGAAGGTCAGCAGGACGCCGCCGGGCAGGGACAGGCTGCGTGACAGCAGCCGTTTGCTTACGTCGAGGGCGAGGCTGGCGGAGTCGCCGTTGGCGGTGTAGCCGTAGAGCGCCGTGGCTTGTTGGTCGCCGGCGGCGGCGTCGCGGCGGACGATGCGGTCGGTGGCGTCGCGGGTGTAGCCGACGTCTGCGACCTGGGCGGGGTCGCTGCTGGTGGTGGAGGCGGTGCGGTGCCGGTCGGCGCTGTCGTAGCCGAGGTGGGTGGTGGTGGGGCCTTGGGTGTATTCGGTGGTGTTGCCGTGGGTGTCGTAGGCGATGCCGGTGACAGGGTTGGCGCCGGTGGTGGCGGTGAGCCGGTCGGCGGTGTCGTAGCAGTAGGACGTGGCGGTGGTCGTGGTGCCGACCCGGTCGAGCAGCCGGACCCGGTTGGCGTTCAGGCCTGCGTTGGCTTGGGTGCCGGCGGGGCAGCCGGGGTCGGCCGCGGAGGTGAAGTCGTAGGTGAGGTGGTGGCCGGAGGCGTAGGCCTCGGTGAGGCGTCCGGCCGCGTCGTAGACATAGGTGGGGCCGCCGGGGTTCGAGTCGGCGCCGTCGAGGGTTTCCCGGTGGATGGTGCCGGCGCGGGTCCGGGACACCGCCGACGCGATCTGCCGGTTGTCGCTGGTCTGCCATTTCAGCGACGTGGTCTGGCCTGCCAGGTCCTTGCCGATGGCTGCCAGCGAGGAACCGTTGGCGTAGGCGACCGAAGCGAGTTCGCCGGAGGCGTCGTAGGTCGCGGTGGCCAGGGTGGTGGTGCCGAGTTTCGTTGTGAGGATCCGGCCGGCGTCGTCGTAGGCGAATACCGTGGTTTGTGGCGCGTCGGCGGTGTTCGGTGGGGTGACGACTTCTTGGGTGCTCCGCCCTGCCTGGTCGTAGGTCGTGTCAGTCTTCGTTCCGTTGGCGTCGGTGTAGGACACAGTCCGGCCCAGCAGGTCGGTCTTGGTGAGGACGGTGCCTGCGGCGTCGGACACCGAAGAGGCGAGAGGGTCGCCGTCCACGGCGTAGTCGTAGGTCACCGTCCGCAGTCCGGCGGTGGGGTTGGCGGGGTACGTGACCTGTGAAGGCCTGTTTCGTGCGTCGTAGACGGTGCAGATCCAGTCGCCGCCGGTCGCCTTCGCGACCACTCGCCCGGAGCTGTCGTAGACCTGTTCGTCGCTGCGTGCGCTGCCGGACGCGGGCGACGGCGAGGTCGTGACCTTGGGCATCCCGGCTTGGTTGACTGCCGGTCCGCCGGCCGCGCACGGGTTGGCCCGGGTTTCGGTGTCGCCGTAGTACGCGTAGCTGTATTTCGCTCCGGTCGGCATGGTTTTGCTCGTCTTGCGCAGGTACCCGGAGCCCGGCGGCTCGTAGCTGGCGGCACCGTTGGGCTTCTGCCCGTTCGGGTCGTTCACTGCGGAAGAAACGAGACCGTAGACGGGGTCCAGGCCGTTTTCGTCGTACCGTGTCGTGCCGGTCCGGTCTGGCACGCCGTCGGATTCCGAGGCGGTCGTGGTCGTCTGGAGTCCGTAGCGCGGGCGCAGCGCGGTCCCAGGGACGAGTTCTTCGGCTTTGCCGGGGGCGATCCAGTTGAGGTCGAGTTTGGCGTAGCCGCCGTTGTCGTAGTAGTCGATGCGGATCTTCTTCGCCTGTCCGGCGGCGTCGCTGTGGACGGTCGCTTCGCGCCAGGCCGGGTTGCTGACCTGCCAGTAGTCCATGACCAGCCGGTCGTCGATCCACATGCGGATGCCGTCGTCGACGTTCGCCCGCAGCTTGTAGTCGCCCGCGGCAGGGAAGACGATGTCGCCGGTGAGACGCAGCGAGAACGAGTCCGCGGTCAAGCCGGGCACGACGTCGTTGCTGTACTCCCACGAGCTCTTGATGCTGCCATCAGCCGGGCCGATCCCAGTGCGCCAAACCTTCGGCACGCCCGACAGGGTCGGGTTGTCGTAGAAGGCCGCTGCCAGGCCGTTGATGTTCTCGTCGTAGCCAGTGCGCTGGTGCGGGACAGTCGCCGCGCAGGCAGCGACCGGACTCTGCCCGCTGAAGCACGCAGCCGGCGCTGGACCGTACTTGTCGGTCGCGCGGTCCGCGTAGTCGTAGACGGTGGTCGACACCCGCCCGGCCGGATCGGTAGAACTCAGCTGCTGATCCTTGACGTTCCAGGTCTGGCTGGAGACCTTGCCAGTCGCGTCCGTTGTGGACAGTGCGCGGTCGGCGTCGTCGTAGGTGACCTTGCCCGCGAACCCGGTGGCCGGGTTCAACCCGGCGGTGTCGGTGTAGGTGGTGCGGTTGGCTGGGTCGTAGCGATAGGTCGTCTTCGGCCGCGGCTGCCCGGGTGCGGGAGCGGATTCGGTGACGTTGGTGACCTGGGTTTTGCCGTTCTGGTCGGCGTATCCGATGGTGGTGTAGTAGTCGATCAGGTTCCGGCTCGCCGGGTCGGCGGCGACCCAGTCCGCGGCCAGCGGGCTGCGCACCGCGGTGACGCGGCCGCCTTCGTCGTAGAGGTAGTCGTTGCTCTCCGCGCCCGGGTCCTCGATCCGAGCAAGTCGGCCCTGGACGTACCACAACGCCGTATCGCTGCCGTCCCAGTAGCTGACGCGGCACAGCATCTGCGACGGCGGCAGCGCATCCGCCCCCGCGGGAACCTTGATGCTGCCGTAGCAGTCGTCGCCGGCCCGGTTGTAATGCAGCGTGTGCGCACGACCCGACACCGGGTCCTTGATCTGGACCAGCCGCGACGGGGCGCCGTTGTAGATGTTCTGCAACGCGGCCGGTTTGCGCGAGTCGACCGACGCGGCTTGCGTGTCGAGTTTGCCGTCGGCGCGGAAAGTGAACACGGTGCCGCCCTCGTGCAGGGTGACGCGGCCGCTCGTGTCGAGGGCGAGGACGCCGTCTTCGCCCTCGGGCGGGGTGTAGCCGCCGGTGCTCTTCTTGGTCCAGGTGTGCTTGGCGCCGGTGGCGTCGGTGAGCACGATGTTCTGGTCGGTGATCTTGGCTTCGGTATAGCTGGAACCGTCGCCGTCCAAGTCCGCCGACAGCGTCCAGCCCTGCGGCAGGGCGGGCAGGTCGTTGGTGAACAGCCAGTCCGCCGGGACGATCTGCGGGGCGACGGTGGTGTTGTCGGTGGTGCGGACGAACAGCCGCATCTTCGCCGCGCCGGTGGCTTCGGCGTTCTCGACCTTGATCGGCACCCGCTGCCCCGCGGTCAGCGTGACGTTCGTGGACTGGGTCCAGTTGACGTCGCTGGGGACGCCGACGTCGTAGACCTTCGCGCCGTTGACCCACACGACCGCGCCGTCGTCGTGCACCCCGGCGAACTGATACGTCCCGGCGACCGGAGCCTGGAAGAAGCCTTCCCAGCGGGTGACGAACCAGTCCGCGGGAAGCGGGGGCGGGAACGGCGAGTCGGTGCCCCAGTCGACGTTGACCTGCGGTTCGGTGCGCACCAGCACCGGCTGCTGGGCGTCGCTGATCAGGCCGTTGTGCGAGAGGTCGACGAAGTAGGAAGCCTTGAGGCCCTTGGTTTCCCGCTGCTGGGAGTTGAACGTGAAGCTCAGCCCGGCGTTGCCGCCGACGGTGGTGAACGTCGGGGTCTGCTGCGACAGCGACGCGTTGCCGTTGGCCAGGTTCACCGTGACCGGGCCCGCGTCGTCGGTCGGGGACGGGCCGCGGTCGCCGATGCGCTGGTCGGCCTTGAGGTGCCCGACCCAGGCCGGGGTGATCGTGGTGGAGCCGCTGAACGTCATCGCCTGCCAGGTGTAGGCGACGCCGTCCTGCAGGACGCCGGGCGGGATCGTCCAGGTCGGGGTGGGCAGGCAGCCGGACTCGACGACCACGCCGGACTTCGCGTCCGACCCCGTCGCGACGCGGAAGCAGTACTTGACCGCGTCGCCGTCCGGGTCGGTCACGGGCTTGACCGACAGGGTCGGGGTCAGCGTGGTGACGACCGAGTTGTCCGCCGGGGCGACCAACGTCGTTGCGGGAGCGGGGCTTCCGGTGTCGACGGTGAGGGTGGCGTTGAGGTTCTTGTAGGTCCAGACGCCCGGGTTCTCCGCGCCGAGCATCATGAAGAACACCGAGCCGTCGCGGGCGTTGACCCGGTCCCGGATGAAGCTCGTCAGGCCTTCGCCGACGAAGCTGCCGACGTCGCCGACCAGCGCGCTGGTCATGTACCCGCCGACGCCGTTGAAGTTGAATCCCGAGGCGTGGTAAAGGTTCGTGTTCCAGGTCTTGACCGATCCGACGACGCTGGTGTTGCGGGTCAGGTCCATCCGCGCGCCGACGACGGTCTTGCCGAACAGCGGCGCATAATCCATGTGGAAGACGCTGCGGTTGTAGGTGTCGCCGTTGGCCTGGCTGTTGCCGATCCGCAGCCCGCACGCGTCGCAATTCGTCCCGTCGGAACGGTAGGAGTGCGACTCGGTCACGCCGTAGGTGAAGGTCGGGTCGATCGACACCGGGTAGACGCGCTGGGGGTCCTTCAGCCAGTTCGCGTCGACCGAGACGGTCAGCCACCACTCGTCACCGGTCTGCTCAAGGTTGTAGGCGCCGCCGGTCATCGCGGGCGCGGTTTCGCCCTTGCCCGCCGAGTCCCAGGTTTCCACCGGCGGCAGCACGATCTTCGCCTTGCCGTCCTTGTCCAGCAGCGACACCGATCCGGCCTTGGCGTCGAGCTTCGGCGTCAGACCGCCGGCGTTGAGCTTGAACCGCCAGCTCGACCGGCCGTCCGCGGGCGGGCGCTTGAGCTTGATGGTCTCCTTCACCGCACCCGGCGTGACCTCGTACTCCAGGTCCGTGCCCGCGGCGACCTCGGGATAGGTCACCGAGTCGCCCTTCACCGCCGCCTGCGCGGGAGCGGCCTGATCCAGCGCGAGGCTCGCGGTGTGCCCGGCCGATTCGACCTGCAGCACCGCCGCATCATCAGCCTTCCCCGCCAGCGACGGGCTCAGCGGATGCTGGTCGGCATCCGACCGCTTGGTCGCCGGGTCGGCTTTCAGCGTGGTGTCGACCGGCTGCCACGCGCCCTTGTCGTCCTGGAAGTTCTGCGGCTGGTTGGACTGCCGCACCGAACGCGTGCCGTCCGGGTTCTCGTACTCCGTCGCGAACATCGTCCGCGACACCGGCTTCGAGCGCTGCGGGTCGAAATGCGTCCCCGCGCCGCCGTCCAACCGCGACAGCCCGGAGAAGTCCGCGCTCGACGGCTTCGCGAGCTGCGGGGCGCTCGGCGGCGGCGAGGATAGGAACGGGACGTCGTGCGGATCAACCCTTGCCGGAGCTTCCGCCGGACGGGCCGGGGCGGCGACCGCCTCGGTGGTGCTGGCCAGCAGCACCGCTATCAGCAGGACCAGCACGGCTCTGAGCACCTGGCTCTTTTCGGCAGCACGCGACAACCGGCGCACGACGAACGTCCCTCCCCGCGGCGCGAACTCCAGCTCGCGCCAACCCGAAAGCACGGCACTGGCAGCGCCGCGCAACACCGGCCCGAAGCGCTCATGCCCATTGGCCGGGACAGCCGGAATATCTCGTTCATCCGGTCTGCGAACCAGTAATCGCTTTGTCCGTATCCTGTCGTTACATCCGGAACGGAGAGCAAGGACACTCTTGTCCGGGTCGTGCCCAATGCTGTAGAAGCAGCAGGTCACACCGCAGAAACTCCGCCGCGCACGGCAGACGGGTTCGGCAAGCGGCCGACCGGGTGACACCCACTTCGCTAGGAGAGATCTTGACCGCGCTTGCTTCGCCGCCCGCCGCGCTTCCTGCCGTCCGAAGGCTCCGTGTCGGGGTCGTCGCGCTGGCAGCCTTCGCCGCCGTCCCCGCCGCGTTGGCGTTGTGGACCGCCGTGCGGGCGCCGCGCGGTCATGTGCTTCTCGACTACTGGCACGTCCTCGCGAAAATCACCGACGACCGCGGACGCCTCCTGCTCGGCCAGGTGTTCACCTATCACCTCGACCAGCCGTTCGTCATCCCCTCGCTGCTGTTCTACGCCGACGCCGCCTGGTTCGGGGGCGACAACCGCGTCCTCACCGTCCTCACCGTCGCGCTCGTCGCCGGGACCGGCGCCTGCCTGTACTCGATGCTCCCCCGATCCCTGTCCCCGCACCGGAAAGCAGCACTCGCCGCCGGGACGTCGTGGCTGCTGTTCTCCTCACACCTGGCCGAAATCTGGCTGCAAGGCACCAACGGGATCAGCTGGATCCCCGCCGTCTTCTTCACCGTCCTCGCCGCCGCCCAAGCCCACCGCGGACGCCTCTGGACCGCCGCGGTCGCAGCGCTGTTCGCCAGCCTCAGTTTCGGGACCGGGCTGCCCGCGTTCTTCCTAGTCGCCGCGATCTTTCTGCTCCGCCACGAAAACCGCGCCAAAACCATCTCCATGACTGCCGCCGGAGTTGTTGTCCTGGCAGGGTGGCTGCTCACCAAACCCAGCGGCGCACAATCCCTCGCCACCACCGCGCTCGATCCCGACGGCCGCCTCTCCGTCGCCGCAGCCGCGCTCGGCAGCCTGTGGTCCGGCGATCAAGCTCTCGTCGCCGTCCTCGCCGGAGCGCTCACCGCCGCGCTCCTCACCGCCTGCGCTATCGCCGCGAAACACGACCCGCGCGCCGCAGGATGGATCGGCATCGCCGGGTACGCCGTCGCTCTCGCGGTCCTCGTCGCACTCGGCCGCACCAGCAACCTGGCTCCGGGCGGGAACATCGGCCTGATCAGCCGCTACGCCATCGTCAGCGCCCTCGCTCTCACCGCGCTTCTCGCCCTTGCGACACTGGTCCGTCCACAGTGGTCTTTCACCGCTGTCGTCATCGGCATCTGCGCGATCTCCCTCACCACCCACGCCCTCGGCGGAACCAAAGCCGACCTCACCCGCCGCGGCTACGCCCCGCTCGCCCTCGCCCCCATCGCCCTGCGCACCGAAGCCACCAGCGTCCTCGACCAGCTCCACATCCAACGCCAAGTCATCCCCGCCGCCCGAGCCCTCGGCGCCTACCCCTTCTCCCCGAGCTTCACCCTCGGCTGCCGCGGACCCGAACTCGGCACCGTCGTCCACCCGGCCGCCGCCACGGATTTGCCTGCAGGCCACGGCACTATCACCACCCCGCACCCCACCGGCGGCGCGCTCATCACCGGATGGACCGACCTGCACCCCGACTGCGTCCTCATCGCCGACGCCACCGGCACCGTCACCGGCGGAGGAATCACCGGACTCCCCTCCCCCGCACCAGGAATCCCCGACGGCACCGCCTGGCAAGCCACCGCACGGCCCAGCACCGAACCCGTCACCGTCTACGCGGTCCAGGGCGGACGGCTCTATCGCCTGTACGAATCCCCGTGAGCCACAGTCGACCACCGCACTCCGGTCACGCTTCCGGGTTCCCGGCGATAGCGGTGTGAACGGGTAGAGGTGTGCGGCGGGATGGATTCGTGGTGCGGGCACGCGCTGGCGCGGTCTCCGCTCTGCTCGCGTGCGCGCTGGCCGGGACACCGGCCGTCGCCGCGAACAGCTCGCGGTCCCCAGCTCACCGAGGGGAAACACCGCGAGCGCACCGGCGCATCCGGGCTCGGGCTACATGGACTCCCCCATCGGCGCGGACCCGGTCGCGACGCCGAACACCGCCCCGCGCATCGCGATGGCCGCCGTGTGACGACGCCGGACGTGGACGCGTCCCACTACCGGGGCACAGTCGACTGGAACACGGCAGCCGGCAAGGGCGCGTAGTTCGCGTGCATGAATGCCAGCGAAAGCACGACCTACATCGATCCGCAGTTCACCGCCAACTGCACCGGCTCCACGAACACCGGGATCCTGCACGGCACCTTGGCCTGGGCTACCCCGCCACAGACGAAACCGGCACACCTGACGGAGTGGGCCGCTGCAACCACTTCAACGGCGCTCAAGGCTCATCCATCTGCTGGGCCCCCGCCACCGGCGCACAATCCATCCACGGAGCCATCCGAGACAAATGGGCGTCCCTGGGCTGGGAGAAAGGCAGCATCGGCTACCCCACCAGCGACGAGTACGTTCTCCCCGCGCGAGCGGGAGCGATCCCAGCAAGTCCAGTCAGCCGAGCAGACTGAGGCCGTTCTCCCCGAGCGAGCGGGGGGTCGTCCGCCTAAACCCGGCCAGCCTCCGTCAGCGTGGGTCTTCCCCCGCGCGCGGAGGTCCCGACACGACGAACGCGACGGCCGAACGGCTCGGGTCTTCATCGCGTTGCGGGGTCCCGGCTCGGTCACGATGACGGTGCCGCCCAACGCGTCTGCTCCGCGCGTGCGGGGATACGTCAGCTGGCCCACGTTGAGGAGCACGTCAGCGACGTGCTCCTCGCTCGAACGTAGGGTGAAATCTTCGATCTCTTCAACCGACGACCGAACGCCGACCTTCCTCGTCATCCCAGGCTCTAGACAACATGTCAGCATCGCTAGACAACGCGATGGGCATGAACGCGCAATGCGCATTCATGCGAATTTTCTTGGAGCAGGACCATGATTCCAACAGCCTCGAACAGCGCTCAGGTGCGGTCAACTGCGGCGTCCGGCCTGCAGGTTCCCGATAACCGCAGGTCAGGGACGTGTCCTGCCCATTCTGGCGGTGAAGGGGTCAGCAGTGCTGTTCCGCAGGCCAGAGACGCTCGGCCAACGCGGTCCCCAGCGGTATGGGGCGACGCCACAAGCTGCGCGACCCGTTGGGCAACTCACGGACGCATTGTCTCTAGCTAACTGACAGTCGACTGAATTCACCAATAAGGCCAGCGCTGTCGAGAATCTTCCTCAATGCAGTGGGCACCGAGGCTCCGAAACGACTCATCCTCGCATTCTGAAATCACAGTTTAGACGTCTTCAGACCGCTGCCTTTTATTCCGGAAGCCTGTGAAAACAGCAGCACCGAGCGGGACTTCGCCCGGAAACTCTGGATCAGGTCGCGATACCACCACGGCACACGTCAGCGCCTGATCTCGGTTCGCGGCACGCGATGCGCACCATGGGCACCACGCGAGTCTCGATCCTCGTCAGCCAGGAAGATCTACCTGACCGCGACGACCATGGCCCGCACCCGGCGTGACGACTACCGGCTCTGCGCCGCGCTACACCACGATTGGCGTCCTGACACGGGATCTCCGTACGACGAACCGGTCCGGCTTCATCACGCCTCGGGTTATTCCAAGCGGTTACGACGTTCGGCCAGCAGGCCGCATGATCAACTCGCCCGCGACGAACCCGGCAACCTTCAGGCCAGAACCGCGCAGCGAGGCACCGGGAACAGTCACGCGGCCACGACCTGCCCGCTCACGCCACGCGCGGTTCCAGGGCTCGATCATCAACCTGAAGCTGCTCGAGGACATCGCATGCACGCGTCGAGAAACGAATCGACATATCGAGCGAGGCCAACCACGCCAGTATCGATAGCGGCCAGCGCGGCATCGCAGCCCTACGTCTCCGAAGCACCGCTGGCTACCGCAGTCGGCCACCAGCGGCCCGACAGACGACCGCTTGGACGACCGTCAAAATCGACACTAAATCGCCCCTACTTACGGGTAACAAAAAAGCCCAGGCCATTGGCCTGGGCTTTGCTCCCCCGCTTGGACTCGAACCAAGAACCCTCCGGTTAACAGCCGAATGCTCTGCCAGTTGAGCTACAGGGGATCGCGCTCTGCCGGTCCGGATCTCTCCGGGCTGACAGGAAGAACTTTAACCCATGCCGTTCCAGCCCCGCACAGGGGGGTGGGTTTCGCGGCCCGGCGCGGGGAACCCCGCGCGGAAGCCGGTTGTGCTGGACAATGGACAGTCGGAAGTCCTGCTGACGAGAGGTGTGGCCGCCGATGAAGAAGTTCCTGCTGGGCGTGGGCCTGGGATACGTGCTGGGCACCAAGGCCGGCCGGGGACGGTACGAGCAGATCGTGCGCACCTACCGCAAACTGGCCGACCATCCGATGGTCCAGGGCGCGGCCGGGGTGGCGCGGGCGAAGCTCGGCGAGAGGTTCGGGCGCGGGAACGGCTGAGAAAGCCCAGCTCAGGACGGTTTCTGCCCGGTGAGCGAGTACCGCGCGCCGGGCAGCGATCGTCGCGCGGGCCAGGCGGCCACCTGGGTGACGGCTGTTTCGAAGCCCAGGTGGCGGAGGGGGTCGCGGAGCAGAGGAAGTCGTACGCCCCGAGGTCAGTGGACAGCGGGCCTGGGCGACTCGTCGATACCGGTGACCTCGGTCACCCCCGCAACCAACAAACCGTCAGCCGAGCACGGCGCGACGTTCGTTTCCCAGTACGAAATCAGCCCGGAATCTTCGCGACGAAGAAGATCCGCCGGAATTCGAACCAGGTCGTGCCGTCCGGGCGGGGCGGGTAGGCCTCGTCCAGGAGCGGGGCCAGGTCGTCTTGGAACTCAGCCCAATCAGTGTCTCCCAAGGCCGCGCGGATGGGGCGGAGCGCGGTGCCGGTGATCCACTCCAGGACTGCTCGCGGGCCGGAAAGTTGTTGCACGTACGTGGTTTCCCAGGCGTCGACCAGGCATCCGGCGTCGGCGAGAAGGTTCGCGTAGTCGCGGGGTTCGCCGACCGCGTCTTCGGCACGCAACGACACGGAGGACAGCCGCGTGGCCCAGGCCGGTGAAGCGGCCAACTGACGGCTGATGGCGTGCGAAGGGGCGGAGAAGTTGCCGGGCACCTGCACCGCCAGGACCGCTCCAGCTGGGAGTTCTGCGGCCCAGCGGCGCAGCAAGTCCTCATGGCCGGGCACCCACTGCAGGACCGCGTTCGAGACGACCACGTCGGTGTCCGGTTTCGGGGTCCACGACCGGACGTCGCCGACCTCGGCGGGCACCCCGCGTTCCCGGGCCGCGGCGACCATCTCCGGCGAGCTGTCCATCGCCTCCAGGACCGCGTCCGGCCAGCGGAGCGCCAGGTCCAGGGTCAGGGTGCCGGGGCCGCAGCCCAGGTCGGCCACCCGGCGGGGCGAAGCAGCCGAGATTCGCCCGATCAGGTCGTAGAACGGCCGGCCGCGCAGGTCGGAATAGTCGAGGTACTTCGCCGGATCCCACATGAGCAGCCTCCCGCCAGTAACAGTACAGCCGTACTGAGTACGAGCGTACTGCTACTCGCCGAGGTTGGCCAGCTTCTCCGCGACCTCCGCCGCGACCGCCTCGACCAGCGCCGGGTCGGTGCCCGGATCGGGGCGGACCTGCAGTTCCACGCCGTCGCGGCCGGGGACCTTGCGCTGGACGAACCACGCGCCGCCCTCGGGGAACTCGTGCCGGTGCCTTCCCCGCACCGAGCCGTCGACGCGCAGGCGCACCTGCTGCGGCACCTTCCCCGGCTGCGGAAGCCGGAACCGCACCGGCTCGCGGTCGGCCAGCACCGCGACCGCGCCGGTCCGCCCGGCCTCCTCCGATTCGGTCAGCGTGAACACGCCCTCGCCCCAGGTCGCCTTGCCCACCAGGTGCCAGCCGACGCGCCGCGTGCCCTCGCCGGCCGGGATCCACAGGCCCAGCGACGTCACGACGAGGTGCCCGCCGCCCTCGACCGCCGCCGCGGCGACCGGGTCCTCGCCCTCGTCCAGTGTGCCCGGGAACCCCGAGGGCAGCCCGCCGCCGAAGAACCGGTTCAGCAGTCCCACGTCACTCCCACCCGCTCGCCGCCTGCTCGCGCAGCGACTTCCGGTACTGCTCCAGCGCGACCAGGTCGCCGAACAGCGCGCGGTAGTCGTCCGGGGCCTCGACCGGCGACAGCCGCTGCAGCTTCGACTTGATCTCGCCGATCTGCCTGCCGACGAGGTTCTCCTGCACGCCCGCGAGCACGCCGGAGATGTAGCGCGAGTCCACCTCCCCCAAGGCGCGCAACGGTTCCACCGCCAGTTCGCTGAGCACCCGGCGGACCGTCCCTTCCGGACAGTGCGCCGACGCCGCGTCCAGCAGCGCGGGCCCGGTGAGCCCGGACGCCGCCCCGCCCGCCTTCAGCACGGCCAGGTGCACCGCGATGTACACCGGATGCGTGAACGCCTCTTCCGGCAGCGAGTCGTACTCCGGACCGGCGATCGCGGGCTGCTGCAGCGCCGCCTTGAGCGCTTCGCGCTGCCCGGCGAACCGCGGGTCGTTCGGCGCGGGACGCGGCAGATCCTGCTTCTCCGGCTCGGGCGCGGGGGCATCGTGGCGGGCCGCGGACCGCCTCGGCTGCGGTTCGGCCGGTCCGCGCCGCGACGCCGCTCCGGCCGCGCCGCGCACCCGGTTGACCACCTGCGCGACGTCCTGCCAGCCGACCCACCAGGCGAGCTTGGACGCGTACCCGTCCCGGCTGGCCCGGTCCTTGATCGCGGCGACCATCGGCACGGTCTTCTGCAGCGCGGAAACCTGGCCGTCGACCGAATCCAGGTCGAACTGCTTGAGCATGCTCTTGATCACGAACTCGAACAGCGGCGTGCGCCGGGCCACCAGGTCGCGCACCGCGGTGTCGCCCTTCGCGACGCGCAGCTCGCACGGGTCCATGCCGTCCGGCGCGACCGCGATGTAGGTCTGCCCGGCGAACGTCTGGTCGCCTTCGAACGCCTTGAGCGCCGCTTTCTGCCCCGCCTCGTCGCCGTCGAAGGTGAAGATGACCTCGCCGCGGAAGGCGTCGTCGTCCATCATCAGCCGGCGCAGGACCTTCATGTGGTCCTCGCCGAACGCGGTGCCCGAGGACGCCACGGCCGTCGGCACGCCCGCCGCGTGCATCGCCATCACGTCGGTGTAGCCCTCGACCACGACGACCTGGTGCCGTTTCGCGATCTCCCGCTTGGCCTGGTCGAGGCCGAACATGACCTGCGACTTCTTGTAGATCTGCGTTTCGGAGGTGTTGAGGTACTTCGCCGAGATCCGGTCGTCGTCGAACAGCCGCCGCGCGCCGAAGCCGACCACGTCGTTGCCGACGTCGCGGATCGGCCAGACCAGCCGCCGGTGGAACCGGTCCATCGGGCCGCGCTGGCCCTCCTTCGACAGCCCGGACGCGATCAGCTCCTTCACCTCGAACCCGCGGTTGAGCAGGTGCTTGGTGAGCTTGTCCCAGCCGCCGGGCGCGAACCCGCAGCCGAACTGCTTGGCCGCGGCGGCGTCGAAACCGCGCTCGGTCAGGAAGTCCCGCGCCGCCCGCGCCTCGTCGGTGCCCAGCTGCTCGATGTAGAACTCGGCCGCCGCGCGGTGCGCCTCGATCAGCCGGGACCGGGTGCCCCGGTCGCGCTGCACCGACGCGCCGCCGCCCTCGTAGGTCAGCCGGATGCCGACCCGGTCGGCGAGCCGCTCGACCGCCTCCACGAACGACACGAGGTCGATCTTCTGAATGAACTTGATGACGTCGCCGCCCTCGCCACAGCCGAAGCAGTGGAAGGTCCCGTGAGTGGGGCGCACGTTGAACGACGGGGTCTTCTCGTTGTGGAACGGGCACAGGCCCTTCAGGCTGCCCCCGCCGGCACGGCGCAGCGCGACGTACTCCCCCACGACCTCGTCGATCCGGTTGCGCTCACGCACCTCCGCGATATCGCTCTCCCGAATCAGTCCTGCCACGACACCACAATAGTTCTCCCCGCCGCCGCGCCGTGCGGCACACTCGGGACATGAGCACACCGACCGCGCTGGAGGAGTTCGCCGCGGAGTTCGACGCCTACCGGCTCACCGGCACCCGCGCGGACGCCGAGGACGCGACGCAGGAGGCCTGGCTGCGGCTGTCCGGGCTCGACGACGCGGGCCGCGCCGGGATCCGCGACCTGCGCGGCTGGCTGACCGCGGTGGTCGGCCGGATCTGCCTCGACCGGCTGCGCTCGGCGGCGGTGCGGCGCGAGAAGTACGTGGGCGAATGGCTGCCCGAACCGATCGTCACGCCGTTCGGCGCGCCTGCCAGCGAGGACCCGCTGGAAGCCGCGGTGCGCGACGACGGCCTGCGCATGGCCGCGATGGTGGTGCTCGACCGGCTCACGCCGGAGCAGCGCGTGGCGTTCGTGCTGCACGACGCGTTCGCGGTGCCGTTCGCCGAGATCGCGGACGTCCTCGGCTGCAGCCCGGCGGCCGCGCGCCAGCACGCCTCCCGGGGCCGCCACGCGGTCGAGGACGCCGATCCGCCCGCCCGGCTCGAACTGGCGGAGCAGCAGCCGGTGCTGGAGAAGTTCGTGGTCGCGCTGCTGGCCGGCGACATCCGCGCGGTCACCGAACTGCTGCACCCGGACGTGGTCATGATCGGCGATTCCAACGGCCGCTCGCGCACCAGCCGCCGGATGATCGCCGGGCCGGACAAGGTCGCCCGCTTCGTTCTCGGCGTGCTGGCGAAGTACGCGCCGGGCACGATGGAGAACGGGCGGCCGGTGCTCGTCAACGGCGACCTCGGCCTGTGGCTGCCGCAGCTGCCCGCGGTCGACGGCTACCTGGCCCTCGACGAGCGCGTGCAGACGTTCAGCGTGCGCGACGGCCGCATCGTCGGCGTCTTCGACCAGGTCAACCCGGAGAAGCTCACCCGTATCACTCGGCCGGGGCAGTAGTCCGTGAAGGGCTCCTTGAGGGAGTCGGATTCCCTCAAGGAGCCCTTCACGGACGTTTCGGGGGTCAGGGGATCGGGACCTGGCAGGCGGCTCCCGAGGTGAAGCCCTGGTCGACGATGCCGAGCGCGCTGTTCATCCGCGCCCGCGAGTTCTCCAGGCCGATCTGATACGTCAGCTCGACCACGCCCTTCTCGCCGAATTCGGCGACCAGCTCGGCGATCTGCTCGTCGGTGACCGTGACGGCCGGGCCGGACATCGCGTCCGCGAGAGCCAGCGCCAGCCGCTCCTGGCGGGTGAACAACGGCGACGTCGCGTATTCGTCGATGTGCTTGAGCCGGTCGATGTCGAGGCCGTCGTGCCGCTGCAGCATGGTGCCGAAGTCGACGCACCATGAGCAGCCGATCTGCGTGGCGACGCGGTACACCGCGAGTTCGCGCACGTTGGCGGGCAGGTGCTTCGACGCCTTCTCCGCCATCAGCTCGTGCGCGATGCTGGTCCGCAGCAGCCCGCGGTGGTGCGCCACGACGGCCATCGGCTCCGGCACCGCGCCGTACCGCTTCCCGGCGATCCGGTAGAAGAGCTTGAGCACCGGGCCGCCGTCAGTGGCTCGTTTGACCGGGATACGAGGCATGTCGGGTCCTCCTTCTGAGTGGTTCGAGGGAGGAACGGGACAGCCGCGCGAGATGTGACAGCGTCAGCGGCGCCCGGTGATCGGCCGCACATCCCAGATCCACACGCCGTCCACGTACTGCCCGGGTTTGCGCAGCAGGAGGTCGACGGTGGCGCGGTAGGCGTCGCTGTGCGCGCGCGGGATCAGCACGAGCACGCTGGCGTTCCAGTAGCGCAGGTCCTCGATCGCCTGGTTCCGGTCGGCGTCGGTGACCTCCTGCGCCTGCTTGGAGTCGCGGACCCGGTCGAACAGCGTCGAGGTCGGCCGCTGGTAAGAGCCGTAGCGGCCGCGTTTGTCGTCCGGGCCCTGCGGACCGACGAAGTAGCCCTCCGGCATCGCGTACCGCAGGCCGGCGTCCATCTGCCAGTGCAGCGGCTCCGACTCCCCCGAACTCGGCAGCGGCACCGGCACGACGGTCCCGCCGGGCGCGACGTAGGTCTGCCAGGTGCCGTCGGCGAAGAACGCGGGCGTCGGCGGGCGTTTCTGCACGAGCAGCTGGGTCGGCGCGATCGGCAGCAGCACGGCCGCGACCGCACCGAGCCAGATCAGCCGCACCGGCAGCTTCAGCTCGCCCTTCCCGGCCGCGGTGAACACCCGGTCGGTGGCGATCGCCAGCAGCGCCCCGATCGCGGGCACGCACGCCATCGCCAGCCGCGATTCCAGCAGCGATTCGAACAACGGCAGGTCCGCCAGCAGCTTCCACGGCCCGGGCACGCCGGTGTTCTCGTGCAGCACGGTGATCTCGGAGCCGAGCGAAAGCCAGGCCATCAGGAACATCGAGATCGCGAGCGAACGGGCCACGACCTCGCGCCACAGCCACGCCGTGATCACGACCATCAGCACGATCAGCGGCCAGCCGAAGAACGCGTTCTCCTCGGTGCGGTTCAGCGACACCGCGGCGGCCGCCTCCGGCTGCCCGGACACCGACTGGGTCGCGAACCGGGTCATCGCGGCGGTGTCGTTGCCGACCTGGCCGTGCTCCAGCCCGGTGTAGCTGTCCGGGCCGAAGAACTGCCACCACAGTGGGAACGCGACGACCACCAGCGTCAGCGCGATCGCGATGCCGCCGCCGAGCAGCACCGGCCGCACCATCGCCTTGACCTCGCGCCGCCGCGAAGCGCAGTACGCGACCGCGAAGATCAGGAAGCCGAGGGCGAAGATCAGCAGCGGCTCTTCGCCGAGGAAAATCTGGTACGCGGTGAGCACGCCGAGCCAGATCCCGTTGCGCACCGGGCGGTCGCCCCGCGCCAGCTGGATCACTTTGAGCGCGATGAACGGCAGCAGGAACCACGCGACGAAGTTCGGATGCGCGTTGGCGTGCGAGATCATCGGCGGCGCGAACCCGGCGAACGCGCCGCCGATCGCCGCGGACACCCGGTGCCGCACGAGATGCCGCGAGAACACCCAGTACCAGGCCGCCGCGCTGCCGGCGAGGCTGCCGGTGAGGGCGATCGCCCAGGTGGCGGTGGGGCCGAAGGCGAGCGTGATCGGGGTGAGCGGGACGCCCAGGCCCAGCATGGCCGTGTTGGCCATCATGTTCACGCCGAGCGGGTAGTTCTGCAGACCGCTGGCGAGCGGGTTTTCCAGGTGCTGCACCGATTTCGCGGTGACCGCGAAGAACCATTCCCACAGGTTCTGGTCCGACGCGCTGTTCCACAGGTAGCCCTGGCCGAGGTCGGCCCACAGGCCGCCGAACAGGAGCACGGAGAACGCCAGGTACGCGCCGATGATCCCGGCGTCGGCCCAGGACCGGCGCATCCGCGGTTCGGCGGCGGTGACAGCGGCTGCGCCGGGTTCGCGAGGCGGTGCTTCGGGTTTCGCTTCGGGGTTTGCTTCGGGCCGGAACACGCTCACGCGGGGCGCACCACCCGCGCGAAGAAGTACACCGCACCGGTTTCGGCGTGGCGAACGAGCAGCAGGAACGGCCGGTCGATCCGGACTTCGAGCGGGTCGCCGGAGATGAGCGACATGGTGCGCATCTGGACCGCGGTGGCGGCCGCGCCCTCGAGACCTTGTTCGTCCAGCCGCAGCACGGCCTGGTGCAGGATGCTGTCCACCCACAACGGCCGGTCGTGGGTAAGGCCGGTGAGGTCGGCGTCCTGGGTGAACAGCTCGCGGACGCCGAGGCCCTGCAACGCCCGTTCGAGGTCCGCGCGCACGTCGAGCGAGACCTTGGGCAGCGAGAGCTGGATCTTGTGCTGCTTCGGGCTTTCCAGCAGCCCGCGCAGCGCTTGCGCGCCGAGCGCGGATTCGGCGCTCTCGAGGTCGCCGTCCGGCAGCAGGATCACCGTCTCGACGCCACCCTCGGCGGTCAGCCGGACGACCTGCCAGCCGTTTTCGTGCGCGTAGCCGACGGATTCGTCCAGGTGCATCGTCGGCACCGGACGCACGCCGTCGGGGGTGTGGAAGTCGGCGTCCGCGGTGGCGTGCTCCGGGAACGGGTGCCGCCAGGCGGTTTTCAGGTAGAGCGCGTTGACCAGGCTGGCGCGCGTGTACGGGTGGATCGCGCCTTCGGGGAGCAGCTCCGGGATCAGCCCGTGAGTGGTCTGGTCCACGTCGGCGTTGATCCGCTCGCGCGCGCCCTCGGGGTCGGTTTCGAACGGCGCGGTCTCGGCTTTGCCGCCGGGCCAGCGCACGAGTGCGGACTGGAAGCTGTCCTCGACGGTGATCAGGTCCGAGGCCCAGAGCGTGTTCGCCACGGCCAGCTGGGCCTTGTCGCCCAGCTCAGCCGCGGCGTGGAGCAGGCCGCTCTGGTCGCGGCCGAGCACAGCGGCCAGTTCTTCCGCGGTGCGTCCGCGCGCGGCCTGTTCGGCTAGACCGAGCGCGCTCGCCGCCGAGTACGGCGAGAGACACGCGTCGGTTCCCGGGGGCGCGGTCGCACCGTGCAACGCCAGGGTGAAGGTGAGGTGGCTGTCCAGGGCCATGCGGCGACCGTACCGGAACGGGTGGTTCCGCGGCTCACGGTTCGGCAGGCGGTGCCGTTCCGTGCCGTCCGGTGTGCCATCGATGCCATTCGTAGGCCTGCGCGTCGGTGAGCGACGCCACCTGGTCCACCACCACGCGCAACCGCGCCGCGTCGTCGGACGCCGCGTCCCACGCCGGCACCAGCAGCGGATCCAGCGCCTCGGGCGCGCGCCGGCACAACGCCGCCACCAGCTCGGTGATCACCTCCCGCTGCCCGTCCTGCATCGCCAGCCGGCGGCGATCGCTCATCACGTACCGCAGCGCCAGCGCCTTGAGCAGCGCCACCTCCGCCCCGACCTGCTCCGGCACCGCCAGCCGCGCCGAGTACCGGGTGAGCGGGCCCTCGCCGTAGCCCGCGCGGGTGCCGGTGACCGCGGCCGAGGCGAACCGTCCGACGAGTTCGCTGGTGAGCCGCTTGAGCGCGACCTGCGCGCGCAGCGAACCGTCCGGCTCCGCGCGCACCAGCCCGGCGAGCACCGGCAGGTCGAGCAGCTCCTTCGCCGCACCCTCCAAAGTGGACACCGAAAGCGTGGAGAAATGCCGGGAAGCGGCCTCGGCGACCGCCGCGCGTTCCTCCGGATCGGCCAGCAGCCGCAACCGGATCCGGCCGGCCAGCACCCCGTCCTCGACGTCGTGCACCGAGTAGGCCACGTCGTCCGCCCAGTCCATGATCTGCGCTTCCAGGCACCGGCGCAGGCCCGGCGCGCCCTCGCGGATCCAGCCGAACACCGTCGTGTCGTCCGGGTACACGCCGTATTTCGGTTCCCCGGACCGGCGCGGCCACGGGTATTTCGTGGCGGCGTCGAGACACGCCCGGGTGAGGTTGAGCCCGGCCGTCGCGCCGTCGGGACCGACCGCCTTGGGTTCCAGCCTCGTGAGGATGCGCAGCGTCTGCGCGTTGCCCTCGAAACCGCCGCACGCCTGGGCCGCCTGGTCGAGCGCGCGTTCGCCGTTGTGGCCGAACGGCGGGTGCCCGATGTCGTGCGCCAGCCCCGCGGTGTCGACCAGGTCCGGGTCCGCGCCCAGCTCCTCGGCGATGCCGCGGCCGATCTGCGCGACCTCCAGCGAATGCGTGAGCCGCGTCCGCGGCGCGCCGCTGACCTCCGCGCCCTCGCCCGGGCCGACCACCTGGGTTTTGCCCGCCAGCCTGCGCAGCGCGGCGGAGTGCAGCACCCGTGCGCGGTCGCGGGCGAACGCGCTGCGCCCGTCCGGCCGCGCGCCGGCCAGCGCCGCGCCCTTGGGTTCCTCGGCCAGCACGCGGGCGCGGTCGTGCTCCCGGTAGCCGTCACTCACCCCGCCAGCTTAGGCGCGGGGACCGACAATTCAGCCCATCGTCGTGCCGAACAGGTCGTCCGCGGGCGACTTGGTGAGCTCGTAGAACAGCAGCGCGCCGGTTTCGCGGAAGATGTAGCGGACCTGCGTCGAGCGCTCCTGCACGATCGGACCGCTGTGCGTCGGCGCGGTCCACGCCTCCAGCCCGAGGTCCTCGGACATCGTCCGCGACCGGTAGGAGTGCCACGGATCGCTGACCAGCACCACCGAACGCCAGCCGCGCGCTTTCACCTGATCGGCCACCGCGCGGAGGCTGCGCAAGGTGTCATTGCCCTCGCCGACCGGCAACGTCGCGGTTGGCGGCACGCCGTGTTTGGTCAGCCACCGCGCGCCCGCCGTCGCCTCGGTGAAGTTGTCGCGGGTCTTCTTGCCGCCGGCGGTGATGATGGTCTTCGAAACGCCGTCGGCGTAGAGCTGACGCGCCTTCTCCAACCTCGCGGTAAAGATCTCCGAGGGCTTGCCGTTGTACTGCGCGGCGCCCAGCACGACGATCGCGTCCGCCGGGGTCCGGTCGTTCTCGCGCGCGACCTGCCACACGCGGAACGCGGTGCCCCCGATGACCGCGACGAGGGCCAGCACCGCGCCGAAAACGATGCGGCGCACCCAGTTTCCGGCAGTGGGTCCAGTCCACGCGTCCATGGCGGCCATCCTCGCAGAGCCGCGGTCCGGTCCTGGGAAGGCACCCCGATGCGACTCTGAGTGGGTCCCTCGAGCCCGCCTGCGTGCGTTCCCCGCTCCCGCCGCGGCCTTCGACGCGCTCGCGTGCCGTGGCATTGGGTGCGTCCCCAACGCACCCGATGCGGCGGTGGCGTGTTCACTGCCGCATCGGGGTTCTTCGCCGTGAGAGCGCGTCCTTAAAGCCAGCCGCGTTCCTCGGACAACCGCACAGCTTCCGCGCGGGTGCGCGCGCCGGTCTTCCCGATCGCCGACGACAGATGGTTTCGCACAGTTCCATCAGACAGGAAAAGGGATTTCGCGATATCCGCGACCGTGCTCCCGTCCTTGGCCGCGCTGAGCACCTCGCGTTCCCGGGCGGTCAGCGGGCTGGTTCCGGTGGCGAGCGACTCCGCGGCCAGCGCCGGGTCGACCACGCGCAGTCCACTGTGGACTCGGCGCACCGCCTCGACGAGCTGCTCCGGCGGCGCGTCCTTCACCACGAACCCGGCCGCCCCCGCCGCCATGGCCCGCGCGAGGTAGCCAGGGCGGCCGAAGGTCGTGCAGATGATCACCCGGCACGCCGGGAACGCGGTCTTCAGCTCGGCCGCCGCGGTGAGGCCGTCCATGCCGGGCATCTGCACGTCGAGCAGCGCCACGTCCGGCGCCGTTTCCTTCGCCGCGGCCACCACTTCGTCGCCGCTGCCGACCTGGGCCACGACCTCGATGTCGGCTTCCAGGCCGAGCACGGTGGCCAATGCCCCGCGCACCATCGCCTGGTCGTCGGCCAGCAGCACCCGGATCACGCGAATCCTCCAGCGGGTTCGGCCCGCACCGCGACGGCGGATCCGTCCGGGCTCGGCTCCAGGGCCTCGGCCCGGACGACCCATCCTCCCCCGGGCCGCACCCGCGTCGTCAACGTGCCCCCGACCGCGCCCATCCGTTCGGACAGTCCCCGCAATCCGTTGCCGGGCGTGACGTCCGCCGCCGCGCAGCCGTCGTCCTCGATCTCCAGCCAGTCGCGGCCCAGCCGCACCTTCACCCATTTCGCGCCGGAATGCCGCAGCACGTTGGTGATCGCCTCGCGCAGCACATAGCCGAACGTGCTGTGCAGCTCCGCGCGCACGTTGTCCACCGCGTGCGGCAGCTCGGCCTCGACCTCCGCCGCGCGCAACGCCGCCCGCGCCCCCGCGATCTCCGCGGGCAGCGACACTTCCCGGTACTCCGTCACGGTCGCCCGCACATCCGACAGCGCCGACCGGCTCAGCCCTTCGACCTCGTGGATCTCCCGCACCGCCCGGTCGATGTCGCCGGAGCTTTCCAGCACCCGCCGGGCGAGCCCGGCCTTCACCGTGATCGTGGTGAGGCTGTGCCCGAGCAGATCGTGCAGGTCCCGGGCGACCCGCTCGCGTTCGCTGGCCACCGCGAGCGTCGCGATCTCCTTGTTGGCCAGCTCCAGCCTGCGGATCGCCCGGATCAGATTGGACATGAAGAACATCGCCAGCGTGACCGAGCCGACCGTGATCACGTCGCTGATCCGGTCCGAGAGGTCTCCTCGCAGACGCAGCACCAGCACCAGCAGGCCCAGCGCCGACCCGTCGAAGATGACCGCCCAGGCCGCCGGGAACAGGAAGGCGAGCGTCGCGGTGGCGTAGAGCAGGACGTACGGGCTGGCGTCGGTGAGCAGCGCGCTCAGCAGGCCCAGCACCAGCATGACCCCGCCGAACCAGAGTTTCACCTTCCGCGGCTTGCCGAAGAGCGCGGGGAACAGCGCGTAGCAGGCGGCGTAGGCGTAGATCGTCACGCCGAGCAGAACCCGCGCCCACAGCGGCCCGGGGTCCTCGAACAGCCCGCGGGTCGCCGGGATCAGGAAGGGCAGCAGGAACGCCGCCGAGAAGATCGCCCAGCCCGGTTTGCTCGGACCGCGCCGTGCTTCCGGCAGCGGGTCGTCCCACCACGCCGCCCGGTCGTTGAGCGCGTACCGGCGCTGGGCCGGTTTCCCGGTCGTCGCCTCCCGGCCGAGTGGCCACACGTCGTTCTTCCCTCCCCGCCCGGTCAAACCCGGGCGCTGTCCTTACGGTATCGCCTGACCACGACAATCCCGAGCGCCAGCGTCCACGCGCCCAGCACGCCGATCGCGGTCGGCAAGCTCACCAGCAGGTGATCCGTCACCACCGGCCGGACCAGCCCGAGGACCCAGTAGGTCGGCATGATCTGCGCGACGTCGTGCATCCAGGACGGCATGCCCTCCAGCGGGATCCAGAGCCCGCCGAGGAAACCCACGCCGAGCGTGACGATCATGCTGATCGGCTGCATCGACTCCGGTGTGCCGAACTGGCCCAGCAGGAGTCCGAGCAGCACCAGCGGAACGGTGCCGAGGAAGATCCCGAGGAAGACCCGCAGCCAGCCCGCCGGGTCGAGGTGCACGCCCTGGGAGAACGCGGCGATGGCCGGGACCAGGATCAGCGCGGGCAGCCCGGCGAGCATCCCGGACAGCGCTTTGCCACCGAGGTAGCCCGCGCCGGACAGCGGGGTCAGCCGCAGCTGCCGCTGCCAGCCGCCCGCCCGCTCGATCGCGAGCCGGGCGCCGTTCGTGGTGGCCGCGGCGAAGGTGCCGAACGTCATCATGTTGACCATGAGCACGCCCGCGACCGCGACGTGGTCCGGCGCGGACTTGTCGGTGAACACCGTGGCCTGCAACAAAAACATCAGGACCGGGAAGGCCACGACGAAGATCAGGAACCGCGGCGAGCGGAACAGCCTGCGGGTTTCGACGACCAGGTAGGCGGGGTTCATCGGACTGCTTCTTCCGTTTCGTCGGAGGTCAGGGAAAGGAACGCGCCTTCGAGGCCGACCGCGCCGATCTCGATGTCGTGCACGGCCGGGACCGCGGCGAGCAGCGCGCGCAAGGTGGTGTCGGAGTCCGAACTGGACAGTGCGACGCGTTCGCCGCGCAGTTCGAAGGAGGTGACCGCGGGCAGCGCCGAGACCAGCTCGTCGGTGATCCCGGCCGGAAGCACCGCGCGGATGGTGCGGCCGCCGGCCAAAGCGCGGACCTGCGCGACGGACCCGTCGGCGACGATCTCCCCGGCGCGCATCAGCACCACCCGGTCGGCGAATTCCTCGGCCTCTTCCAGGTAATGGGTCGCGAACAGCACGGTGCGGCCGGTGTCGGTGAACGAGTACATCGACTTCCAGAACTCGCGGCGGCTGCCGACGTCCATCGCCGCGGTCGGCTCGTCGAGCACGAGCAGATCGGGGTCGGACACCAGAGCGACCGCGAACCGCACGCGCTGCTTCTGCCCGCCGGAAAGCTTGTTGGCCCGCCGGTCGGCGATGTCCTCGACGCCCGCGCTGCGCAGCGCGTCGCGCACCGGCATCGGACGGCGGTGCAGTTTCGCGACGAGGCCGACGGTTTCGCGCACGGTCAGGTCGTCCAGTAGCGTGCCGCCCTGCAGCATCGCGCCGATCATCCCCGCGCGCACCGCGCCGGCGGGCGTCTGGCCGAACACCGAAACGGTGCCCTCGTCGGGTTCGGTGAGCCCCAGAATCATGTCGACCGTGGTCGATTTGCCCGCCCCGTTGGGTCCGAGCAGCGCCACCACTTCCCCCGGCGCGATGGTCAGGTCGACGTGCTTGACCGCGCGCACGTCGCCGTAGCGCTTCGCGATCCCGCCCAGCCGGATCGCCGCCCCCGCCGCGATTTCCTGTGTGTTGTCCATGGCTTGAAGCGTGCCGCGCCGAGGCGGCCGGCACGCAGGCCGAGCGTCACGACCCGACCGTGACAGGTGTCAGGGGCGCCGGGGGCGAAAAGCCGGACGGCCCTCCCCCGCAGTGCGGGAAAGGGCCGTCCGGAGGGGTTTTCGCGGCGGTCAGCAGCCGAGCAGTCGACCGGCCAGGTACGACTCGACCTGGTCGATCGAGATGCGCTCCTGGCTCATGCTGTCGCGCTCGCGGACCGTCACGGCGTTGTCCTCGAGCGTGTCGAAGTCGACCGTGACGCAGTACGGCGTGCCGATCTCGTCCTGGCGGCGGTAACGGCGGCCGATCGCCTGGGCGTCGTCGAAGTCGACGTTCCAGTGCTTGCGCAGCCGCGCGGCCAGGTCGCGCGCCTTCGGCGACAGGTCGGCGTTGCGCGACAGCGGCAGCACCGCGGCCTTGAACGGCGCGAGCCGCGGGTCGAGGTGCAGCACGGTGCGCTTGTCGGTGCCGCCCTTGGCGTTCGGCACCTCTTCCTCGTCGAACGCGTCGACCAGGAACGCCATCATCGACCGGCCGACGCCCGCGGCGGGCTCGATCACGAACGGCCGGTAGCGCTGGCCCGACGCCTGGTCGAAGAACGACAGGTCCACGCCCGAGTGGTTCGAGTGCGTGGTCAGGTCGAAGTCGGTGCGGTTGGCGATGCCTTCCAGCTCGCCCCACTCCTGCCCGGCGTTGAACGCGAACCGGTACTCGATGTCGACGGTGCGCTTCGCGTAGTGCGAGAGCTTTTCCTTCGGGTGCTCGAAGTGGCGCAGGTTCTCCGGCTTGATGCCGAGGTCCTTGTACCACTCGGTGCGCGCGTCGATCCAGTACTGGTGCCAGGTCTCGTCCTCGCCCGGCTCGACGAAGAACTCCATCTCCATCTGCTCGAACTCGCGCGTGCGGAAGATGAAGTTGCCCGGCGTGATCTCGTTGCGGAAGGACTTGCCGATCTGGCCGATGCCGAACGGCGGCTTCTTGCGCGAGGCGGTCTGCACGTTGAGGAAGTTGACGAAGATGCCCTGCGCGGTCTCCGGGCGGAGGTAGGCCAGGCCTTCCTCGGTCTCGACCGGGCCGAGGTGCGTCTTCAGCATCATGTTGAAGTCGCGCGGCTCGGTGTATTTGCCGCGGGTGCCGCAGTTCGGGCACGGCACCTCGGACAGGTCGTCCTCGGTGGTGGTCTTGCCGGTGCGCGCCTCGAAGTCCTCGGCGAGCTGGTCGGCACGGAACCGCTTGTGGCACGAAAGGCACTCGATCAGCGGGTCGGTGAACACGTTCACGTGCCCCGAGGCGACCCACACCTGGCGCGGCAGGATGACCGAGGAATCGATGCCGACCACGTCCTCGCGGCCCTGCACGACGGTCTTCCACCACTGGCGCTTGATGTTGTCCTTCAGCTCAACGCCGAGCGGCCCGTAGTCCCACGCCGACCTGGTGCCGCCGTAGATCTCTCCCGACGGGAAGACGAAGCCACGGCGCTTGCACAGACTGACGACGGTTTCGATGGTATTGGCGGGCACTCCACGCTCCGGACGCATGCGGGGACGGTTATCGGACTTGAAGGTCCAGCGTATCCGGCCGGTCCCCGGGGCCTCCGCGCAGGTCGGAGGTCACGAACGGGTGACCGGCGAGGCCGTCACGACCCGGTTGTCGTCGTAGCCCTCCTGGCCGCCCACGTAGTCGCCGCCGCACGTGACGAGCACCAGCCGGTGCGGGCCCTCGGGGTCGAAGAGCTTCGCGGATTCGGCGGCGAGATCCGATTTGTGGATCGTGCGCGCCTCGTCGATCTTGTAGTCCCACTGCTTGCCCGCGGCGTCGGTGACGGTGACGAGCTGGCCGGGTTTCATCCGCCAGAGTTCCTGGAACGGCCCGGTCTTGCCGGCCCAGTTGACGTGCCCGGACAGCAGCGTGACGCCTTGGGCGGCCCCGACACCGGATCCCCACCAGGCCGCTTCGGAGAGGCTCTTGGGGATCGGCAGCGCGCCGTCCGCGCCGACCTCCTCCGGGATCAGCTTCGCCTGCCCGCCGCCGGGCAGCTTGACGGTGCCGGGGGTCTGTCCGGGGTCCGGCTGGGTGTTCCCGGCCTGGCTGCTTCCGGCCTGGCCGGCGCCGGCCTGCGCGGTGCCGGTCTGCTGCTGCGGCTGCGCCACGTTGTCATTGCCGGTAAAGAAAATCAGCACCGCGGCGATGACGGCCGCCACTGCCACGACGGCGGCCACGACGATCAGTGCGCCGCGTTTGCGTGCTGGTTGGACCTGTGTCCCCTGCATCGTGCTCCCCTGGTCTGGAGGTTTCTCTGGGGAGACATGCGGTGGGGCGGCGATGGGGTTGCACGGACTTTCGCCGGGCTGGCCGGAGCGTTCTGCCGGTCTTCGCGGACTGCTCAGTCCGGCCGGGAAACCAGATCCGCCGTGACGATCCGGTTCTCGTCGTAGCCCTCGGTGCCGCCGACGTAGTCGCCGCCGCAGGTGACCAGGACCAGACGGTGCGGGCCGGTCTGGGCGAACCAGCCGGGGGCCTGCGCGGGCAGTTGTTCCTTCGGGATCGTCGTCGCGCCGGTGACGCGGTAGAGCCAACGGCCGCCCGACGCGTCGACGATGCTGACGTTGTCGCCGGTGTGGACGCGCCACAGGTCGTCGAAGGGACCCTTCGCGCCCGCCCAGTTGACGTGCCCGGACAGCACTGCCGCGCCTTGTGTCGCGCCGAGGCGGGCTCCCCACCACGCCGCGTCGCTGAGGCCGCGCGGGATCGGCAGGATGCCTTTCTCGGTGATCTCGGTGCGCTTCAGCCGGGCCTCGGAGCCGTCGGGCAGCCGGATGCTGCCGGGGCGTTGCAGGCCGATCGCCTGGCCGTCCGAGGGCAGTTCGGCGGGTGCGCCGTCCTCGCCCGGCAGCGAGCCGGGCGGCGGGTCGGCCACGACGGCCGGGTTCGAGGCGGGCACCCAGGTCAAGACGATCACGCCGGCCGCGATCGCCAGGACGGCGATCACCGCCGACGCGACCGTCAGCACGGTGCGCGGCACGGCCTACTCGCTGCGGGAACGGACGACCCGCGCCGCGCGGCGCCGGCCGAGCACGATCGCGGCCGCGCCGAAGAGCAGGCCGCCGCCGAGCAGGCCGAAGCCGAGCGGCAGGCGCAGATCGTCGGACGGCGCGGCGGCCTGAGCGCCGAGATAACCGGCCGGGACCTCGGTGGGCACCGAGGGCTGCTGCACCGTGCCCCCGGTGCCCGAGCCGTTGCCGGCCACGGCGACGAAGTTCTTCGGGATCGAGCAGCTGACGCCGCCGAGCACCATCGTGGTCTGCACGTCGCTCAGCTTGGTGTCCTTGGCGTCGCGCGCGTGCGTGGTGATCTCGACGCGCCAGCCCGCCTGCGCGGTGACGTCGCCGGAGCGCCAGCCGTCCTGCTTGATCAGCTGGTCGAACGCGGAAACGCGGGAAACGACGACGTCCGAGGTGGTCTTCGCCGGGTCACTCTGCGGCACGCTCGTGGGCGAGCCCATCTTGAGGCCGGTGACGCTGAGCGTGCCGGTGGCGGGCATCGCGACCTGCTTCAGCGCGTCGTCCTCGCCGCGCACCCAGACGCGGGCCGCCGTGGTGGAGCCGGTGGCCTTGCCGGGGCCGGAGCAGTCGACCGAGCTGCGCGCGCCTTCGAGGACCAGCATCGTGTTGTCGAGCTGCTTGAGCTTCTTGCGGCCGTTGTCGCGCAGCGCGTAGTTCGTCTCCGCGACCGCGGTCGGCACGTGGGTGGTCTGCAGCGCGGCGACGACCTGGTGGTCGCGGCTCGCGACGCCGGCCGGGTACGGGCTGGCCGAGCTGTCCCCGTATTTGCCGAGGTCGATCTCGTAGTTCGGGCCGAAGGTGTTGCGCTCGCCGTCGTTCTTCGGCACCGCCACCCGGTCCGTGCCGAGCTGCGACTGGCCAGGGGTGAGCGGGGACCGCTGGGTCTCGGTGATCAGCGCGCCGCCGTGCTGCGGATCGCCGCCGAGGCGGACCGACGCCACGTTGGCGAACGACACCGGCCCGGTCTTCTCGTCAACGGCCTGCCCGGTCGGGGCCTGTCCGGCCGGGGCCTGCGCCGCGGCGGCCGGAGCCAGGGCGGGAAGCGCCACCAGGGCCGCCACCGCGGCCTTCGTCACGAAACGAGTCATGTCTCCCCACTGCCCTCCGGCAACCCCGAGCGATCCGCCACTGTACGAGACGCGACGAAACGCCCCCGCGACAACCTTGCACCGTCCGCCACGACTTGCGAAGCCGACAAGCCAAATCTTCCCGAACTCACCCGATCGGGTCACGCGGAAGGCTAGTCCCCGCGCGACCCGGCGATCACCGGGCCCGGGGAAGGGAACACTACGATGGCGGCGAAGGTTATCGGCAATGACATCCGGCTTCGGAAACGCCGCCCCCGGACAGGCCACGGTTCGCCCCGTGCCGCGCCCGGGACGGTGGCAAGCCGAGGCGGGCGGCGGGACGCGAGTGGAGGCAGCGATGACATCGGCACCTTCGAGCGCCCTGTCCGACGGCCCGGGGGCTGGGTCTCCGGGTGCGGGCGGTTCGGCTGTGGCGGGCTCGGGGGGCTCATCGGCTGCGGCGGGCTCTGAGGGCCCGCCGGATTCGGCCACGGCGGGCTCCGAGGACTCATCGGGTTCGGCTGCAGCGGGCTCCGACGGCCTGCCGGACTCGGCTGCAGCGGGCTCAGGGGGCTCGCCGGATTCGGCCGCGGCGGGCTCCGAGGGCTCATCGGGTCCGGCTGCGGCAGGCTCGGCAGCGGCTGAGAACGCGTCCGCAGAACACAGCGGTCCGGCCGCGGCCAGCTCGGCCGCCCCGGATCCGGCGACGACCAGGAACTCCGAGGCCTTGATGAAGAACGCTGCCGTGGACAAGACAACTGCAGCAGATACGTCCACGGGCGCGACTCTCGCGGAGCACGCGGGCGCGGATGCCGCGAGCTCGGCCCCGGCCGGGCACGTCGCTTCTGCGCGCGCGGACGAGCCGCTCGGCGGCGGACAGGCGGAGCCTCCTGCGGACCCGCCGCATCCCGTCGACGCGGGCGAAGCGGACGCCATCGACGCGGGCGGAGCAGACGCCGTCCATACGGGCCGAGCGGACGCAGTCCATGCGGACGGCGCGGACGCCGCCCACGCGGGCCGAGCGGGCGGTTCAGCCAGCCGGTCCCCCGGTTCCGGACCGGCGGTTCTTCCCCCGGGCGTGCTCGCCGACGCGGGCGAACTGCTCCGGGCGCTCGCCGCTCCGGTGCGGATCGCTATCGTGCTGCAGTTGCGGGAGGCGGACCGGTGCGTGCACGAGCTCGTGGACGAACTCGACGTCGCCCAGCCGTTGATCAGCCAGCACCTGCGCGTCCTCAAGACCGCGGGCGTGGTGCAGGGCGAGCGGCGCGGTCGCGAGGTCGTCTACCGGCTGGTGGACGATCACCTGGCGCACATCGTCGTCGACGCTGTCGCCCACGTGCAGGAAGGGAAGTGACGATGTCCTCGGTCCCCAAACCGGTCCCGGTGCCCGGCCGGCGTTCCACGAAGCAGCGTGCGGCGGTGGTCGACCTGCTCAGCACTGTCGACGACTTCCGTTCGGCCCAGGAACTGCACGACGAACTCCGCAAGCGCGGCGACGGCATCGGCCTGACCACCGTCTACCGGACGCTGCAGTCGCTCTCCGAGGCGGGCGAGATCGACGTGCTGCGCACCGACTCCGGCGAGGCGATCTACCGCCGGTGCTCGTCGCACCACCACCATCACCTCGTGTGCCGAGTGTGCGGGCGCACGGTGGAGGTCGAGGGTCCGGCGGTGGAACGCTGGGCGGAGAAAATCGCGGCGGACCACGGGTTCACCGAGATCAGCCACACCGTGGAGATCACCGGCACCTGCGCCGAGCACTCGAGCTGACCCTCGTCCGGCGCTCTGGACCACCCGGGCACGCGAGCCGACTCAGTCCGGCACTTCAGGGCAGCCGGGCACACGAGTCAACCTGGTCCAGCCCTCAGGCCAGCTGGGCGCGCGAGCCGACCCGGTACTCGGGGCCGCTGGGCACGCAAGCCCCTCAGCCCGACACTCAAGGCCGTAGGGCATGCCGCCGCTCAGTCCCGCTCTCGGGGCCGCCGGGCGCGCGAGGCGACCCGGTCCGACTCTCAGGGCCGCTAGCTAGGCACGCAGGGCGCTCAGTCCGAGGCTCAGGACCGCTGGGCACGCGACCCAACCCGGGTCCCGCGGCGGAACGGTTCCGGGGCCGGCCGGAGCGGCGGCTCGTCGCGAGAGTCGGGGCGCGGTTCCGGGCGAGCGGAGTCGCGGCGAGGCCGTCTGGCTGCGGGGTTTCGCAACGCAGGGTTTCGCAGCTCTGAGCCACTCGGGCCGATCGCGGCCGGGTTCCGTTCGGGAGCCGTCTCAAGCTGCGGGGGCTTGAGCGAACACACGAACCCAGGACCGTTCCGGGATCAGCTGGCGGACTCAGGTGCACCGGGTAGGTTGCCGCGGCGGTGCTCGTTCCGAGGCGGTCGCGGCTGAGGGGTCGGAGGCGTTGCTCCTTTCAGTATTCATACGGATCCTTCGGCGCGGTGATCCGCTCGACTGTCACCGGGACCAGGTCCGGTGTGTAGCTGTTGGCTTGGGTCGCGGTGCCCGGGACGATCTGGCCCGCGACGCGCAGCCACGTATCGCTCGGGAAGCGGTCGGCGGCACCGCCTTTGAGGTGCACGGTGACGGGGGCCGCGTCGGCCGCGCAGCAGCTGATGACCAGGCGGGCCAACAGGGTTTGGCCTCCGGCGTGGACGACGAATCCGGAGACTTCGACGGTGCGTCCGTTCATGGTGCCGTTGGCGTCCCAGCCCGCGCGCGTGACTACCTCGTTCATCGCCATCGGCACTACCGCTCCGGCGGGTAGCGGCGGGAACGCGGCTGCCGACGTGGTCGCGGCGCTCGCGGGCAGGCGCGCTTCGGTGCGGGTGACCGAATCCGCGCCGAGAGCGGGCGGGGCGACGAGGAAAACGGCTAGTACCGGGACGACCAGCAGCCACGCTGAGCGCGCCGGGTGATGGTGGTGGCCGTGTGCGTCTGGGTGTTCGGTGTCCCCTGCGAGCTCTTGGGCTGCTTTCGCTGCGGCGCGGGCGGCCGTGATGTCGCGGATGATGGCTGTCGCGCCCAGCACCAGCATGACCGCGCCACCGGCGATGATCCATGGTTGCTGGGCTGGTTTCACGTAGCGCAGGTAGTCGCCGTTGAGCGCGATCTTCACCAGGGCGCCGCCCAGGAGGATCAGCAGCACGTTTTGGGTTTCGCGCCTCATCGGACGCCTCCGAGGAAGAGCACGCCGGCGATGGTGCCGCAGGCGATCGCCACCACGAAGGTGACCGGGGCGAACCGGGCGGCGAAGGATCGGCCGAAAGTGCCTGTCTGCAAGGCGAAAAGCTTGACGTCGACGGCGGGACCGACCACCAGGAACACCAGTTTCGGCAGCAACGGCACGGCGGTGAGGGAGGCGGCGACGAACGCGTCGGCCTCGCTGCACAGCGCGAGGACCACGGCCAGCACCGCCATCACCACGACGCCGACGATGATCTGCCCGGACAGCACTTCGAACCACTTCGCGGGCACGAGAACGTTGAGGGACGCGGAAATCAGCGCGCCGAGGACGAGGAATCCGCCGGCTTCGACGAGATCGGTGCGGGCGGTTTCGGCGAAGACCCGCCATCGCTGTCCTGGTTGGACGTCGGGCAGCCGGCGCAGCGCTCGTTCGGTGATCCACGAGAGTTTGCCCCAGCGGGCCCAGATCCAGCCCATCGCCATCGCGGTGGCGAGCGAGCCGGCGAACCGCGCGAACACCATTTCCGGGCGGCCGGGGAACGCGACCGCGGTGGCCACCAGCACCACCGGGTTCACCGCGGGCGCGGCGAGCAGGAAGGTGAGCGCGGCGGCGGGTGCGACGCCTTGGCCGATCAACCGGCGCGCGACGGGAACCGACGCGCATTCGCAGCCGGGCAAGGCGACTCCGGCCAGCCCGGCGACGCCGACCGCGGCCGACGCTTTCTTCGGCAGCACCCGTTCCAGCGCACGGGCGGGCACGAACGCGGCGATCGCTCCGCTGATCAGCACGCCGAGCACGAGAAACGGCAGCGCCTGCACGCACACCGCGACGAACACGGTGGACCCGGTGCGCAGCGCGGCCACGTCGAAGAGGTCCTGGAGCTTGCTTTGCGCGAGGACGGCGACCAGCAGCACGGCGCACAGGATCTCGATGGAGCTGATCCTGAACCGCCGCGTGCGGGGGCGCTCCTCGGCGGCGTTGTTGGAAAGGGTTTCCACGAAGGCGATGATGCCAGCCGGGTCCGACAGAACCCCAGCCGCCGGTGTCGCGAGGGGACCCCTCGCGCCGGTTTTGCGTGAATGTCACCCGATTGGGAGGGAGGAAGGGGCGGAATCGGACGGGCGGTGGCGCGGCTTGGACGGAGAAGGCCAAGGGGGAACCGTGCAGGCGCGAGGCGGACGGGGCGAATACGGAACGGACCTCCGACGCGACCAGCAGAACAGCCGGTAGCGAGAGGTCCGCGGCCAGGCATCGTTTCGAGCAAACGGCAAGACCTCAGACGCGGACGCCGAAGCGATCGCGAACGCGGAATCCCGCGGCAAAACCACAAAAGCAGCGGGACGGGCTACATCGCGAAGTTTGGCCAGGGAGATCCGCCGGAGAACCATCACGCCGCTGTTCAGGCGAAAACTCGGCTCAGGCCTCCACGCCAGGCAAGCAACAACACGCCGCGCCCAACCGAAACCCGGCTCAGGCCTCCACACCAGGCAGCTCGGTCCGCAACTGCGACGCCGTAGAAACCACCAGCATCAGCAACGTCCCCAGCGGCGACGGGTCCATCCCCTCCGCCGGGAACGCGTACCGCAGCGTCACGTCCATCCCGCGATCGGTGTGGCCGACGCCCAAAGTCCCGAACAACCCCTGTCCGGCCCGCTCCGCGACCGCGACCGCGAGGGCCGGGTCGTCGGGCAGGTCCCAGGCCACGACGCAGGTCAGGCTGAGGACCGTCAGCCCGTCGGCGAGGCGGGTGGCCTGGATGACGCACGGGACGTCCGCGTGGGAAAACGTGATCGCGCCGTCGTCGTCGACGTGGACTTCCAGGTAGCGTTCCAGCGCCTCGCGCGCCCGGGTGAGCAGTGCGCCGGTCTCGGCGGCTTCCGCGGTGCTCATTTCGTGCTCCCTGCCTGGTCCACCGCGCCGCCGAACCGGCGGTCGCGCTTCGCGAAGTCGAGGCACGCCTGCCACAGGTGCGTCCGGTCGAAGTCCGGGAACAGCGTGTCCTGGTAGACCATCTCCGCGTACGCCGACTGCCACACCAGGAAGTTCGACGTCCGCTGCTCCCCCGACGGCCGGAGGAACAGGTCGACGTCCGGCATTTCCGGCTGGTACAGGTATTTCCCGATGGTGCGCTCGTCGATCTTGTCCGGGTTGATCTTCCCCGCCGCGACGTCCTGGCCGATCCGGCGCATCGCGTCGCCCAGTTCGGCCCGGCCGCCGTAGTTGACGCACATCGTCATGTTGAGCTTGGTGTTGTTCTTCGTCTTCTCTTCGGCGACCTGCAGTTCCTTGATCACGCTGGCCCACAGCTTCGGCCGCCGCCCGGCCCAGCGGATGCGCACGCCGATCGAACCGAGGTAGTCGACCTGGCGGCGGATGGTGTCGCGGTTGAAGCCCATCAGGAACCGCACTTCCTCGGGGCTGCGCTTCCAGTTCTCCGTCGAGAACGCGTACACCGACAGCCACTTCACGCCGATCTCGACCGCGCCGCTCGCGACGTCGATCATCACGGCCTCGCCGCGCTTGTGGCCCTCGATCCGAGGCAGGCCGCGCTGGTTGGCCCAGCGGCCGTTGCCGTCCATGACGAGCGCGACGTGCTTCGGCACCAGGTCCGCCGGGATCTCCGGCGGTTTCGCCCCGGAGGCGTGCGGCTCCGGCGCCCGCAGCTCGTACCCCGCCGAGCGGGTCTCCCGTCCCCTGCGCAGCACTCCCGGCCTCCTGAAGAATGGATTTTCTACCCGGCCGACCCTACTGGGCCCGGCCCGGCGGCCTCCCGGGCACGCCGCTCCACGAGCGGAAGCGACCGCAGCTGCCGTTCCAGATGCCACTGCAGATGCGCCGCGACCAGGCCGGACGCGTCCCGGCGGGTGATCCCCGGCGACGATTCGGCGACCGCCCACTCCCCCTGCAGCAGCGCGTTCAGCAGGGTCAGCACCTCGGGCGCGGGATGCACCGAGCCGGCGATGCGGCAGTCCGGGCACATCGAGCCGCCCGCGGCGATGTTGAACGCGGCGTGCGGGCCGGGCAGGCCGCAGCGGGCGCATTCGGTGATCGCCGGGGCCCAGCCGGCGTAGGCCATGGCCCGGAGGAAAAACGCGTCGAGCACCAGCGACGCGTCTCGCTGTCCGCCGGCCAGGGCTCGCAACGCGCCCACGACCAGCAGGTACAGCTTCAGGACCGGTTCGCCCTCTTCAGCCGAAAGCCGGTCCGCGGTCTCCGCGATCGCGGACGCCGCGGTGTAGCGCTGGTAGTCGGCCACCAGAGGCAGGGCGAACGCGTCGACGGTCTCGACCTGGGTGATGACGTCGAGCGACCGTCCGGGATAGAACTGCACGTCCACGTGCCCGAACGGCTCCAGCCGAGCTCCGAACCGCGACGACGTGCGCCGCACGCCCTTCGCGACGGCCCGGACCTTGCCGTGCCGCCTCGTGAGCAGGGTGACGATCCGGTCGGCCTCGCCCAGCTTGTGCGTGCGCAGCACCACCCCGGTGTCGCGGTAGAGGTTCACCACCCCGACATCGTCCCACTTCGGAGGCGATGCCGGGGCGGGGCGCCCTGGTTCAGCAGTAGCTGCCGGTGCAGTAGTAGCTGTGCACCTCGGACGCGGCCACGAGGCTGATGATGATCATGATGATCGCGAACACCCAGGCGAGCGCGCCGATGATGGTGGCGACCAGGCACAGCGTGCGCGTCGTCTGCGACGCCTGCTGGGCCATCGCGTAGTTGCCCTGCATCTTGTACGTCTGGACTTCGTTCGACTTCATGATCGCGAAGATCGCGACGATCCACATCAGGAAGATGCAGCCGATCGCCCAGCCCTTGTAGTCCTTGATGGCGCTCATGTCGCCGCCGGGCGCGCCGCCGTAGGCGGGCTGGCCGTACGGCGCGGGCTGGCCGTAGGGCTGCTGCGGGTACGGCTGCGCCGGCGTCGCGCCGGACTGCGGGTACGGCTGCTGGCCGTAGGGCTGCTGCGGCTGGCCGCCGTAGGGTTGCTGGGGCTGCTGGGGCTGGCCGTAGGGATTGGTCATCTGGGTTCCCCCGAGTTTCTCGTGCTTACCGTGCTAACCGTGATCCGGTGCGGATCAGGACTGTGCCGGACCGGGCTCCGGTGTCTCCGGCTTGATCATCTGCGTCGCTTCCGGCTCGTCCGCCGGCTTCACGACCTGGGTGCGTTCGGCGGCGCCGAAGGCTTCGGACGGTGCTTGCCGGGGCGCGGCCGGGCGCACGACCTGGGTCGGCTCGGGCTGCTCGAACGCCGTGGGGCCCGGCTGCTGCGGAGATCCGCCCACACCCGGCGCGGCGGGCGGCTGCCCGAACCCCGGCTGCGGCTGGCCGGGCTGCGGCTGTCCCGGCTGCCCGAACGCGGGCTGCGGCGGGACGCCCGGCTGCGCGAATCCTTGCCGCGGCGGGGTTCCCGGGACCGGCGGCTGGCCGAATCCTGGTTGCGGAGCCCCGAATCCGGTTGGTGCGGCGGGAAATCCGGCGTTCGGCTGCGCGGGGAACCCGCCCGAGGCGGGCTGCCCGAATCCCGGTGCGGCGCCCGGCTGACCGGCGAAACCGCCCGGCTGACCGAATACAGGCTGCGGCGCGGCATCCGGCTGCCCCGGGAACCCTCCCGGCTGGCCGAATCCCGGCGCGGCGCCCGGGAACCCGCCCGGCTGGCCAGGCTGCCCGAACCCGCCGGGCTGGCCCGGGAATCCGCCCGGCTGCCCGAATCCGCCGCCCGGCGCACCGGAAGGCGCGGGCCCGGCGGGCACCACAACGGTGCTGAGGATCTTGTCCGAGAACGTCTGCGCCTTGTCGTCCCACAGCGGCCACAGGAAGCCGAGGGCGAACGCCATGCTGTCCAGCGCGTGCGCGACGTCGCGGACGAACGCCATCCCGGCCCCGATCGGCTCGCCGGTGGCCTCGCTGACGAGCTTGACGCCGACGATCCGCTTGCCCAGCGACTGGCCGGTGTTCCCGCCGTTGATCCAGCGGTTGAAGACCGTCCAGGCGAGATTGCCGAGAATCGCCAGCAGGTAGACGATCGTGCCCGCGACGCCCGAGACCAGCGACACGAGCACGGCGATCAGCATCCCGGCGAGCAGCGGGGCGAAATCGATGAGATAGGCGCCGGCGCGCTGGCCCCAGTCCGCGTAGACGGGACCGGACGGCTGCCCGAATCCGGCTGGCTGGGGGTAGCCGCCCGGTGCCTGCTGTCCCGGCGGCGCGCCGAACGACGGTCCGCCTTGAGGCGGGCCGCCGGGCTGGCCGTAGGGATAGGTCATCGAGTGTCCCCCTCGTTCGTGGTCTCGGCGGGCGCGCGCTGATCGCGGCTTGCGCGGACACGCCAGTGCGCGGGAGCGTACCTCGTCCACCTGGGCTGAGCCGAGCAGGTGTCCGCATCGGGTGACGCGTGGGACGCGACGGCGGCCGGACCGGTTCCGGGGACAGCGAAAACGAGGCTAACTCAGACGGACAGGCTGGTGAACGGCGCGAACGGGATGTTGCGCACGACGAACCACAGCACGAACACGACCGCGACGACGTGCGGCGTCCGGCGCCAGTGCAGCCAGGACCGCATCGTCCGGCCGCGCAGCCGTCCGGCGGTCCAAGCGAAACCGCTCCACGCGAACAGCGCGACGAACACCAAAGCCACCGCGTTGTAGTGCACTGCCGCGGAAAAATCGCCGTGCAGCACGCTGTAGGCCATGCGCATCCCGCCGCAGCCGGGGCAGTCGATCCCGAAAAGCAGCTTCGTCGGGCACACCGGGAGCGGGCCGCCGGGCGTGGTCGGATCGCCGAGCCACACCGCGGCGCACGCCAGGCCGATCCCGCCCGCCGCGGCCGCGGGACCGGCGAGAGCCCTTGCCACCGCACGGGTTCCGCGCGCCGGCAGTCCGGTGAGACGGTGCTCAATGCAGCCACCAGATCGCTCTCCCGGCGATCAGCAGGACGACGAGCGCGACGATCACGTACAGCCCGATCAGGATGGCGATGCTGATCGCCGACCACATCGCCCACTTGCGCGCCTCGTCCGCCGCGCGGTGCGCCTCGGCCGCGTATCCCTGATACCACAAGGTGTTCACCTGGCTGGCCTTGACGATCGCGACGATCCCCAGCGGCAGGCAGCAGAACACGGTCGCCAGGATCGCCCACACCAGGTTGCTGTCCGGCGGCGGCGGGTACTGCGGCGGATAGCCGTACGACGGAGGGTACGGGCCCTGCGGCGGATACGGGCCGGTCATGCGGTCCCCCTGGACAAATCGGGTGCGGTTCGGCCCGACGCTACCCGCCCGCGCCGCCGGACACGATCGGAACCGGTCAGAAACCCAGCCGGCGCAGCTGCTTCGGGTCGCGCTGCCAGTCCTTGGCCACCTTGATGTGCAGGTCGAGATACACCTTCGTGCCCAGCAGCCGTTCGATGTGCTTGCGCGCGGTCGCGCCGACCTCGCGCAGCCGTTCGCCCTTGTGCCCCAGGATGATCCCCTTCTGGCTGGGGCGTTCCACGTACAGCAGCGCGTGGATGTCGATGAGGTCGTCGCGGTCTTCGCGCGGGAGCATTTCCTCGACAGTCACCGCGATCGAGTGCGGCAGTTCGTCGCGGACGCCTTCGAGCGCGGCTTCGCGGATCAGCTCCGCGACGAGGATCTGCTCGGGCTCGTCGGTCAGTTCGCCGCCCGGGTACAGCTGCGGTCCCTCGGGCAGCCGCTGCACCAGCAGATCGGCAACGGTCTGCACCTGGAAACCGTCCACAGCGGACACCGGCACGAGGTCGGCGAACTCCATCACCTCTTGCAGCGCGACCAGCTGCTCGGCGATCTGGTCCGGCTTCACCAGGTCGGTCTTGGTGACGACGCCGAGCACCGGGGTGCGCCGGGCGATCTTCTTCAGCTCGGCGGCGATGAACCGGTCGCCGGGGCCGATCTTCTCGTTGGCGGGCACGCAGAACCCGACGACGTCCACTTCGGACCAGGTCTCGTGCACGACGTCGTTGAGCCGCTGGCCGAGCAGCGTGCGCGGGCGGTGCAGACCGGGCGTGTCGATGATCACCAGCTGCGCGTCGTCGCGGTGCACGATGCCGCGGATCGCGTGCCGGGTGGTCTGCGGTTTGCTGGAGGTGATCGCGACCTTCGTGCCGACGAGCGCGTTGGTGAGCGTCGATTTGCCCGCGTTGGGGCGGCCGACGAAGCACGCGAATCCGGAACGGTGCGGCTCGGTCACGGGCGTTGCACCTCGACCACGGCGCCGGACGGGTCGGCGCGGACGATCGGCGCCATCTTCGCGACGTCGCGGACCGCGTTCACGGACGCCTCGGCGACCAGCGCGTCGGCGGTGACCACAGCGGCGGCTTCGAGTCCTTCGGCGCCGCTGGACAAAGCGGCGGCGACGGCCGCTTGCAGCGCGGTGAGCTGGAACGAAGGCTGGTCGACGGTGGTCGCGGCGTAGGTGCGGCCGTCGGTGTCGCGGACCGCGGCGCCTTCGTCCGCGCCGGTCCGCGCGCGGGCCGAACGGGCCAGCGTGACCAGCTTCTGGTCCTCGGCGTCGAGGTCAGGCATGTTCGACTCTCCTGTCGTGCTCTTCGGGCTGGGGCGGGCGGGTGCGCGGGCGCGCCGACGACGGCCGGACGACCACGGACGTGATCCGCATCCGGCCGCGGCGGTCCTTGCCCCCTTCGGCGAACAGCCGAAGACCGGCGACCTCGGCTTCGGCCCCCGGCAGCGGGACCCTACCCAGTCGCTCGGCGAGCAGCCCGCCCACGGTCTCCACGTCGTGGTCTTCGAGGTCGATGCCGAACAGGTCGCCGAGGTCGTCGACGCCGAGCCGGGACGACACCCGGACCGAGCCGTCCTCGAGTTCCTCGACGTCGGGGCGTTCGTCGGCGTCGGATTCGTCGGTGATCTCGCCGACGATCTCCTCGAGGATGTCCTCGATGGTGAGCAGGCCGGCGGTGCCGCCGTACTCGTCCACCGCGATCGCCATGTGGTTGTGCGTGCGCTGCATTTCCTTGAGCAGCTCGTCGAGCCGTTTGGAGTCGGGCACGAAGCTCGCCGGGTTCATCACCGCGTCGACGACCGTGCTCGGCCCGTCCGGACCCATGTACTCGGGCATGAGGTCTTTGATGTTGACCACGCCGACGATGTCGTCCACCGAATCGTCGATCACCGGGACGCGGGTGAACCCGGTGCGCAGCGCGAGCGCGAGGGCCTGGCGGACGGTCTTGGTGCGCTCGATCCAGACGATCTCGGTGCGCGGCACCATGACCTCGCGGGCGACGGTGTCGCCGAGTTCGAACACCGAGTGGATCATCTCGCGTTCGGAGTCCTCGACGACGCCGCGTTCCTGGGCGAGGTCGACCAGTTCGCGCAGTTCGACCTCGGACGTGAACGGGCCTTCGCGGAAGCCGCGGCCGGGGGTGATCGCGTTGCCGAGCACGATCAGGAGCCGCGACAGCGGGCCGAGGACCGTGCCGAGGACGCGGACCGGTCCGGCCACGATCGTGCCGACGCGGTACGGGTGCTGGCGGCCGATGGTGCGCGGGCCGACGCCGATGATGACGTAGCTGACCACGACCATCACCACCGCGGACACCAGGATCGCCAGCCACAGCCGCTCGAACCACGCGACGAAGGACACGGTGACCAGCACCGTGGCGGTGAGTTCGCAGGCGAGCCGCAGCAGGAGCAGCAGGTTGATGTGCCTGCGGCGTTCGGCGACGACCGCGGCGAGCTGGCGGGCTCCGACGCGGCCGCTGCGGACGAGGCCGTCGACCCTGGCTTGCGACACCGTGCCGACCGCGGCGTCCGCGGCGGCGAACACGCCCGCGAGCAGCACCAGCGTCACCGCGATGACGACCTGTGCCGGGGGGTTTCCCATCGTCGGAGCCTAGGGCGTTTCCCCGGGCTGCGGCACGTCGAGCCCGGCGATGCCGAGCACGCGGTCGTCGACGTCGCGCTGCGCGTCGCGGGCCTGGTGCGCCGCGACCGCGGCCTGGAACTCGCCGAGGATCCGCTTCTGCAGCCCGAACATCTCGCGTTCCTCGGCGGGTTCGGCGTGGTCGTAGCCGAGGAGGTGGAGGCAGCCGTGGACGGTGAGCAGGTGCAGTTCGTCGATCAGCCGGTGGCCCGCGGTTTTCGCCTGGTCTTTCGCGAAGGCCGGGCAGAGCACGATGTCGCCGAGCAGCGCCGGGGACGAGTCGGGCGCGTCGGGGCGGCGCGACGAGTCGAGTTCGTCCATCGGGAAGGCCATCACGTCGGTGGGCCCGGGCAGGTCCATCCAGCGTTCGTGGAGGTCTTCCATCACCTCGAGGGTGACGCACAGGATGGACAGCTCGGCCAGCGGGCTGACCTCCATTTTCTCCAGCGTGTAGCGCGCGGCGGAGACGATGGACGCCTCGTCGACGTCGACGCCGGATTCGTTGGCGATCTCGATGCTCATCGGCGGGTGCCCTTCCAGCCGCCGTTCTGCTGCTCTTGCGCGTCCTGCACGGCCTGCCACTTCTCGTACGCGTCGACGATGTCGCCGACCAGTCGGTGCCGGACGACGTCCTGGCTGGTGAGCTCGGCGAAGTGCAGGTCCTCGACGCCGCCGAGGATGTCGCGCACGACGCGGAGCCCGCTGCGCTGCCCGCCGGGGAGGTCGATCTGGGTGATGTCGCCGGTGACGACGATCTTCGCGCCGAACCCGAGGCGGGTGAGGAACATCTTCATCTGCTCGGGCGTGGTGTTCTGCGCCTCGTCGAGGATGATGAAGGCGTCGTTCAGCGTCCGGCCGCGCATGTACGCCAGCGGTGCGATTTCGATCGTGCCCGCCTGCATCAGCCGCGGAATCGACTCCGGCTCGACCATGTCGTGCAGCGCGTCGTAGAGCGGCCGCAGATAAGGGTCGATCTTCTCGTTCAGCGTCCCCGGCAGGTACCCGAGCCGCTCGCCCGCCTCGACCGCCGGCCGCGTCAGCACGATCCGCGTGACCTGCTTGGCCTGCAACGCCTGCACGGCTTTCGCCATCGCGAGATACGTCTTGCCGGTGCCGGCGGGCCCGATGCCGAACACAATGGTGTGCTTGTCGATCGCGTCGACGTACCGCTTCTGGTTCAGCGTCTTGGGCCGAATGGTCTTGCCGCGCCGCGAAACGATGTTGAGGCTCAACACCTCCGCGGGCGACGCGTCGCCGCTGGAGAGCATCCCCACAGTCCGCCGCACCGTGTCCGGCCCGACCTGCTGCCCGCCGCCGGCAAGCTGCACCAGTTCGGTAAAAACACGCTCCGCGAACGCCACGTCGGCGGCGGCGCCGGTCAACGTGACCTCGTTGCCGCGCACGTGCACGTCCGCGGCCAGCAGCTCCTCGGCCACCCGCAAATTCTCGTCCCGCGACCCCAGCAGGCTCAGCTGAGCCCCCTCCGGGATCGGAAATCGAACCTGTGCCGCCCCAGCAGCAGTCGCCTCGGCCGATACCCGATTGTCAGGTCGGGCGGCTCCACCCGTCTCAGTTCCGGCCACGTGGCCTCGGTCCTGCTTTCTGCGCACTTCGCAAGTCAACGTACAGGGACCCCATAGATGCTACTTGTCCCCGACACCCACCCGCAGCCCGGTTTCAGTGCGCCCCGGGCTGAGGCTTCCCGAACAACCCCAGCTGCTCCCCGCCCAGCACATGCGCGTGCACGTGAAACACCGTCTGCCCAGCGTCACCGTCGGTGTTGAACACCACCCGGTACCCGCTCTCGACGATCCCCTCGAGCTCCGCGACCTTCCGCGCCGTCACCACCACCCGGGACAACAACTCCGGATCCGCCTCCGCCAGCTCCCCCACATTGCGATACCTCTTCCGAGGCACCACGAGCACATGCACCCGCGCCTGCGGATTGATGTCCCGAAACGCGAACGTGGCGTCGTCCTCGTACACGACGTCCGCCGGAATCTCCCCAGCAATAATCCGCTCGAACAACGTCTCCGCCGCACCCGCATCGCTCATAAGAACACCCTACAAAGCGCAGACACCCCAAGGCGACCGACGCACGACACGCAACCACCACCGCCCCACCAACGCGACCACCGCCCCACCAACGCGACCGACGCACCACACGCGACCACCGCACCGTGGGGGTCCGGGGGGCTCGGCCCCCCGGGAGCAATTGCCGAAACCGCCGCGGCGAAGGATCGCGCCAGCGATACGAAGACGCCGCGGCGCGGTGGAGCCTGGGGGTCGCTCCACCGCCGCCGCGGCTCCGCCGGACCGAGGGGGGAGGTGCCCGGCGGGGTTCTGGTTCGTACTCAAGAGTAATGCCCGCCCGCGGGCGGGCTGAAACCCTTGTGTTCGCACGTTGCGAAGCAGAGTAGCCGCCGGGGGTGCGGCGCGCCATCACCTGGTGCGGATGTTTAGGGGTTCTGCCGGGTTTTCCGGGTTTCGCGTCAGTGCCAGCGGCCGGTGAGGACGCCTAGCGCGCCGAGGGCGACGGCCGCCGCGGTGGAGGTGCGGAGGACGGTCGGGCCGAGGCGGACCGTCGTGGCTCCGGCTTCTTCGAGGGCCGCGAGTTCTTCGTCGGTGATGCCGCCTTCGGGGCCGACGACGAGGAGGACGTCGCCGCCGTCGGGCAGGTCGAGGTCGGTGAGTTTGGTGGTGACACCGGATTCGAGGACGAGGGTGGCGGACATCGTGGCGGCGAGTTGCGCGAGTTCGCGTGTGCCGACCGGTTCGGCGACGGCGGGCACGTGGGCGCGGCGGGCTTGTTTCGCGGCGGAGCGGGCGGTCGCGCGCCAGCGGGCGAGTGCTTTCTCGCCGCGGGGCCCGTCGTCCCAGCGGGCGACGCTGCGGGCGGCGCGCCAGGGCACGATCGCGTCCGCGCCTGCTTCGGTGGCCAGTTCAACTGCCAGTTCCCCGCGGTCGCCCTTGGCGAGCGCCTGGGCGACGTGAACGCGCAGCGCGGGCGGTTCCTCTTGCCAGCGCTCGAGAACGGTGAGTGTGACCGTCGCCGCACGACCCGCTTCGACGGCGTCCACGGCACAGCGGGCCATCGCGCCGGCTCCGTCGGAGAGCACGAGCTGCTCCCCCACGCGCAGCCGGCGCACGGTGGCCGCGTGCCGGGCTTCCTCGCCGTCGAGCAGCGCCCGGCCTTCGGCGGGCACTGCCGGGGCGAGGAAGACCGGCAGGGTGGTGTCCGGCACCGTCAGCGGTTCTTCGCGCGCAGCTTGGAGAACAGGCCGCCGTGCTTGCTGCCGTTGGCGGCGAGCGTCGGGACTTCTTCGCCGCGCTGCTGGGCCAGGTCGACGAGCAGGTCGCGCTGGGCCTCGTCGAGCTTGGTGGGCACCACGACGTCGATGTGCACGTGCAGGTCGCCGCGGCCGTCGACGCGGCCGGACGAGCGCAGCCGCGGCATGCCCTTGCCGGTGAGCACCAGTTCGGTGTTGGGCTGGGTGCCGGGTTCGATGTCGAGTTCGTAGTCGCCGTCGACCAGGGTGGCGATCGGGACCGTCGCGCCGAGCGCCGCGGTGGTCATCGGGATGCGGAAGTTGCAGTGCAGGTCGTTGCCCTCGCGGACGAACACCTCGTGCGGGGCCTCGTCGATCTCGACGTAGAGGTCGCCCGCCGGGCCGCCGCCGGGGCCGACCTCGCCCTGTCCGGACAGCCGGATCCGCATGCCGTCGCCGACGCCGGGCGGGATCTTCGCGGTGACGCCGCGCCGCGACCGGATCCGGCCGTCGCCGCCGCACTGGCGGCACGGGTCGGGGATGACCTCGCCGAAGCCGCGGCACACCGGGCACGGGCGCGCGGTGACGACCTGGCCGAGGAACGACCGCTGCACGGACTGGACCTCGCCGGCCCCGCCGCAGGTGTCGCAGGTCTTGGTGCTCGTGCCCTCGGCGGTTCCCGCGCCGCGGCACAGGTCGCAGACGATGGCGGTGTCGACGGTGATCTCACGGTCGACACCCGTCGCGCACTCCTCGAGGGTGAGGCCGAGCCGGATCAGCGCGTCGGAGCCGGGCTGCACGCGGCTGCGCGGCCCTCGGCCCCGTCCGCCGCCTCCGCCAGCGGCCCCGAAGAACGCGTCCATGATGTCGCCCAGCCCGCCGAAGCCGGCGAACGGATCGCCGCCTCCCCCGCCGCGGCCGCCCCCGTCCATCGGGTCGCCGCCGAGGTCGACGATCTTGCGCTTCTGCGGGTCGGAGAGCACCTCGTACGCGGTGGTCACCTCGCCGAAGCGGTGCTGGGCGTCCTCCGACGGGTTCACGTCGGGGTGCAGCTCACGGGCCAGCTTGCGGTACGCGCGCTTGATCTCCTGATCGCTCGCGTTCTTGGCCACCCCGAGGATCCCGTAGTAGTCCCTCGCCACGTTGCTCTGCCTTCTCCTTCGTGTTCCGCCCTCGCCGCCGGTCAGCGGCCGGACAGGATCTGCCCCACGTAGTTGGCGACCGCGCGGACCGCCGCGATCGTGCCGGGGTAGTCCATCCTGGTCGGCCCGACGACGCCCATTCCCCCGAGCAGCATGTCGTCCCGGCCGTAGCCGATGGACACGACCGAGGTGCTGCGCATCTGCTCGTCCTCATTTTCCTCACCGATCAGCACGGTGACCGCACCGGGGTTGCGGGCCGCGGCGAGCAGCTTCAGCACCACCACCTGTTCCTCGAGCGCTTCGAGCACCTGGCGCAGCGAACCGGGGAAGTCCGCGACGTTGCGGGTGAGGTTGCCGGTGCCGCCGAGCACGATCCGCTCCTCGGGGTGCTCGACCAGCGATTCGACCAGTGTGGTGCAGATCCGGGTGAGGTGGTCGCGCAGGTCCGCGGGAGCGGCTTCGGGCAGCTCGGCCACGTTCGCCGCGGCGTCGGCGAGGCGCCGCCCGGAAAGCGCGCCGTTGAGCACGGTGCGCAGCCTCAGCACGGTCTCCTCGGTGACCACGTCGCCCAGGTCCACGGTGCGCTGGTCGACCCGGCCGGAGTCGGTGATCAGCACGAGCATGAGCCGCGCGGGCGTGAGCGGGACCACTTCGAGGTGGCGCGCCACGGTGTTGGTGAGCATCGGGTACTGCACCACCGCGACCTGGCGGGTGAGCTGCGCGAGCAGCCGGACCGACCGGCGCAGCACGTCGTCGAGGTCGGTGCCGGAGTCGAGGAAGCTGGTGATCGCCCGCCGCTCGGCGCTCGACAGCGGCTTGATCTCCGAAAGCCGGTCGACGAACAGCCGGTAGCCCTTGTCGGTGGGGATCCGCCCGGCGCTGGTGTGCGGCTGGGCGATGTACCCCTCTTCCTCCAGGGCGGCCATGTCGTTGCGCACGGTGGCACTGGAAACGCCGAGGTTGTGCCGCTCGACGATCGACTTCGACCCGACTGGCTCCTGGTTCGAGACGTAGTCGGCGACGATCGCGCGCAGCACCTCGAAGCGACGCTCGTCCGTGTTCGCCACCGGCACCTCCTTCGCGGTCCTCCTGTGTACTCACAACGAGTTTACGGACCCGGCGGTGCCCGGCGCGCCCTCCCGTCCGGACAGCCCCGGGTAAATGGCTGGCAAACAATTATTAATAGCGACGAACCGGGCAACTGGGATCTTCGCTTGCACCGGGAACCGGAACCCGGTTTTCTGCCTCGGAAAGACTATGAACCACTCGATCCGAAAGCAGTGGCCGACATGAACGCACTTTCTCCCGAAATCGCCGAAATCCGGCAGCGGGCCGCGGAAGCGCAGGAACGGCTGAAGCACGTGTCGGCGACCGCGACGAGCCAGGACGGCGCGGTCACCGCGACCGTCAACACCGCCGGTGCTCTGCAGGAACTCCAGTTCGGCTCCCGCGCGGACGAGATGCCGCGGGCCGCTCTCGCCGCCGCCGTGCTGGCCACCGCCCGGCGCGCCCAGGCCCAGGCGGCGCAGCAGCTGACCGCGATCATGGCGCCGGTGATCGGCGAGAACAGCGACGCGATGAAATTCCTCGAAGAACAGATCCCGGAACCGGAAATTCCGGAGGAACCGGCGCCGCCTTCGACGCCGCAGCCGCAATTCTTCGACGCACAGGAGGATTCCGCCGCGCCGCCCGCCCGGCCCGCGGCTCCGCCCGCGCCGCCGTCCCGGCCCGCGCGACCCGCCCGTCCGCCGGCGGACCCGACGGATGACGACGACTACTACGGCGGCGGCTCGTTCCTGGGGAGGAACTGATGGCAGACGGATACCAAGTCCACCTCGAGGCGCTGCAGCAGCACAAGAGCGACGTGCAGGGCATCGCCGCCGGGGTGCACACCGCGGCGCAGGCGGCGGAACAGGGCCAGGCGCTGGGAGACGACTCCTTCGGCATCGTCGGCCTCCCGTTCGCCGCGGTGATGGAGGGCTTCACCGGGACCGCGAGCATGTTCATCGGCTTGGTGGCCGGTGCCGCCGACGACATCGCCGACCGGCTGGGTTCGGCCCACGAGGCGTACAGCGACCACGAAAAACAGACTGTCGGCACCGTCAACGGAGTCGGGAAGGAGCTGCCGGCATGAGCGGGAACCCGCTGGTCGCGACGAGCGAAGCCCCCTCGGGCGCGCTCACCAACATGGGGTCGTCGAGCAACGAGATGGACAATCTCAACGCCCAGACGTCCGGCACCGGCATCTTCAACGACGTCGCCTCGACCATCACCGACGCCCGCGCGGGCGACTGGGGCAACCTGATCCTGGACGGCGTCACCGACGGGCTCGACCTGCTCGGAGCCGCGATGGACCCGCTCGGCTCGCTGGCCGCCGCGGGCGTCGGCTGGCTGATCGAGCACATCAGCTTCCTCAAGGAAGGTCTCGACAAGCTCGCCGGCAACCCGGAGGCAGTCACCGCCAAGGCGACGACCTGGCAGAACATCTCCAAGCAGCTCGACGAGAGCGCGACGCAGTACCAGCAGGCCGCCGCCAAGGTGAAACCTGACTTCCAGGGCCAGGGCGGCTCCGCGTACCAGACCGCTGCCGCCGGGTACGTGGCCACGCTGAAGGGCGCGTCCGCCCAGGCCAAAGGCACCTCGGTCGGGATGACGATCGCCGCCGCGCTCGTCGGGACCGAGCGCGGCATCCTCCGCGACATGATCTCGTCGTTCGTCGGCGAGCTGATCATCAAGGGGCTGGCCGCGCTGGCGTCGTCCTGGTGCACGTTCGGCGGGACGGTCGCCGCGTTCATCGCCGACACGGTGGTCGAGGGCGGGATCCTCGCGGAGAAGATCTCCGGCCGGATCGCGAAGGTCGTGGAGCAGCTCGAGAAGCTCGCGCAGAAGGCGGGCAAGGCGAAGGGCGCGATCGAGGACGCCGCGAACGCGCTGCGCAAACTCGGCAAGAACGCGGGCAAGCTGACCGACAAGAGCGTCGACGCGGCCGCCTCCGTCGAGAAGAAGGCCAACAGCCTCAAGCAGGCCGGGGCGGACTGGGACAAGCTCAGCCGGGCCGAGAAGTGGGAGAAGGCCGGCGAGAAGGCCGAAGACTGGAAGAAGTCGGCGGGAGCCGACCTCCCGGACAACCTGTCCAAATTCGCCGAACCGAACCGCAGCTCCCTCAACCTGTCGAAGTGGAAGGAAGCCGAGGGCGGCGTGCCCAAGTGGAACACCGCCGACACGACCGGCGTCGTGGCCGAAGGGCGGCGGCAGGAAAACGAGCAGATCGACCGCTCGCACGAGTCCGCCGAGTCTTACGAGAAGGAACGCGCCCGAGAAGGCGGAGAGGGCGGCGGCGAAGGCGGCAGGCCGGAAAGCGGCGGTTCCGAGAGCGGCGGCGAGGGCGGTCCTCGATGACAGTGCGGCCCGCTGACCCGGCCGAGGTCGCGACCGCGAACTTGGCCGGGCGGCTGCACCCGTCCCAGCGATCCCTCCTGGTAGGCGGCTGGTTCCGGTTCCAGCTCGGGCTGGCCGGCGTGCTGATCGCGCTCGCGATCGTCCTGCCGCTGACCACGGGCGTCCTCGACGGGCCGCACCGCGGGCAAACCCTCGGCGCGGCACCGTTCGTCCTCATTCTGATCGTGGCCCTGCTGGTCAGCTGCCTGCGCAGCTACCAGAACCTGACCCGCCCGCTCACCGTCATCACCGGCTGGACCCACAACTTCGAGCAGGACGGCCAATCCCACGCCTACCCGATCTGCGTCCGGCACTACTTCGCCCGCACCTCGCAGTGGGAGATGAACGCGGGCGGCATCACCTACCGGCTCACCGAACGGCAGTTCGAATCCCTCCGACCCGACCGGAACAACACCGTCTGCCTGATCCCGCGCAGCAAACTCGTGGTCAACATCCTCCCGGCGTGACCGGGACCGGCGAGGTGGCCGCCGCCGATCTCGCCGGGAGGACGCACCGGAGCCAGCTCGGCGAAGCGCTCGGCTGCGGCTTCTGGGCGAATCCGCGCGCCGCTGACGATCCTCCCCGGGCATCCCGCGAGGTCCGGGCACCACCGAAAAATGGCAGCTCCGCGTGGGCACCGCACCCACACCGTCAGTCCGGACCGCGGGAAGCGGCTCGCGGCCGAGCTGGTCATCGCGGTGCGCCGCTTCGGGAACAGCGGCTCCGCGGCGAGCATCGTCGGCGAGAACGGCGTGTGGTGAACCGGGTCAGGAGTTCTTCGGGAACCCCAAGTTCACCCCCGCGTGCGACGTGTCCGGCCAACGGGACGTCACCACCTTCGTCCGCGTGAAGAAGTGGAATCCCTCCGGCCCATACGCGTGCGTGTCGCCGAACAGGGAGTCTTTCCAGCCGCCGAAGGAGTAGTAGCCGACCGGCACCGGGATGGGCACGTTCACGCCCACCATGCCCACTTCGACCTCGTTCTGGAAGCGGCGCGCCGCGCGTCCGTCGCCGGTGAAGATGGCGGTTCCGTTGCCGTACGGGTTGGCGTTGATGAGCGCCAGCGCGTCGTCGAAGCTCTCCGTTCGCGCGACGGACAGCACGGGGCCGAAGATTTCGTCGGTGTACACCGCCATACTGGGCGTGACGCGGTCGAAAAGCGTGGGGCCCAGCCAGAATCCTTCGTCCGCGCCGTCTGCTTCCACACCCCGGCCGTCCATTACCAGTTCCGCGCCTTCGGCCACCCCGGTGTCCACATAGGACGAAACGCGCTCGTGGTGTGCCCTGGTGACCAGCGGGCCCATCTCCGACGACGGTTTGCGTCCGTCTCCGACGCGCAGTTTTCGCATCCGGTCAACGATTTTGGCCACCAGTTCGTCCGCGATAGGTTCGACGGCGACCACCACCGACACCGCCATGCACCGCTCCCCCGCCGATCCGAAACCGGCTGACACGGCGGCGTCCGCGGCCAGGTCGAGGTCTGCGTCCGGCAGCACGATCATGTGGTTCTTCGCCCCGCCGAGCGCCTGCACGCGCTTTCCGTGGCTGGTGCCGGTTTCGTAGACATAGCGCGCGATCGGGGTCGAACCGACGAAGGAGATCGCCTTGACGTCCGGGTGCGCGAGCAGTCCGTCGACCGCGACTTTGTCGCCCTGCAGAACGTTGAACGCGCCGGAGGGCAGGCCTGCTTCGGCGAGGAGTTCGGCGATGAACAGCGCCGCGGACGGGTCCTTCTCGCTCGGCTTGAGCACGACGGTGTTGCCGCACGCCAGCGCGTTCGGCACGAACCAAAGCGGCACCATCGCGGGAAAATTGAACGGCGAGATCACGCCGACCACCCCGAGCGGCTGCGCGATCGAGTACACGTCGACGCCGGTGGAGGCGTTCTCGCTGAACCCGCCCTTGAGCATTTGCGCCGCGCCGCACGCGTACTCGACGTTCTCGATCGCGCGCGCGACCTCGCCCGCGGCGTCCGATTCGACCTTGCCGTGTTCGCTCGTCACGATCTTCGCCAGCTCGTGTTTGCGCGCCTGAAGCAGCTCGCGGAAGGCGAACAACACGCGCGTCCGCCCGGCGAGCGACGTGCCCCGCCAGCCTGGCAACGCGGCGGTCGCCGCGGCCACGGCCTGGTCCACCTCGGCCGGTCCGGCGAAGTCCACCTGGGCGCTGACCTGGCCGGTCGCCGGGTCGTACACGTCGCCGGTGCGTCCGGTGCCGACGACCGGCTTGCCGTCGATCCAATGGCTGATGCGGTCGGTCACGACGTCCGCTCCTTCCGGTCGGGTGCCCCCGAGTCTCCGGGCGAGGCGCCCGGGTCCGCCATCGACAACGTGTACGGACTACCCCTCTCCGCCGTACAGTCTGTGCCCTGCCGGCCAGCAAGGGAGACCGATGTACCCGACCGTCGCCGAGGCGCTCGCGTTGCCGGTGCTGCGCCAGGGCTGTCCGCGCGTCGTCGCGGGCAGCTCCGGGCTCGAACGGCGGGTGCGCTGGGCGCACGCGGCCGAGGTCGCCGACATCGCGCACCTGCTGCGCGGCGGAGAACTCGTGCTCACCACGGGCGTCGCGCTCCCGGACGACGACGCGACGCTGACCCGGTACGTCGCCGACCTCGCCGAAGTGGGCGTCGCCGGCCTGGTGGTCGAGCTGGTGCGGCACTGGAACGACCGGCTGCCGCGCGCCCTTGTCACGGCGGCCGAGCAGCGCGGATTGCCGCTGGTGACGCTGTCTCGCGAGACGCGCTATGTCGCGGTGACCGAGGCGGTGAACGGAATGATCGTGGACGCGCAGCTCGCCGAGCTCCGGGCGGCGGAACGGGTGCACGAAACGTTCACGTCGCTGACCGTCGCCGGAGCCGAACCCGCCGCGGTGCTGGCCGAGGTGGCCCGGCTGACCGAACAGCCGGTCGTGCTGGAAACCCTCGAACACGCAGTCCTCGCCTACGACACGGCGGGCACGGATCCGGGCGAACTGCTGATCGGCTGGCCGGCGCGGTCGCGGGTGGTGCAGGTCGGCGAGCGAACCGGCTACCACCCGGCGGCGGGCTGGCTGGTCACCGTGGTCGGCGCGCGCGGGCACGACTGGGGACGGCTGGTGCTGGTGTGCGCCGAACCGCCGCCGCACCGGTACCAGGTGGTCGCCGAACGAGCGGCCTCCGCGCTCGCAGTGCACCGTCTCGTCGCGCGCGACTCCGACACTCTCGAACGGCAAGCGCACCGCGCTGTGTTGACCGAACTGCTGAATTCGCCCGCGCCGACCGCGGAAATCCTCGCGCGCTCTTCTGCGCTCGCGGTGCCGCTGACGGGACGACAGCTGGTCGGTCTCGCGGTACGGCCGCGCATCAGCGCAACTACGCGACCGACGCTGTCTACGCCGCCGCTGTTGCGCGAACTGGCTGAAGCGACCGCGCTCGCGACGCGCCGCGCGAAGGTGTCCGCGCTGGTGTCGACCGACGAGACTGCCGTACGCGCGCTTCTCGCGCTCTCGCCGGAAGCCAACGCCGACGCCGTGCTTCAGCGCCTAGCCGCGGACATTCACGACGCGCGCGCTTCCGCCCCCGCTGCTCTCGGCGTAGGCACGACGGTCACGGGACCCGCTGAGGCACAACGCACTTTGGTCGAAGCCGCGCACGTCGCTGCCGCTGCTCTCGACGAGGCTGACGACCAACCGTTCCACCGCCTCAAGGACGTTCGGCTACGCGGCCTGCTGCACCTTCTCGCCGACGACGAACGCGTACACGCCTTCGCCGCGCGAGAATTGGGCCCGCTCCTGGAACGCGACGCTGCTTCCGGCAGCCGCCTCGTTCCAGCGCTGCGCCACTACTGCGCGCACGGCGGCAACAAGTCCGCCGCAGCCGTTGCCGCCCATACCTCGCGGACGGCTTACTACCAGCAACTCGCCCGCATCGAACAGGTGCTGGGAGTGCGACTGGAAGATCCGGAGTCGATGCTGTCGCTGTACGTGGCGTTACTCGCGCACGACCTCGGCGCCGCCACCCGTCCGAGCGAGGAAAACCCACCCGGACGAGGAGCACAGTGATCGGGTTCGGCGAGCCGATACCCCTCGTATGGTGTTCTCTTCCTTCGCTCCGGTCGCCGCCGCCCTGATCGGCTTCGGCGGCCTGGCCGCCCCGCACGTCCCGGAGTCCGTGCTGCAGCTGACCGTGCACGAGACCTCCGGGCGCGTCACGAGCGCGTCCCTGACCTGCGACCCCACCGGCGGCACGCACCGCCACCGCGACACCGCCTGCGCGACCCTCGCCGCGGTCGACGGCGATTTCGCCCGCATCGCCCCGCATCGGCAGAAGTGCACGATGATCTACTCGCCGGTGGACGTCACGGCGCTGGGCAGCTGGCGGGGCACGCGGGTGACGTACCGCGCGACGTACCCGAACAAATGCGCGGCAGACAGCCAGTCGAACGGGGTGTTCGCGCTGTAGGGCGTGGCTTCCGCGGTTCACGGCCCGGCGAGCGCGAAACGGCGACGGCCGCCGGGCCGCTTCCCACCGGAAGAGGCGGGATCAGTTGCCGCACTGAACAATTCGGCAGGGAGCCGTCGCGATCCTGCGTAGGCTGCGGCGTCGTGACGACCCCGACTGCCTTCCGCGAGCTGTACCACGTGGTGCACGAATACGCTGGCCCGGCGTTGTTCTCCGACGTGCTTTCCCCGTGGCTCGACGAGCACGCGGCCGCCGCGCGCGAGCTGCTCGCCCCGCTGGCGGTCTGGGGAGAATGGCAGCGGACGGAATACGTCTGGGGCGACCTGCTCGAGCAAGCGTATGCGCTCAGCCGGATCAGCGATCTCCTGTCGCTGGGCTTCCAGCCCGGTCTTCGGACGGAGCCGACCTGCCGTCCGCGCATCGCCCGCACCTGCCCGAGCACCTCGTGCGGATCACCGCGGAGGACTACGTCGGCTTCTTCTCCGCGCTGGGCATGCGACGGGTCGAAGTCGCGCAGTTCGATCCGTTCTTTCATGAGATCGCGGCCGTCGAACAGAGCGATGATCCGAACGCGCCGATCGAAATCGTCGCGGAGCGGTGGCCGTGCCCCATGCTCGGCGAGATGCTGTTCGGCCGGGCGAGCGTCGCCGTGCGGGCCGGGGAACGCCGGGCGACAGCCGGGATCGCGGACCGGTCGACGCTGGAGGATACGTTCCTTCGCCGCCATCGGCCGGCCAGCGACGAATCGCTCGGGCGGGGGCACCGGCGAAGCACCGGGACCTGGTGCGCCATCGCCGCTCCGAGCACCTCCCGGAGGACGAGAACCCCGTGGTCGACTGGCGGCTGACCGTGTCCCGGGACTGAAACCCGGCCGCGGCCCCGTCATGCGCACGGTGCCTGCGACCGGACGATCTCCCGGGCCCGGGAACGGCTCAAGTTCCAGGCAGGCCAAGCGTCGTCGGCGAGGGACCCGGCGAGCGGGCGCAGCAGGCAAGCCGCGTCGGGGCGGCGCTGCGCCACCACCGGAGCCACATCCGCGGAGAACCGGCTCAGATAGCGGACGTCCAGGGGTTTGCCGTGCGCCGCCCGGTCCAGGTTGGCGTCGGCGATCAGGGCTTCCGGGTTCGCCGCGGCCAGGCCCAGCAGCGCCAGCGCACCGGTCGCGATCGCCGCGCGGGGCAGCCAGGCCGCGCGGAGCGTGCCCAGCGTGGCAACGGTCAGGAGGAACACCACGCCCAGCCAGATCTCGCAGACCTCCACCACCAAGCGCAGCACGGTGAACCCGTAAGCCTGCTGGTACGTCCACATGCGACTCAACGCCGACAGCACCAGCACCAGGCTCAACACCGCCAAGGCACCGAGCAGTGCGCGCAACAGAGTCCGATCGGCGCGGCTGGCTTTCGGGGCCCAGCGCAGTGCCGCGGTGACGATGCCGAGCGTCAGGACGGTGCAGGCGCAGAGCTGCCAGAACCCGCTGCGGGCGTAGTCGGCCGAGGTGAGGCCGTCGGTGCGGAGGACGTAATCCGTGCCGCCGAAGAGGGCTACCGCCTGAACCAGGACGTAGGCGGTGAACAGGACCGCCAGCGTGGACAACGCCGCCGTCCACAGTAGACGGTCGCCCACGGTGGACGTCCGGTTCTCCCGTTCCGGCAAGGGATCCGCGGAGATCAGGAAGGCACCGGCGGCACCCCCGAAGGTCACGGCGAACACCAGCGCCCACTGGAAGACCGAATCAGGTCGCACAGCCGGGACGAGATCGCCGACGAAGTGCGCGAAGTTGTCGTCCGCGCTGATCAGCAGCGGGAGGAACACGACCATCACCAGCGCGGACACCAGCACGGCCGCGAAGACCCGCGTCTGGCTCCGCCCTTGACGCCGCGCGCGGCGAAGCACCCACGGCACCGCACGGAAGGCTTCGAGGGGAATCGCGAGAGCGTCGTAGGTGGTGCCGTGCACGGTTCGCCGGCCGACCACCGCGAGCGACGCCGCGACTCCCGCCGCCAGCACGCACAGCACGAACAACCAGTCCGCCGCCCGCACCGATCCGACCCCCAGCAACGCGATCGCCAGCGCTGCCCACCCCGCGCGACGCCACCGCAGACCCGGCCCCACCCGCACGACCAGCACCGCGACGCCAGCCAGCGCCGCCGACAACACCCATCCGATCCCCGGCCGATCGACCGGCACCAGCGCCGCGGCGACCACCGCGACCGCCACCGCCGCCAGCCTCGCCCCGCCCGGCACCGCCGCCTCGGCGCGCGCGAACAGCGGTCGCGGTCCTGGACGCCGCTGATCGATCAGCACAATCCCCGGCGGCACGGCATGCGCGGGCCGGACTTCGACGTGCTCGGACATGAAACCTCTCTTCGCATTAGCAAACATCGGACGGGATTTCAGTCCCGGGAAGGAGAAATGAGCGGGTTCAGGAGAGCTCAAGCACGGTGCCGGAGTGCTTCAGCTGAGGCGCTGCGGGAACGGAAGCACCTGGCCAGTCGAAGCGTCTCCGCGATCAGCCATCTCAGCGCTATACGATCCGCCCAATAGCGCCTGCGCCACTCGCCCCGGCCGCTGTCCTCCATCCCCACGGCAGCCGCCGCCGACGCAACCCCCAGCTCAAGCAGCCAGCGCCGCGCGGATCCCGCACGCCTCCGCGCCGACAGCAGCGGCACCCGACCCGAACGTCAGCTCAAGCGGGCAGCGTCACCCGGATCCGGCACCCCGGCCCGCCACCGCCCCCGGCGGCCGCCCGGTCCGGTTCCGCGTCGACCACCGCGACCGTCCCGCCGTGCAGTTCCACCACCCAGCGCACGATCGCCAGCCCGAGCCCGGTCCCGCCGCCCCCGGCGCGCTCTCCCCGGGTGAACCGCTCGAACACCCGGTCCCGGTCGGGTTCCGCGATCCCCGGACCCTGGTCGTGCACCTCGATCCGCGCCTCCCCTGCCTCGACCCGGGCCAGCACCGCCACCTCTCCCCCGGCCGGGCCGTGCCGGGCGGCGTTCTCCAGCAGGTTCACCACGACCTGGTACAGCCGCTCCCGGTCGGCGGGCACCGTCGCGCCCGGCGGCGTCACCGAGACGGTGAACCGGACTCCCCGGCCCGCCGCCGCGGCCATCGCCTCCGCTTCGGCGGCGACCTCGGCCAGCAGGTCCGCCAGGTCGACCGGCGATCGGTCCAGCGGCAGGGTCCCGGCGTCGATCTGCGACAGGTCCAGCAGTTCGGCGACCAGCCTGCCCAGGCGTTCGGTCTGGTGCAGCGCGGTGCGCAACGTCGCGGGATCCGGCGAGGCGACGCCGTCCACCAGGTTCTCCAGGACGGCGTTCAGCGCGGTGATCGGCGTCCGAAGTTCGTGCGAGACGTTCGCGATCAGTTCCCGGCGCTGCTGGTCCGCGGTGGACAGATCGGCGGCCATCCGGTTGAACGCCTCCGCGAGCGAGCCGACCTCGTCGCGCGCGGTGGCGCGGATCCGGCGGGTGTAGTCGCCCTTCGCCATTTCGCCCGCGGCGGCGGTCATTTCGCGCAGCGGACGGGTCATCCCGTGCGCCAGGATCTGCGAGGTCACCAGCGCGATGACCATCGCCATCACTGTCGTCTGCGGCGGCAGCCAGCCGATCTGGTACCGGAAGAACCCGAACGCGATCGCGCCGGAGGCCACCATCAGGATCGCCAGCTTCAGTTTCACCGACCGGATCGGGTCGAGCGGCCGCGGCAGCAGATCGACGGCCTTCGCCACCAGCGCTCTCACGCGGGAACCTCCAGCGCGTAGCCGACCCCGTGCACCGTCCGGATCAAGTCGGCCCCCAGTTTCCGCCGCAGCGCCTTGATGTGGCTGTCCACCGCCCGGGTACCGGCTCCGGTCGCCTGCACGTCCCAGTCCCACACCTCGCTCAGCAGCCGTTCGCGCGGCTGCACCGCGCGCGGCCGGCGCGCGAAATGCACCAGGAGATCGAATTCGATCGGCGTCAGCTGGGCGGGTTCGCCCCCTCGCCGAACCCGGCGTTCGGCGATGTCGATCTCCAGGTCCCCCAGCACGATCCGTTCCTCCGCCGCGGCCGACGAGCGCTCCACCCGCCGCAGCAGCGCCTGGATCCGCGCGGACAGCACCCGCATCGAGAACGGCTTCGTGAGGTAGTCGTCCGCTCCGACGCCGAGACCTACCAGCAGATCGGTCTCGTCGGCGCGGGCGGTGAGCATCAGCACCGGCACCGGCCGTCGCGCCTGGATCCGGCGGCACACCTCGAGGCCGTCGAAGCCGGGCAGCATCACGTCGAGAACCACCAGGTCCGGGCTGGTCGCCGCCTCCGCCTCGACCGCCGCGGGACCGTCGTGCGCGACCGTCACGGAGAACCCCTCCGCGCTCAGCCGGGCGTCGATCGACGCGGCGATGGTGAGGTCGTCCTCGACGACCAGCACCCGTCTTCCCCCGTTGTCCATGCCGCCGACTTTAAGCAATCGCCGTGGAGGCCATCCGGGTGAGCTGTGGAGATCCGGTGGAGATGTTTCCGCCGGTTTGCGCGCGCGTCACGAGCGCGTTGTGACGCAGGTCATGCACCCCGTCCCGGTTCGGCGCAATCGACAGACTGCGCCAAGGGCGTCCGAACAGTGAACAGTCTGTCTCTGCCCCCGGCCCCCGCCCGGCGCGCAGGATTCCGCAATGGAGCCGACGACACGTGAGCACAGCCGGGTGGACCTCGGCGACGTGCGGGCGCTGCGAGGCAGCCGGTTCTTCAACGACGAACTGGCCCCGGTCCCGGTCGAGAAACGGACCTGGACGACCTACAACTATTTCGCGCTGTGGATGGGCATGGCGCACAACATCCCTTCGTACGCACTGGCCGCGTCGCTCATCGCGCTCGGCATGAACTGGCTGCAAGCGCTGATCACGATCACCGTCGGCAACCTGGTCGTGCTCGCGCCGATGCTGCTCAACAGTCACGCCGGAACCAAATACGGCATCCCGTTCCCGGTGTTCGCCCGCGCCTTCTACGGCCTGCGCGGAGCGAATCTCGCCGCGCTGCTGCGCGCGTTCATCGCGTGCGGCTGGTTCGGCATCCAGACCTGGGTGGGCGGCGAGGCGATCTACGTGATCGTCGGGCGCCTGGCCGGATCCGGCTGGCGCGACGCGGCGGTGATCGCCGGGCAGCACTGGACGATGTGGCTGTCGTTCGCGGTGTTCTGGCTGGTGCAGATGCTGATCATCTGGCGCGGCATGGAAGCGGTCCGCAAGTTCGAGAACTGGACCGCGCCGCTGGTGTCGGTCGGGTTCCTGATCCTGCTCGGCTACGTGCTGGTGAAGGCGGGCGGGTTCGGCCCGATCCTGCGCGACAGCGGGAAACTCGGCTGGGGGCCGGGGTTCTGGAAGGTGTTCGCGCCGTCGCTGATGGCGATGATCGCGTTCTGGTCGACGCTGTCGCTGAACATGCCCGACTTCACCCGCTTCGGCGGCAGCCAGCGCAAGCAGATGCGCGGGCAGATCCTCGGGCTGCCGACGACGATGACGTTCATCGCGGTCGTCGCCATCCTCACCACGTCCGGCGGGCACGTGCTCTACGGGCAGGACATCTGGGACCCGGCACAGCTCGCGGACAAGTTCTCCAGCCCGGTCGTGGTGGTCGTCGCGCTGATCGCGCTGGTGCTGGCGACGATCTCGGCCAACCTGGCGGCGAACGTCGTCAGCCCGTCCTACGATTTCTCCAACGCTTTCCCGAAGCGGATCACCTTCGCCCTCGGCGGGCTGATCACCGGCGTGATCGGCATCCTGATCCAGCCGTGGCGGCTCTACTCCGACCCGGACATCTACATTTTCGCCTGGCTCGGCTTCTACGGCGGGCTGCTCGGCGCGGTCGCCGGGGTGCTCGTCGCCGGGTACTGGGCGGTGAAACGAACGCGGCTGAAGCTGGCCGACCTGTACCTGCCGAGCGGGCAGTACTGGTTCACCGCGGGCTGGCACTGGCGCGCGCTCGTCGCGACGCTGCTCGGCGCGGTGCTCGCGGTCGGCGGCGCCTACGGCGGGCCGTTCCCGGCGGACGGGCTGATCCCCTTCCTGAAACCTTTGTACGACTACAACTGGGCAGTGGGTTTTGTCGGCGCTTTCGTCGCCTACATCCTGTTCAGCCTTCCCTTGAACGCGCACCGGAACGAGGAGGAAACCAGTGTCTGACACGGTCCGAGCCGGCTTGGTCCAGCAGCGGTGGACGGGTGACAAGGAGTCGATGATCGCGAACGCGGTCGACGCTATCGGCAAGGCGGCTTCGCAGGGCGCGCAGGTGGTGTGCCTGCAGGAACTGTTCTACGGCCCGTATTTCTGCCAGGTGCAGGACGCGGATTTCTACTCCTACACCGAGGCGATCCCGGACGGCCCCACCACGAAGCTCATGCAGGAGGTCGCCGAGCGGCACGGCGTGGTGCTCGTGGTGCCGATGTACGAACAGGAACAGCCGGGCGTCTACTACAACACCGCGGCGGTGATCGACGCCGACGGGAAATACCTCGGAATGCACCGCAAGAACCACATTCCGCAGGTGAAGGGATTCTGGGAGAAGTTCTACTTCAAGCCGGGCAACCTCGGCTATCCGGTCTTCGACACCGCGGTCGGCCGGATCGGCGTGTACATCTGCTATGAACGGCACTTCCCCGAAGGCTGGCGCGCACTCGGGCTGGCCGGGGCGCAGATCGTGTTCAACCCGTCGGCGACGAGCCGCGGGCTGTCGGAGTACCTGTGGCGGCTGGAGCAGCCAGCGGCCGCGGTGGCGAACGAGTACTACGTGGGCACGATCAACCGGGTCGGCGTGGAACCGCTGGGCGACAACGACTTCTACGGCCAATCGTACTTTGTGGACCCGCGCGGCCAGCTCGTCGGCGAGGCGGCGTCGGACACCGAGGAGGAGATCGTGGTCCGCGATCTCGACCTGGGCAGGCTCGCCGAGGTCCGCGATCTGTGGCAGTTCTACCGCGACCGCCGCCCGGACAGCTACGGACCCCTTGCGGAGGCCTGATGAGTGTCCTGATCTCCGGCGGGCAAGTAGTGTCGCCGTCCGGCGCGTTCACCGCCGATGTTCTGGTGGACGGCGAAACCATCGCGGCGGTCGGCGCTCCCGGCACGCTGACTGGTGAGGAAACTCTTGACGCGACCGGCAAGTACGTCCTGCCCGGCGGAATCGACGCGCATACGCACATGGAGATGCCGTTCGGCGGCACGCACTCAGTCGATTCCTTCGAGACCGGCACCATCGCCGCCGCGTGGGGCGGGACGACGACGATCATCGACTTCGCCGTACAGGCCAAGGGAACTTCGTTGTTGTCCACACTGGACAAATGGCATTCCAAAGCGGACGGCAACTGCGCGATCGACTACGGGTTCCACATGATCGTGTCGGACGTCAACGACTCCACGCTGAAGGAAATGCGGGCGTGCGTCGACGGCGGCGTCGGCAGCTTCAAGATGTTCATGGCCTACCCCGGCGTTTTCTACTCCACCGACGGGGAAATCCTGCGCGCGATGCAGCAGGCGCGCGAGATCGGCGCGACGATCATGATGCACGCGGAAAACGGCATCGCGATCGACGAGCTGGCCGCGCAGGCGGTTGCCGCCGGGCACACCGACCCGGTGCAGCACGGCCTGACCCGGCCGCCCGAACTGGAAGGCGAGGCGACCTCCCGGGCGATCCGGCTCGCCCAGGTGACCGGATCGCCGCTGTACATCGTGCATTTGTCGGCCGCACAAGCGCTCGCCGCGGTCGCCGAAGCGCGGGACAACGGACAGAACGTCTTCGCCGAGACCTGCCCGCAGTATCTGTACTTGTCCATTGAGGACCTGGCGAAACCCGATTTCGAGGGCGCCAAGTTCGTGGCATCTCCGCCGCTGCGGGAGAAATCGCACCAGGCCGACCTGTGGCGCGGGCTGCGCACGAACGACCTGTCCGTGGTCTCGACCGACCATTGCCCGTTCTGTTTCAAGGACCAGAAGGAGCTGGGGCGCAGCGACTTCCGGGCGATCCCGAACGGGATACCGGGCGTCGAGCACCGGATGGACCTGCTGCACCAAGGCGTCGTCGCGGGCGAGATCTCGCTGGGCCGCTGGGTCGAGACGTGCTCGGCGACGCCCGCGCGGATGTTCGGGCTGTACCCGCGCAAGGGCGTGATCGCGGCGGGCTCGGACGCGGACATCGTGGTGTACGACCCTTCAGCGTCGCAGACCCTGTCCGCTACGACTCACCACATGAACGTGGATTACTCAGCGTACGAAGGATTTTCGCTCACCGGGAAGGTCCACACTGTACTGTCGCGCGGCCGGGTCGTGGTGTCGCCGGACGGATTCCACGGCAGCCCCGGGCACGGCAAGTTCTTGTCTCGCGAACTCAATCAGTATCTGAATTGAGGACCTGATGGATTTCGGGATCGTGCTGCAAACCGACCCGCCCGCGGCGGAGGTCGTGCGGATGATGAAGGCCGCCGAGGACGCCGGGTTCCGGTACGGCTGGACGTTCGACTCGTGCGTGCTGTGGCAGGAACCGTTCGTGATCTACGCGCGGATCCTCGAAGCGACGTCGGCGCTGGTCGTGGGGCCGATGGTGACCAGCCCCGGCACGCGGGACTGGTCGGTGATGGCGTCGACCTTCGCGACGCTCAACGACATGTTCGGCAACCGCACGGTGTGCGGCATCGGCCGCGGCGACTCCGCGCACCGGGTCGTCGGCCGCCCGCCGTCCACTTTGGCCACCGTGCGGGAATGCATGCGGGTGGTCAAGGATCTCGCCGAGGGCCGCGAGGTCACGATGAACGACACCGCGGTCCGCATCCCGTGGATCCGCGGCGGTCGGCTGGAAATGTGGATGGCCGGATACGGCCCGAAGGCGCTGCGAACCGTCGGCGAACACGCGGATGGCTTCATCCTGCAATGCGCCGACCCGGCGATCGCCCGCTGGACGATCGGCGCGGTCCGGGACGCCGCCCGCGCCGCCGGCCGCGACCCCGGCGGAATCACGATCTGCGTCGCGGCCCCGGCGTATGTCGGCGAAGACCTGGCACACCAACGGGAACAACTGCGCTGGTTCGGCGGAATGGTGGGCAACCACGTCGCGGACCTGGTCGCCCGATACGGCTCGTCCGGCCCGGTGCCGCACGAGCTGACGGACTACATCCGTGAGCGCGAAGGCTACGACTACTCCCACCACGGCCGCGCCGGCAACCCGTCGACCGCGTTCGTCCCAGACGAAATCGTCGACCGGTTCTGCCTGCTCGGCCCGGCCTCGGCGCACATCGCGCGACTGGAGGAATTGGCGGAGCTGGGGGTGGACCAGTTCGCGCTGTACCTGATGCATGACGAGAGGGAGGAGACGATGGCGGCGTACGGGGCGCAGGTGATTCCGAAGCTGACCGCGTGATCTCCTCCTGTCCGCCTCCGGACCCGGGCGGACAGGAGGGAATTTCTTTCTCGATACGACTCCAGCCTGCCTCTTCGAAACAGAGTTCGATTTCATAACTTCGGTAACAGCACCGAAAATTCCTCCGATCTCAGGCTCACAAAACCTTGAGCCGAGGGAGATGGAAATCGCGGAGCGCGCTCAGGCGCTGGCACTGAAGATCCGCAAGCACAAAGACACCATCGAAACCGAGGAAGCGACCAAGAACGCCTTCGTGATGCCGTTCATCAGCACGGTCCTCGGTTACGACGTGTTCAACCCGGCCGAAGTGATTCCGGAGTTCACCGCGGACGTCGGGATCAAAAAAGGCGAGAAGATCGACTATGCGATCTCCCACGAGAATCAGATCCAGGTTCTCGTCGAAGCGAAAAAGATCAACGAGCCGCTCCGGATCGAGCATGCCTCCCAGCTCTTCCGGTACTTCTCCGCCACCAACGCGAGGATCGCGATCCTGACGAACGGCGAGGTCTACGAGTTCTACACCGACCTGGACGCACCCAACCGGATGGACGCGAAGCCGTTCCTGGTCCTCGACTTCTCCGATATCGACGAGACTCTGCTGCCGGAACTCGCCAAGCTGACCAAAGAGTCTTTCGACCTCGAGTCGGTGATCAGCACGGCCGGCGAGCTCAAGTACATCGGCCAGCTCAAGCGCATCCTGGCGGCTCAGTTCAAACAGCCCGAGGACGAATGGGTCTGTTTTCTCACGACGCGGGTGTACGAGGGCTCGTTCACCCAACGAGTCCGCGACCAGTTCCTGCCACTGGTCGAGAAGGCTGCCCGCCAGTTCCTGAACGAGCAGGTCAACGACCGGCTCAAGAACGCGCTCGGCGGGCCGGATGCCTATGTCAGCATCACCGGGGGCAGCGCCGACCCGGAACAGGCTGCCCCGGCCGAACCTTCCGTCGCGATTGAAGAGACCAACGACCGGGAGCTTGTCACCACCGAGGAAGAGCTTGAGGGGTATCGGGTGGTCCGGGCGATAGTTTGCAGCGAGGTTTCTCCGGCTCGGATCGCCGCCAGGGACAACAAGAGCTACTTCAGTGTCTTGCTGGACGACAACAACCGGAAGCCGATCGCACGGCTATGGTTCAACCGGACGAGAAGATACCTGGGGATTTTCGACGACGGAAAGAACGAAACGCGGGTAGCGATCAACCACGTCGAGGACATCCACCGGCACGCCGACCACCTTCGCCGGACCGTCGCCCGTTATCTCGAAACCGGATCCTCGAACGGCAACGGGCAGTCGCCGGTCGAGGCCATCACCGTGATTGCGCAGTGAGGCGGACGCTCAGTCCACCATCGCCTGATACACCAACTGCCGCAGCTGCTGCCGGATCGGATGGGTCGACGACGGCAGCAGCTGCGTGTAGAACGCCACCGTCAAATCCTCGTCCGGATCCACCCAGAACGCCGTCGAAGCCGCCCCGCCCCACGCGTATTCCCCCGGCGTAGCAAGGGTTTTCGCCTTCACCGAGTCGATCAGCACCGAAAATCCCAGCCCGAACCCGTAGCCGTCGAAAGGCATCTCCGCGAACAACGGACGGCCGTACGCCTCCAAGTCCACGTGCCCCGGCAGATGGTTCGCCGTCATCAGGTCCACCGTCCGCGGGCTCAGCACCCGCACCCCGTCAAGCTCCCCGCGGCGCAGCAACATCTGTGTGAACCGGTGATAGTCAGCCGCCGTCGATACCAGGCCGCCGCCGCCCGAAAGGCAAGCCGGGCGCGACAATCCTGCCGCACCGAAGGTGTCGTTGCGTACCAACCGCTTCGTCTTAGGCGCGGGCAGGTACAAGGCCGCCAAGCGGTCCGTGTCCGAAGTCCAGAAGCCGGTGTCGGTCATGCCCAGCGGGCCGAAGATCCGCTCGGCGAACACCTCGTCGAGCGGCTTCCCCGCCAGCACCTCGACCAAGCGGCCGAGGACGTCGCTGGCCACCGAGTAGTTCCACTCCGCGCCCGGCTGGAACACGAGCGGGAACCGCGCCCACGCCTTGGTGCACTCCGCCAGATCCAGGCCCGGCGGGGTCCCCCACTCGTATCCGGCTGCCCGGTAGACCGCGTCGACCGGGTGCGTGTGGTGGAAGCCGTAGGTGAGACCCGCGGTGTGCGAAAGCAGGTGCCACAACCGGATCGGTTCCGTCGCCGGCTCGGTGACCGGGGCCAGCGCCGAACCCTTCGCGTACACCCGCGGCTCGGCGAATTCCGGCAGCCACCGCGAGATCGGGTCGGTGAGGTCGATCAGGCCGTCCTCGACGAACGTCATCGCCGCCACCGAGGTGACCGGCTTCGTCATCGAGAAGATCCGCCAGATCGTGTCGGTCTCGACCGGGGCGCCGGCCTCGACGTCCCGGGCGCCGTGCGACGCGACGTGCACGATCCGGCCGTGCCTGCTCACCACCGCCAGGAACCCGGGCAGCAAGCCGTCCTCGACGTACCGGGCGAAATGCCGGTCGATCCGCCGCAGCCGTGCCCCGTCGAAACCCGCGTCGGCCGGATCGGCCTCCACCTTCACCTCGGTCGCCATGGCGGCGACCTTACGCCGAACTGGCCGCTTTCCGCTCCGCTGCCTTTTCCTCGCGCCAGGCCTCGTCGTTCTTGCCCGCGCGCCAGTATCCGGACAGCGACACCGCGTCCCGCGCGACGCCCCGCTCGTCGAACAGGTACCGCCGCAGCTCCCGGACGAAGCCGGCCTCGCCGTGGACGAACGCGTGCACGTCCTCGCCCGGCCACGGCAGCGCCTTCACCGCCGCGACCAAATCGTCGGACGCCGAGCGGTGCAGCCACGTGACCTGCGCGTCGGCCTTCGTCACGAGCGGCTGGTGCTCCGAGGAGTCCGCCACGAGCAGGAACACGTGCGCCAGCGCCCCCGGCGGCAGCGCTTCAAGCGCGGCGGCGATGGCGGGCAACGCTGATTCGTCGCCCACCAGCAGGTGCCAGCCGGCGTCGGTGCGCGGCGCGTACGCCCCGCCCGGACCGGCCAGCAACAGCTCGTCACCGGGTTGCGCGCGCTGCGCCCACGGCCCGGCGAGCCCTTCGTCGCCGTGCACCACGAAGTCGAGCACCAATTCGCCCGCGGACTCGTCGTACGAGCGGACCGTATACGTACGCAACCGCGGCGCGTGCTCGCGCGGCAGTTCCTCGCGGATCCGGTTCAGGTCGAACGGCTCCGGGTACTCCACCCCGTCCACCTTGAAGATCACCTTCACGTACGCGTCGGTGAACTCGTTCGGGCGGAAATCGCGAAGCCCCTCGCCGCCGGCCACGATCCGGATCATGTGCGGGGTGAGGTGCTCCTTGCGCAGCACCTCCAGCCGCACCGCGGTCCTCCCCTTGCGCGCCGGACCTTCGGCCATCGAACACCCCTGTTTCAGTAAGGTTTACCTAAGTCGCGTCTCCCACGGTACGCGCCTTCACCCGTTCCGCCCAGTACCGCCGTCCCCGAGTTCGGCGAGCATTGCCCGGAAACCCTCCCCGACGCGGGCCCGGAACCCGACGAAGAACCGGTTCGCGAGCAGTACTCCCCACCACTGCCCGGCGGCGGCGTTCCGGACCCGATGGGTGACGCGGGATCCGGCCGGATCGCCGGCGACCTCGTACTCCCCGCGGTACCACCAACCGCCCTGTGCGGCGAGGAAAAGGCGCTCGCGGTCCACTTCCAGTTTCATCGGGTAGCCCGAAGCGGTCAACCGCCTTTCCAGCCGCGCGAGCACTTCCGCCGGCGCGGCCGGAACGACGCCGGAGACCTCGACGATCGTTCTCATGCTTCCCATGGCTTCGAGACCCGCGTGTTCTGGAAAGCGGTGATCCGCCAGCCCTCGTCGCCCCGCACCAGCACGTAGGTCAGCGAGCTCTCCCGCCCCTCGGCGGCCGGGTCGTCGCCCCCGGTCAGCGACGAGCCGCCGCCGGTCACGACGACCGCGACGTCGTCCCGCAGGAACCGCACCCGCGGCTCGCCGAAGCCGGTGAGCTTCGAGCCCTGAAGCACTCCCTCGAACAGTTCCCGATGCGAGTCCACGATCGCCTGGCGGCCGACGGACCGGAGCCCGAAGAAGGTCACGTAGTCGGCGTCTTCGGTGAACAGATTTCCGTAGGCCTCCGCGTCGCCGCTGTTCCAGGCATCGGCGAGACGAGCGAGGACACCCAGGACTTCTTCGCGCTGCGACATGCTTTTCTCCTTAACGAACGTCGTTCGCGTATGAGGTCCAGTTGTACTCACGAACACCGTTCGCGTCAAGCGCGGGGGTCGTCTAGGCTTCCGGGATGACCGCACCGCCCCCGCCCTGGCGCCGGACGCCGAGCCCGCGCCGGCGCGCCGCGAAGCAGATGCTGTCGCAGGAACTGATCGTGAAAACCGCGCTCGAAATCCTCGCCGCCGAGGGCATCGACGCCGTCTCGATGCGGCGGGTCGCGCAGCAGTTGGAGACCGGGCCCGCGTCGCTTTACGCGTACGTGGCCAACAAAGAGGAACTCGACGAGCTGATGCTCGACGCGGCGCTGAGCGAAGTGCCCTGTCCCGAACCGGATCCGCGGCGGTGGACCGAACAGGTCAAAGAGCAAGTGCGGCACCAGATCCGGGCGATGATGGCGTATCCGGGCATCGCGAAAGTCGCGTGGCAGACGCCGATCCCGGTGACGCCGAATTCGTTGCGGCAGGGCGAAGTCATGTTGCAACTGCTGCGCGCGGGAGGCCTGGATCTCCAGCAGGCGGTGTACGCCGGGGACGCGCTGAGCACGTACACCAAGGCCTTCGCCTACGAAGCGAGCGGCTGGACGTTCGGCGATTACGACCCGGGGAAAATGAGCGAGCGCGAGCGGCAGATGGCCGACTACATGCAGTCGCTGCCCGCGAGCGCGTTCCCGAACCTGTTGCGGGCCGGGGAGTTCTTCACCGCGGACACCAGCCAGGCCCGGCTCGAATTCGCCCTGGAGGCGTTCGTGGCCGGGCTGGCGGCGATGGTCAGAAAGTGAGCACGATCTTGCCGCGCGTGTGGCCCTGTTCCAGCTCGCGGTAGGCGGCCTGGACCTCGGCCAGCGGGTACTCCGCGGCGATCTCGACGTCGAGCAATCCCTTGTCCGCCAACGCGACGAGGTCGCGCATCACCTCGACGCTCGCCCCGGCGATGTTGCCCTCGATCTTCACGCCGTACTTCTCGGCGGCGTCGAAGTCGACCACCGTGTCGATCCGGCCGGGATAAACGCCCAGCCGCAGGGCAAGTTCGACATAGCCGTCGCCGTAAGTGTCGATGAACGCGTCCACCCGGTCGCCAGTCAGCTCCCGGAGCCGCTCTTCGAGCCCCTCGCCGTACGCGATCGGGACGACGTCGTGCTCGCGCAGCCACTCGTGATTCGCTTCGCTGGCAATGCCGATCACGGTCGCGCCGGTGAGCTTCGCCAGCTGCACGGCCAGCGAACCGACCCCGCCGGCAGCCCCGGACACGACGACCGTCTCGCCCTCGCGCGGGCTGACCGCCCGCACCGCGGCGTACGCCGTCGTTCCGGCCACGAACAACCCGCCCGCAACCTCCCACGACAGCCCGCTCGGCTTCGGGACGAGATGCTCCGCCGGGACGAGCACGTACTCGGCGTGACTGGAGCGGGTGTGCACGAAGCCGACGACCTCGTCCCCCACCTGGATTTCTTCGACGTCCGCGCCCAGCTCGGCCACCACTCCGGCCAGGTCGCTGCCCTGCCCGGACGGGAAGGTGGACGGCCAGCGCTCGGCTAACGCGCCGGTGCGGATCTTCGCTTCCCCCGGATTGATGCCCGCGGCGCGGACCCGCACGAGCACCTGCCCGGATTCCGGCGCCGGCCGAGGCACTTCGGCCAGCTGCAGCACTTCGATCCCGCCGTGTTCGCCGTATCTGACCGCCCGCGGCATACGCGTCTCCCTCGCTCGTATGCTTAGCCCAACAAACGATCGAACGGTTTTATGCCCGGCGGGCGAAAATTCAGCCGGCGAGCCTTCGGACCACGGCATCGGCGAGCAGCCGGCCGCGATCGGTGAGCACCGCGCGCCCACTGTCCAAATCGGACACTTCGAGCAATCCCTCCGCGGCCGCCGACCGCGCTTCCCTGACCCCGGACTCGTCGAGCGCCGACAACGCCAGCCCGTCGGAGATCCGCAGCTCCAGCATGATCCGCTCCAGGTGCCGGTCCTCGTCGGTGAGCACCTCGCGGTCCGCCTCCGGGCTCTTGCCCTCCGCGAGCAGGCTGGAGTACTTGGCCGGATGTTTGACGTTCCACCACCGCACGCCGCCGACGTGGCTGTGCGCGCCCGGTCCGGCGCCCCACCAGTCGCCGCCCTGCCAGTAGCCGAGGTTGTGGCGGCACCGCGCGGCCTCGCCGGTCGCCCAGTTCGACACCTCGTACCAGGTCAAGCCCACCCCGGCGAGGACGGAGTCGATCAGCTCGTAGTAGCTGGCCAGCGTGTCGTCGTCCGGCGCGGGCAGTTCGCCGCGCCGCACCCGGCGGGCCAGCGCGGTGCCGTCCTCCACGATCAGCGCGTACGCCGACACGTGGTCGACGCCCGCCGAGAGAACAGCGTCGAGCGACGCGCGCAGGTCTTCGACCCGTTCCCCCGGCGTGCCGTAAATAAGGTCGAGGTTGACGTGCTCGAACCCGGCGGCCCGGGCTTCGCGCGCGGCGTCGACCGGACGGCCGGGAGTGTGCACGCGGTCGAGCACCTTCAGCACGTGCCGGGCCGCGGACTGCATGCCCAGCGACACCCGGGTGTAACCGGCGGCACGGATGCCCGCGAAGAACTCGGGCGAAGTGGACTCCGGGTTCGATTCGGTCGTCACCTCCGCGCCCGGCGCGAGCCCGAACACGGACCGGACGCCGTCGAGCACCTCGGCCAATCCGTCCGCGCCCAGCATGGACGGCGTCCCGCCGCCGACGAACACCGTCTCCGCCTGGGGCGCGTTGCCGAGAACCTCCGCGCCCAGCTCCAGCTCGCGGCGCAGCGCGTCCAGCCACGACCGCGGCGAGGCGGCGGAGCCGAGTTCGCCCGCGGTGTAGGTGTTGAAGTCGCAGTAACCGCAGCGGGTCGCGCAGAACGGCACGTGGACGTACACGCCGAACGGACGGGTGCCGAGCCCCGCGAGAGCGGTCTCGGGCAGTCCGGCGGGAGGGCGGTGAGTGTCGGGAACAGGCACGACATCCATTCTCCCCCGCCGCGCCCGAGCTCCCGCGCGCCCCTGCGCCCCACGCCCGGAACCCCAGGGGCGATGCTGGTCTGGCAGGAGCCGGTTTGTCGTCTGTGAGGGGCACCCTGACGGAATCTGGTTCCCTCGGGGTTCCCCTCACAGACCGCGAACCGGCGTTCCGGGCCATCGGCGACGGCCTCAAGTCGCGGGCGTTGCGGAAAGTTCGGCCGCCGAACGATGCGCCACCCGTCGCGCACCCGGTTGACAAGCGCCCGAAACCGTCTCACGATCCGTCCGAAAGCCGGGAAAGACCTGGCAGATCGCCCGGCCAATGCACATCCGATGCGGATTCGCACCGCTGGAGTGAGCCTTCTCCCACGATCCGGACGCCCTTGGACGACGTTCGGCCCGCGTGGCAATCTGAGCCGGTGAGTCCTGCCGGTGTCCTTCTCGTGGCGCGCCGCCACGTCGACCTTGTCCGGGTCGCGAGCGCGCTCTGCCGGCCTGTTCGCTGACTCCCGCCGAAGCCTGCCCAGCCCACCACCTGGACCACCGGCCCGCTCCCGCCCCGCACCGACGCCGCGGCGGAGCCGCCTCGATCACCCCGCCCGGAGGATCTCCATGTCCGCACCCCCGCGTGAAACGCCCGCGAAGGGCCGCACGCCTCGGACTCGCCAGAAGCGCGGCGAGGGCCAGTGGGCGCTCGGCTACCGGGAGCCGCTGAACCCGAACGAGCGCTCGAAGAAGGACGACAGCCCGCTCAACGTCCGGGCGCGGATCGAGAACATCTACGCGCACCGGGGTTTCGACTCGATCGACCCGGGCGACCTGCGCGGCCGGTTCCGCTGGTTCGGCCTCTACACCCAGCGCAAGCCGGGCATCGACGGCGGCCGCACCGCGCTGCTGGAGCCCGAGGAGCTGGACGACCGCTACTTCATGATGCGCGTCCGCATCGACGGCGGCGCGCTCACCACCGAGCAGCTGCGGGTGGTCGGCGAGATCTCGCGGGAGCACGCGCGCGACACCGCCGACATCAGCGACCGGCAGAACATCCAGTACCACTGGATCGAGATCGAGGACGTGCCCTCGATCTGGTCCCGGCTTGAGAACGTGGGCCTGACCACCACCGAGGCCTGCGGCGACTGCCCGCGCGTCGTGCTCGGCTCCCCGGTCGCCGGCATCGCCGAGAACGAGGTGCTCGACGCCACCCCGGCGATCGACGAGATCCTCGAGCGCTACATCGGCGACCCGCGGTTCGCGAACCTGCCGCGCAAGTTCAAGACCGCGATCTCCGGGCTGCCGGACATCGTGCACGAGATCAACGACATCGCCTTCGTCGGCGTCGACCACCCGGAGCACGGACCCGGCTTCGACCTGTGGGTCGGCGGCGGGCTCTCCACGAACCCGATGCTCGCGCAGCGGCTCGGCGCGTGGGTCCCGCTGGACGAGGTGCCGCAGGTGTGGGAGGGCGTCGTCTCGATCTTCCGCGACTACGGCTACCGGCGGCTGCGTTCGCGGGCCCGGCTGAAGTTCCTGGTCAAGGACTGGGGCGCCGAGAAGTTCCGCGAGGTTCTCGAAACCGAGTACCTGAAGCGGAAGCTGATCGACGGCCCGCCGCCGGAGAACCCCGCGACCCCGATCGACCACGTCGGCGTGCACCCGCAGAAGGACGGCAACTACTACGTCGGCGCCGCGCCGGTCGCCGGCCGGGTGTCCGGCAGCACGCTGATCGCTGTCGCCGAAGCGGCCGAGCGGGCCGGATCGCAGCGGGTGCGGCTGACCCCGCATCAGAAGCTGGTCGTGCTCGACGTGCCCGAGGACAAGGTCCCCGCGCTGCAGACGGACCTGGCCGAACTGGGCCTGCAGACCAAGCCGTCGCCGTGGCGGCGCAGCGTGATGGCGTGCACCGGGCTGGAGTTCTGCAAGCTCGCGATCGTCGAGACGAAGGTGCGCGCGCAGCAACTGGTCGCGGATCTGGAGAAGTCGCTCGCCGACATCAACGCCCAGCTGGAAACGCCGGTCACGGTGCACCTCAACGGCTGCCCCAACTCCTGCGCCCGCGTGCAGACCGCGGACATCGGGCTCAAGGGCCAGATCGTCACCGACGCCGACGGCAACCAGGTCGAGGGCTTCCAGGTGCACCTCGGCGGCGGGCTCGGGCTCGACGCCGGGTTCGGCCGGAAGCTGCGCGGCCACAAGGTCACCGCCGGCGAACTGGTCGAGTACGTGGAACGCGTGGTGCGCGCGTACGTCGCGGGCCGCGAACCGGGCGAACGGTTCCCGCAGTGGGCGCTGCGGGCCGACGAAGGGGTGCTGCAGTGACCGCGGTGACGGACCACCGGGCGCTGGCCGAACGCGCCGGGAAGGAGCTGGCCGAGGCGACCGCCGAGGAGGCGCTGCGCTGGACGGCCGAGACCTTCGGCGACGACTTCATCGTGGCGTCGAACATGCAGGACGCCGTGCTGATCGACCTCGCCACGAAGGTCAAGCCCGCGGTGGACGTGCTGTTCCTGGAGACCGGCTACCACTTCGCCGAAACCCTCGGGGTGCGCGACGCGGTGCGGACGGTGTACCCGGACGTCCGGATCGTCAACGCGCAGGCCGAGCAGAGCGTCGCCGAGCAGGACGCGGAGTACGGGCCGAAGCTGCACGAACGCGACCCCGGCCAGTGCTGCTTCCTGCGCAAGGTGGTGCCGCTGCGGCAGACGCTCGGCAAGTACTCGGCGTGGGTCACCGGCGTGCGCCGGGTGGACGCGCCGACCCGCGCGAACACGCCGATCGTCACCTGGGACGACCGCAACGGCCTGGTGAAGATCAACCCGATCGCCGCGTGGACGGACGACGAGTTCAACGGCTACCTGCACGGGAACGGGATCCTGGAGAACCCGCTGGTGTCGATCGGCTACCTCTCGATCGGCTGCGCGCCCTGCACGGCGAAGGTCGAGGCGGGCCAGGATCCGCGCAGCGGCCGGTGGGCTGGCCAGTCCAAGACCGAGTGCGGTTTGCATGGCTGAGGAAGGACACATGACGACTTTGGAACCGGCGGCCGACGCCGCGGTAGACAATCTCGCCGCCCTCGAATCCGAGGCCATCCACATCTTCCGCGAGGTCGCGGGCGAGTTCGACCGGCCGGTGATCCTGTTCTCCGGCGGCAAGGACTCGACGCTGATGCTGCACCTGGCGATCAAGGCCTTCTGGCCCGCGCCGGTGCCGTTCCCGCTGCTGCACGTGGACACCGGGCACAACTTCGACGAGGTGCTCGAATTCCGCGACCGCGTGGTCGAAAAGCACGGTCTGCGCCTGGTCGTCGCGAAGGTCCAGGACTGGATCGACGACGGGCGGCTCGAGGAGCGCGCCGACGGCCTGCGCAACCCGCTGCAGACCACCCCGCTGCTGGAGACCATCGCGGAGAACAAGTTCGACGCGGTCTTCGGCGGCGGTCGGCGCGACGAGGAGCGGGCGCGCGCGAAGGAGCGGATCTTCAGCCTGCGCAACGCTTTCGGCCAGTGGGAGCCGCGCCGGCAGCGCCCGGAACTGTGGAACCTCTACAACGGACGGCACCGTCCGGGCGAGCAGGTCCGCGTGTTCCCGCTTTCCAACTGGACCGAGGCCGACGTGTGGAACTACATCGCGCGGGAAAAGGTCGAACTGCCTTCGATTTACTACGCCCACCAGCGCGCGGTCTACCAGCGCGACGGCATGTGGCTCAGCGAAGGCCCGTGGGGCGGGCCGCGTCCCGGCGAGGACGTGCGCGAGCTGAGCGTGCGCTACCGGACCGTCGGCGACGGTTCGTGCACCGGCGCGATCGAATCCACTGCGTCCACTGTGGACGAAGTGATCGCCGAGGTCCAGGCTTCGCGGCTCACCGAACGGGGCGCCACCCGCGCCGACGACCGGATGTCCGAGGCGGCCATGGAAGACCGCAAACGGGAGGGCTACTTCTGATGTCGAGCCTGCTGAGGCTGGCCACCGCGGGCAGCGTGGACGACGGGAAGTCCACGCTGGTCGGACGGCTGCTGTACGACACCAAGTCCGTCCTCGCCGACCAGCTCGACGCGGTCACCCGCGCGTCTGTCGACAAAGGACTGTCCACCCCGGACCTGTCGCTGCTCGTCGACGGCCTGCGCTCGGAACGCGAGCAGGGCATCACGATCGACGTCGCGTACCGGTATTTCGCCACTCCGAAGCGGTCGTTCGTGCTCGCCGACACCCCGGGGCACGTGCAGTACACCCGCAATACGGTCACCGGCGCGTCCACCGCGCAGCTCGCGGTGCTGCTGGTCGACGCGCGCAACGGCGTGGTCGAGCAGACCCGTCGGCACGCGGCGGTGCTCGCGCTGCTCGGCGTGCCGCAGCTGGTGCTGGCGGTGAACAAGATCGACCTCGTCGACTACGACGAGAACACCTTCGGCGTCATCGCCAAGGAGTTCACCGCGCACGCGGAATCCCTCGGCTACGACGCGGCGTCCGTCGTCGCCATCCCGGTTTCCGCACTGGTCGGCGACAATGTGGCGACCCGGTCGGAGAAAACCCCGTGGTACGACGGCCCGTCACTGCTGGAGCACCTCGAAAACGTGCCGGTAGCGCCGGATCCGCACGATTCCGCACTGCGGTTCCCGGTGCAGTACGTGATCCGCCCGCGCACCGCTGAGTACCCGGATTACCGCGGCTACGCCGGTCAGATCGCCGCGGGCACGGTGCGTCCGGGCGACGAGATTGTCGTTCAGCCGCAAGGGATCCGCAGCCGAGTCGAGCGAATCGACACCGCCGACGGTCCGCTCGACGAGGCTGGCGCCGGAACCTCGGTGACCCTGCTGCTCGCCGACGACATCGACATCAGCCGCGGCGACCTCATCGCCTCCGCCGACGCGCCGCCGGAGGTCACTGACGAGATCACCGGCACGCTGTGCTGGCTGTCCTCGAAGCCGCTCAAGACCGGCGCGCGGGTGCTGATCAAGCACGGCGCCCGGACCGTGCAGGGTCTCACCGCCGAGTTGCACGCCCGGTTCGACGAGCAGACCCTGTCCAGTGTGGACTCCCCGGAAAGCCTGGAGCTGAACGACATCGGCAGCGTCAGCCTGCGGCTGGCCGAACCGCTGCCGGTGGACGACTACGGCGTCAGCCCGCGCACCGGCGCGTTCCTGGTGATCGACCCGAAGGACGGCGACACCCTCGCCGCCGGTCTCGTCGGAGAGCGGTTCTCGTGACGCCGCCCCTGGTCGCCGTCGCGCACGGCAGTCGTGACCCGCGCTCCGCCGCGACGGTGCGGGCGCTGGTCGACGTCGTCCGTGCGCAGGCGCCGGGGCTGGACGTGCACGAGTCGTTCCTCGATCTGTCGGAGCCGCGGGTCACCGACGTGCTGCGCGGGCTTTACGCGCGGGGGCACCGTTCCGCGGTCGTCGTGCCGTTGTTGCTGGGCAGCGCTTTTCACGCCCGGGTCGACCTGCCCGCGCTGGTCGACGAGGTGACCGCGGAGTGCCCCGGGTTCCGGATCCAGGTGTCGGACGTGCTCGGCGCCGACCCGGCGCTCGAAGCCGTCGCCCTCGAACGGCTCGCCGGAGCCCGCCGCCGCAGCGGAACCGGCGTGCTGCTGAGCGCGGTCGGCTCGTCCAATCCCGACGCCAACGCGGTGGTCGCCGGTTTGGCCGCACGCTGGGAAAAGCAGCTCGGCCTGCCGGTGAGCGAAGCGTTCGCCAGCGCCGCTCAGCCGGACATTCCGGCTGCCGCCGCCCGCTTGCGCGCCCGCGGCGCACGGCATCTCGTGGTGGCGTCGTGGTTCCTGGCCCCCGGTCTGCTGCCGGACCGGATCGCCTCGCTGGCCCGCGAGGCCGACCCGAGCGCGTTCATCGCCGAACCGCTCGCGGACGACCCGCGCGTGGCGGACGTCGTGATCGGCCGGTACGCCGCCGCGATCTCCGGCCTGCTGCGATCCGCCGCTTGACCTTCAGACCGGACAGCCCACCCCGGTCGCCCGCAACGATGCCTCCCACAACCGGCTTTGCAGGCTGTCGTCGTGCGAGCGGGCACTGGACTTGACCGGCTCCGGATAGCCGCGGATCTCGAAAAGCCCGCCCGGGCCGTAGTATTCGCCGTTGCTCGCGCCGGGATCGGTCGCCGCACGCAGCGTTGGCAACGCGCCCATCGCAGGCGTCCGCCCGAACAGCCGCGCGATCGCCAGGTTCGTACGCCGGAACGCGGACGACGAGTGCCGGAAGATCTCCGTGGTCGCCCCGCCGGGATGCGCGGCCAGCGAGACGGTCTCGGTGCCGCGCAAGCGTTTCGCTAGTTCGTAGGCGAACAGCAGATTGGCCAGTTTCGACGCCGGATACCCGCTGGCGGCCCGCAGGTTCGCGGGGTCGATCCGGCCGAACCGGTGCGCGATGCTGCTGACCGTCACGACCCTGGATCCCGGCACCTCCAGCAGCCGGTCGAGAAGCAGCGCCGTCCACGCGAAGTGCCCGAGGTGGTTCACCCCGAACTGCGTCTCGAAACCGTCCGCGGTCCGACCTGGCGCGTTGGTCACGCCCGCGTTGTTGATCAGCAGGTCGATCCGGTCGTGCCGGGCGCGCAGTTCGTCGGCCGCTTCCCGCACCGAATCCAGGGACGCCAGATCCAGCCGGACCACCTCCGCGCGGGGACCGATCCGGAGCGCCGCGTCGTGTGCTTTTCGTCGATCCCGGCAGGCCAGCACGACCCGGGCCCCGCGCTCAGCCAGCGCGCGGGCCGTTTCGAAGCCGATCCCGGTGTTCGCGCCGGTGACCACCGCGACGCGACCGTGCTGATCGCTCTCTAACCTGAACCACTCGTTCATGTTGTATAGTGAACCACCAGTTCACCTTCACCGGCAAGGAGCGACCAGTGCGAGCGGACGCGGCACGAAACCGGGCGGCGATCCTCGCGGCCGCGCGAACCCTCCTGATCGCTCGCGGACCCGAGGCCGGAATGGACGAGATCGCCGCCGAGGCCGGGGTCGCCGTCGGCACTCTCTACCGGCATTTCCCGACCAAACAGGACCTGGTGCGCGAGATCGCCGAGGACCTCGGGACTGCGATCGCCGAAGTACCAGACACCGCCGCGGCCCGTGTCGCCGCTGGTCAAACCACCGCAGCGGACGAACTTCTCGACCTGATCCGCCGAGTCGTCGTCGACCTCGGCGAAGCACGACTCCTCCGCGCCGCGCTCTCGAACCTCTCGCCCGAACCGCTGCGAGCGATGCGCGAGCACGCCATCAAGGCGATCGAATCCCTCCTCGACTCCGCGCACCGAGACCGTGCCCTGCGGCCGGGGATCTCCGCCGACGACGTCGGGCTGCTTCTCGCCACCTCGCCGGGCGCCGACGTTCCGGAGCCCGCCCGGCAGCGCTGGGTCGAACTGGCCTGGCTCGCCCTGTCGGACCACCGTCGGTAGGCCCGAACGGCCGATTCAGACCACTCCTACCGCCACAAGGTGAGCAGTATTCACATTTTCCGTCACAGTGCGCTCCTGTGAACGGTCAATCCTTGACGCGCTACTTAACTTGCCGGTAACTCTCTAATCGCTGCGCAGCTTTCTCTCTCCCCCGTGAAACCCGCAGGTAGGAGCACACAGATGAAAGCACCTCACTTTTACCGGCTGGCCGCGCTGACGGCGGTCGCCGCCCTTCCGCTCGCCCTCGCCGCCCCGGCGTCCGCCGCGACCGCGATCAACTTCGACTGCCAGGCCGACGCACCGGTGGTCGGTCCGCAGCAGGTGTCGCTGACCCAGAACGCCGACGTCACCGCGCCCGCGACGGTCGCCCCCGGCGGCGCGTTCGACGTCGTCATCGACCCCGCGCCCAACACCGTCCCGAGCGACGTGGGCGGCAACAAGGTCAAGAACATCAACACCTTCGCGCTCAAGTTCCCGATCCCGGCGAACTCGACCTACGTCAGCGCCGACCTCGCGGGCGGCTCCGGCCTCGGCGACACCCCGCCGACGATCAGCGTCGCCGACGGCGTCGCGACCCTGAGCTTCCCCGGCCCGATCGCCGGCGGCTCGACCTTCGAACTGCCGACCGTCACCGCGCACCTCAAGGCAGGCGACTCCGGCAAGATCGAGACCAAACTGTCCGGCACCAGCTACAGCGACCCCGGCCTGACCTTCAAGGCCGTGGCCAGCAGCATCATCGGCGACGTGACCGCGCCGACGGCGTGTTTCCCGAACCCGAGCCCGGTCTTCACCACCACGACCATCGGCTGATCCGGACCGGGGGCGACCCCCTGGCGCTGGGTGGGGGAGCCGGGTTAGTGGAAAAGGAACCCACCAAGGAAAACAAGACGAAAAAAAAACAAAACGGGCACAAAGGGAAGAACGGACCCCCGCCGCCCCGTCTAGCT
>NZ_JBVKDQ010000018.1:0-114162 GCF_055633755.1 Amycolatopsis sp. NPDC114484 | reverse complement strand
CCACGCGGGTGTGGTTTTCCAAAGACCGGACTCTTTTTCTCACCACCGTCCCTTGCTGTTGCCCCGCACAGCGCCACCCCCCGGCGCTCGTGCGCCCGCGCCCGGTTCACGGCAGCAGCAATCCCCAGTAGACCGCCCACGGCACGAACACCAGCCCGGCCACGAGCGGCGCGATCGCCCCGCGCCGCCCGTCCGGTTTCCGCAGCCCCGCAACGGTTACCGCCAACGCCACGACCGTCGCGACCGCCAGCGCTTGCACCGCGAGCCACGGCAGCGGCCGCCCGGCGAGCACCGGCCCGAGATCCTTCATCCCGGACAGCTGCGCCCAGCCCAGCAATCCGACGAAGCCAGCGACAGTCGCCGTCCCCAGCCCGGCCAGCCACCGCGACGACCTCGTCCCCCGGCGACGCATCAGCGAAACCACGCCGCCGACCGCGAACCCGCCGAGCAACAAGGCGAGCGCGATCCCTTGCGCCCAAACAGATTCCCACCAGGCGAGCGGCCGGAGCGCTTCCGTCGGCCGCTGCGTGAACGCCGCAGTCTCGACATGCACGCCCTGCCGATCCGCCAGCCATTCCCCGACCGCCGCCGGATAACCGGGCACCACTCGAGGCTGCCAGTCGAACCCGGCGTCGCTGGTCGCGTACAGATCCGGCCCGCCGCCCGCGACGAACCGAATCGTGTGGTCCGGGTGCGCAGCGAGCGCTTCCGCGAAGATCCGGGAGCTTTCGACCGGCGCGTGGTTGATGTCGAGGTCGCCCCACAACGCCAGGATCGGCTGTTTCAGCCGCCGCAACACCGGCACCGGGTCGTAATCCGCCTCGGGAAACAGTCCCGCTCCGACCACGAGGCGCGTGGCCCGCACCGGCAACGTCGTCAGCAGGGAACCGGAAATCCCTTGATGGCGAAGGACATTCCCCCAATACCACGAGGTCTGCCTTGCTCCGCCCAACCCGGATCCGCCGACCGTGATCACATACGAGATGTCGGCCGTCCGCGTCGCCGCGAGCGGCGCGACCCAGGCACCCTCGCTGACGCCCCAGACGCCAACGTCGTTGATTCCCGGCTGAGCCCGCAACGCGCGCACCGCCGAGACCAGATCGTCCGCCAGCACGCCGTAGTCGCGCTGGGTCTTGGAATAACCGCTGGTACGCCGGTCGTACACGAGGGTCGTGACACCGAGCCGCGTGAACATCCCGGCCTGCAACCGCAGGTTGTCCCGCGTCCGCCAATCCGACCCGCCTTGCAGGACGATCGCAGACTTCGCCGGTCCTTCCGGCCGGAATACCGTGCCGTGCAACGTGATTCCGCCGGCGCCGGCGAAACTGACGTCGTCCGGCGGCGGTGCTTGTACCGGCTGGGCGGTCGGCAGGACCGAGCCCAGCACGAGGATCGCGGCGGCGAGCCGCGATTTGCCCCAGGGCAGCATGAAGTGTTCTCCTTGCTTCGGGAGATCGTGCGCGTTTTCCCTTATTCCTGGGTGCCGAGTGGCCGCTCGGCACCCAGGGCCTTCCTTGAAGTCAGCCCTGGCCGGCCTCCTCTCCGGCCGACGCCGGGAACGCGATCATCCGCGTCTCGACCCGGCGCGCCCCCTCCGGCGTCTTGTCGTCCGGCCGCTGATAGCGGCGCAGCAAGGCGAGATACGCCTCGAAGAAGTCGCCCAGCTCGTCCAGCGTCACGGTGATCGCGCCGCGCGAGTACGGGACCGCGTCCGCCCACTCCCCGAGCCGCGGCCGGTCGCGCTCGAACCGTTCGTACAGTTCGGTGTCGCCCGCGAGCCACAGCCGGTGCAGTTCGCCGATCGCCGCCTTGGCCGGATCGTCGCGCTCGTCCGCAGGCGGCAACCGCAGGTCGTAATCCGCCACGCGCCACCAGCGCTCCCGCCCGCGCGCGCGTTCGGGAAGCTCCTCGACGAACCCGTTCTCCGCCAGGATCCGCAGGTTGTAACTGGTCCCGCCGCTGGTGACGCCCAACCGCTCGGCGAGCGTCGTCGACGTCGCCGGCCCGGACGCGGCGAGCGCCTCGAGAATCCGCTGCCGCAACGGGCTCGCGAGAGCTTTGAGGGCTTTCAGATCAGCGGGACGAGGGTCTGCCATGCTCCCAAGGTAGCGGTGCACGAGTTTTGATGCACGGATTTTCATGCATCAACTTCACACCCGCTCCCGGGCAGGCGGTGTGCGAAAGTGTCAGGCATGGCTGACGAACTGGTGCACTACGAGGTGGCGGCCGGCATCGCCACGATCACCCTGGACTCCCCGCACAACCGCAACGCGCTGTCGGCGCAGCTGCGGCGGGAACTGAGCGAGTCGCTGACCAAGGCTCGCGAGGACGACGCGGTGCGCGTGGTGCAGCTGACCCACACCGGCCCGGTCTTCTGCGCGGGCATGGACTTGAAGGAAGCCCGCGGCGCCGGCTCGTCCGACCAGGGCGTGAACGAGTTCCCGCGGATCCTGGACCAGCTGTGGACGAGCCCGAAGCCGGTCGTCGCCCGGCTGGCCGGGCCCGCTCGCGCGGGCGGCATCGGCATGGTCGCCGCGTGCGACATCGCGGTCGCGGTCCCGGAAGCGACCTTCGCCTTCTCGGAAGTCCGCATCGGCGTCGTCCCGGCGGTCATCAGCCTGACGGTGCTCCCGCGGCTGAACGCCCGGGCCGCCCACGAACTGTTCCTGACCGGCGACGTCTTCGACGCGAAGCGCGCGGTGGAGATCGGTCTCCTGAACGCCTGCGTGCCGGCCGAGGACCTGGACAAGACGGTCGAGGGCTACCTCAAGTCGCTGACCCTGGGCGGCCCGAAAGCCTTGGCCGCCACCAAGGAACTGCTGGCCCGCCCGCGCCCGGCCACTCCGGCCGAAGGCTTCGCGGACATGAACGCCCTCTCCGCGGGCTTCTTCGCCAGCGAAGAGGGCCAGGAAGGCATCCAGGCCTTCGCCCAGAAGCGCAAGCCGAACTGGGTCCCGCAGGACTGACGCCGTCCGTGAGGGGAACCCGGACGGACTCTGATTCCCTCCGGGTTCCCCTCACAGCTTCAGGAATCCACCAGCACCAAGGTCAGCCGCCGCGCTCCGGAGCCCATCGCCCGCTGCGCGTCCGACAGCACGCTTCGCACCGCCAAATAAGCCTTGGGCTCGGCCGCTTTCAATCCGTCCGACCCGGTCCAGATCAGCACGTGCTCGCCGGTCGGCAGCCACGACAAATCCGTGAGCATGTCGTACAACGCGTCCAGATTCCGCCCGAAATAAGACGGAAAAGACAGCGCCTCGCCGATCGCGTCCAAAGTGGACAGCTTGTCCAGCGTCCGCGCCCCGTCGACCTGATGCGGATAAGCCCCGCGCGCGAAGGCCGCGTCCGCCGCGGCCCGCGCCGTCTCGCCGCCGCTCACCGCGCGGGATCCACAACGACGAACGACGCGTAATGATCGGCTGTGTAATACAACTCTTTCCCCGCCCCTGTGATCAACCGGCGGGCCCCTCGGTCCGGGCTCCCCGGCGTCTTCACGGTGTATTCGTGGTAATAGCCGTTCTTCTCCGCGGGCAGCACTTTCTCCCGGTTCTGGAAGACGACGTCGTCGTTGCGCGGATACGGATAGGGCCCGCCCTTCTGGATCAGGCCCCAGGTGTCCTTCGCCTGCGAAGGCAGCGACGACAACGGCTTGACCGGCAGCTTGGAATCGGCTCCCGGCACCTTCCCGGAAGCGGCGGCGGGAGCGCCCGACGAGGACGAGGGCGCCGGCGAATCCGAGGAGCCGGCGGTTTCCTTGACGAGCCACCCGCCGAGCACCAGCACGAGGAGACCGACGAGCGCGGCGGTGATCCGCCTACGGTTGACCATGGTGTGCCAGCTTAGGAGCGGCCGGGACCGTCGTCGTCACGGGCCGTGCCGAACCGGCGGCCGAAGCGTTCGACCAGCTTGTCGATGGCCCACGCGGCGAGCAGGCACAGCGGCACGAGCACCGCCATCACCAGCACGAACTGCACGGGGAACCAGGCCTGGGCAAGCCACAGCTCGACCCCGTCCCACCAGTTGGCCAGCCCGTCGAACACGAGTGTGAGCCTACGCGCGCTCGCCTGCGCCGGGTCGCGCAGGGGAGGTAGGTTGCTGCCATGTTCGCCGTATACGCGCAGGAACCCAACGCCGAGTCCCCGCTCGATTCGCTGGTCGTCGGCGAGCGGCCGGAACCCGAAGTGCCCGAAGGCTGGGTCCGGGTGCACGTCGAAGCCGCCAGCCTGAACATGCACGACCTGTGGACCTTGCGCGGCGTCGGCATCAAGGCCGACCAGTTCCCGATGATCCTCGGCTGCGACGGAGCGGGCACGCTCGACGACGGCACCGAGGTCGTGCTGCATTCGGTGATCAACGCGCCGGGCTGGCAGGGCGACGACACGCTCGACCCGAAGCGCACCCTGCTCACCGAGAAGCACCAGGGCACGTTCGCGGCCCAGGTCGTGGTCCCGGCCCGCAACGCGGTGCCGAAACCGGCGGGCCTGAGCTTCGCCGAGGGCGCGACGATGGGCACCGCGTGGCTCACCGCGTACCGGATGCTGTTCGTGAAGTCGGATCTGCGGCCGGGTCAGACAATGCTGGTGCAGGGCGCCTCCGGCGGGGTGTCGACCGCGCTGATCGCGCTCGGCCGCGCGGCCGGGTTCCGCGTGTGGGTCACCGGGCGCACCGAGGAGAAGCGCGCGCTGGCCGAGAGCGTCGGCGCGCACCAGACGTTCGAGTCCGGCGCGCGGCTGCCCGAGCGGGTGGACGCGGTGTTCGAGACCGTCGGCAAGGCCACCTGGGGGCACACGCTCAAATCGCTGAAGCCGGGCGGCGTGGTCGTGGTGTCCGGTTCGACCAGCGGCCCCGACCCGTCGGCCGACCTGCAGCGGGTTTTCTTCCTGCAGCTGCGGGTCCTCGGCTCGACCATGGGCACCCGCGACGAGCTCGCCGACCTGCTCGCCTACCTCGATCTGAAGGGCATCAAGCCGCAGATCGGCACGGAGCTCCCCCTTACGGAGGCCCCCGCGGGATTCGCCGCGATGGCCGCCGGGGAGACCGCGGGCAAGATCGTCTTCACCCGCTGAACGTGACCCTACGGCGCTGACCTGGGCTTTTCCTATCCGGAAGAGTCCAGGTCAGCGCTTTTACCTGCTCTCCGGTGAATCGTCAACACCCCAGCTTCGCAATCAGATAGTGACCCCCAAAATTCGACCAGAACTCGACCTTGGGCGGTTAACCTGGAGAACATGACCGCGACGCAGCGGCCAGTCCCCGCCGGCCGGGGCGGCCGGAATCCCAGCGAACCGGAGCCGATCCGGGAGTCCTTCCGACGGTTCGCCGGCATGCGCACGCGCGTGCTGGAGGTCGGGCCGCCCGTCGCCGAGGCGCCCGCACCCAAGCGCACGCGCCGCAAGGGCGAGGGGAAACCCCGCGCGCCTCGGCTCGTGTTGCTCCACGGGTATTGCGACAGTGCCGACACGTGGCGTCCAGTACTCGGAGAACTAGCCGCGGCGGGCATCGCCGCGATCGCTGTCGATCTTCCCGGCTTCGGGGACGCGCAGCCGCTGCGCCCCGGTCCGATGCTGCCGCAACTCGACGCGTTCACCGCCGCGGTGGTGCGCGAGCAGGCCGTGCTCGGCCCGGTGGTGCTCGCGGGCAACTCGCTCGGCGGCACGATGAGCCTGCGCGCGGCGCAGAACCACCGGCTGCCGACCGCGGGCGCGGTGTCGATCGCCGCACCCGGTTTCGTCGATTCGTGGCTGGTGCGCACAGTCGGGCGCAACCCGCTGCCGCTGCGGCTGTACTCCTCGCTTCCGTTGCCGGTGCCGGGTTTCCTGGTCCGCGCGGTCGCCGAACAGCTCGTGCCGCGGATCCTCTACGCCGACTCGCGCCACGCCGACGCGGGCCAGGTCCGGCGGTTCACCACGCTCTTTCCCGACTACCGGGCCACCACGTCCCGGCTCGAAGAGGCCCGGCAGCTCGTCGCGGAGCTGGCCGACGCCTACCGGCTCGACCAGATCAAGATCCCGCTGCTCGCGGTCGCGTGCGGCAAGGACAAACTGGTGACGGCCGCGTCCGGGCGGAAGCTGCACACTCTGGTGCCGCACAGCAGGCTCGTCGTCCGCGAGGACTGGGGCCACTGCCCGCAGCTGGACGACCCGGCCGAGGTCGCGGAACTGCTCACCTTCTTCGCCGCGGGCGCGGTCCGCTCGACCGCGCGCCTGGCGCCCACGGTCAACGACGTCGAGGACGACTCCGCGACCGGGTGACTCGGACTGGCGAGATCGTCACACTGCGGCGTCGGTGACAGGCGGGGCGCCGCCAGGTACGGTGCCCTGCCAGGACCCGGAACCCTGGTCCTGGCAGAACCACCAGTCTGAGGAGACATCGATGTCAGCTCCGCGCGGCCCTAACCTGGGCTCCGGGTCCGGGATCTTCCGGCGGAAGCCGATCGAAACCATCGAGCAGGCCGGCGAAAGCGGCCTGCAGCGCACGCTCGGCCTGCGGCAGCTGACCGCGATCGGCGTCGGCGGCATCATCGGCGCCGGCATCTTCTCGCTCGCCGGGGCGGTCGCGAACAAGACCGCGGGCCCGGCCGTGCTGATCTCGTTCCTGATCGCGGGCATCGCGAGCGCCGCGGCGGCGTTCTCCTACGCCGAGTTCGCCGGGCTCATCCCGCGCGCGGGCTCCGCCTACACCTACGGGTACGCGGTGCTCGGCGAGATCGTCGGCTGGTTCATCGGCTGGGACCTGCTGCTGGAGTACACCGCGATCGTGTCCGTGGTGGCGATCGGGATCTCGGGCTATTTCAACGACCTGCTGGGTTTCCTGCACGTGTCGCTGCCGCACTGGATGTCCGGCGCGCCGGGGACGGAACCGGCGGGCGTCGAACCAGGGTCGTACAAGATCAACCTGTTCGCGGTGCTGTTGTGCCTGCTGATCGCCTTCATCCTCAACCAGGGCATGAAGAACGCGGCGCGCTTCGAAACGCTGCTGGTGTATCTGAAGGTCGGCTTGGTGCTGCTGGTGATCGTGGTCGGCGCCTTCCACATCCAGAGCGGCAACTACAGCAACTTCTTCCCGTTCGGCCTCAGCGGCGCGTTCACCGGCGCGGCGACAGTGTTCTTCGCGGTCTTCGGCTACGACGCCATGTCGACCGCGGCCGAGGAGTCGCAGGACTCGCAGAAGCACATGCCGAAGGCGATCATCTACTCGCTCGCGATCTCGATGGTGCTGTACGTGCTGGCCTGTCTGGTGCTGACCGGCATGGTGAAGTACACCGACATCAACCCGGAAGCGGCGTTCTCGAGCGCGTTCGCGAAGGTCGGCCTCGGCTGGCTGGGCGCGATCATCGCGGTAGGCGCGATCATCGGCATCCTGACTGTGCTGTTCACCTTCCTGATGGGCGCGACGCGCGTGGGCTACTCGATGAGCCGCGACGGCCTGCTGCCGAAGTGGTTCGCGAAGACCCACCCGGTGCGCAAGGTCCCGTCGCGCATCACGTGGATCCTGGGCGCCGCCTCCGCGTTGATCGCGGGCGTGCTGCCGATCGGCGAGGCCGCGGAACTGACGAACATCGGCATCCTGCTGGCGTTCGTGGTCGTGTGCATCGCGGTGATCGTGCTGCGCTACAAGCGTCCCGAGCTGCCGCGCACGTTCAAGACGCCGGGCATGCCGGTGGTGCCGATCATCGGGGTGGTCTTCTCGATCTGGCTGATCACGTTCCTGAAGCCGGAAACGTGGCTGCGCTTCGCGATCTGGTTCGCGATCGGGATGGTGATCTACTTCTCCTACAGCAAACGGCATTCGGCGATGGAACGCGGCGAGTCCGCTGGTTCCGGCGACGGAGAGCCTGACGGGCTGAAGTCCACTTCGGACTGATGCGACGCTTTGACGCGGGGGACGCTTTGCTGGCGTCCCCCGCGTTTTTTGTGCGCTGTCGCCGGTTCGCTGGCGTGCACCCGGCTGGGGCGACGCCGCGGCCGCTCCGCCGAAGTTTTCCTGCATAATCGGGCATCATCCCGGGACGCTCGCGCACATCGCGCTCGCCGAAAACCTCGTCGTGACAGCTCTCTTCGATACCGCGCGCAATCACCTCGCCACGGCTGTTCGAGCCGCGCCACCTATGAGCACATCTCGGCCCGGCGGAACCTCAGCACGGCGGGTCAAGCTGTTCCGGTGCCGCGGCTTCGGCGAGAAGCCCTCGCTGGCCGCAGTCAGAGCACCGCGACCGTCAAGCCATTGCACCGCCGGGGGTTCGGCAGGAATCTCCCGGCCCCCCGTGATCCGATCTCCGCGACCGGTTAAGCCGTCATGATCCAGGCTCTCGCTCCGGAAGTCTCAGCGCAACCGGTCGAGCCGGTCCGCCGCGGCCTTCGCCTCCGTACGCAGCCGGGCCACGATCGAGGCCGCTGAACCGTCACCGACGAGCGGGTACGTCTGCCCGGCCCACAGTGACATCGCCTCCGGGTCACCAGCTTTGGCGGCTGCCCCGCGGACCGGTTTGCTGAGGTGGTGCAACTGCGGATACGCGGCGGGCGCGTCCGCGGAGAGGTCGCTCAGGACGCGGTTCACCATGCCCCGCGCCGGGCGTCCGCTGAACGCGCGGGTGAACGCTGTCGCCCGCCCAGCCTCGGCGAGCGCCCGCCGCTGGGTGTCGCCGGTGCCGGCTTCCGTCGCGAGCAAGAAGGCCGTGCCCAGCTGCGCCGCCGACGCACCGGCCGCCAGCACTGCCGCGACGTCGGCTCCGTTGACCAGTCCCCCGGCCGCGATCAACGGCAGGCTCGTCCGCGCGCCGAGCAAACGCAGCAGCGCGAGCAGGCCGTACTCCTCGCCGCCAGCCGGGTTGCCCGGATCGTCAGTGAACAGACCACGGTGCCCGCCGGCCTCGAAGCCCTGCACGACCAGCGCGTCGGCCCCGCGCGCGGCAGCGAGGTCGGCTTCCTCCGGATTCGTGACGGTGACCGCGACTTTGCCGCCGGCCTCATGGATTCGCTGCACCTCGGCGGACGTCGGCGCGCCGAACGTGAACGACACCACCGGAACCCGGTGCCGCACGACGAGGTCGAGCTTCGCCGGGTACTCGTCGTCGTCCCAGACCGGGTCGCCGAGTTCGACGCCGTAGCGCACGGCTTCGGCGAGCAGCCGTTCGCGGTGCGCGGCGAGGTCGGCCACCGACCGGCCGCCGGGAACGAACAGGTTGACGCCGAACCGGCCGCCGGTGAGGTCGGCGGTGTGCGCGATCCGGGCGTCCAGCGTCTCCGGGCCGAGGTAGCCGGCGGCGAGGAAACCGAACCCGCCCGCGTTCGTGACGGCGCCGACCAGCTGCGGAGTCGTCGGACCGCCCGCCATCGGCGCCACGATCACCGGGAACTCGAGATCATCGAACATGTCCCCGAGCCTAGTGCCGGACCGGAAATGCGCCGGGCCGCCGCCGCGTTGCAGAAGAGCATGACGGCAACCCTGGAACAGCTCCGCGCGCTGTCGGCGGAGGAGAACGGCCTCGCGACCGTGGCCACGACCCGCACCGACGGCACCGTGCACGCGTCCGTGGTGAACGCGGGCATCCTGGACGACCCGGTGACCGGCAAGCCGAGCGTGGGCTTCGTCGCCGTCGGCGGTGCGCACAAGCTCGCGCTGCTGCGCCGCAACGGCCACGCGACCGTGACGTTCCGCCGCGGCTGGCGCTGGCTCTCGGTGACCGGCCCGGTCCGCCTGATCGGACCGGACGACCCCGACCCGTCCTTCCCGGCCGACGGCCTCCCGCCCCTGCTGCGCGAGGTGTTCCGCGCCGCCACCGGAACCCACGACGACTGGGCGGAGTACGACCGGGTGATGGCCGCCGAACGCCGCGCCGCGGTGTTCGTGGAGGTGGGCAGGATCATCGGGAACGGCTGATGAACCGCGTGCGCGGGGCGCGCGGAGTTCGACCGGCCCCTCAGCCCCTCCCTACGAGCATCTCGGGCACCACCCGGACCGGGAACGGCCGCCGCGCTTCGAAGACCTCGGCTCCCGCGGCCTTGGCGACCTGCTGGTAAAAGCCGTCCTCGTCCAGTTCGAACACAGTCAGTTCGGGGGCGGCCGGATCGATCACCCAGTAACTCAGCACCCGAAGCCGTTCATAGACCGCTTTCTTGGTGTTCAGGTCGTGGATCGACGTGCTCGGCGACAGAACCTCGACGGCGAGCACGGGGGGCACGGGCAGGTCCTTGGCGGTGAAGTCTTCGCTGCGGCCGACCAGAACATCAGGTCGCAGCTCCATCCGGTCGCCGACGTGCACGGCGAACGGTGCGCCGAGGACGTCGAACTGCGGCGGGCAAGCCGCCTCCAGCACGTGGTAGAGCCGGTATCCGATCTTCTGGTGGCGGTATCCGGGAGCCGGAGTCACGAGCAGCGCTCCGTCGATGAGTTCGTAACGGCGGCCATCATCCGGCATCCCCTCGAGGTCCCGCACCGTCAGGGGACCGGACCCGGATGGATTCTGGATTTCCGCCATGACCGTCATGGTGCTCTCCTTTCCCTGTTCGCGCCAGAGAGTCCCCGTCCGCAGTCGATAACACCAGCCCCCACCGACAAAAAACGGCGGCTCCGGGAAACCCGGAGCCGCCGTTCACCCGAAGGCGGACCTACTTCTTGTTCTTCCCGTTGTCCTCAGTGGACAGTGCCGCGACGAACGCTTCCTGCGGCACCTCCACCCGGCCGACGGTCTTCATCCGCTTCTTGCCTTCCTTCTGCTTCTCCAGCAGTTTCCGCTTTCGCGAGATGTCGCCGCCGTAGCATTTGGCCAGCACGTCCTTGCGGATGGCGCGGATCGTTTCCCGCGCGATGATCCGGGAACCGATCGCCGCCTGGATCGGCACCTCGAACTGCTGCCGCGGAATCAGTTCGCGCAACCGCGTCGCCATGCGGTTTCCATAGGTGTAGGCAGCGTCCTTGTGCACGATCGCGGAGAACGCGTCCACCGTCTCGCCCTGCAGCAGGATGTCGACCTTCACCAGGTCGGCCACCTGCTCGCCGGACTCCTCGTAGTCGAGCGAGGCGTATCCGCGCGTGCGCGACTTCAGCGTGTCGAAGAAGTCGAAGATGATCTCCGCCAGCGGGATCGTGTAGCGCAGTTCGACGCGGTCCTCGGAGAGGTAGTCCATGCCCAGCAGGACGCCGCGTTTCGCCTGGCACAGCTCCATGATCGTGCCCACGAACTCCGACGGCGCCAGGATGCTGACCTTCGACACCGGCTCGTGCACCTCGGAGATCTTGAGCCCGCCCGGCCAGTCCGAGGGGTTCGTGACGATCACCTCGCTGCGGTCCTCCAGCACCACGCGGTACACCACGTTCGGCGCGGTCGAGATCAGGTCCAGCCCGAATTCGCGCTCCAGCCGGTCCCGGGTGATCTCCAGGTGCAGCAGGCCGAGGAACCCGCAGCGGAAGCCGAAGCCCAGCGCCACCGACGTCTCCGGCTCATACGTCAGCGCGGCGTCGTTGAGCTGCAGCTTCTCCAGCGCCTCGCGCAGTTCCGGGTAGTCCGAGCCGTCCACCGGGTACAGCCCGGAGAACACCATCGGCTTCGGTTCGCGGTAGCCGGCCAGCGGTTCCGTCGCGCCGCGGCGCTCGGAGGTCACGGTGTCGCCGACCTTCGACTGCCGCACGTCCTTCACGCCGGTGATCAGGTAGCCGACCTCGCCGACGCCGAGTCCCTTGCTGGCCTTCGGCTCCGGCGAGATGATCCCGACCTCGAGCAGTTCGTGCGTCGCGCCGGTCGACATCATCTTGATCTTCTCGCGCGGCGTGATCTTGCCGTCCACCACGCGGATGTAGGTGACGACGCCGCGATAGGTGTCGTAGACCGAGTCGAAGATCATCGCGCGGGCGGGCGCGTCCGCGTCGCCGACCGGCGGCGGGACCTGGCGCACGCACTCGTCCAGCAGCTCGGTCACGCCCATGCCGGTCTTCGCCGACACGCGCAGCACGTCCGAGGGCTCGCAGCCGATGATGTGCGCGATCTCCGCCGCGTACTTGTCCGGGTCCGCCGAGGGCAGGTCGATCTTGTTCAGCACCGGGATGATGTGCAGGTCTTTCTCGAGCGCGAGATACAGGTTCGCGAGCGTCTGCGCCTCGATCCCCTGCGCGGCGTCGACCAGCAGGATCGCTCCCTCGCACGCCTCCAGCGCCCGCGAGACCTCGTAGGTGAAGTCGACGTGGCCGGGCGTGTCGATCAGGTGCAGGACGTGGTCCTGGCCGTCGACCTGCCACGGCAGCCGGACGTTCTGGGCCTTGATCGTGATGCCGCGTTCCCGCTCGATGTCCATGCGGTCGAGGTACTGCGCGCGCATGGCCCGCTCCTCGACGACGCCGGTGAGCTGCAGCATCCGGTCCGCCAGCGTCGACTTGCCGTGGTCGATGTGGGCGATGATGCAGAAGTTGCGGATCAACTCCGGCGGCGTGAAGGTGGTGTCGGCGAACGTCTTGGGCGCTGTCACTCGGGCTGTCCTCGGGATGGTGGGGGATGTCCGTACCCCATCGTCCCATGGACCTCCGGGTGCGGGTGGGGGTCATCCCCGATGCGGGCCCGCGCGTCTCGTGATGACCTCGAAGCATGACCACTTCACCCTCCCCCTCGCCGCCCGGCCCCGGCGTCCTCGACGCCGCGCTCGACCGGGCCTTCGGCCACCCCAGCGGGCTGCTGGGCAAGCTCGGCGGCAAGCTGATGGCGGTCAGCAACGCCGCGACGGAGCACCGCGTCGTCGACCTCGCCCGCCTCGAACCCGACGAGACCGTTCTCGTCATCGGCCCTGGTCCGGGCATCGGGCTCGACGCGGCGAGCAAGCTCGCCGGCGAGGTGATCGGCGTCGAACCCTCCCCCGAGATGCGCGACCTCTGCACGGACCGCTGCGGCGACCGCGCCGAGGTGCGCGCGGGCAGCGCGGCCCGCACCGGCTGCGCGGACGAAACCGCGGACGTCGTGCTGACCGTGAACAACGTCCAGCTCTGGGACGACCGCGCGGCGGGCTTCGCCGAGTTGTTCCGGGTGCTGCGGCCAGGCGGGCGGCTGCTGCTCTCGGCGCACGAGAAGTGGCTTCCGGTGACCCGGCACGAACTCGCCGGCGAAGCCGCCGCCGCGGGATTCACCGACCTGCAGACCTGGACCTGGGACCCGCCCGGGTTCGCCGCCCTCGCCGCCCAGCTCCGGGCTGTGAAACCGAGCTAGCGCTTGTCCCGGCGCAACGGGTGGTCCTCCGGGACCTCGACGAGAACGATCCGCAGCCCGTCCGGGTCGGCGATCCACGCCTCGTCGGTGCCCCACGGTTCGCGGCGAGCCTCGCGCACCGGTTCGACCCCGCGTCCGGCCAGTTCGGCCAGCGTCGCCGGAAGATCGCGGACCTGCAGGAACAGATTGACGTCCGGACCCGGCCCGTCCTCGCCGGCGCCGACCACCTCGATCGACCCGCCGCCGGCGAAAAACCGCGTGCCGCCAGGGAACTCGCGCTCGATCGCGAGGCCGAGGGCGTCGCGGTAGAACGCGGTCGACACCTCGTGGTCGCGGGGGTGGATCAGCACCCGGCTGCTCAGTACGTCCATGGTTCCTGCCTACCTGAGCCGCTCAGGCGACCGCAATCGCGGCGATCCCCGCCAGCACCACCAGCGATCCGGCGAGCCGCCGCACCGCGTTGCGCTCGCGGAGCACGAGCCAGGCGGCGACCCCGCCGAAGACGATCGACAGTTCGCGCGCCGGAGCGACGAGGCTGACCGGCGCGATCCGCAAGGCGTACAGGACCAGCAGGTAGCTGGCGGGCGAGGCCAGCCCGACGATCAGCACCTCGCGCCGATGATCGCGCCACAGCCGCTTGATCTCGGAGCGGCCGCGGGCGGCGGCCGGCGCGAGCAGGACGCTCTGGCCGATCGCCCCACCGCCGAAGTAGACGAGCGGGGGCACGCCGAGCGACGTGACCGAATGCGCGTCCCAAATCGTGTAAGCCGCGATGACCGTTCCGGTGGCGACGCCGTAGAACACCCCGGCGCGACGAGCCTTCGCGTCGCCGGCGCTGCCGCCGAGACTGATCACCAGGACGCCCGCGACGACGAGGAAGGCACCGACCAGCCCGAGCACGCCCGGCCGTTCCCCCAGGACCGTGACGGCCACGAGCACCGACACCAGCGGCCCGGTGCCGCGGGCCAGCGGGTAGACGACCGACAGGTCGCCGACCTCGTAGCCGCGCTGCAGCACGATCCCGTACACCACGTGCAGGACCGCGGTGACCAGCGCCGCGAGCAGCCAAGTCCATTGTGGACGTTCCGGTTCGACGGCGAGCGCGACCGCGATCACCGGGAGCATCGCCACCGCGGAAACCGTGTAGTACAGCCAGACGAACCGCGGACCGCCGCCGGAAACCCGTTTGGCGGCGAGGTTCCACACGGCGTGCACGACCGCGGCGACGAGGACCATGGCGAGGGCAGTGGTGTTCATCCGGGACCCTTTCAGGTTTTCAGCGCACGCTGAAGACCGGGTCCTCCAGGCTTTTGTCCCGTCAGATGAACGGCAGGGCTCGGTGTCCCGCCGAAGGTGCCGCTCGGACCAGGCCCGCCCGCCCTCGTTGTCTTCGCGACCCGCTTTGCGGGACCACGGGCAGGCGACGGAACCCTAGGCACTACCGAATCCCACCGTAACCGAGCCGCCGCCGCGATGCCGAGCGGTTCGCGGCTCCGGGGCCCGCGCCGGGGCCGGGAGCAGGGCTGTTAAGATTTTCGACTGTTGCCGTGCGGCATTCCGTCAGGGAGGAAACCCGGCCGCCCCTCGGGGCAGGCCTGGAGCCACACAGACGCGGCAGCGACCTTCACCGAGTGAAAGAGGAACGCCTCCATGGCCAACATCAAGTCGCAGGTCAAGCGCATCGACACGAACGAGAAGGCGCGGCAGCGCAACCTGGCGATCCGGTCCTCGGTGAAGACCGCGATCCGCAAGTTCCGCGAGGCCGCCGAAGCCGGTGACAAGGACAAGGCCCTCGAACTGCAGCGCGACGCCGCTCGCAAGCTCGACAAGGCCGTCACCAAGGGCGTCATCCACGCCAACCAGGCCGCGAACAAGAAGTCGGCTCTCGCGAAGCGCGCGAACCAGCTCTGAGCGCAGTCTTTCCGGAAGGCCCGGCGGCTTCGGCCGCCGGGCCTTTTCCGTGTCCTGGGGCCGGGCTCATGGCAACGGCCGCACTCGGCGATCGTCATCGCGTCCAGCGAAACGCCCCAGGCTTCCCCGCCGCGATCGCGTCCAGCGAAACGCCCCAGGCTTCCCCGTCGCGACGACGCAGCAGATCCCGCCTCGGCGTCAGCGGTCTCCCTTGGCCGCGACCACCTCGAGGACCGCGCGCTGCAGGGCGTAGTTCGAATCGGCCGCCGCGCCCTTGACCTCGGCGTTCAGCCGCGCCACGACGCGCATCGCGGTCGCCAGGCCGTCCTGGCCCCAGCCGCGGGACTGGCCCTGCGCCTTGCGGATCTTCCACGGCGGCATGCCCAGTTCGCCCGCCATCTGGTTCGGATTGCCGCGCCCGGCGGCGGACACGCGGGCGATCGTGCGGACCGCGTCGGCCAGCGCGTCAGCCACCAGGACGTGCGGAACGCCCAGCTGCATCGCCCACTGCAGCGACTCCATCGCGGCCGCCCGGTCGCCCGCGACAGCCTTCTCCGCGACCGCGAAGCCGGTCACGTCGGCACGTCCGGTGTGATAGCGGCGGACTGCCTGCTCGTCGATGACTCCCCCGGTGTCGGCGACCAGCTGGGTCGCCGCCGAGGACAGCTCGCGCAGGTCCGAGCCGACCGAGTCGAGCAGCGCCAGCAAGCCCGCGCCGTCGATCTTGCCGCCCGCGCGGCGCACCTCGTTGCGGACGAACGCCTCGCGCTCGGCCGGCTTGGTGAGCTTCGGGCATTCGGTGATCTCCGCGCCCGCTTTTTTCAACGCGCCGGGCAGCGCCTTCGCGGCCTTGCTCCGCCCGCCGCCGCTGTGCACGACCACGAGGACGATGCCGTCGGCCGGGGCCTTCACGTACGCCAGGACCGCGTCGGACAGCTCCTGCGAGATGTCCTGCGCCGACTCCAGCACGATCACGCGCCCCTCGGCGAACAATGAGGGGCTGACCAGCTCAGCCAGCACGGGCGGTGTGAGATCGGACACCCGCGTCCGCGTGAGGTCCGCCGTCGGGTCCGCGGCCCTGGCCGCGTCGAGGGAGGCTCGCACAGCCCGTTCGATGAGCAGTTCTTCCTCGCCCGTGACGAGGTGCAGCGGCGCGGGTGCGGTGGTCACCCCGCCATCTTCTCACCCGGCCGCCGGGCCGTCCGCTCCGGTGATGTGGGCCGCCTCCGTGGCACGAGCTGATCGGGATGTCGTACGGTGTAGCCGAGGACGCGCCCACCGGCGCTCCGACAATCGAATACCGCTCATCCAGAGGGGCAGAGGGAACGGCCCGACGAAGCCCCGGCAACCGGCGTACAGCCTGTCATCCCGCGATCGCGGGATAGCTGACGACCACGGTGCCAATTCCGGCCCGCTTCGGCGGGGCAGATGAGGAAGGAACCTCGCGATGACTGCAGCCCTCAGCGCCACCTCCGCCAACAAGACGATCGACCTCGGTCCGGCCGTCGAACTGGTGTCGAAGGAAGAGGGGCACCGGCAGCCGCTCGCTCCGGAATTCGTCTCCGCGGAAGACTTCTCGCCGCTCGAGGTCGCCTACGACTTCGGCCGCGTCCGCCGCGAGGACATCGAGGCGGGCCCGCGCAACATCTGGCGTTACAAGAAACTCCTTCCCGTCCCCTCGACCGTCGAGGAGACCCCGAACACCGAACCCGGCTGCACCCGGCTCGTGCGCGCCGACCGGCTCGCGAAGGAGCTCGGCCTCAAGAGCCTGTGGGTCAAGGACGACACCGGCAACCCGACGCACTCGTTCAAGGACCGCGTGGTCGCCGTCGCGCTCGCCGCGGCCCGCGAGTTCGGCTTCGAGGTCCTCGCGTGTCCCTCGACCGGCAACCTGGCCAACGCGACCGCCGCCGCGGCGGCCCGCGCCGGCTGGCGGTCGGTCGTGCTGATCCCGAAGAACCTCGAACGCGCGAAGATCCTCACCACCGCGGTCTACGACGGCGACCTGATCGCCGTCGACGGCAACTACGACGACGTGAACCGGCTCGCCACCGAACTGGCCGGCGAGCACCCGAAGTGGGCGTTCGTGAACGTCAACGTCCGCCCGTACTACTCCGAGGGCTCGAAGACGCTCGCCTACGAGGTCGCCGAGCAGCTCGGCTGGCGCCTCCCCGAGCAGATCGTCGTGCCGATCGCCTCCGGTTCCCAGCTCACCAAGGTGGACAAGGGTTTCCGCGAGCTGGGCCAGCTCGGCCTCGTGGACGCCAGCCCGTACAAGGTGTTCGGCGCGCAGGCCACCGGCTGCTCGCCGGTCTCCGCCGCGTACCGCAACGGCCACGACGTGATCCAGCCGGTGAAGCCGGACACCATCGCCCGCTCGCTCGCGATCGGCAACCCGGCCGACGGCCCGTACGTGCTCGACGTGGTCAACCGCACCGGCGGCGCGATCGAGGACGTCACCGACGAAGAGGTCGTCGAAGGCATCCGGCTGCTCGCGCGCACCGAAGGCATCTTCACCGAGACCGCGGGCGGCGTCACCGTCGCGACCGCGAAGAAGCTCATCGAAACCGGCAAGCTCGACCCGGACGCCGAAACCGTCCTCCTCATCACCGGCGACGGCCTGAAGACCCTCGACGCGGTCGAGAACCACATCGGCCCGAAGGCCACCGTGCCGCCGTCCGCCGCGGCCGTCGCCAAGGCGCTCGGCTACTGACGCACCAGCCCGGGGTCCGCCGCACTACCGCGGCGGACCCCGCGGCTCGCCCCGGCGCGCGACCGCCGGACCGTTCCCGGAGGCGGGCAGAACGGCGGTGTCACCGTCGATATCGGTCCGGGTGACCAGCACTCCCATCGCGCCGAGAACGTCCACTGTGGACTTGCTCGGATGTCCGTACCCGTTGCCCGCGCCGACGCTGATCAGCGCCGTGCGCGGCCGCACCGCCGCGAGGAACTGCGGCAGCGAATACCTCGAGCCGTGGTGCGGCACCTTCAGCACATCGGCCCGCAGGTCGACACCCTCCGCGAGCAGATCCGCTTGCGCGGCCAGTTCCACGTCTCCGGTCAGCAAGACCCGGCCGGCCGAGGTGTCGGCGCGCAGGACCACCGAGCTGTTGTTGATCATCGTGCCGTCCTGCAAGGCAGGCGACCGAGTGGTGGCGTAGCGCGGACCCAGTACGTCCAGCGACAATCCCGGCCATTCCAGCCGTTGTCCCTCGCTCAATTGCATGAGCGGTACGCCACGACGCCGTGCTTCACCGGAAACCGACTGCCACGCCCACGCCGGAGCACGCCCCGGTCCCACCGCGATCGCTCCGACCGCACGTCCGTCGAAGACCGAGGCGAGACCGCCGATGTGGTCCGCGTGCAAGTGGCTCAGCACGAGCAACGGCACCCGTTCGACGCCCAGCCTCCGCAGGCATTCGTCGACCGGTCCCGGCTCCGGCCCGGTATCGACGACCACGGCGCGACCGGGCTCGGCAGTCGCCAGAACTACCGCGTCTCCTTGTCCGACATCGCATTCCACCATCGCCCAGCCGTCCGGCGGCCAGCCGGGAGCCAATACTTTGGCTGGCACCACCGTCAACAGCACGACGACCAGGCCGATCGCCACCAGCAGCCGGAACCGGCGAAACCGCGCCGCCACTACGACCACGACCAGCAGGGCGGCCGCGCACAATCCGCCCCACCAGCCACCAGGCCAGGACAGCGCCGCGCCGGGCGCTCTCGCACCCTGCCGGGCGACCGTGATCAGCCACCGGGCCTCCGGGTCCGCCAGATGGATCAACACCTGCCCGGCACCTGGCCACCACGGCCCGACGACTGTCGCGAGCACGCCTAGAACGGTGACCGGCGCGACCACTGGTGCCGCAAGGACATTGGTGACCACTGAGACCAGGCTGACCGTCCCCGCCATCCCGGCGATGACCGGTGCGGTGACCACGAACGCGGCCAGCGGGACGGCGAGGCCTTCGGCGTAGCCGGGCGGGACTCCCCGGCGTACCAACGAATCCGCCCACCGCGGTGCGAGCAGCACCAGCCCTGCCGTCGCGAGAACCGAGAGCGCGAAGCCGAAATTCGCCGCCATCGTCGGATCCCACGCCACCAACGCGCATACCGCGAAGGCCAAGGCGGGCAACGCTGAACCACGCCGCCCGAGGGCCAGCGCGAGCAACCCGATGCCGCCCATGACGCCAGCCCGCACCACACTCGGTTCGGGACCCACCAGGACGAGGAATCCCGCCAAGCAGGTTCCGGCCGCTGCTGCGGAGAACCTCGGCCCGGCGCGGACCAAGCGGCACAGCAGCAGGACGGCTCCGCCGATGATCACGAGATTTCCGCCGCTCACAGCCATTAAGTGGGTGAGCCCCGAGGCCTTGAACTCCCCTTCGACCCGCTGCGGCAACGCGCTCGTGTCGCCCAGCACCAGTCCGGGCAACAGGCCCGCCGGTTCCTCCGGCAGGATCGCGCACAGCGAATGCAGGCTGTTCCGCAGCGCCGCGGCGGCTCGCTGCCACCACGGTGCAGGTCCGACGTCGGCTGGTGCGGCACGGACGGAGAGCACTGCGGCGGTCAGTTCGCCACCGCGTGCGGGCAGGAGCCGGCCGGACGTCGTCACCTCCTGGCCTGGCAACAGCCCGCTCCATCCCGCGACCGGTGCCAGCAACAGGACCCGGCCGGTCGATTCGACCGGCTGACCGTCCACTGTGGCCGTGGTGACGCGTGCGGGAACCGCCACTGACCGGGTGCCCGCCTGCTGATCGGCATAGCCGGCTTGGTGGATCGACCGGGGGCGCTCGCTGATCTCGACCCGCAGCGTCGCGGTAACGCCATGGACGGCAGCGGCCGCCAGCGGGTCGGACGCTGCGTCGTGAATGCGAAGGGCCGTTGGCACTGCGGCAATGAGACCCACGAGTAGCAACGCTCCCCCGACGCCTACGTATCGGGAACGGCCGCGCGCTAGCAGCACCGCGGCGCCGATGACCGCTACGGCTCCGACTGCGGTCGCGGCCCACCAGCCGAGCTGGAGTCCGGCGAGGGTGGCCGCCCAGCCGGCGACGGCTGCGGGCACGAGGCGGAAATCGTGGTCACGCCGCGACTTTTCCTCGGTTTCCGGCTTCATCCGACGGTCACCTGCTCGCGAAGCTTCTGGAACTTGCTTTCGCCGATGCCGTCGACGTCCCGAAGTTGTTCGACGCTCGAGAATCCGCCGTGCTGCGTGCGCCAGTCGGCGATGCGCCGGGCGGTGACCTCGCCGACGCCGGGGAGGCTGTCGAGTTGTTCGGCGGTCGCGGAATTCAAGTCGATCTTGCTGGCCGCGGCGGCTGACCCGGCCGGTGCCGCTTGGGCGGCCGGGACGCCGACCGCGACTTGCTCCCCGTCGGTGAGTTTGCGGGCGAGGTTCAGCGCGGTCAGGTCGACGCCCGGGTCGGCGCCACCGGCGGCGCGGAGGGCGTCGGCGACGCGGGAACCCGATGGCACGGTGACGAGTCCTGGCGTGCGCACGTGGCCGACGACGCTGATCACCAGGTTCTCGTTGGTCTTCGACGCGTGCGGTGCCTGCGCGCGGGCGGTCGGGAGCGGCGGGGCGATCTCGGCCGCGGGTGAGCGGCCGAAGAGCGCCAGGCCACCGGCTACGACGGCGGCGGCTGCCAGCAAGGCCAGCGCGAAGGCCATTCCTCGGCGGCCCAGGAAGCCCGGCAGGCCGGTCGCTCCGGGGAGCCAGCGGCGTGCCCATCGGTGTTCGGCGTGTTCCGGCAGCCAGCTGCGGACCAGTTTTCCGCCGGACAGCTGGCTTTCCGGCGGCGGGTTGTCGGCAAATGCAGACAGTCCCGCTTCGGGACTCCTTGGCCGAGAAACTCGCGCGGAGCTGGACGGCGAACCGTCCGCCGCAGCCGCGGGCTGTCTGTCCAGAAGCGGTGAACTGTCAGCAACTGCAGACAGCTGGGCTTTCAGACCCGTTGTTCGCGAGTGCGGCATCAAGTCGGGTGCGCCGTTGTCCGCACCTGCCGACAACCGTCCGCGCGCTGATCGGCCCGCGCGGCCGAGGGGCAGCCAGCGGCGCGGGCGGCTACCGGGTCCAGTGGTGTGCGGTATCGCGGCCAGCTGGTCGGCCAGCCAGGTGAGCCTGACGTTGACGGGAGTGCCCGGATCCCGGGCGGAATTCTCGAACACACGATCGACGCTAGGCGTCGGCCGGTCCGGCGGCGAGAGGGTTCTGCGCGAGCTGTGGACAACCCGCCCCTTGGGGACAACTCAGCTGGCACCGCCGGAGACGCGGCGGAATTTGTCGGGGTGTGCGGTCATACTGGCCGGTTTGGCTGCGGCACCGACGATCGAAAAGCGTTCGCCCCCGCCGGTGCTATCCGCTAGACCTGGCAGTCAACCGTCGAACGGGAGCATGCCGCAGCTGTGGACCACACCGACCTGACCCTGCGTCCGATCACCGGGCCGGAAGAACTCGATCTCTTCCGCAGGCTCGCCTACCCCCTTGACCACGAACTCGCCGACGACCTCGCCGCCGGCCGCCGCAGGCCGGGCTGGATGTGGGTCGCGCTTCGCGGTGGCGAACTCGTCGCCAGGGCCGCGTGGTGGGGTCGCGCCGAGGAGCCGGTCCCGTTTCTGCTGGACGTCTTCGATCTTGAGGACGTGGCCGTCGGAACGAAACTCTTGCGAACCGCAATGGCGGAGATCCTGCCCCTCGGCACCAAGCCCCCGACTTACCACCGGATGATCCCCGCGGATTGGCGCGAAAAAGCCGCGACCCGAAGCGTTGTCGAAGACAGGATGATCGCGCTCGAGCAGACCGGCGCGCGACTGCTCGCCGAGCGGCTGCGCTTCGAGTGGCGACCAGGGACTCCGGTCGCTCCGCCGCGGAACCGGCTGGTCTTCCGTCCGATCCGCGACGAAGACGAGATCCTCGACCTGATGACCCGCGTCCTGGACGGGACACTCGACGCCCACAGCCGCGACGACCTGACCCGGATGTCCGCTCGTGAAGCGGCGATCCGGCATTACGAGGACGAACTGGCGCATTACCGCAGCCCGAAGGACTGGTGGCGGGTCGCCACCCTGCCCGACGGGACGCCGGCCGGGTTCGTCACGCCGGCGCGCAACAACTACAACCCCATCATCGGGTATCTCGCCGTCCTGCCCGAGCATCGCGGCAACGGCTACATCGACGACATTCTCGCCGAGGGAACTAGAATCCTTGCCGCCCAAGAAGTTCCTCGTATCCGAGCGGCGACGGACCTCGACAACATCCCGATGGCGAGCGCGTTCCGGCGCGCCGGGTACGTCGACTTCGAGCGCACGATCACAATGGCCTGGCCGTGATCCGCACGGAACCTTGGGAACGCGCAGTCGCCCACCTGGCCGGGCTGGCGACTGGCGGACCGGCGGACCCGGCGTGGCGGGTCACGCTGCATTTCCACCCGGACCGGCTGGTCAACGAGGTGCCGATCCTGGAGAGCATGGCGCGGGACAGCCGGTACCGCTCGCAGTTCGAGACCGGCGTCAGCAACGGCGGGCTGACCGCACATCCCGGAGGAGATCGCTGGCGCTGGGAAAGCCGGTTGTTCGCCGGCGCCTACGACGACGTCGCGGCCGCGCACCGGCCGAAATACGGGTCGCTGAATTTTCGCGGCAGGAAGACGGGCGGCTCGCCGCGGTTCGGCTCGGCGTATCTGCGGCTCGCGCGGCACACGATGTCCCGCACGACTTTCGCTTATCCCGACAGCGTCTTCGAACCGACCTCTTTCGGCGTCGAGGCACACTTGTCCGATCTGGTCGCGATCGCCGAGGCTGACGACCAAGACTTGCTGGACGACTACATCGAGGCGCAGGTGCACGGCGAGGTGGACCTGGCTCGGGACGTCGAAGCGCTGGTTCTCGATCCGTCCTACCGAGGAACCGAAATCGAGGCGGCGGCCCGAAAACTGGGTGCCGTCGAATGGCACGAAGGGTTCCGGCTCGCCACGGGAGAACTTCTCCGGCACCCCGATTACCGCGGGCCGGAGTTCACCGCACTGGGCGCCGAACTCGCCGAGAACGGAACCCTCGACCCGTGCATCCTCGGGAAGGCCGCCGGCCAGAACGAACAAGACCTCAAACGCGTCTGGCACCTGCTCGCGCGATTCGGCAACCAGGAACTCGGTTAAGCGCGCTGCACGACCACGCCGAGCACGCCAGGACCGGTATGAGCTCCGATGACCGCGCCGATCTCCGACACCACGCATCCCCCGGCACAGCCCGGGATCGCTTCCTCCAGCCGGTTCGCCAGCTCGACAGCTCGTTCCGGCGAAGCGAGATGATGCACCGCCAGCTCGACCGGCCCCGTCCCCGCCGCCTGCACGGACAACTCGACCAAGCGCCCGATCGCGCGGTTCATCGTGCGCACTTTCTCCAGCGGCAGGATCCGGCCGTCGGACATGTGCAGCACCGGTTTCACCGCCAGCGCGGTGCCCAGCAACGCCGCGGCAGAACCGATCCGGCCGCCGCGCCGCAGGTGTTCCAACGTCTCGACCACGAACAACGTCGAGGACCGGTCGGCCGCGTCCGTCGCGACCGCTTCGACTTCGGCCGGGCTGGCTCCGGAGGCGGCGGCGTCCGCGGCGTGCAGGGCGGCGAAGCCCAAACCCATCGCTGTGGTGCGGGAATCGACGACGCGGACGCGATCGGAGCCGACTTCTTCCGCCGCCAGCACCGCGGCTTCCCAAGTGCCCGAAAGCTCTCTCGACAGGTGCACTGACACGACCGCGTCCGCTCCCGCGTCGAGCGCGGCCCGGAATTCGGTGGCGAACTCGGCCGGAGTGGGCCGGGAAGTGGTGACGATCTTCCGCTCCCCCAGCGCTTCCGCGAGCGCGGCGGGACCCATTTCGACGCCGTCGAGCGAGCACACGCCTTCCACCAGGACGTGCAGGGGCACCACCCGCACCGAGTGCCGCTCGGCGAAGCCTTCGGGCAGGTGCGCGGTGGAGTCCGTGACCACGGCGACCGACACGCCGTCAGCCTACGTTGCCGGAGCCGAGGTGCGGAGCCACGAGCTTCGCCATCGCAGTACCGACAGCTTCGTGCCCGGCCCATCCCCAGTGCATGCCGTCGGGATTTCCCGCGCCGCTCAAGACATGTTCGCCAACTACGCCGGGCGTGTCGAGCAACGGCACTTCGCGTCGCGCGGCCCACGAAGCGAGCGCAGCGGCTGCTTCGGCGCGTCCAGTGTGTACGCGCCCGTACGCATCAGCGCGGTGCACCGAAGGCAGCATGCCGAACACAGGCAACTCAGGGCGTAGCGCGCGCAACGCTTCGACGGACTGGTCCAGATAGCTCACACTCAGCCGCGCAGGCAGTACGCGAGGACGTCCACGCATCACGACAGACAACCGTGGCTGCGCAGCGAGATAGGCACCGCGTACAACGCGACGCACGCCGTCGGGGCGAAGATAGCGAAGTCCCTGACGCAAGTACGTCGGCAGCGGCGACGGCAGTGTGTCCATGTGACCGACGGCGAGCACGACAGCGTCGACGCGACGCAGATCAGCCCACACGCGCGGATCGCCGGTGAGCGACCACCACAGGTCGCGCGCGGTCCAGCCGATGCCGGCGACGAGATCGGCTTGTCCGGACAACGCATTCGCGGCGACGTTGGGCCACAGGCGCGGATCGTCGGCCGCGCAAGGGCCCTCGGGGCCGTGGAAACAAAGTGAATCGCCGAAGACGAGCAGCTGCGGGCTCATCAGGTCAGCCGGTGATGCCCGCGTTGTACGCGTGCAACCGCCACTTCCCCTCGCGGTGGCCGAGTTCGACCCAATGGCAGTTCATGATCCCGCCGAGCGACGGCCAGACCTCGACCGGAAGGCCGAGCAGTTTCGCGGTGAGCGCGAGGATCAGGCCGCCGTGCGAGGCGAGCAGGACCGATTCCCCGGCGTCTGAGTTCGGCTGCATCAGGTCGTCGACCACCTCGGCGGCGCGTTCGGCGACCTCGACCCGGGATTCGCCGCCCGGCGGGGCCCACGCGGCGTTGGTGCGCCACAGCTCCCGGTCGCCCGGATAGCCCTCGTCGACCTCGGCTCCGGTCAGGCCCTGCCACTCGCCGAGGTGCGTCTCGCGCAGCCGCTTGTCGATCTGCAGCGGCACGCCGATCGCCTCGGTGAGCACCGTCGCGGTGTCGGTGGCGCGGCGCAGGTCGGACGCGATCACCAGCTCCGGCGCGAACCGCGCGAGCGCGGGCACGGCGAAGCGCGCCTGGTTCCAGCCGACCGGGGTCAGCGCCGAATCGAGGTGTCCCTGCATGCGGCCGGCGGCGTTGTAGTCCGTCTCGCCGTGCCGCCAGAGCAGCAGCCGCCGCGGGCTCACGCCTCCGGACCGTCCGCGTCGCCGGTGTCGCCGGAGTCGTTCGCGGGGACCGTCGCCAGCCCTTCGACCTCGATCCGCGGGCAGTCCTTCCACAGCCGCTCGAGGCCGTAGAACGAGCGCTCGTCCGCGTGCTGGACGTGGACGACGACGTCGACGTAGTCGAGCAGCACCCAGCGGCCCTCGCGGGCGCCTTCGCGCCGGACCGGCTTGTGCCCCTCGATGCGGAGCTTCTCTTCCACGTTGTCGACGATCGCGCCGACCTGCCGCTCGTTGGCCGCGGACGCGATCACGAACGCGTCGGTGATCACGAGCTGCTCGGACACGTCCAGGACGACCACGTCGCTGGCCAGCTTGTCGGCCGCCGCGTGCGCGGCCGCCACCGCCAGGTCCCGTGCCTCGGACGTCGCTGCCACAGTGCTCCTTCAGATTCGGGGTATGCCCGGACGAGGGTACCCGGTCAGGCCTCGGCGTCCTTGCGGTAGAGGTCCTTCTTGGCGATGTAGCGCACAACGCCGTCGGGCACGAGGTACCAGACCGGCTCGCCGCGCTCGACGCGTTCGCGGCATCCGGTGGACGAGATGGACATGGCGGTGACCTCGACGAGGCTCACCTTGCCGCTCGGCAGATGGTGCGAGTTGAGCCGGTAGCCCGGGCGCGTGACGCCGATGAAATGCGCGAAGTCGAACAGCTCGCCCGCCTTGTGCCAGGTGAGGATCTGCTCGAGCGCGTCGGCCCCGGTGATGAAGAAAAGCTCGTCGTCCGGGTACTCCTCGTGCAGGTCGCGCAGCGTGTCGACGGTGTAGGTCTGCCCGCCGCGGTCGATGTCGACCCGGCTCACCGAGAAGACCGGATTGGACGCGGTGGCGATGACTGTCATCAGGTAGCGGTCCTCGGCGCGCGTGACGCGGCGGCCGGACTTCTGCCACGGCTGCCCGGTCGGCACGAAGATGACCTCGTCGAGCGCGAACCGCGACTGGACCTCGCTGGCCGCGACGAGGTGGCCGTGGTGCACGGGGTCGAAGGTGCCGCCCATGACCCCGATCCGGCGTGGTGACATAGCCGGTGAGCCTATACGCGCGGGCACGCGCGGGCTTCCCGTCGCGGCTGCGACCTAGGTTACTGTTGTGACATGAGTCACATAACTCTCCGTTTATCGTCGAGAACTGTCCGTTCCGGACCGGTCGGCTCCCGGATTGTCGGGGGCATGGGGTAGACCGGGGACGTGGACACCACCGACACCACCCCAGCTCTCCGGACCCGCGCCGAGACCCTGCTCCGCGCGCTCGCCGGGGACAACGCCGCCCTCCGAGAGGACCAGTGGACCGCCATCGAGGCACTGGTCGCGCACCATCGGCGCGCGCTCGTCGTGCAGCGCACCGGCTGGGGGAAGTCGGCCGTGTACTTCCTGGCCACCGCGCTGCTGCGGGAACGGGGAGCGGGGCCGACGGTCATCGTGTCGCCGCTGCTCGCCCTGATGCGCAACCAGATCTCCGCCGCCGCGCGGGCGGGGATCCACGCGGCCACCATCAACTCGGCGAACGCGCAGGACTGGGACCAGGTCCAGGCGTCGGTGGCCGCGGGCGAGGTGGACGTGCTGCTGGTCAGTCCGGAGCGGCTCAACAACCCGGATTTCCGCGACAGCGTGCTGCCGAAGCTCACCGCCACCGCCGGCCTGCTGGTGGTGGACGAGGCGCACTGCATCTCCGACTGGGGCCACGACTTCCGGCCGGACTACCGGCGGCTGCGTACGCTGCTGGGCGACCTGCCCGAGGGCGTGCCGGTGCTGGCCACCACCGCGACCGCGAACGACCGGGTGGCCACGGACGTCGCCGAGCAGCTCGGCATCGGCGGCGAGACGGACACGCTCGTCCTGCGCGGCCCGCTCGACCGGGAAAGCCTGCGGCTGGCCGTGGCCGAGCTGCCCACCGACGAGGCGCGGCTGGCCTGGCTCGCCGAGCACCTGGCGGAACTGCCCGGGTCGGGCATCATCTACACGCTCACCGTCGCCGCCGCGCACGACGTCGCCGCGCTGCTGTCCGACCGCGGCTATCCGGTGGCCGCCTACACCGGGAAGACCGATCCGGCCGACCGGCAGGCCGCGGAGGACGACCTGCTGGAGAACCGGGTCAAGGCGCTGGTGGCGACGTCGGCGCTCGGGATGGGGTTCGACAAGCCGGACCTCGGGTTCGTGGTGCACCTGGGCGCGCCGTCGTCGCCGATCGCCTACTACCAGCAGGTCGGCCGTGCCGGTCGTGGCGTCGAGCGGGCCGAGGTGGTGCTGCTGCCCGGGCGGGAGGACAAGGCGATCTGGGCGTACTTCGGGTCGCTGGCGTTCCCGGACGAGCTGCGCGTCACACAGGTGCTCAACGCGCTCGAGTACGCCGACCGTCCACTTTCGACAGCCGCGCTCGAACCGTCGGTCGAGCTTTCCCGGTCGCGGCTGGAGATGGTGCTGAAGGTGCTCGATGTGGACGGTGCGGTGCGCCGGGTGCGCGGCGGCTGGGAAAGCACCGGACAGCCGTGGGAGTACGACCGGGAACGGTACGAACGCGTCGGGGTCGCGCGGGCGGCCGAGCAGGAGGCGATGCTCGGGTATATCCGCACGACTGGATGCCGCATGGAGTATCTGCGGCGGCAGCTCGACGACCCGGAAGCAGTGCCGTGCGGCCGGTGCGACAACTGCACCGGGGAGCATTGGAACACGGCGGTGTCCGAGGAAGTCGCGGGCGAGACCCGGGAACGACTGGACCGGCCCGGGGTCGCGGTGGCGCCGCGCAAACAGTGGCCGAGCGGAATGAAAGGGCTCGACGTGCCGCTGTCGGGCCGGATCGCGGCCGGCGAACAGGCCGAGCAGGGACAGGTGCTGGGCCGGCTCACGGACGTGGGCTGGGGCGGCCGGCTGCGCGAACTGCTCGGCCCGGGCGCCACGGACGCCGAGGTCCCCGACTCGGTTTTCGACGCGTGCGTGAAGGTGCTCGCGGGATGGCAGTGGGCGCAACGTCCGGTCGCGGTGGTGGCGATCCCGTCGGCGACGCGGCCGCAACTGGTGGACAGCCTCGCGCTGCGGCTGTCGGCGATCGGACGGCTGGACTACCTGGGAGAGCTGGCGTCGGCCGGGCCGCCGCCTCGGCAGGCGAACAGCGCGCAACGGCTGGCCGATCTGTGGCGGAGGCTGAGCCTGCCGGAGGACGTGGCGGCGAGCGTCGCGCAGGCGAACGGGCCGGTGCTGCTGGTGGACGACCTGATCGACACCGGCTGGACGATGACCCTGGCGACGCGGCTGCTGCGCCGAGCCGGGGCGGAGGGGGTGTTGCCGTTCGCGTTGGCCACGACTGCGTGAGGGGTGCGGGGCTTAGTGGCTGGGCGGGATCGGGCCGAGGTGCGCTGGGGCCCGGGTGACTGGGCGCGAATGGCTTGAGGCGCGCCCGGAGCCTGATCGCCGCATCGGTGATCTCGCTGCGGTGCTGACGCAGCGATGCGCCCTGCGCATGTCCCGCGACCGCGGGTGCCGCGCGACCACGTGATCACGAGATGCCGAACGGACGAAGCGAGCGGGGCGGGGACAAGCATCGGCCGGAGCGGAGTGCGCGCCCCTATCGCCACGCAGTCTCCGCGCAGCGCCCGTCCGCGTAGCCGCGCGGTCTCCGGTGACGGCCGCCCCGACTCGACTTCCGCGCAACCGTTCGCGCCGCCACTCGCGTCTCCCCGCAGCAACCACCCATGCCGCCACCCGATCCCCCTGCAGCCAAAGCGATCCCGCGTCACAGACCGCAGTGGGACAAGCACCAACCGCCATCCTTTGCCGAGATCTACCGATCTCCGGGCATTTCTGGCAAAGTCCCGTTCCACTCGTGCGGACGTGTGGAGGTTGCCCGATGGCCGGTCCTACGACCGAAGGCGTTGCCCGGCACCGGTTGCCGGTGCGGAAGTTGTTCGCTGCCAGTGCGGGCAATGCGCTCGAGTGGTTCGACTGGACGATCTACGCGACCTTCAGCATCTACTTCGCCGGCGCGTTCTTCCCTCCTGGCAACGAAACGCTCGCGCTGATCAACACCTTCGCCACCTATGCGCTCGCGTTCTTCTTCCGGCCGCTCGGCGGCGTGCTGCTGGGACGCTTCGCCGACGTGCACGGGCGCAAGCCCGCCATGTTGCTCACCATTTCGCTGATGGCGGGCGGGTCGGTCGCGATCGGCGTTCTTCCCACCTTCGCGCAGGTCGGGTGGCTGGCTCCGATTCTCCTGCTGCTCGCGCGGATCGCGCAGGGGCTTTCGCTCGGCGGGGAAGTTTCCAACGCTTCCGCGTACCTCGGCGAGGTCGCGCCCAAGGAGCGGCGCGGGCGCTATTCCTCCTTCTTCTACATCTCCACCGGCTCCGCGGTGCTCATCGCGACGGTGCTCGGGTTCGTGCTCGCCCGCACGATGGACAAGGCGCATCTCACCTCGTTCGGCTGGCGGATTCCGTTCCTGCTCGGCGGCGTGCTCGGGCTGGTCGGGCTGTGGTTGCGGCGCAGCCTTGAAGAAACCGAGCTGTACCACGAGAAAAAAGAGACCGCGCGGCAAGTGCAGCGGCCGTTGCTCACCACTCTCACCCAGCATCCGCGGGCGGTCGGGCAGCTCATCGGGCTCTCGATGCTCAACACGCTCTGCTATTACACCTTCTTCAGCGCCCTCCCGTCGTTCGCGGTCAAGGGGCGCGGCGCGAACGACGTCGACACCTTCCTCGCGCTTTCCATCGCGACGGCCCTCTTCGTCGTCCTCCAGTACCCGATGGGCGCGCTCACCGACCGGTACGGGCGGCGGCCTCAGCTGCTCGTCTGGGCCGGGGCGACGGCACTGGTGATCGTGCCGCTCTCCTATCTCGTCCAGCCTGGGCTCGGGAATCTGCTCATCGTGTTCTGCGTCGGCCTCGCGCTCTACACCGCGATGACCTCGCTGGCACCGGCGATCATGAGCGAGCTCTTCCCCACCGAACTGCGCGGGCTCGGCATCGGCGCTTGGTACAACCTGACCGTCGCCGTCTTCGGCGGGACCGCGCCGCTCGTGCTCAGCGCGCTGTCGGCGGCGGGCGCGGCCACCGCCTTCTTCTGGTACGTCGCGGGCGGGGCGGTGATCGCGTTCTTCGTGATCCTCCGGATGCCCGAAACGAAGGGCAGCGAACTGCGGTAAACCCGCTCGCGCGCGGTCGGTAGGCTTCACCGATCGACTACGCGAAGGAGGGACACCGTGCGCAAGCCCGAGGTTAGTGAGGAATTGGCGCGACGCGTGGTGGCCTCGCTCCGCCGCGCGTTCGACGTCGACCTCGACCCGTCCGCGGCGCTCATCGCGGTGTCCACTCGCGACGGTGTCGACTACCAGTGCAACCTGGCGATGAGCCTCGGCAAACGGCTCGGCAAGCCGCCGCGCGAGGTCGCGGCCGGGATCGTCGAGAACCTGGAGCTGGACGGCGTCGCCGAGCAGCCCGAGATCGCCGGACCGGGGTTCCTGAACTTCGTGCTGCGCCGCGAATGGCTTGAGCACCGCGTCGCCGAGCAGGCACAAGACGACCGGCTCGGGGTCGCCGAAGCCGAGCAGCCGCGCCGGGTCGCGCTCGACTACAGCAGTCCCAACGTCGCCAAGGAAATGCACGTCGGGCACGTGCGCTCCACGGTGATCGGCGACGCGATCAGCAGGCTGCTTCGCTTCGTCGGGCACGAAGTGCTGCCGCACAACCATCTCGGCGACTGGGGCACGCCGTTCGGCATGCTCATCGAGCACCACCTGGACGAACCGTCCGGGGACCGCAGCGATCTCAACGCGTTCTACCAGGCCGCGCGCCGGAAGTTCGACGCCGATGATGCCTTCGCGACCCGCTCCCGCGAGCGCGTCGTGAAACTCCAGAGCGGCGACGCGGACACGCTCGCCTTCTGGCAGGAGCTCGTCGACGAGTCGACACGGCACTTCAACGCGGCCTACCGCCAGCTCGGCATCACGCTCACCGACGACGACATCTACGGCGAAAGCTTCTACAACCCGTACCTCGGCGAGGTCGTCGAGGAACTCGAAGCCGACGGGCTCACCGAGATCAGCGACGGCGCGGTCTGCGTGTTCCCGGAAGGCTTCACCAACCGCGAAGGCGACCGGCTCCCGCTGATCGTCCGCAAACGCGACGGCGGCTACGGCTACGCGGCCACCGACCTCGCCACCATCCGGTACTGGACCGCCGAACGCGGCGCGACCGACCTGCTGTACGTCGTCGGCACCCCGCAGGCACAGCACTTCGCGATGATCTTCGCAGTGGCCCGCGCGGCCGGCTGGCTCGACGGCGTACACGCCGAGCACATCGGGTTCGGCTCGATCCTCGGCGCGGACGGCAAGGTGATGCGCACCCGCGCCGGCGAGACGATCAAGCTTGCCAGCCTGCTCGACGAAGCGGTGGCGCAGGCCGCGGAAGTCGTTGCCGAGCGCAGTGAACTCAGCAAGGAAGAGCAGCGGGAAGTCGCGCGCGCAGTCGGAATCGGCGCGGTGAAATACGCCGACCTTTCCAGCGACCGCGAACGCGACTACGTGTTCGACTGGGACCGCATGCTCGCCAAGGACGGCAACACCTCCGTCTACTTGCAGTACGCGCACGCGCGGATCGAGTCGATCCTCGCCAAGGCAGGCGAAACCGTCGAAAACGCACCGGTGCTGCTTCAAGAACCCGCGGAACGCGCGCTCGCGCTGACGCTGCTGCGGTTCAGCGAAGCGATCAGCGCGGCGACGTCCGCGTACGCGCCGCACAAGCTGTGTACGTACCTATACGACACTGCGGTGGCGTTCTCGCGCTTCTACGAACAGTGTCCGGTGCTATCCGCAGAAACGCCGGAGCTGCGCGCTTCGCGGGTACAGCTGGCCACACTCACGTCACGCACACTGGTCCAGGGCTTGGCGTTGCTCGGCATCGAGGCACCGCGACGCCTCTAGCTCACCGTCCGATGTGGACGTTGTGGACGAGCGCCATCAACGTGTCGGTGAACTCGCCGCTCGCCGGGCCCTCTTCGATCAGCGCACGAAAAGCGCGTCGTGGCGGAGGCGGAGTTCCAGCTCCGCGCGCTGGTGGAAGAGCAGACCTGGACAGGTCCCCGCGGCGTCCGTACCACCGTTTCGAACCGGACGGCAGGAAGCCGCAGTTCGTGCACCTGGCCGGGCTCCGCGTCACTCCACTGTGGACGACTGTCGGCACCGGGGTCTCCGACATCGACGTCCAGTACCCGGTGACCGCGCGCCGCCGGTTCACGATCGGGTGGCGCTGGCTCGTGCGGCACGACTACGACGAGTACCGCGTGCCGGTCTCGCTGGTCGCCGACGCCATGCCGCCCGGCGGGAGCTGGTACGGCGCGGGCTGGCCTCAGCCGCGCAGCTTCCGCCGCAGCGAAAGGCCCGCCCCCAGCGCGGCCATCGACGCGCGCATCGCCCCGCGACTGAACCGGCTCTCGGTCACGAACTGCTTGGCACTGCGCAGCGAACCCCGCACTTGCGGGTACGCGTACTTCCGCATCTGCTGTTCGTAGTCGGCAACCGCGGCCCTCACGTCACCGCCGCGGGAAAGGTTGCGGCACAACACTTGCGCGTCGCGCAGGGCGATGTTCGCGCCGATGCCGCGGAACGGGGTCATGCTGTGCGCGGCGTCGCCGAGCAACGTGACCGGACCGGCCTCCCACGCGCGGACCGGAACCGACGTGCGGATCGGCAGCATGCTCATCGTGCCGTCCGGCGAGTCCCGCACCAGCCGGCTGAACGACGGATGCCAGTCGCGGACCCGGTCCAGCATCAAGGAACGGAGCGCGGGAGCGTCCAGTTCGGCGAGGTCGGCCGGGAAGTGCGCGGCCTTCGCGCCGTAGGACCACATGACGTAGCTGCCGGTGTTGTCGAACAGCACCGGGTCGACGTCCGCGGTCTCGTCGTTCACCGAAGCCGCCGGGAACTCGTGCGGCGCGGTGAACATCCCGTGCCCCGGTGGAGGCAGCACGAGCGTCGGGGCCGTCGCCAGCTGTCGCGGAAGCTGCGCGCGGGACTCGTCGGTCAGCGGGAATTTGCCGAGGACGGTGCGGATTCCGGTGTCCACCCGCGCCGCGTGCGGCAGCAGCTGTCCGCGGACCCGGGAGCCCGCGCCGTCCGCTCCGACGACCAGGTCGGCTTCGGCGGTGGTGCCGTCCGCGAAGTGCAGGCCGACACCCTTGGCACCGGTCTCGTAGCGCACGAACTCCTTGTCGTACCAGAGGATTCCGTCCAGCCCGGACGACAGCACCTGGTGCATCGAAATCCGGCTGACGGAATGGTGCGCGGCGGTCGGGTCGGTGCTCGGCGGAGCGTCGAAGACCGCCAGCTCGCGCATGTGCTCGGTGACGAAACCGAAGGTGCCCTCGCTTACCCCCGTGGTGGCGAGGAACTGCTCCCACGCCGCCGGAGGGAGGCACTCGTGCAGCGCTGCGGAGCCCATCGGCGCGATGTGCACGCGGTAGCCCTGCAGGCGTTCGGTCCGCGTGCGGCTGCGCTCGTACACCGCCACCTCGATGCCGGCCCGCGCCAGGCCGTGCGCCAAGCACAACCCGCCGGTGCCGCCGCCTACTACCGCCACCTTGATCTTGTTCACGGTCATCCCCTCTCGGTCGTCTCCCATAATTCTCCACAGAGATGATTGTGTCAACCAAATGGATGATTAATGCGTCGGTTAGGCTGCCGAGGTGTCCGAGACGACCCCGCGCCGCGCGCCGCGCTCCGGTGAGCGCCAGCGCGATCCCGAACGCACGAAGGCCCGCATTTTCGAGGCGGCGAAGGCCGAGTTCGGCAGCAAGGGATACGCGGCCGCGCGGGTCAGCGACATCGCGCAGCGCGCGGGCGTGAACAAACAGCTGATCTCGTACTACTTCGGCGGCAAGGAAGGCTTGTACACCGAGGTCGCGAGCGAACCGTTCGCCGGGTTCGCCGAGATGACCACGGCGGAGCGACCGCTCGCGGACGTGGTCGCGGATTTCGCCGAGAACGGGCTCGCCGACCAGGACCAGGCGCGGCTGTTCCTGCGGGAGAACATGGCCGAGGGCGCCCCCAGCGACGCGGGAAGGGAGTCGCAGCGCGAGTTCCTGCAGGGGCAGCTCAAGTACATGCGGGCGCGGCAGGAAGCGGGCGACTTCCCGTCCGACGTGGACCCGGAGACGTTGCTGCTGATGCTGATGGCGGCGGCGAGCGCGCCGATGTCGCTTCCCCGGATCGCGGAAGCGCTCACCGGACGGGATCCGTCGTCAGAATCCTTTGTGGAGTACTACGCGGAGCAGCTCGCTCGCGTGACCCGGCATCTCGCGGGTTCTTAACGGCGCAGCGGAACGAGGTCGTCCGCGTGCACGACCTCCCGGCGGTGCTCCACCGGGACCTCGTGGCTCGACCGCCCGATCAGCGCGGGCAGCTCCCCCGCGTCGAACCCGACCACCCCGCGCGCCACCGGGACGTCCGCGGAATCCACCAGATCGACGACGTCCCCGGCCTCGAAATCCCCGTCCAGCCCGGTAATCCCCGCCGCCAGCAGCGACCGGCGGCGCAGGATCGCCCGCACCGCGCCGTCGTCCAGGCGGAGGCGGCCGGACGTGTCGGCGGCGTACCCGAGCCAGAACCGGCGGGCGGACAGGCGGGCGTCGGCGGGTGCGAAAACGGTGCCGACGTTCGCGGCGCGCAACGCGTCCCCGGCGTCGGCGGCAGCGGCCAGCAGCACCGGGATTCCGGCGCTGGCCGCGGTGCGCGCGGCAGAGAGTTTCGAGACCATGCCGCCGGTGCCCAGCCCCGAGGACGACATCCCGACCGCGATGCCCTCCACATCGGACTCGCCGAGCACCTCAGTGATCTTGCGGGTCGCGCCGTCGCGCGGGTCGCCGTCGTACAGACCGTCCACATCGGACAGAAGGACCAGTGCGTCCGCGCCGACGAGGTGCGCTACCAAGGCGGCGAGCCGGTCGTTGTCGCCGAAGCGGATCTCTTGGGTGGCAACGGTGTCGTTCTCGTTCACGACCGGCACCGCGCCGAGCGCGAGCAGCCGCGAGAACGTGCGTTGCGCGTTGCGGTAATGCGAGCGGCGGACAACGTCGTCCGACGTGAGCAGCACCTGGCCGACCGTCAGCGAGTAGCGGCCGAACGATTCCGCGTACGCGTGCGCCAGCGCGAGCTGCCCGACGCTCGCCGCGGCCTGCTGCGTGGCCAGGTCACCCGGCCGCTTGCCCAGCTTCAACGGCGCGAGCCCGGCGCCGATCGCGCCCGAGGACACGAGGACGATCTGCGCGTCGCGGGCGACACGGTCCGCGATGGCGTCGACGAGAGCGTCGAGGCGAGCGACGTCGAGCCCACTGCCCGCGGTGGTCAGCGCCGAGGAACCGACCTTCACGACCAGCCGGCGAGCTTCCGCGATCTCCTGCCGCGTGCCGCTCACCGGTCGCGCTCCGCCTGCTCCTCGTCCTCCCACACGTCGTCCAGTTCGGCGTCGACGGACGGGGTGGTCTCCTCTTCGGCCAGTTCCTCTTCCTCGCCGGTGCCGTCGCGGCGGATCCGGCGGGCTTCCTTGCGCTCGGACGCGCCGACGCGGTCGGTGCGCTCCAGCCGGACGTCCGTGCCGCGGCCCGACAGGTGCACTGCGACACCCGGAGTGGAGGGCTGCCATTCGAACTGGATGTCGCCGATGGTGACCGGGCTGCCCGGACGGGCGCCGTTCTTCGCCAGCGCTTCCTCGACGCCGAGCCGGTTGAGCCGGTCCGCGAGGTAGCCGACGGCCTCGTCGTTGGCGAAGTTGGTCTGCCGGATCCACCGCTCCGGGCGCGAACCGCGGACAATGAACCCGCCTTCCTCCTCCGGATCGCGTTCGACGGTGAACCCGCTGTCGTCGACCGCGAGCGGGTGCAGCACGATCTTCTCCGGCTCCAGCACCGGCTGCGCCTCGCGGTAGGTCTCGACGACCTCCGCCAGCGCGAAGCTCAGCTCCTTCAAGCCCTTGCGCGAAGCGGTGGACACCTCGAACACGCGCAGCCCGCGAGCCTCCAGCTCCGGGCGCACGAACTCGGCCAGCTCGGCCGCTTCCGGGATGTCGATCTTGTTCAGCACCACCACGCGCGGGCGTTCCTCGAGCTTGCCGCCCAGCCCCGGCGTGTAGCGGGCCAGCTCCTCCTCGAGAGCGTCCACATCGGACAGCGGATCGCGGCCCGGCTCCAGCGTCGCGCAGTCGACCACGTGCACCAGCACGGCGCAGCGTTCGATGTGGCGCAGGAAGTCCAGGCCGAGGCCGCGGCCCTCGGACGCGCCCGGGATCAGGCCCGGCACGTCGGCCATCGTGAACACCGACGAACCGGCGGTGATGACGCCGAGGTTCGGCACGAGCGTGGTGAACGGGTAGTCGGCGATCTTCGGCTTCGCCGCGGACAGCACGGAGATCAGCGACGACTTGCCCGCGGACGGGAAGCCGAGCAGGCCGACGTCGGCGACCGAACGCAGCTCCAGCACGAGGTTGCGGCTCTCGCCCGGCTCGCCGAGCAGCGCGAACCCCGGAGCCTTGCGGGCCTTCGACGACAGCGCGGCGTTGCCGAGCCCGCCGCGGCCGCCCTGCGCGGCGATGAACCGGGTACCGGGGTTGGTGAGGTCGGCGACGAGCTCGCCGTCCTCGGTGAACACCACGGTGCCCGGCGGGACCTTCATCTCCAGGCCCTCGCCGGCGGCGCCATTGCGGTTGCTGCCCATGCCCATCTTGCCGTTGCCGGCGCGGGCGTGCGGGCGGAAATGGAAGTCGAGGAGGGTGTGCACGTTGGCGTCGACGACGAGGGTGACGTCACCGCCGTTGCCGCCGTTGCCGCCGTCCGGACCGCCGAGCGGCTTGAACTTCTCGCGGTGCACCGAGGCACAGCCGTTTCCCCCGTCCCCGGCGGTCAGATGGATGACCGCGCGGTCCACGAACCGGGACGCCATGGGTTTGCCTCACTTCACTCACGAAACGACAAAACGGTGCGGACCACGCTGGGTCTGCCAGCGGCCGCACCGTGGGGGTCCGGGGGCTCGGGCTCCCGGGTGACATAAGCGAGCGACGTGGTCCGCGTATTCCGCGGACACACGTCGCCCAAAAGCTCGCGCTGAAGCCGAATGTCAGGCCTCGGCTGGCACGATGTTGACCGTCTTGCGGCCGCGCTTCGAGCCGAACTCGACCGCACCGGCGGCGAGCGCGAACAGCGTGTCGTCGCCGCCACGGCCGACGTTCACGCCGGGGTGGAACTTGGTGCCCCGCTGGCGGATCAGGATCTCGCCCGCGTTCACCTCCTGGCCGCCGAAGCGCTTCACACCCAGTCGCTGGGCGTTCGAATCACGACCGTTGCGGGAGCTGGACGCACCCTTCTTGTGAGCCATCGCTCAAGCCCCTTCTTGAAAAGTTTCAGTCTCGAAAGTTCGAAGAACTACTTGGAGATGCCGGTGACCTCGACGCGGGTCAGCTTCTGCCGGTGACCCTGGCGCTTGTGGTAGCCGGTCTTGTTCTTGAACTTGTGGATCCGGATCTTCGGACCCTTGGTCTGCTCGACGACCTTGCCGATGACCGAGACCTTCGCCAGCGCGTCGGCGTCCGTGGTGACCTCGCCACCGTCCACGAACAGCACGGCGGGGAAGGTGTGCTCGGTGCCCGGCTCGCCCTCGAGCTTCTCGACCTCGACGACGTCGCCGACGGCCACCTTGTACTGCTTGCCGCCGGTCTTGACGATCGCGTACGCCGACACGGATGTCTCCTGCATTACTCGACAATGGGTTAGGGGGCTGGCGCGGCCGGCCCGCCCGAAGACGGTCCAGGTGCTCGCGCAGCAACTCATGCTTGCGATGAGCCGTACTACAGGTTACGGGAGGCCCCGGGCACTGCTGCACCCGGGGTACCCGCGGTGGATCAACTCTGGTCCGAAGCCTTCACCGGAGGCCCCGCCGGACGCGAAGCGGCACGGCGCGGACGGCGCCGGGTGCTCCGCACGGCCGGGGCCGGAACGTCGACCTCGGGTTCTTCTCCCGCGTCCGCCTCGGCGGCCTCGGGCTGCTTGATTTCCGGCTCCGGCGCGGCCTGGCTGACCGCGGGCTCCGGCTGTTTCGCTTGCTCGACGGCAGCCGGGGCCTCCGTCTTGTTCTCGGCCTTCCCGGAATTCTCGGTCACAGTGTCCTGCTCGGACGGCTTGACCGCATCCGGCTCCTTCGCCTCGGCGGTGTCCGCCGAGCCTTCCGGACCGTGGTGCTCGTGCTTCGCCTTGGACGCGTTGGCCATGGCCTGCACCGCCGACACCACGGACTCGCGCTGCACCGGAGTCGCCGCCGGGGCGACCTGCTCCGGCTTGGGCTCGTGCTGCTGCTGTTCCTCGCCCTTGCCGCGGCCGCGGGAGCGCCGGGAACTCTTGGTGTCGCCGCCGTGGCTGTGGCCGTTGTTGCCGTTGTGCCCGTTCCCGTTGCCGCCGCCCGCGGTGCGCTGCAGTTCGGTGGACACGACGACGCCGCGGCCCTTGCAGTGCTCGCACGGCGTGGAGAACGCCTCGATCAGCCCGGTGCCGATCTTCTTGCGCGTCATCTGCACCAGGCCCAGCGACGTGACCTCGGCCACCTGGTGGCGCGTGCGGTCGCGGCCGAGGCATTCGGTGAGCCGGCGCAGCACCAGTTCGCGGTTGGACTCGAGCACCATGTCGATGAAGTCGATGACGATGATGCCGCCGATGTCCCGCAGCCGCAGCTGGCGGACGATCTCCTCCGCCGACTCCAGGTTGTTGCGGGTCACCGTCTCCTCGAGGTTGCCGCCCGAGCCGGTGAACTTGCCGGTGTTGACGTCGATGACGGTCATCGCCTCGGTGCGGTCGATGACCAGGTAGCCGCCCGAGGGCAGCCAGACCTTGCGGTCGAGCGCCTTCGTGATCTGCTCGTCGATCCGGTGGTCGGCGAACACGTCGCCGGTGCCGGTGTAGCGCTTGAGCCGGTCGGCCAGGTCGGGCGCGACGTGCCGGACGTAGTCGTTGATGGTGTCCCACGGCCGGTTGCCCTGGATCTCGAGCGTGGCGAAGTCCTCGGTGAAGAGATCGCGCACGACCTTGACCAGCAGGTCCGGCTCTTCGTAGAGCATGGTCGGCGCGCTGCCCTTCTTGCCGGAAGCGGCGGCGGCCTTCTCCTTGATGACATCCCACTGCGCCTTGAGGCGGTCGACGTCGCGGCCCAGCTCCTCCTCGCCGATGCCCTCCGACGCGGTGCGGATGATGACGCCCGCGTCCTCCGGGACGATCCGCTTGAGGATGTCCTTGAGCCTGCGGCGCTCGTTCTCCGGCAGCTTGCGGGAGATGCCGGTGGCCCCGCCCGCGGGGACGTAGACGAGGAAGCGGCCGGGCAGCGAGATCTGCGTGGTCAGCCGGGCGCCCTTGTGCCCGACCGGATCCTTGGTGACCTGCACCAGGACGCTGTCGCCGGTGGAGAGCGCCTGCTCGATCTTGCGCGCCTTGCCCTCCAGCCCGGCCGAATCCCAGTCGACCTCGCCGGCGTAGAGCACGGCGTTGCGGCCGCGGCCGATGTCGATGAACGCGGCTTCCATGCTGGGCAGCACGTTCTGGACGCGCCCGAGGTAGACGTTGCCGACGATCGAGCCGGTGCTCGACGACGTCAGGAAGTGCTCGACCAGCACGCCGTCCTCGAGCACGGCGATCTGCGTGGAATCGCCCTTCTCGGAGACGACCATGGCGCGCTCGACCGATTCGCGGCGGGCGAGGAACTCGGCCTCGGACAGGATCGGGGCGCGGCGGCGGCCCGCCTCGCGGCCGTCGCGGCGGCGCTGGCGCTTGGCCTCCAGCCGCGTGGAGCCGCGGACGCTGCGCACCTCGTCGCGCGCCGGGCGCTCGGTCTCGGCGGCCTTGGCCTGGCGGACGTGCGTGACGGTGTTCGGCGGGTCGTCTCCGCCGGTGGCCTCGGCCCCGTCGTCGTCCCCGCCCTTGCGACGGCGGCGACGGCGGCGGCGCTTGGTTCCGCTCTCGGAGTCGGCGTCGTCGTCGGACTCCGCTTCGGCTTCGCCCGCCTCGTCCGGCTTCTCGGTCTTGTCCTTGGAGTCTTTGCTGTCCTTGGAGTCTTTCGCGTCCTTGGCCGGCTGCTCTTCGGAGGTCTCGTCCTCGTTCTCGGACTGGGCCTCGTCGCCGCCCTTGCCCCGGCCGCGACCGCGGCGGCCGCGCCGGCGACGGCGACGGCTGTTCGCATCGTCGTCCTCGTCGGAACGCTCGTCGCGGGCCTCGTCGGAGGTTTCCTCCTCGGCGGTGTCGGCGGCGCGCTCGGAACGGCCGGGACGCTCAGTGCGCTCAGTGCGCTCGGCCTGCGCGGGAGCCTCGCCGACGCCGAACACCGGCTCGGGCTTGGTGCGCGTCTGCTGCGCGGGCTCGGGCGGCAGGAAGACCGGAGAGGGCGCGGCGAAGACCGGCACGTGCACGGGGCCGCGGGCCGGGGTGGCCTGCTCGGTTTCCTGCTGTCCGGCCGGGATCGCGGGCGCGACGGCCCGGCGGGCGCGACGGGTGCGGCTGCGGGCGGGCTTCTCGCTTTCCTGCTCAGCGGCTTCCTGGCCGGTTTCCGCGGGGGCCTCGGACGCCTCGGCGGCGGAGAAGGGCTGGGCCGACCGGCTCGCCGGGGCGGCGGCTTCCGGGGAAGCGTCCTGCTCGGCAGCGGAGCCCTGGGCCGGGGCGGGCTCCGAAGCGGCAGTTCCGGCGGAGGCGGCGTCCTGAGCGGCTCCGGTCGAAGCGGCACCCTGAGCAGCTCCGGCGGCGGCAGCGTCCTGAGGGGCGGCTGCCGGAGCAGCGTCGGGCTGGGTGCCCGCGCCGTCCGAGGCTTCCGCACTGGTCTGCTCGGCGGTGTCGCTTTCGGCGACGGCCGCGGCGGTGGCTTCCTGGGCGGCGTCAGCGGTCGCGTGCTGCCCGGCCGCGTCGGCGGCGGACTTCGGCGCGGCGTCCTGGGCGGTGCCGCCGGACTCGGCGGCGGTCTCCGCGTCGAGGATCACCGCCACGCGGTGCGCGACCTCCTTGGTCACGCTCGACTGGGCGCTGCGGGGGCTCTCCCCCAGCTCGGCGAGCTTGCCGAGCAGGTCGCGGCTGCTCAGGCCGAGCAGCTTGGCCAGCGCGTGCACGCGGATGCGCGGCGGCAGCTCTCCCAGCCTGCTGGTCGTGGGTGCGACGGTATTCCCGCCGGTCTGATCGGCGGGTGTGTCCGCGTTCGACATATGTCTCCTCCGCCCCCGGGCGCGTCAGCCGGTTCGCACCGGTGCTGACGCGGCCGCGCAGGGGCCCTTTCTGTTCCGTGCCCGCCGTGGTGGTGACCAGCGGCGGGAATCCTGCTGGCAGCCGTGCGGTCCGCCGGGTCGGCGGCCGCTCGGTTCCTGTGTCTGCTCGGCGGGGTGCCGGCCTGCTCGCGACCCCCGGGCCACCCGCCACGACATCGACCTTGGCCCGGCCTCCCGGGGGCGACGCGCGTGGTGCCGGTCCGGCACTCCTCCGGGCCGCTCACGACGCGGGCGGGATGCCCGTCGGCGCAGCGGCCAACGCGAGTATCCCACACCCGGGGGGACACCCGGTGTAGTCGGTGTCCCGCGGCAGGCGCCCGGGCGTGCCGCGATCATGCACCCGGGCGAACTTCCGCGCTTCGCTTGTCGCGCCGGGCCCGGGGTGGTTAGCGTGCGGGCTCGGGCGCTCGCGCGGGCGCCCGGCATAGCCCCGCGCACGGTGGGAGGTCCGGTGTCTGTGCTGGCGCGGCCGCTGCGGGCGGCCGTGTGCTCCCTCCTGGTCCTCGCCGGATGCGCCGCGGTCTCCCCCGCCGCCGTCGCGGGTCCCGGATGCGCCCCCGGCGGCCGGGCGGTGCGCTACGTCGTCGCGTTCGACCGCGGAACCCCGGAATCTTCCGCCCGCCGGCAGGCGAGCGCGGCCTGCGGGCAGGTCGCCGGCTACTACCCGCAGATTTCCGTGGCGGTCGTCACGTCATCCGATCGGGGGTTCGCGGACCGCCTCGGCCCGGAGCGGACGTTCAGCGCGCAGGCCACCCGGACGGCCAACGAACAACCGGGAGCCGCCGCGCAGCCCGCGCGAGCCGAGCTCCCGCTCAGCGACCCGGCGCGCGTCCCGGCCGCGGACCTGTCCTCGCAGCAGTGGGACATGAACCTGATCGGCGCCCCGGCCGCGCACCAGGTGACCGGCGGCAGCCGCTCTGTGGTCGTCGGCGTGCTGGACTCCGGCGTCGACCCGTTGCACCCCGACCTCGCCGCCGCGATGGACCCGGACGATTCGGCGGGCTGTCTCACCGGCGTCCCGGACCCGCGCCCGGCCGCGTGGCAGCCGACGACCTCGGCGCACGGCACGCACGTCGCGGGCATCATCGCCGCGGCCGACGACGGCAAGGGCGTCACCGGCGTCGCGCCGGGCGTGCGGATCGCGTCGGTGAAGGTCATCGACGACCGCGGCTACGCCGATCCCGAGGCGGCGGTCTGCGGGATCATGTGGTCGGCGGCGCGGCATCTGCCGATCGCCAACAGCAGCTGGTTCGTGAACCCGTGGTCCCTGTCCTGCGTGCGCGGCAACGACCGCGGCGTGGTGCACGAGGTGCTGGCGCGGGCGGTGGAGTACGCGACCTCGCAGGGCACGCTGAACGTCGCCGCCGCTACCAACGAGGCGGTCGACCTCACGCCGTCGGCCCGTTCGGGTTCGCCGTCCGCCGCCGGCAAGTGCGAAGCGCTGCCAGCCGGGCTGCGGGACGTGGTGACGGCGTCGGCGATCAGCCCGGACCGAGTGAAGTCCGGCTACAGCTCCTACGGGCTCGGTGTGGTTGATGTCACTGCCCCGGGCGGCGACGACGACCGGTGCGTGGTCTCGGCCGTCCCGGGCGGGTACGCACCGATGTGCGGGACATCGATGGCCGCGCCGCACGTCGCCGGCGTGCTGGCGTTGCTCAAGTCGGTGCATCCCACGTGGTCGGCCGCCGAGCTGCGCCGCGCGCTCGACTCCCGCGCGACGCCGATGCCGTGCCCGGACGATTACGACCTGACCGGCGACGGCGTCCAGGACGCCTACTGCTCCGGTTACGACGGATACAACGGCTTCTACGGCCACGGGCTCGTCGACGCCCTCTCCGCGGTGGCTCCCGCGCAGACCGGCGGCCCCAGCCCGGCCCGCTGACCGTGCCGGTCGCCTCGTTCTCAGGTCAGCAGCAGTTTCGCGATCCTCCTTGTCGCGCCCCAGATCCCGATCACGGCGAGCGCCAGCAGGTACGCCAGGTTGCCGAGCACGCTCCAGGAGAAGATGCCGGTGGAGAGCCCGCGCATCAGCTCGATCCCGTGGTACAGCGGGAAGCAGCGGACCAGCCACTGCAGCGCCTCCGGGTAGACCGTGATCGGGAAGAACGTGGTGGAGAACAGGAACATCGGCATCAGGACGAGCTGGATGTAGTCGAACTGGGACGTCGACTTCAGGAAGCTGACCAGCGTGATGCTGATAGCGGCGAACGCGAACGACACGAGCAGCGCGGCGGGCAGGAGCAGCAGCGCCCACCACGACGTGAGCAGCCCCATGACTCCGGTGACCGCCAGGAACGCGACCGAGTAGAGGCCGCCGCGCATCATCGCCCACGCGATTTCGCCGAGCGCGACGTCGAGCGGCCCGACCGGGGTGGCCAGCATCGCGTCGTACGTCTTGGCGTAGCGCAGTTTGAAGAACAGGTTGTACGTGCACTCGAAGACCGCGCCGTTCATCGCCGACGACGCCAGCAGCGCGGGCGCGACGAACGCGACGTAGCTCATCGGCTGCCCGTCCGGCCCGGGCACGGTGGTGACCAGCTTGCCGAAGCCGACCTGGAAGGCCAGCAGGTAGAACAACGGCTCGAGCGCGCCGGAGACGAGGATCGTCCACGACCGTCCGTAGACGGTGAGGGCGCGTTCGATCAGCGCGGTCGCGCGGCCGCTGTACATGCCCGCGGGCAGCACGCGGAGCAGAATTCCGCGCCGCTGCGGGAGAATCGGTGCGTTCCGCAGGTCGGTCATCACGCCACCAGCCGTCGGTAGAAGCCGCGGTGCGCGATCGCCCAGCCGATCGCGACCAGCACCGCCAGATACGCGAGGTGCCCGAGCACCGGGAGCAGCTCGCGCCCGCCGAGCGTGGCGGCGCGGGACAGCTCGGTGCCGTGCCACAGCGGGGAAATCCAGGCGAGCCAGCGCAGGTACAGCGGCAGCTGGGCGATCGGGAAGAACGTGCCGGAGAACAGGGTCATCGGGATGACGACGAACCGGAAGATCAGCCCGAACCGCTGTCCCTCGTCGAAGGTCCACGCCGCCAGCGCGGCGAGCAGCGATCCGCAGGCGAGCCCGGTGAGGACGCCGACGAGGATCACCAGCAGCGCCCCCGCGTTGTCCCACGCGCCGAACGCCCACGCGACGAGCGCGTAGACCGCGCCGGAGAGGGCGAGCCGCAGAATCGTCCAGATCTGGTGCCCGCCGAGGACCTGTCCCGGCGACACCGGCGTCGCGGTGACCGCCAGATAGTCCTTCTGCCATTTGAATCCGCTGAGCACCGGATAGCTCGACTCGCTGACACCCTGCTGCGCCGCACCGGCCACGAGCAGCGCCGGCGCGACGTACGCCAGATACGACACGCCGCCGGTCGCCGGGCCCGCTTTGACCTGCGAGCCGAAGCCGAGCCCCATCGCGGCGAGGAACAGCACCGGTTGCAGGCCGGTGGAGTAGAGCGTGCTGAGCCAATGCCTGCGGTACCAGGTCCAGTAGCCCTCGACGCGCAGCCAGGCGCCGTGGAACCGGCCGACGACGCGGCCGGTGGCGGGAGCGGTCATCAGTCCACCAACGTCCGGCCGGTGAGGCGGAGGAACACGTCCTCCAGGGAACTGCGCCGCACCAGGCTCGACAGCGGGCGCAGGCCGCGCTCGTGGGCGCGCTCCAGGGTGGCCTCGCCGGTCATCGTGTAGAGCAGCACCCGGTCCGGGAGGACCTCGACGCGTTCGGCCAGCCCCTCGAGCCGGTCCGCCGCGTTCTGCTGCTCCCCCGGCGCGAACCGCAGCTCGACGACCTCGCGGGTGGAATGCCGGGCGATCAGGTCGGCGGGCGAGCCCTCCGCGGCGATCCGCCCGCCGTCCATGACGACCAGCCGGTCGCAGAGTTGTTCCGCTTCGTCCATGTAATGGGTGGCGACGATCAGCGTGGTGCCGCGGGCTTTGAGCCGGAAAAGCCGGTCCCACAACAGATGCCGCGCCTGCGGGTCGAGGCCGGTGGTCGGTTCGTCGAGCAGCAGCAGTTCGGGGTCGTTGACCAGGGACCGGGCGATGGTGAGCCGCCGTTTCATGCCGCCGGACAGGGAGTCGACCGGTTTCTCGGCGCGGTCGGACAGCTGCGCGAACTCCATCAGCTCCACGGCTTTGCGCCGCACGTGGGCGCGGGAAAGGCCGAAGTAGCGGCCGTAGACGTGGAGGTTCTGCCGGACGGTCAGCTCCACGTCGAGGTTGTCCTCCTGCGGCACTACGCCCAGGCGCGCGCGGATCCGCGGCCCGTCGACGTCCGGGTCCATGCCGAGGACGCGCAGATCGCCTTCGCTGCGCGGGGACACGCACGCGATCATCCGCATCGTCGACGACTTCCCGGCGCCGTTGGGCCCGAGGAAGCCGAACGCCTCCCCCGGCCGCACCTCGACGTCGATGCCCCGGACTGCCTCGAATTCTCCGAACCGTTTGACCAGCGCCTTCGCTTGCACGAGCGCTGGTTCCGTCGCCGACTCTCCCACGAGGAACGACAGTAGAGGGAGGGACCGACAATTCTCGACCGGTTTCCCCGGGGGCGGGGTACGGCATCCGGGTGGATCCGCGGGCCAGAACTGTCTGTGAGGGGAACCCTGGGGGAATCTGATTCCCCCAGGGTTCCCCTCACAGACCTCCGCAACGCCGCGCCCGTTCCCCCAGGAAACTCAGCGCACCGTCACCGGCGCCGAACGGGTCACCCCGTTCACCGTCACCGAGATCTCCGCCGTTCCCGGGCGCAGCCCCCGCACCGTCCCGGTCGCCGGATCGAGCGACACCACGTCCCACGGGGCAGGCGGCCAGCTGCCGATGTGCACCCCGCGACCGCCCCACGCCGCGCTTACCGGGTACGCCACCGGAACCGAGCGGCCCTCCTGTGTCACCGCGGCGGTCACCTTCCCGGTCCCGCCCCACGGCAGAGTGCCCGGGCCGGTCACCGTCAGCGCGTCGACGTTCGGGCGCGTCTCGAAGCGCACCGGCTGGCCGCGGTCCGCGGGGTCGACCTGCACCAGGGTCCAGCCGACGAAACCGCCGGCGCCGGGAGCCGCGGCCGGGGTCTTGCCCGAGTTGCCGTTCACCAGATACGGCACGCCATCCGTGCGCGACAGGCCGAACACGCCCGCGTGCGAAGCCAGCGAAGCCGCCGGTTTGCCGGACTTCTCCTCGAAACCGGTCAGCCACGTCTGCAACAGCGCGGCCTCCTTCCGGTCGCCCAGCTGCGAATTGCCAGTCGGGCTCGGGTCCTTCACCGGGTGGTGCATCGCGACGACCACGCCGCGCACCGAACGGTCCTGCGCGGCATTGTCGAGCGCCTCGCGCATCATGCGGACCTGGTCGAACCCACCGGCGCGCAGCGAGCCGCGCGAGGAATCCATCAGGATCAGCCGCACGCCGTGCACGTCGACCACGCGGTGCGTTTCCCCGAACGCGGCCTGGAAGTTCTTCAGGCCGTCGCCGCCCTCGGCTTCGTGGTTGCCGGGGACGTAGTACCAGGGGACGCGGCCGTCCAGCTCTTCGGTGATGATCTTGCGGGCCAGGACGAAGTCCGGCGCGGTGCCGCGGTCCACGAAGTCGCCGTTGAGCAGGACGAGGTCCGGTTTCGCGGCGACAGCCTCGCGCAGCGCCCGGCGGGCCTGGGCGACGAGCGGGCCGTCCGGGGCGTCGGCGGTGAACTGGGCGTCGCTGACGACGGCGATCTTCAGGCCGCCCTTGCCGAGCGTGCCGTTGGTGACGAGCGCCGGGTCCGGGACGGCCGGATCGTGCGGCACGGGCGTGGTCGGCGCGACCTCGAAGGTGAGGTCGTTGAAGACCAGCTTGCCCTCGTATTGCTTGCCTGCCGCGGTTTCCACCGCGTAGAACTTGGTGAAGCGCTGTCCGTCCGGCAGTCCGGCGGGCACCGCGGCGGTCACGTATCGCCAGCCGGTCCAGTTGACGCTCAGCGAAATGTCCACAATGGACGAAGTGTTGGCACCGTCGCGGAGTTCCGCGCGGATCCAGGCTCCCTTGCCGTCGCCGTTGATCCACATGCCGATCTTCTGCGTGCCCGCCGGAACCGGGATCGGGTTGGCGGCGTTGACATACGCGGCGCGGGTGGCGGTGGTGCCGGTGAGCCGGTAGTCGAGCGCCAGGCCCTTGCCGCCGTTGCGTCCGTCCGCCGCCGACAGCGCCGCGCCGACGACCGCCGGGTACACGGTGGCGGACCAGCCCTCCGGACCGGCCAGCGGAGCCGCGACCTTAGCTTCGGTTCCGACCGACGCCGCCAGGTGCATGGTTTTCCCGCCTGCGTGCACGGTGATCGCGGTGGCCCCGGACGCGGTCTTCGCGGTGACCGCGAAACCCTTGCCCGACGGCTCGATCTTCACCACGGCGGGGTCGTATTCCAGCTTCACGTCCGACGGTTCGATCCAGGTGCCGTAACCGTCCGCGTCGTAGCCATAGACCTGGAACTCGCCGCGCGCGTCGGCACCGGAAAGCGCGACCTGCTTCGTGCTCGCGCCGAGCCGGACCGGCTTGCCCAGCACAGTCAGCTTCGTGCGGCCGTTCACGAAGTTCTGGTGCGCGGTGACAGTGACGTCGGCTCGCGCGTCCGGGTGCAGGAAATCGGGCTGCGCGGTGAAGACGTTCTTCGTGACGGTGCCGCGGAACGGGTTCGACGTGGTCCAGAACGGCCGGGAAGCCACTGCCGCACCGGTCTCGTCGTGTCCGTTCGGCACGATCGCGCGGCTCAGGCCGGACAGCACGCGGGTCGAGTTGTCGCCCTCCTGCGCGGGGGCGGGCACGAAGCCGGTCAGCCGTCCGCTGCCGGGGACGGTCGCGACGCCGATGCCGTTGGGCACCAAGCGTTCCCCGCCGTCCGAAGGCGAGTTCCGCACCAACGGCGCGGCTTCTCCTTCGCCACGCGCGAGCAAAGTCGAGGAGCCGCCGCCGTCGAGGTTGATCGCGTCGTCGGCACCGAGCCGCTTCAGCTGCCGGGCCATTTCCAGCTCGGTCATCCCGCGGCTGTCGGCTTGACGACCGTCGACTGTGACGAGCCACATCCGCTTGCCGTCAGCGGAAAAACCGACGCCGGTACGCGGTGCAAGAGTGACATCGTCGAGTTGCTGGAGCTGTCCGTCCTTCAGCAACGTCTTGTTCCCGCCGACTGCGACCGCGATCTTGCCCGCGTCGGTCCGCGGCGCGTACGAAACGCCGACGCGGTCACCAATCTTCAGCGCCGACAACGTGTCCGCACCGGCTTCACGACCGAGCAGCAGCGTGCTGCCAGCCGGAATCGGCCCATCCGCGGGCTGCGGACGCACCTGCGTCACGACCCCGTCGCGGACCTCGACCTCGGCGACGCGCTGCGCACCGGCAACCGACGTCGCGCGCGCCGAAGCGCCCCAGAGCGGCGTGTAGACGCCGAGAGCGTCCTTCGCGAGCACCGGGCTGTTGAAGTTCGTGGCGGGGACAGCGCGGCCGTCCGGCAGCGTGACCGACGCTTCGAGGAAGATGTCGGCGAGCTTCGCACGGCCCTGGTCGGTGATCGCCGCGGTGGTGTTGTGACCGGACGCGGGCGCGTTGTGCAGCTCGCCCTTGTCGATGCCGACACCGAGCGGCGCGCCGGAGGCGTTGATGTCGAAGAAATCTCCGTTGACGCCCGCGACCGCACCGGCGCGAGCGACCTGCTGGGACAGCGGGGTGCGCGCGGAAACGGTGCCCGGGCTGAGGTAGGTCGGCTTCAGGACCTTGCTGGTGAGGTCGACGCTCAGCGCGTCGCCGCGGATCCAGCCCTTCGGGTCGAAGCGGTCGAATTGGGTGAGGTTCAGACCAGGTGCCACCGCGTTGGTCGCACTGCTGGTCTCGAGACCGTCGTCGGCGGCAGGCGCCGCGGCGACCGCCGGAGCCTCCCGGGCGGAAGAGAAGGCGGACGCGCTCTCGACCGGCGGCGAGCCGAGCGGAGCGGAAAGCGGGTCGGCATGCGCCGGTGTGGCCAGCGAGAGCGCCAGCAGGGCGCTGAGCGCCACGGATCTTGATCTTTTCACCAGGTACCCCACGATCGCGAAAATGGCTCAGGTCAGCCAAATCCATCGGCGCGACCGCCGGAAGTCCCTGCGGTGAACGGGACCTGAATGGCGCGGGATTATCCGCTCAGGGGGTCATGCGCGCGGCGAGGAACGCCTTCGCGACGGCTTCCTCGCCAGCGATCTCCGGCTGGGCGTCGGTGCGATTCCACAACAGCAACAGCAAATCCCGCGCGGGCGCCGCGACGGTGGCCACCGCTTCGCCCTCGCCCAGCTCGGGCGGCTCGCCGGGCACGACGGTCCACGCGTGTCCGGTGTCGGTGGCGCGCAAGGTGATCGGCGCGGCCAGCGGGACCTCGTGCTTCCAGCGCGAGACGCGAGGCAGCATCGTGTCGAAAACCTCGTAGACGCCGTCGGTGGCGATCAGCGGATCAAGCTGCGCCGCCCCGCCGCCCGCGCCGAACAGGTCGACCAGATGCACGGCTGTTTCGTGCACCTGGCGGCGGAACCAGAACCCTTTCACCTTCGGTGCGGCACCGAAAACCCAGCACGCGTCGGCGGGATCGGCCGCTTCGAGCGCTTCCAGCAGTTCGGCCGCGCTCTCGGCGTACCAAGGCGCGAGGTCGCCGCTCGGCGAGACGTCGAATTCCTGCTTGCTCAACTCGCCCGTGCGGATGATGTCGGCGGCCCACCGGTGCACGTTGCCCAGATGCGTGACGAGGTCGCGCTTGGTCCAGTCGCCGCAGTACGGGACCGGATTGTCGAGGTCGCCCGCGGCCTCCGCGGCGAACGCGTCGGTGAGCGAGCGGAGGTGCGGCAGATAGTCGCGCGGCGGCAGCGGCAGAGCAGTCACCGGTGGAGGTTAACCGATTCGCTGGGTTCCGAGCACCGACAATAACCGCAGCGCTTCCTCGCCCGGCGAGCCCGGGGCGGCGGTGTACAGCACGACCTCCTGGTCCCGGTCGGAAATGCCGAGCACGTCGCAGTCCACCGGCACGGTCCCGACGACCGGATGCTCGAACGTCTTGCTGAACGTCGATGCGGCCACCACGTCGTGCGACGCCCACAGCGCAGCGAACCTCTGGCTACCCGCGAGCAAGTCCGCCACCAGGGCGCGAACCTCCGGGTCATCCGGGTACTTCGCCGCAGTCACCCGCAGCCGGCTGGCCATCGCGCGGGCGAACGCCTCGGCTTCCACCAGGCCGTACAAGCGCCCTCGGCCGCGCGAGAGGAAGACGCGGCGCGGCAAGCTGCGCTCCTCGCGGGACAACGCGGAGAAATCCTCCAGCAACGCGGCGGCGAGCGGATTCCAGGCGAGCACCTCGTAGGTCGCGGAGAACACGACCCCGGCCGTCTGCGGCAACCGGTCCAGCAGATCGAGGATGGTTTGCCGGACCTCCCGCGACGGGCCGCGCGGAGGCCGCGGCGCCCCGGCGAGTTCGTGGAGATGGTCGCGTTCGACGTCGGACAGCCGCAACGCACGGGTCAGCCCGGCCAGCACCTCGTTCGACGGGTTCGGGCCGCGGGCCTGTTCGAGCCGCGTGTAGTACTCGACCGAGATGAACGCCAGCCGCGCGACTTCCTCGCGCCGCAGCCCGGGCGTACGGCGTCGCCTGCCCATCGGAATGCCTACGTCGGCCGGGGCGATGCGTTCGCGCCTGCTGCGCAGGAAACCCGCCAGTTCCGTTCGGTCCACCTGCCCAGTCTGCGCACTCCGGGCGGGCTCAGCCAGGTACCCCCGATGCCTGGTTGCCGCCTCTCAGCCGAAGAACGATCGAAGCCATGACCGAAACACGAACGAACCACCTGCTCGACGGCAAGATCGCGTTCCTCACTGGCGCCGGGCGCGGAATCGGCGCGGCGGCGGCCCGGTTGTTCGCCAGGGAAGGCGCGAAGGTGGTCCTGGCCGCACGGACCGAAACTCAGCTGCGGGCGGTCGCCGAACAAGTGCGCGCGGACGGCGGCGTCGCGGACTACGTGCGATGCGATCTCGCCGACCCAGCCAGCGTTCAGGCCGCGATCGACCGGGTGCTGGAGCTGCACGGACGACTGGACCTCGCGTTCAACAACGGTGCGACCGCTACGCCGCCGGGCCCGTTGGACCAGGTGCGGCCGGACGAGCTCGACCGCGTCTACCAGGTGAATCTGCGCGGACCGTGGCTGGCGATGGCGGCCGAAGTGAAGGCGATGCGCGCCGGTGGGGCCATCGTGAACACCTCCAGCGTCGGCAGCTTCCGCGCGAATCCAGCTCTGCCCGCTTACGGCGCCGCGAAACGGGCGCTGAACAGTCTCACCGAATCGGCGGCGGTCACCTACGGACCAGCGGGGATCCGGGTCAACGCGATCGCGCCCGGCACGACGATGACCGAGATGATCCGGCAGTGGGAGGCGGAATCGCCGGGAGTGCTCGACCGGCTCGTCGAGGCCACTCCCCTCGGCCGCGCGGCCGAGCCCGCCGAAATCGCCGAAGCCGCGGCGTGGCTGCTGAGCGACCGGGCGTCTTACGTGACCGGCGCCGTCCTGCGCGTCGACGGCGGCGCCGGGGTCTAGAAACACGAACGCCGGGCCGGAACCGAAGTCCCTGCCCGGCGTTCGCGAGGTTCAGCTCCGGATCACAGGTCCGGGAACCACAGCTTCAGCTCGCGCTCGGCCGACTCCGGCGAGTCCGAACCGTGCACCAGGTTGTACTGGGTCTCCAGCGCGAAGTCGCCGCGCAGGGTGCCCGGGGTGGCCTTCTCGACCGGGTCGGTGCCGCCGGCCAGCTGGCGGAACGCGGCGATCGCGCGCGGGCCCTCGACGGCCAGCGCGACGAGCGGGCCGGACGTGATGAACTCCAGCAGGTCGCCGAAGAACGGGCGCTCCTTGTGCTCCGCGTAGTGCTCCTCGGCGACGGAGCGCTCGACAGTGCGCAGTTCCAGCGCGGCCAGCTTCAGGCCCTTGCGCTCGATGCGCGAAACGACCTCGCCGACGAGGCCGCGCGCGACGCCATCGGGCTTGACGAGGACCAGCGTGCGTTCAGTCACGACGGTATTTCTCCTTGTGCGGATTCGTGTTATTCGGGTGCCGAGCCTATCCGACGCACTGGCCGGGCCGGTCAGCGACGCTGCGGCTGAAGCGTCTTCGACCACAGCGAAGCCCCGGTGGCGTCGCGCAGATCGACCGTCAGCGCTCCGCTGGCACCGTCCACATTCAACTCCCCGAAGTGCTGGAACCCTTGCACCGGCGAGGAATTCTGCGTCTGCGGGGCGTGCACGAACACCGCTTCCGGACCGAACGTCGGGTCGAGTTTGTTCGGTCCGAAGGCTCCGGCGTTGAGCGGGCCGGACACGAATTCCCAGAACGGGTCGAAGTCCTGGAACGCGGCGCGCTCGGGCGAATAGTGGTGCGCGGCGGTGTAGTGCACGTCGGCGGTCAGCCAGACGACATTCCGCACGCGATCGCGCGAGATCTGCTTCAGCACCCAGGCCAGTTCGGTCTCGCGGCCGCCGGGCGCGCCGGGCAGGCCGTTGGCGACCGCCTCGATGTCCTTGCCGTCCGGCACGACGAGGCCGATCGGCATGTCCGCCTGGACGATCTTCCACGTCGCGGTGCTGCGCCGGAGCGCGTCGGCCAGCCAGCGGGCCTGCGCCTCGCCGAGGATGTGGCCGGGCTTGGTCTGGTCCGAGGTGTTGGCGTCGCGGTAGGTGCGCATGTCGAGGACGAACACCTCGACCCGGCTGCCGTAGCGGAAGTTCCGGTACACGCGGCCGTCGACGGCCTGGCGGCGGTCGATCGGATGCCATTCGTGGAACGCCTGGAACGCGCGCTGGGCTAGGACATCGGCCCGCTTCTCGGTGTATTCGGGGCGGTCGTTGAGGATTTCGCCCGGGTACCAGTTATTGACTACTTCATGATCGTCCCACTGGACACAGGCGGGCACTTCCGCGGAGAACCGGCGGAAATTGGCGTCCAGCCGGTTGTAGGCGTGCTGGCCGCGGTATTCGTCGAGGGTTTCGGCGACCTTCGACTTCTCCGGCGTCACGATGTTGTGCCAGGTGCCGCCCCCGCCGGGGAGCGTGACGGTTTCGGTGAGCGGGCCGTCGGCGTACACCGTGTCGCCGCTGTGCAGGAAGAGGTCCGGACGGCGGTCGGCCATCGCGGAGAAGATCGTCATGCCGCCGAGCGCCGGGTTGATGCCGTAGTTCTGGCCGACGACGTCGCCGCTCCACAGGATCCGGGTGTTCGCGCGGCCGATGGGCGCCGTGGCGAACCGGCCGGCGACCGGCTCGCTCGCGCCGCGGCCGTCGAGGTCCACCGCGGTGACGCGGTAGTGGTACTCGGTGCCCGGGGCCAGTCCGGCGACGCGCACCTTGCCGGTGCCGCCGGTGGCGGGCGTGACGAACGGGCCGGGCACCCGGCGGGCGTGCCGGAACGACGGGTCGCGCGCGACCTCGACCATCAGCCGCGCCGGACGGTCGGCCCGCGACCACACGATGCCGGAGCCGGTGGTCACGTCCCCGGACGCGACGCCGTGGGCGAGCACCGGACGGTCGCGGCGGACGAGCGGGGCGGCCGAGGCGGAGCCGGGCAGCAGCAGCCCGCCTGCCGCGGCGAGCGCGGGCACGGCGATTCCGGCTTTGAGCACGGAGCGCCGCGAGGGGGTCGTTTCGGTCATGGCGGTCGTTCTATCCGGCGACCACGGCCAAGCGGCCAACTCAGGCTGACCGCCGGGTGAACGGCTCACTCGTCAGGAGGAAGCTCACAGCCGGTCGTCACGCTCGGTGCGCTTCCCGAACCATCTCGTACTCGCACGGGCCTTCCTTTGCCGGACGCGCCACGAACCCGTGCCGTTCGTACAAGGCCAGCGCGTACTCGTTGCCGCCCGCGACGCTCAACGCCAGCTCGCCCGCCCCGCGCCCCTCGCTCCAGCGCACCACGGCTCGGACGAGTGCGTCCCCGACTCCCCTGCCGCGCGCCGAGGGAGCGACCCACATCGACATCAGCTCGGCTGTGTCGCCGCGCTCGGAAAGCTGTCCGCTGACCATCCCGGCCGGAACGCCGTCGAGGTCGGCGAGGACGTTGAGCGACACGTCGCGCAGCCGGGCCCGCCAGCGCGGTTCGGCGTCGCCTTCGCCTTGCCAGTCCTCAAGTTTCGAGCTGAACGCCTCCGGGTCCTCGCGCAGGGCCGCGAGCCGGAGGTCGCGCCACTCCGCCCAGTTGTCCACGCTCAGCTCGCGCACCACGATCACACTTGCTCCGTCGCCGTGGCGGCCCGGCCGTTACATCGGAATAGGGTGAAACGATGCGCATCGACCGGCTCGACCACCTCGTCCTCACCGTCGCCGACCTCGGTGCGACGGTGGATTTCTACACCCGCGTCCTCGGCATGACCGAGGTGACGTTCGGGGCGGGCCGCAAGGCGCTGACGTTCGGCGCCAGCAAGATCAACCTGCACGAGGCAGGGCACGAGTTCGAACCCAAGGCGGACCGGCCGACGCCGGGCAGCGCGGATCTGTGCCTGATCACGAGCGATTCGCTGGAGCGGGTCGTGGAAGACCTGGTCGCGCAGGGCGTGCCGATCGAGGAAGGGCCGGTCGACCGCACCGGTGCGACGGGGCCGATCCGCAGCGTGTACTTCCGCGACCCGGACCGGAACCTGATCGAGGTCAGCGTCTGCCGCTGAGCCTCCTACGAGGAGTGCTGCCAGACTTGCAGGTCGACCCGCATGCCGAAACCGACGCCCTCCGGGTGCCGCTGCTTGACGGTGAGCAGGCCGATGTCTCCGTACCGGTTTTGGAAGCAGACGCGGTCGGAGAGGTGCACTTGCAGCCTGCCGCCCGAACGGTCGTGCTCGATGAGGTGACGGCAGTCCGCGGCGGTCGGCGCGCTCCGGGAGGAGTCCAGCCGGACGGCGAGCGTGTCGTTCTCCAGCGTCAACGTGTCGGTTTTGGTTTCGTCGTCCATCAGCCCGAGAGCGATGTCGCCGCGCGTCGGGCTTTTCGCGGGCGGGAGCTCGGCGATGCTGAGCCCGGTGCCCAGGCCTCCGGCGTCGAGCACGACCTGACCGCTCCAGGTCGGCGCGGCGGCCGGTGCGAGGGTCTGCGCGCCAGCGGAGGACGCCGGGCTGGACGGCCTGGCGTTGCTCGACGCCGGGGCGGGCACAGACCTGGTGGACGTGGGCGCGGCGGTCGTCGACGAGCTGCCGGCCGAGCCCGTGCTGGTCTCCGCCGGGCCGGCCTCAGGACCAGCAACACCACGAGGGCGACGAGAAGCAGGAGGATGACAACGAGCAGCGCGACGACGATCCCGGGACGGACACCGACCAGGCGAGCCCCGCGGGGCGGATCGTCCAGCCGCCGCGTCACCGCCCGTCGAGGCCGCTGTTCCAGATCCGTCGCGCGTTCGCCGGACACCATCCGGGAATCGTCGCGAGCCGCGCGCTCTGCAGGGAAGGAACCCGCCCCGGCCGCCGCTCGCGACTGCTCCTGGTCTTGCTCGTCCGCCACGATCGGCCCCCCACGGTTCACCGGCTCCGGCCGCTCAGGAACAGCCGTGTCGGACAGTGTTCCATCCCGCTCCGGACATGGGGGCGTGATCGGGCAAAAAGCCAGAAGGTTCCTCTTTCACGCCTGGCCCGCCGTGTCCTGGCCCCCCGCCGGGGACGGAAATCCGCGTCCGAGACGCCAGGAATGCTCGTGTCCGCGCGGCTGAGGCTCCGCCGGATTCGACGTCAGCGTGTACCGGCTAAGCCTGCGGCTGCTGCTGGCTCGGCAGCGTCCCCGCCGCCATCCGGCGCGCGACATCCCGGCGCAGCCACAGGAACCACAGGAACGCGGCCAGGAAGATGATGCCGATGATCGCGATCGCGGGCTGGGTGATCCCGATCGCGATGATCGCCAGCTGCAGCAGCAGGATCACCGGCACCGCCCAGACGTGCTTGAGCATCCCGCACAGCACGATCAGCACCACCGCCAGCGCGATCACCGTCCAGCCGGTGAAGCTGGTGACGCCGCCGCCGAGATGGGCGACCACCGGCAGCGCCAGCGCGACGGTGATCGCTTCCATGATCAGCGTGCCCGCCATGACGCCGCGGAAGCCCTTCATCGGGTCCTTCGCGGGCGGCTTCGCCGGGGTCTCGGGCGTCTCGTCGCTCACGCCGGCTCCTTCCCGAACAGCGTGCGCGCGTCGCCCGCGGTGACCACGGATCCGGTCACCAGCACGCCGCCGCCCGCGAGCGGTTCCTCCGGGTCGTCGTTCTGTTCCACGAGGCCGATCGCGGTCTCGATCGCGGTCTCCAGGTCCGGTTCGGCGAGCACGCGGTCCTCGCCGAAGATCGACGCGGCCAGTTCGGCCAGGTCCTCGACCGGCAGCGACCGCGGCGACGAACTGCGCGTGACGACCACGTCGGACACCACCGGCTCCAGCGCGTCCAGGATGCCGCGCGCGTCCTTGTCGGACAGCACGCCGACGACCGCGACGAGCCGGCGGAAGTTGAACTCGTCGGTGATCGTCGCGGCGAGCGCCCGCGCGCCCATGGGGTTGTGCGCGGCGTCGACCATGACCGCCGGGGCGGCCCGCACGCGTTCGAGCCGGCCGGGGTTATCGACCTCGGCGAACGCCTCGCGCACGGCCTCCACCACGAGCTGTTTGTCTTTGCCCGCCCCGAAAAACGCCTCGACCGCGGCCAGCGCGAGCGCCGCGTTCGCCGCCTGGTGCGCGCCGTGCAGCGGCAGGAAGATCTCGTCGTACACGCCGCCGAGGCCCTGCAGCTTCAGCATTTGCCCGCCGACCGCGACCTCGCGTTCGAGCACGCCGAACTCGCTGCCCGCGCGCGCCACCGCGGCGTCGACCTCGACCGTGCGCTTCAGCAGGACGTTCAGCACCTCGGGGTCCTGCTCGCCGATCACCGCGACCGAACCGGGCTTGATGATCCCGGCCTTCTCCGCGGCCGCGTCGACCGCGGTCGGACCCAGGTATTCGGTGTGGTCCAGCCCGATCGGCGTGATGACCGCGACCTGCGCGTCGGCCACGTTCGTCGCGTCCCACGCGCCGCCCATGCCCGCCTCGACCACCGCGGCCTCGACCGGGGCGTCGGCGAACGCCGCGAACGCCATCCCGGTGAGCACCTCGAACTTGCTCATCGGCACGCCGTCCTCGCTGGCACCGTCCACCATCGCCACGTACGGCGCGATGTCCTGGTACAGCTGCGCGTACCGGGCGGCGGAGATCGGGCGGCCGTCGAGCGCGATCCGCTCGGTGACGAGCTGCAGGTGCGGGCTCGTGTAGCGGCCCGAGCGCAGTCCCATGCGGGTCAGCAGCGAATCGACCATCCGGGCGACCGAGCCCTTGCCGTTGGTCCCCGCGACGTGCACCACCGGGTAGCCCTGGTTCGGCTCGCCGAGCAGCGTCATCAGCGCCTGGATCCGGGCGAGCGACGGTTCGAGCTTCGTCTCCGGCCAGCGCTGGTTCAGCTCGGCCTCGGCGGCCATCAGGTCGCGGCGGGCCTCCGGGCCGTTCTCGTCGCCGAATTCGGCGGGCGCGCCCTCGTCGTCGAGTTCGTGCAGCTCGGTGCCCTCTTCGGCGTACAGGTCGGGAACCGGGCCGAGCGCCAGGTTGTCGCCGAGCTGGCCGATGCCGCCGATCCCGCCGCGCGAACCGCCGCCGGCGGCGTAGGCCGCGTCCGGCGCGTCGAGGTCCGGCTCCAGCTCGTTACCGGGATCGTCCTCGGTGTCGTAGGGGTCGCTGTGCGCGAGCGCGCCCAGTTCGTCGACCCCCGCGAAACTGTCCGGATCGGCGAGATCCGGCCGCCGGGTCTCCTCGGGCTCGTCACCGCGCGGCACTCGTGCACTCCTCGAAGTCGCTGTCCCGGCGCGGTCGCGCGACCGGGAAGACCAGGCGAAAGGTTCGGCCCGGCACATGCTCGAGCGTACCCGGGCCCGCCTCGCGCCCAGCGGCCCCGGGGCTTCGGCGTGATCACGCCCGCAACGATCCGTGGCAAGGTCGGGTCCATGCCCTTCGACCACAACCATCACTATCACCCGACACTGCTCCGGCTCCTGCCGCCAGGCCCCGGCCGAGCCCTGGACGTCGGCTGCGGCGAAGGCCGGTTCGCGCGCGGGCTCGCCGCCGCCGGGATGACCGTCGAAGGCATCGACACCTCGGACGAAATGGTCACGCGAGCGACCGCCGCCGGTTCTCCAGGACCGGGCACTGTGGAATACCGCCGCGCGGACGTGACCACCGAACCCCTGGAACCCGATTCGTACGCGTTCATCTCCTGCCTGGCGTCCCTGCACCACGTCCCGTTCGAAACCGTCACGAGACTCCGCGACGCTCTCGCCCCCGGCGGCGTGCTCGCAGTGCTCGGCTGTGCCCGCCCGAGCCGTCCGAGCGACTTCGCCCGCGAGTTCGTCGCCGCCCCCGCGAACGCACTGGCCAGGCTGGTCGTCTTCGCCGGAGACCAGCTCAACGGCGGTCCCGACCCGATCGCCAAGGCTCCCGTGCACATGAAATTCCCGCCGCTGAACGACGTCCGCCGGGACGCCGCGCGCCTGCTCCCCGGCAGCACCGTCCGCCAGCTGGTGTTCTGGCGGTACCTGCTGACCTGGCGGAAACCCGCAGATCACCCCGCAGCCGGGTGAAAACCCGCCCCGACCACCCGATCGGCGGAGAGCGCTCATGCCCCGGTTGCCGAAAGGTAAAGCGGGTCGTACCGCTCGGGAGGACGGGGTTCGCATGCGCATCATCCGGATAGTGCCGGCCGCAATCGCCGCGGCCGCACTGCTTCTGTCGACGGCGGCGGCCGCGAGCGCCGCGCCCCGGCATTACCGCCACTACGTCGCCCTAGGCGACTCGTACACGTCGGGGCCGCTCATCCCGCTGCCCCGGCTGGATCCGTTCGGCTGCTTCCGCTCGACGTCCAACTACCCGTCGATGGTGGCTGATTCCCTGGACGTGGACCGCTTCACCGACGTCAGCTGCGGCGGTGCGGACACGTCCGACATGACCAACCCGCAAAACGTGCCGCTAGGCCGGAACGCCCCGCAGTTCTCCGCCCTGCGCCCAGACACCGACCTGGTCACCGTCGGCATCGGCGGCAACGATTCGGGCCTGTTCGGCAAACTGGTAGACACCTGCCCGACCCTGCGCGGCTCGGACCCGACCGGAAACCCGTGCCAGCAGCACTTCACGGTCGACGGCGTAGACACGATCAAGGCGCTGCTGCCCAAGACGCAAGCAGCCATCCAGCAGGTACTGGCCGGAATCCACGCCCGCTCACCCCACGCCAGGGTGCTCGCCATCGGCTACCCGCGCATCGCCCCCGCGACGGGCTACTGCCCCGATGTCCTGCCCTTCGCGAACGGCGACTACGCCTGGCTCTCCAGCGTCGAACAGGCCCTGAACTCCGCCGTAAGCAACGCGGTCGCGGCCGACGGCCAATCGTCCTATGTGGACACCTACACCCCCTCCTTCGGCCACGACGCCTGCCAAGGCCCAGGCGTCGCCTGGATCAACGGCAAAGACCTGAACCTGCTAGCCGCAGCCCCCTACCACCCGTTCTACGCAGGAATGGCAGGCGAAGCAAAAGTAATCCGCCAACAACTCCGCTGACCCCGCCGCTCCCGCCGTCTGTGAGGGGAACCCTGAGGGAATCTGATTCCCTCAGGGTTCCCCTCACAGACGCCCCGCTCACCGCCCGCCGGGACCGCGAACCGCAGCCAGAGCACCCAACCCAGGCAGGCACCCACACCACCCCCGCACCCCAATACGAAGCCAAAAACGCGGACGGCGGGTGCTTGTCAAGGCATCTTTCCCGCCTTGACAAGCACCCGCCGTCCGTCGTCACAATCAGCTTCGGGGTGCCCCTCAAACCACCCGGGCGCAATGTCGCCGCCAGGCGACGAGCCCCCCCGCCCAACCGACCTCAGGCCCCAGGCAACGCAGCCAACCGAGCCTCAATCCGCCCAATATCGGCCACCGCGGTCTCCCGCCGCACCTTGATCTTCTCGATCACCTGCTCCGGCGCCTTCGCGATAAACGCCTCATTCCCCAATTTCCCCTCAGTCTGCGCCAATTCCTTCCGCGCGGCCCCGAGGTCCTTCTCCAACCGCTTCCGCTCAGCAGCGACGTCGATGGTCCCGGAAGTATCCAACTCCACCGTCACGACCCCGCCAGCCAGCGCGACCTCCAGCGAAGCACTGGCCGAGAACCCGTCCTCCGGCTCAGTAAGCCGCACCAAGGACCGAATCGCACCGGCATGCCCGTCCGGGAACGCCTCCCCCGACAACCGAGCAGCGACCTTCTGCCCCGGCTTCAACCCTTGATCAGCCCGGAACCGCCGAATCTCGGTAATCAGCTTCTGCACATCAGCGACCCGAGCGTCCGCGACCGGATCCGCATACCCCTCGACCGCCGACGGCCAAGCCGCGATCACCAACGACTCGCCGCCAGTCAACGCCGTCCACAACTTCTCCGTCACAAACGGAACGAACGGGTGCAGCAGCCGCAGCACGGTGTCCAGGACATGCCCAAGCACCTTCCGCGTAGCCTCAACCCGCGCGGAATCCCCTTGGTACAGCTGAACCTTGGCCAGCTCCAAATACCAGTCACACAGCTCATTCCAGGTGAACTGATACAGCGCATTGGCGACCTTGGCGAACTGGAAGTCCTCGAACAACCCGTCCACTTCGGACACCAGCGCGGCGAGCCGCCCGAGAATCCACCGATCCGACTCGGTCAGCTCCGCGGCGTCCGGCAGCGAACCCTCGACGGTCGCCCCGTTCATCATCGCGAACTTGCTGGCATTCCACAGCTTCGTGCAGAAATTCCGCGACCCCGCGGCCCACTCGTCCGCCAGCGCCATGTCCGTCCCCGGATTGGCCCCGCGAGCGAGCGTGAACCGGGTGGCGTCCGCCCCGTAAGCGTCCATCCACTCCAGCGGATCGATGACGTTCCCGCGCGACTTGGACATCTTCTTGCCGTTGGCGTCGCGAATCAGCCCGTGCAGGTAAACGTGGTCGAACGGCTGCCGCCCGTCCATCTCCTGCACGCCGAACATCATCATCCGCACGACCCAGAAGAACAGGATGTCGTACCCGGTGGACAGCACGCTGGTCGGATAGAACTTCGCCAGATCCGCGGTCTCCCCCGGCCAGCCCATCGTCGACATCGGCCACAGCCCGGACGAGAACCACGTGTCGAGCACGTCCGGGTCCTGCGTCCAGCCCTCGCCCGACGGCGGCTGCTCGTCCGGACCGACGCACACGACCTCGCCGTCCGGCCCGTACCAGACCGGGATCCGGTGGCCCCACCACAGCTGGCGCGAAATCGTCCAGTCGTGCATGTTGTCGACCCAGTCGAAGTACCGCTTCTCCAGTTCGGCCGGGTGGATCTTCGTCCGCCCGTCGCGCACCGCGTCGCCGGCGGCCTGGGCCAGCTCGGCGACCTTGACCCACCACTGCAGCGACAGCCGCGGCTCGACGACCGTGTCGCAGCGGGAGCAGTGCCCGACCGCGTGCACGTACGGCCGCTTCTCCGCGACGATCCGGCCCTGCTCGCGCAGCGCGGCGACCACCGCGGGCCGCGCCTCGAACCGGTCGAGGCCCTCGAACGGACCGGGCACGGTGACCTCGGCGCGCTCGTTCATCACGGTCAGCATCGGCAGGTCGTGGCGGCGGCCGATCTCGAAGTCGTTCGGGTCGTGCGCCGGGGTCACCTTGACCGCGCCGGTGCCGAACTCCGGGTCGACGTGCCGGTCCGCGACCACCGGGATCTTCCGCCCGGTCAGCGGCAGCTCGATCTCGGTGCCGACCAGGTGCGCGTAGCGCTCGTCGTCCGGGTGCACGGCCACCGCGGTGTCGCCCAGCATCGTCTCGGCGCGCGTGGTGGCCACGACGATCGAGGCGTCGCCGTCGCCGTAGCGGATCGAGACGAGTTCGCCGTCGTCGTCGCTGTGGTCGACCTCGATGTCCGACAGCGCCGTCTGGCAGCGCGGGCACCAGTTGATGATCCGCTCGGCGCGGTAGATCAGGCCGGCGTCGTAGAAGTTCTTGAACACAGTCTGGACGGCCTTGGACAGGTTCTCGTCCATGGTGAAGCGCTCGCGGGACCAGTCGACGCCGTCGCCGAGCCGCTTCATCTGGCCGAGGATCTTGCCGCCGTACTCGGCCTTCCACTCCCAGACGCGCTCGACGAACTTCTCGCGGCCCAGGTCGTGGCGCGACAGGCCCTCGCCGGCCAGCTGGCGTTCGACGACGTTCTGCGTCGCGATGCCCGCGTGGTCCATGCCCGGCAGCCACAGCACCTCGTAGCCCTGCATCCGGCGCCGGCGGCTCATCGCGTCCATCAGGGTGTGGTTGAGCGCGTGGCCCATGTGCAGGCTGCCGGTGACGTTCGGCGGCGGCAGTACGATCGAGAACGGCGGCTTGTCCGACCCCGCGTCCGCGGTGAAATAGCCCGCGGCTACCCAGCGGTCGTACATCGGGGCTTCCTCGGCGGCCGGGTCCCAGGCACCCGGAAGGTCGGTTTTCTGCTGCGGAGCGTTCTCGGTCACAATGGACAAGTCTACGAACCCGCCGCGGCGGGGTTACGCAGGGGGAAAGGCGGTGCGCCGATGACTCGGCCGGAGGATCCGGACGACCGGATGGAAACCCATCCGGACCTCATGGACCCGGAGTGGCGCAAGCACGCCCAGCGGGACGCGTGGCTCGGCGCGAAGAAGGACTTGAAGAAGCGGCGCAAGCGCGAACGCCGCAGCGCCCCGGCCCCGGCGTACGGCCGCGGCGGCGCGGCGCCGAGCCGGTGGCCCGGCATCGCCGCGATCGTCGGCCTGGTGCTGCTGCTCGCCGCGGCGATCGTGGTGCACCAGGTTCAGCCGATCGGGGTGAACGACCAGAAGATCGGGTACATCCTCGGGCTCGGCTCTCCCGCCTCGGCCAGCAGCCAGCCGCTCTAGGCGTTCAGGATCGCGGCGCCGTCCGCGATGCTCTTCACCGTCACCAGCCGTCTGACCTCCGTGCCCGGCATGCCCTCCGGGCGCCACGCGACCTCGAAAGCGCTGCCACCGCCGAGGTAGAGGGCGGCGGTGGCAGCCTCTTTTCACGGTGGTCCCGAGGCTTCACCGTGGTCCCGAGCGGGACTGTCGGCCGAGGATGCACAGGCTGGACTCAACAGGCTAGACTGTGCTTATGTCCGAAGACCCGTCCGTCCCGCCGCGCGTCGCCGAGTCCGCCGGCTGGATCCGCGGCGTGGTCGGCCAGCTGCACCGCAGGCTGCGGCAGGTCGACAACGCCGAGATCCTCACGCCGACCCAGACCGCGGTGCTCAACCGGCTGCATCGCGAAGGCCCCGGAACCCAGGCCGAACTGGCCGCCGCGGAGCACGTCCGGCAGCAGTCCATGGCCGCGACGCTCGGCGTGCTCGACACGCTCGGCTATCTGAGCCGCACGCGCGACCCCGCCGACGGCAGGCGCGTCGTGATTTCGCTCTCCGATCTCGGGGCCAAGACCGTCATCGGGATCCGGCAGCACCGCGACGAATGGCTCGCCTCCGCGCTGGCCGACGAGCTGACCGAGGACGAACTCGAAACGGTCCGGCGCGCGCTGCCCTTGCTGCAGCGGATCGCCCAGCGCTGACCCCTGAACCCGAGGAGCACTGACGAACACCGCGACCGCCCCCGCGAAATCCCGTTTCGGCGCGCGCCTGGTGACCCCGCTGGTCGCGAGCGCCGTGCTGAATCCGATCAACTCCACGCTCATCGCCGTCGCGCTCGTCCCGATCGGACAGGCCTTCGGCGCCGGACCGGGCCGCACGGCCTGGCTGATTTCCTCGTTGTACCTGGCCACGGCGGTCGGGCAGCCGGTCGTCGGGCTGCTCGTGGACCGCTACGGCGCGCGGCGCGTGCTGCTCGGCGGCGCGGCCGTGGTGATGGTGGCCGGGATCGCCGGCATGATCCCGATCTCCGTCGAATGGCTTACTGGGGTGCGAGCCGTGCTCGGCATCGGCACCTGTGCCGGCTTCCCCGCTGCGATGGCTGTGCTGCGAAGGCGTGCCGACCAGATCGGCGAAGGCGTTCCGGCGCGGGTGTTGTCCGTGCTGGCGATGTCCGCGCAAACAGTGATGGTGATCGGCCCGACGCTCGGCGGTGTGCTGATCGCGCTCTTCGGCTGGCCCGCGATCTTCGCGGTGAACCTGCCGCTGGCTGGTATCTCCCTCGTGCTGACGCTGCTGTGGGTGCCGAAGGACACTCCCACCGAGAAGCCCGCCGAGCGGATCGACGTCGCCGGGATCGCGCTGTTTTCCGCCGCGCTGCTGGTGTTGCTGTGCTATCTGATGGCGCCCGGCATCGGCGATCTGTGGCTGCTGGCTGTGGCGATCGTGCTCGGCGCGCTGTTCACGAGGGTGGAACTGCGCGCCCGCAAGCCGTTCATCGACCTGCGGATGCTCGCCGCCAACGGTCCGGTCCTGCGCACGTATTTGCGGCAGGCACTGAGTTTCCTCGCGATCTACACGATCATGTTCGGCTACGTGCAGTGGCTCGAAGAGGCGCGCGGGTTCGCCGAATCCGCTGCGGGACTGCTGCTTCTGCCGATGTCCGGGGTCGCGGTGGGCGCGGCCGCGCTGTCCGGCCGTCCGACCGGCATCCGGCTTCGGCTGCTGCTGGTCGGCGCCGCGCTCCTGGCCGGATCGGTCGCGCTCCTGTCCGTGAACGACGGCACCGCGCTGATCTGGCTGCTCGTGCTCGCCGCGCTGTTCGGTCTGGCGCAAGGGCTCACCAGCGTCGCCAACCAGACGACGCTGTACCGCGATACCCCGGCCGAGACGATGGGCACCGCGAGCGGGCTTTTCCGGACCGCGCAATACCTCGGCGCGATAGTCGCGGCCACGGTCATCGCCCAGTGCTATGGCGGGCACGCCGACTCCGGCGGGCTGCACCGGCTGGCCGTCGTGCTGATCGTGACCAGCGGGTTGCTGCTGATCGTGACCGCCGCGGACCGCGCGCTGCCGCGGGCCGAACGCCGGGAACGAGCCCGGCAGGACGCGGTGTGACCACCCCCGTCTTGGGTTCTCGGGCGCCAAGGCGGACGATGTGCCCATGACTCGCGAAGCTCCGACTGGTGACGTGGACGAAGCCCGCCTCGAGGTGGGCAAGCCGAAAGGCTGGGCGGCCGGAATCCCGGGAGTCGCGGTTTCGCTCGCGCGCGGAGTGGAGCAGATGGGCCCGGTCCGCACCGCGCGCACGCTGCGGCTGCTGAACCAGCGGGACGGCTTCGACTGCCCGGGATGCGCGTGGCCCGAGCCGCGGCAGGTCGACGGCGAGAAGCGGAAGCTCGCGGAGTTCTGCGAAAACGGCGCGAAGGCGGTCGCCGAGGAGGCGACGAAACGCCGCGTCGGCCGTGAGTTCTTCGCCGCGCATCCGGTGTCCGAGCTGAACGAGCGCACCGACTACTGGCTGGGCCAGCAAGGCCGGCTCACCGAACCGATGGTCTTGCGCGAAGGAGCTTCGCACTACGAGCCGATCTCCTGGGACGAGGCGTTCGGCGTGATCGCCGGCGAGCTGCGCGGCCTGGCGAGCCCGGACGAGGCGATCTTCTACACCTCCGGCCGCACCAGCAACGAGGCCGCGTTCGTGTACCAGCTGCTGGTGCGCGCGTACGGCACGAACAACCTGCCGGACTGCTCGAACATGTGCCACGAATCGTCCGGCGCGGCGCTGTCGGCGACCACCGGCATCGGCAAGGGTTCGGTGTCGCTGGCCGACCTCCACCAAGCCGACCTGATCGTGGTCGTCGGGCAGAACCCGGGCACGAACCACCCGCGGATGCTGTCCGCGCTGGAGCAGGCGAAGGGCAACGGCGCGAAGGTCGTCGCGGTCAACCCGCTTCCCGAGGCCGGGCTGATGCGCTTCAAGAACCCGCAGAACGTGCGCGGCGTGGTCGGCAAGGGCACGCCGCTGGCCGACGAGTTCGCGCAGATCCGGCTCGGCGGCGACCTGGCGCTGTTCCAGGCGGTCGGGCATCTGCTGCTGCGGTGGGAGGACGCCGCTCCGGGGTCCATTGTGGACCGCGAGTTCGTGGAGAAGTCCACGCACGGCTTCGAGGACTGGGCCAAGCAGCTGCGCGAGATCGACTGGCCGGAGACCGAGAAGGCGACCGGCCTGCCCCGAGAGCAGATCGAGCACATCGCGCGGATGATCGCGACGTCCGAGCGCACGATCTACTGCTGGGCGATGGGGCTGACCCAGCACAAGCACGCGGTGCCGACGATCGCCGAGGTCGTGAACCTGGCGCTGGTGCGCGGGATGATCGGCAAGCCCGGCGCGGGCCTGTGCCCGGTGCGCGGCCACTCGAACGTGCAAGGCGACCGCACCATGGGTGTGTGGGAGAAGATGCCCGAGCCGTTCATGGACGCGCTCGACCGCGAATTCGGCATCACGGTGCCCCGTAACCACGGCTGGGACACCGTCGACTCGATCCGCGCGATGCTCGACGGCCGCGGCAAGGTGTTCTTCGCGATGGGCGGCAATTTCGCCTCCGCCACCCCGGATTCGGACCGGACCGCGGACGCGCTGCGGTCGTGCTCGCTGACCGTGCACGTGTCCACGAAGCTCAACCGCTCGCACGTCGTCCCCGGCCGCACCGCGCTGATCCTGCCGACGCTCGGCCGCACCGAACGCGACGAGCAGGAATCCGGCCGCCAGTTCGTGACAGTCGAGGACTCGATGTCGCAGGTGCACGCCTCGCGTGGCCGGCTGGCTCCGGCGAGCGACGAACTGCTGTCCGAGGTCGCCATCGTCTGCCGCCTGGCGGAGAAGCTGCTCGGCGCGGACCACTCGGTGCCGTGGCGGTCGTTCGAGAAGAACTACGACCTGATCCGCGACCGCATCGCCGCCGTGGTGCCGGGCTGCCACGACTACAACCAGCGCGTCCGCGAACCGGACGGTTTCGTGCTGCCGCACGCGCCGCGCGACTCGCGGGAATTCACCGGCACGGCGACCGGCAAGGGCACGTTCACGGTGTCGGAGCTGGAGTATCCGGAGGTGCCCGAGGGCCGGTTGCTGCTGCAGACGCTGCGCAGCCACGACCAGTACAACACCACGATTTACGGGCTGTCCGACCGGTATCGCGGCATCGAGGACGGGCGCCGGGTCGTGTTCGTGCACCCGGACGACCTGACCGCGCTGGGAGTCGCGGACGGGGAGATCGTGGATCTGGTCTCGGAATGGCGGGACGGGGACCGGCGGGCTCCGAGCTTCCGCGCGGTCGCGTACCCGACGGCTCGCGGGTGTGCGGCGGCGTACTTCCCGGAGGCCAATGCGTTGGTGCCGCTGGATTCCGTTGCGGAGAAGTCGAATACGCCGGTGTCGAAGGCCGTCGTGATCCGGCTGGAGCCGCATCGTCACGCGTGATCCGCGTTAGCCGTGCTGACTCAGGGATTGGATCGCGGGATGACAGTCGCCGTGAATTTCAGCGGCGACCGTCCAACGAACACCGGCGACTCGACACCCGGGATCACCTGATGCGCACGCTGGGCGGCTTCGCGGCCTGGACCTGGGCGGCCGCCCAGCCCTCCGACCGTCGCCTTCCTTGCCGTGCCTAAGCGCCCGCGACGCCGTCAGTCGATGCAGTTGTCGCCGTCCGACGTCAGGGGCTGCGGCTGGTCGGACTTCGCCGGCACGCCCACCGAAGACCCGCCGTCGGACACCCCCGGTCCCGAGTAGACCTTCCCCAGCACCACCTGGATCTGCCCGGCCGGAACGTCCGTTGATTCCTTAGCGGACAGTCCGCCCAGCTCCTTCGCCACCTCCGCGCCCTCGGCGGCGAGCCCTGCCGGGTACCGCACGATCGACGTCCGCTGCGACGGCGCGTTGCCCGCGGCGGTGGCGGCGAATCCCTTGCCCTTCAGCACATCCGCCACCCGCGCCGCGAGGCCGGAGGCGCCGCCGGCGTTGGAAATCTCCACCGCGGCCTTCGGCGCGGCGGGCGGGGCGGCGGGCGGCGCGGCGGTGCCGATCAGCCCGGACGCAAACGTTTTCACCTGCGCGGGATCGACCTGCACCGCGGTCGCCGTGGGATGGGTCCGGTCGTAGCGGTAGTCCGGGTTGACCACCGGGATCGTCGTGAACTGGATGCCGCCGCCGGACACCCCGCGCATCTTGCCGACGAAGTCCAGGATGTCCCACGACTGGTCCAGCACCACCGACCGCTTCACCGCGTCGATGAGATCGCTCAGCTTGCCCGGATCCGCGAGCGTCCCGGCCGAGAGCACCTGGTGCGCCATCGCGGCGAGGAACACCTGCTGCCGCCGCATCCGGCCGAAGTCGGTGCCGGGCAGGTTGTCGCGCTGCCGCACGAAAGCGAGCGCGGCGCCGCCGGAGAGCCGCTGTTTGCCCGCCGGGAAGTCCGCGCCCGAGTTCTCGTCCTTGGTGGCCTTCTTCAGGCACACCTCGACCCCGCCGACCGCCTTGCTGATCTCGGAGAAGCTCAGCAGGTTGACCTCGGCGTAGTGGTCGATGGTGATGCCGGTGAGGTCCTCGACCGCCTGCCGCGTCGCCTTGCGCGCGGCGGTCATCGAGTCCTGCTCGATCTTGTCCTTGTCGGTTTCCCCGGCCGCGCGCATTTTCGAGGCCTCGGCCGCCTTGCCGCGGCCGAAGGCGGCGTTGATCTTGCTCTTCCCGCCGGGCATGGCGACGTACGAGTCGCGCGGGATGGAGAACGCCTTGACCTCCTGCTGCCCGTCCGGGATCCGCATCACGATCAACGTGTCGGTGAGGTCGTCGCCGTTCGCGCCCGCGCGCAGTTCGTCGAGCACGCTCTGCGGCAGCGGGGTGCCGTCCGGGCCTTTGCGCGCGTCCCGGCCGACCAACAGGATGTCCATCGCCCCGTCGGCGTGCTTCTGGCCCTCGTCCACCGATCCGCCGCCGATCACGTCGCTGCGCGTGATGTCGTCGAGCGCACTCAGAGTAGAGAACCCGTAGGCCGTGCCCGCGAAAACCACCATCGAAAGCGCGCCGGCGATAACTTTTCCTGCGATCCGCACGCTCTCTGGACGTCTCAGGTCACCCATCCGCTGCATTCGTGACGCAGCTCACAGGTCAACGCAGGTGCGAGGCCCCGTTCAGGTCCAGGATCGAGCCGGACGCCCAGGGCGTCTCCGACGACGCCAGGAACACCACCGCCTCGGCGATCTCCTCCGGTTCGGCGACCCGGCCGAACGGGCTCTGCTCCCGCACCTCGCCGGTGAGCCGGCCGGCGACCCGCTCGGTCGCGGTGAAGCCCGGGGCCACCGAGGTGACCGAAATGCCGTGCGGGGCCAGCTGGACCGCCAGCGACTGGCCGAACGAATGCAGCGCGGCCTTGCTCGCCCCGTACGCCAGGTACTCCGGCTCGCCCCGGAACGCCCCGCGCGACCCGATGTTCACGATCCGGCCCGGCACGCCGCGAGCGATGAGGTGGCGGGCGACGTGGAAGGAAACGTTGGCCGCGCCGAGCAGGTTGACGTCCAGCGTGCGCCGCCACGCCTCCTGCCAGTCCGCATAGGACATTTCGCCGATCGGCGTGCGAGTGGCCGGAGTGGTCCCGACCGCGGCGTTGTTGACCAGCACGTCGACGCCGCCGAGCTGTTCCTCGGCCACGTCGGCGATCCATTGCGCGGCGTCGGGGTTGCCGAGGTCGCCGGACACGAGCACGTGCCCGGAACCGGGCAGCGCCTCGAGCGTCTCGCGCGCGGCCTCCCGGTTGGATCCGCAGTGGACGGCGATCCGGTCGCCCCTGGTGGCGAAGGCGACGGCGATGGCGCGGCCGATCCCGCGCGAGGCTCCGGTGACGAGGACGTTCATTTCGCGAACAACTGCGTCTCGTCGCGGAAAGCCTTGAACTCCAGCGCGTTCCCGGCCGGGTCGTGCAGGAACATCGTCCACTGCTCCCCCGGCTCGCCGGCGAACCGCTGGTAGGGCTCGATCACGAACTCCGTGCCCGCGGCGCGCAGCCGCCCGGCCAGTTCGTGGAAGCTGCCGACGTCGAGCACCAGCCCGAAATGCGGCACCGGCACGTCGTGCCCGTCGACCGGATTGCGTCCGGCTTCCGCGCGGGCGCCCGGGACCACGTGCGTGACGACCTGGTGGCCGTGGAAGTTCCAGTCGACCCACGCGTCCGCCGAACGGCCCTCCGCCAGCCCGAGCACGGCGCCGTAGAACTCGCGGGCCTTCGGCAGGTCGTCGACCGGTATGGCCAGGTGGAAGGCGGGGCGGACGGCCATCAGGCACTCCTTCGGCGCGGGGATCGGTCTCCTCACGTTGACTGGCTGATGTCCGAATGTCAACATTAGCCCGTGGAAGTCACCCCGCTGAGGAAGGCGGCGCGCCGCGGGCTCGCCGACGAGGCCGCCGACCGGGTGCGCGAAGCGATCTTCGCCGGCCATTTCCGGCCCGGCGCGCCCCTGCGCGAGGTCGAATTGGCCGCGTCGCTGGAGATCAGCCGCGGTTCGGTGCGCGAGGGCATCGCCCAGCTCGCCCGGGAAGGCCTGGTCCGCTGCGGCTGGCATCGCCCGACCACGGTGGTCGACGTGACCGCCGAGGACGTCGACGAGGTCTACTCGGTCCGCGCCGCGCTGGACCGGCTCGCCGCGGTCACTGCGCGCACCAGCGCGACCGACGAGGATCTGGACGCCTTGGACGCGCTGGTCGCCGATCTGGCGACGGCGGTGCGGTCAAAGGCCGACGGGCCGCGACTGCTGGCGCTGGACATCGCGTTCCACGACCGCGTTTACGCCGCGGCGGGCAACGGCCGCCTCACCGAGGCGTGGGAAGCCGTGCGGTCGCAGGTGTTTCTGTTTCAGCTGCAACGGGTTTCGCTCGGACACGAGCATTACCGGGCCCGGGTGGTCGCCGAGCATCGCGAACTCGCGGAACTGATCCGCGGCGGTGACCGGGAGCGGCTCGCCCGGGTCGCCGAGCAGCACGTGGAATCCGCCAGGGAAAGCCTGCTCGGCCGCATCCGAGCCGAGTAGTTCCCCGCATCCGCCGACGGCGACGGCCTGGCAGGATCACGGCGTGCCCGCCGAAACCGCCCAGCCGAGCCGAGTCCGCGTCGCGCTCACCGGCGCCTTGCACGGCATCAGCGCGCTGTTCGGCTGCGTCCTTGTGCTGTGCGGGATCTCGGCCGTATTGCTGGCCGCCGGACAGCTGCTCAGCGGCCCGGCCATCGTCGGGGCCATTGTGCTTGCCAGTTACGTGCACGTCGGGATCTATCTGGTGCCCATCGCCGCCGGTGCCGGGGCGGTCGCCGCCTCGCTCGGTGCGCCGGAGCGAGCGAAGCGGCGAGTGTGGATCACGGTCTCCGTGCTCGCGGTGCTGTTCCCGATCGTCGTGTTCACCACGGCGACTATGCAACTGGCGTAACGTCTTTCGGCCGAGCGCCCGGCACGTTGCACGGCCTCGGCGCGTGCCTGGTCTCCGCCCTGGCACTGTGCGTGCTCGCCGCGACGGCTACGCGACCGGCATAGCCTCCTTCGCCCGCGCGAGCGCCTCTTCGATCCGCTTGTTGCTCGTCATGCTCATCGTCACCACAGTCATCAACACAAGCACCCCCGCCGCCGCCACGTACGGCACCCGCACTCCGGCCGTCGCGGCGAGCCAGCCGCCCAGTGCGGCGCCCGCCGGTGCCGCCGAGGCCGAGACCAGGCGCGACGCCGCGGCGACCCGGCCCATCAGCCGCGCCGGGACCACGACCTGCCGCAGCGATCCGCCGAGCACCATGGTCGCCGCCATGGCGCAGCCGCACAGCGCGAACATCGCCCCGGCCAGCCACGGATCCCTGGCGAGACCGAACACCAGCACCGCGCCGCCCTCGATCACCGCGGTGACGGTGAGCGCGGTGCCGGTGCCCAGCCATTTCTCCAACGGCCCGGCGAGCATCATCGCGCCGACCAGTCCCCCGGCGGCTTCCGCGGCGAGCAGGAAACCGTATCCAGCGGAGTGCAGCCCCAGCGCGTCCTTCGCGAACACCACCAGCACCGCCCCGAATGCACCGAACGCCAGGTTACCGACCGCGGGCCGCAGGGCGAGACCGAGCAGCAGCCGATCCTTCACTACGTAAGCGAAACCCTCTTTCGAGTCCGCCCACACCGAGCGTCCCGGTTCGCGTTTCGGCACCGGGGCCGGCGGCAGCGTCCGGATCAGCAGCGCACTGGCCACGTAGGTCAGCGCGTTCACCGCGAACGGCAGCGTTCTTCCCACGGTGAAAAGGAAACTCCCGACCGGCGGCCCGGCGAACTGCCCGGCGGCGGTGGACGCCCCGCGCAGGTAGCCATTGGCCCGGCGGAGCAACGTCTGGTCCCGCGCGAGCAAATCCGGCAGGTACGCCTGCGCCGCGGTGTCGAAGAACAACGTGCCGGTGCCGAGCAGGAACGCCGCCACGAGCAGGACCGGAATGCTGAGCCAGCCGAACGCGCCCGCGGCCACCGTCAGCACCAGCAGCACTGCCCGCGCCAGGTCCGCGATCCACATCGTGCGCCGCCGGTCCCAGCGGTCGACCAGTGCGCCGGCGAACAGCCCGGCCACCGGATACGGCGCGAGCACCGCCACCGTCACCAGGCTGACCACCAGCGGGTCGCTGTCCAGCAGCAGGGCCAGCAGCGGCAGCGCGGCGGTATACGCGCCGTCGCCAAGGGAACTGACCGTCGCGGCTGTCCACAAGCGACTGAACGCGGGAGGCATCTTCGACTCGGTCATCTGGCCGCACCCGGCCCCGGACGGAAGAACGCGACCGCGACGGTGGCGGCCGCCTCGTCGGCGTCGCGCGCGTCCCGCAGTTCGTCGAGCAGTTCGGCCAGCCGGCGCTCGAACTCCTCGAACTGTGCCTCGCCGATCCGCGTGTGCTGCATCCGGACGTACCGGTGCGAGCCCTCCGGAGCTGTCGCGAGGTCGTTGATCGCGTGCTGCATCAGCACATCCCGCTGTCCCGCGGCGGGTTCGGGCAGCTCGATGCTCTTCCCGACGTGCGCGTAGTAGCGCTCCAGCACGCCGCGCACCTTCCGCGTGCGCACGACGTGCACGAGCCCGGCCCGCTCCAGCACCCGCATGTGGTAGCTGGAACTGCCTTTCGCGATGTCCAGCTGCTCGGCGACCTGCGTGATCGTCGCCGGCCCGTCGCGCAGCACCGCGAGCACGCGGTGCCGCACGACGTTGCTCACCGCGCGCAGCTGATCGGTCGTCTCCACCTGGACAGATTCTTGGGGCGGGACGTAGCCCGCCTGGTCGTCCCCAGTCATGGGGACAATGGTCAACGACTCTTGACCATTTGTCCAGCCCTTATTCCGGGCGGCGCCCTCCGGCGGCCCTCAGCCGCCGAACAGCCCGACCACCTTCCGGATCAGCTCGACCACGCCGTAGGCGAACGGGGCGAGCACCCACAGCCAGGCGATCACCAGCAGGACCGTCCGGCCGCTGGAACGGCCCTCGGCACTAGTCATCACGCCTCGCTCCCCACCGCGGTCTGCCCGGTCGGCTCGTGGAACTTCTCCTTCACCGGGCGCACGCATTCGTTCGCGACGAACCCGACCACCAGCAGGCCGATCATGATCCAGAACGACAGCTGGTAGAGGTCCGGCCCGGTCTTGCCCGCGGCCTTCTGGCTGTCCGCGATCCCGTCCACGATCAGCGGCCCGAGCACGCCCGCCGCCGACCACGCGGTCAGCAGCCTGCCGTGGATCGCGCCGACCTGGTAGGTGCCGAACAGGTCCTTGAGGTACGCCGGGAGCGTGGCGAACCCGCCGCCGTAGAAGGACAGGATCAGCATGGCGCACAGCACGAACAGGAGCTTCGACCCGTTCGTGGTCAGCGCGATCACGAGGTACAGCAGCGCGCCGACGCCGAGGTAGAACCGGTAGATGTTCTTGCGCCCCACCAGATCCGAGGCGGACGACCAGACGAACCGGCCCAGCATGTTGGTCAGCGACAGCAGCGCGACGAACCCGGCGGCGGACGCGGTGCCGACCGGGGCGGAGCTGCCCTTGAAGAAGTCGGTGATCATCGGCGCGGCCTTCTCCAGGATGCCGATGCCCGCGGTCACGTTGAGGCACAAGACAATCCAGAGACACCAGAACTGCGGCGTCTTCAGCGCGTTCGCCGCCGAGACGTTCGCCGTGGAGATCATCGGCTTGGCCGCGGCCTGCTTCACCGCGCCCGCCGGACGCCAGTCGTCGGCCGGGACGCGGACGATCAGCACCCCCATCGTCATGAACACCGCGTACACGATCCCGTGGATGAGGAACGCGGTCGCGATGTCGCCGGTCGTGGGCGAGGTGCCGAGCATCGCCGACGACCACGGCGACGCGATGAGCGCGCCGCCGCCGAAGCCCATGATCGCGATCCCGGTGGCCATGCCCGGCCGGTCCGGGAACCACTTGATCAGCGTCGACACCGGCGAGATGTAGCCGATGCCGAGGCCGATCCCGCCGACCCCGCCGTAACCGGCCACGACGAGCCAGAACTGTCCGGTCGCGACGCCGAGCGCAGCGAGCAGGAACCCGGTGGAGAAACAGATCGTGGCGACGGTCATGGCCCAGCGCGGGCCGTTCTTCTCCACCAGGGTGCCGCCGAACGCGGCGGAAAGGCCCAGCATCACGATGCCGAGCTGGAACGGCAGCCCGGATTGCGTGCCGGACAGTCCCAGGGTCTTCTCCAGCGGCGTCTTGAAGACGCTCCACGCGTAGGCTTGGCCGATCGACAGGTGGATGGACAGCGCAGCGGGCGGCACGAGCCAGCGGGTCCAGCCGGGCGGTGCGACGATGCGGGAACGGGCAAGGAAGCCGGGGACAGCCATCGGCGGTCTCCTCCCAACAGAGACGAGGTGCTGGGAATGGTTTACCAGATCCTCGGCGTTGCGCCGGATGACTGTCGAATGACTTGAAAATGTCTTGTCGATGACAACAGAAATCGACGCCGAAGACGACAACAGGGACGAGTGGAGCAGGCGATGGGCAGAGTGACGGTACGGCGGCCGGTACGGCGGATCTCCGCGGCCGGCGAACGGCGCCGGCCGGACTCACTGGCCGCCGAGGAACCGCTGGAGCTGCGCGTCGGCGGCAAGGCGCTGGCGGTGACGATGCGCACTCCCGGCCACGACGTCGAACTGGCGCACGGCTTCCTGCTGTCCGAAGGCGTGCTGGGGTCCCGGGAGGACGTGGCCGTCGCGCGTTACTGCGACGGGGTCGACGATCAGGGCCGCAACACCTACAACGTGCTCGACATCGCACTCGCCGAGGGAGTCGCGCCGCCGGACACCGGTGTCGAGCGGAACTTCTACACCACGTCGTCGTGCGGCGTCTGCGGCAAGGCCGCGCTCGACGCGGTGAAGCTGCGCAGCCGGTTCTCCCCCGGCGCGTCCGGGTTCACCGTGAAGACCGACGTCCTCACGCAACTGCCGGACCGGTTGCGGGAACAGCAAAAAGTGTTCTCGTCCACCGGCGGCCTGCACGCCGCCGGACTGTTCACTTCGGACGGTCAGCTCGTCGTGGTGCGCGAGGACGTCGGTCGGCACAACGCGGTGGACAAGGTGCTCGGCTGGGCTCTGCAGGCGGGCCGGATCCCCGCGCCCGATCTGGGCTTGCTGGTCTCCGGCCGCGCCTCGTTCGAGCTGGTGCAGAAGGCCGCGATGGCCGGCATCGGACTGCTCGCCGCGGTGTCCGCGCCGTCGTCGCTCGCCGCGGAACTGGCCGAGGAGAACGGCATGACGCTCATCGGTTTCCTCCGCGGCGACAGCATGAACCTCTACACCGGAGACCAGCGGCTGCTCACCTGATCACGCTTCGGCGGGCACCCAGTTGCCGTGGAAACCGTGCGGCACCCGGTCCGGGAGATGCACGGCGGCAACGGTTTCGAGGGTGCCCGCGTCGAGCAGGACGAGATCGCTGCGCGCCTCGGCCGCGTCGTAGACGTAGCCCATCAGCACGCCCTCGTCCTCGCCCGCGTCCGCACTGGACGGGACGAACACGAACTCGCCCGGCTCGCGCCCCGGACCGAACCGGTGCGCGTCCACGGAACCCTTGCGCAGATCGTGTTTGTACACCGCGCCAAGGCTGCGGGACCGGTCGTCGAGCGCGGTCGCGTAGCCGTACCGGTGCGGCAAGCCGACGAGCCGTTCGTCCACTCGCGGGAACTCCTGGCCGTGCTCGTCGATCCGTTCCTCGACGACCTTTCCGAGCGCGAGGTCGACGGTCCACCGGTCGAGCGTCGGCTCGCCCTCGGCCGGGCCGTGCAGCGCGAGGTCGAACATCTTCGGGTGCCGGATCACGTCGAGCACGATCCGGTCGTCCTCGTCGTAGGCGTTGAGCGGGTGGAAGACGTAGCACTGGCCGACGTCGAACCAGCGGACGTCGCCGTTGTCCCCTTCGCGCGGCATCACGCCGATGCGCGCCGGGTAGTCCGGATTCCACCGGTACGGCAAGGAACTCACGCCGCGGCCGGTGCGCGCGGTCAGCGGGTCGGGCACGTCGACCGGCACCGGGGCCTGGTCCGGATCGAAGGTGACCGGCAGGTCGTAGAACACGACATACCGTTCGGTGAGCGAGAAATCATGCATCATCGGCGCACCGGTGACCTCGACGTCGACCGTGCGCCGCGCCCGCCCGTCGGTGCCGATCACCGAATACTGCACCCGGTTCCCGAGCCCGAATTGGTACGAGACGGCGTGCAGCTCGCCGGTCCGCGGGTCGCGCTTCGGGTGCGCGGTGTACCCGGGGAGCGTACCGCCGAAGTCGCAGACGCCCAGGGTGTCCAGCTCCTCGCTGAGCTCCCATTGCGGCAGCCCGCCCTCGACCAGCGCGATCGTGCGCCCGGCGTGCCCGATGACGTTGGTGTTGGCCCCGCCCTCGTCGGTGCCGACCCGGCGGCTGCGATACCACTCGGCCCGGCCGTCGCGCAGCCGCACGCCGTGCACCATGCCCCGGCCGAGGAACCAGTGGTGCGTTTCGGGATCCGGGTCGGCCGGGTTCGGCCCGTTGCGCAGGTAGCGGCCGTCGAGGTAGTCGGGCAGTTGCCCGGTCACCGTCAGCCGGGTGCTCGTGTACTCGCGCTCGACCGGCGCGAAATTGCCTTCGAGGAACAGATTTCCCATGGCGCGCTCCGTCCATAACGTGGTTATGGTCACCGGTATAACAGGGTTATGGGATACTGGCAAGCATGAGCGAGCGGACTCGGGGCGAAAACGCGCGGACGCACCTGGTCGAGGCGGCGATCCGGCTGCTGGCCGACGGCGGCGCGGAAGCGCTGCAGGCCCGCAAACTGGCGGCCGAGATCGGCGCGTCCACGATGGCCGTGTACACCCACTTCGGCGGAATGGCCGCGCTCACCGATGCCGTTGCGCGAGAAGGGTTCCGGCGGCTAATCGCGAACATGGCGACAGTCGGGCAGACCGACGACCCGGTGGCCGATCTGTACGGCCTCGCGCTGGCCTACCGCCGCACCGCGGTGGAGCATCCCGAACTGTTCGCGCTGATGTTCCGCGAGGCGGGAGCGCGCGGGCACGCAGTGGGCGACCTGATGAAGGAGAACCCGGACACCGAGGCCGCGGCGTCGTTCCGGGGCATGGTCGCGGCGGTCGCGCGCACGATCGAGGCCGGACGGCTCAAGGGCGATCCGCTCTCCGTCGCCTCACAGATCTGGAGCGCGATCCACGGCTACGTCACCCTCGAACTGCTGGGGCATTTCGGCCGGGGCGACCGGGGCGTGACCGAGGTGCTCTCGCCACTCTGCGTGACGCTGGTCGTCGGGCTCGGAGACAGCCCTGCCGCCGCTCGGGCGTCCGTGGGTCTAGTCACAACAACCGTATGAAGATCTTCTGAAGGCAACGTTTTGTCCCTTCGCCACGTCTTACGCTATATGGGTGAGGGGGATTGGGTGAACGAGGAGACTGAGGGCCGAAGGCGGGTGAGCCGCCGGTCCATGCTGATCGCGGGCGCCTCGGGCCTCGGCATCGCCGGGCTCGCGGTGGGGAGCGCGACCGGCGTGGTGCCGTTCAACCAGGCGATGCAGCGGGCACTGGGCGTGACATCGTCGACGCCGGTCACCCAGCTCGGCAGCATGCGGGTGGAACGCGTCTACTCGCACGCCCGCGGCCGGGAAGTGGACCTCGTCTTCCAGCTGCCGAGCAAGAAGCCGCCGGCCGGGCTGCCGATGTCGCTGATGCTGCACGGCCTGCACGGTTCCGCGCGTTCCGCCGCGCCGAGCGGCCTGCTGAAGCAGCTGGGCAGCGACGTCGCGCGCAAAGCCGTGCCGGCGTACGGCTTCGTCGCGGTCGACGGCGGCGACAACTACTGGCACCAGGTCCGTCCCGGCGACGACCCGATGGCGATGCTGCTGGAAGAAGTCCCGCAGTGGCTGCGCGCCCGCGGATTCGGCGGTACGGACGGTCTGCCGTTCGCGTGCGCGGGAGTGTCGATGGGCGGTTTCGGAGCCCTGTTGTACGCCCGCCGCCGCGCCGAACGCCGCCAGCCGCCCGCCGCGGTCGCCGCGATCGCGCCCGCGCTGCTCACGTCGTGGCCGGAAATGGCGAAGCGCCGCATTTTCACCGGACTGACCGACTGGACCTCATTGGATCCGCTGCGCCACCAGTCAGCGTTGCAGGGCATTCCGACGGCGGTTTACTGCGGCACGGAAGATCCGTTCATCACCGGCGTGCGGCGCTATATCGCGGAAACGCACCCGACCATCGGGTACACGGCGCACGGGAAGCACAGCGACACGTTCTTCCGGACAACGGTGCCCAGCATGGTGGGGTTCTTGGGGAAGCATTTGCGGCAGAAGGCTTGATCCGGCCTCACCGAGATCAGAAGAGAGTCGCCAGTTCGTCGATCACGTGCGTCGGCGTGCCCAGGAACAGATCCGGCGACACCGGCCCGTACGCGATGTTCACGGTGTCCAGCCGGTAACGCCACTCGGTGCTGTAACCGCTGAAGCGGTAATTCACCTGCCACCGCAGCCATTCGCCGCGGCCCAGCCGGTGCGCCGGAGGGCGGCGCGGACGCTTGGGGCTCGTGTGGCGGATCACGTCCAGTTTCACCCGGAGCAGGTCGTCCGCCTCGTCGAGGCGAACCATCGAGTACAGCTCCGCCCGTGCTTTTTCCGGCACGCTTTCCCCGGCCTCGGACCGGGCCTCGAAATCCGTCTCTTCGCCCATCCTCACCACGTGGGTGAAGGGCGCGGTCAACGCCGGAAGCGGGAACGCGATCGGAGACGCATTACGGCGAGCCGCCTCCACGCCGCCCCGGGATTTCTTCGTCCACGAGGTGCACACCCACTGCACGACCGCATCCATCACGTCATCCTCCACGGGGGAGGACGGCTAGCGCGAGGGAATTACGAGACCCAGCGGGCCACGACCGACATCACCCAGAACCCGACCATCGCCGCGAGCGCCATGAGCAGCGACCAGCGCAGCTGCTGTGCCCGAGTCTCCGAACCACGCAGGCGGCGCAAGAACAGCCAGGACACCACGAACAGCGGGATCGGCAGCAGCGGCAGCGCCGAGAGCCGGGTGCCGACCGCGACCAGGCATACCAGCGTGCACAACGCCATCATGACCTCGGACGCGCGGACCAGCCACGGGCACCGCGTCAGCACGGACGCGGCGACCCGCTCGCTCAGCTCCACGAGGCCGGCGACCGGCGCTGCGGAAGGCTCGGTCTCGGCGGGGACCGCTTCGCCGGGGTCGGCAGTCTCGTCCCCCCGGGGTGCGGTCAGCGGCACGGTTGTCATCCTGTCCATTATCGCGCCCGCCGCCGACACCCGGACAGCCGACTCCTGCTAACGCCCGGCGACCGCCGGGTCAGGCCGACTTTTCGCCGCGCTCGCTGCGGGTGCGGCGCGACGGCTGGCGGGCCACGATCGTGGGGTTCACGTTCTCCCGCACGGTCTGCTCGGTGATCACGACCTTCGCCACGTCCTCGCGGCTCGGGATGTCGTACATCACCGGCTGGAGGACTTCCTCCATGATCGCGCGCAGGCCGCGGGCCCCGGTGCCGCGCAGGACGGCCTGGTCGGCGATGGCCTCGAGCGCGGTCTTGGTGAACTCCAGCTCGACGTTGTCCATCTCGAAGAGCTTCTTGTACTGCTTCACCAGCGCGTTGCGCGGCTGGGTCAGGATCGAGACGAGCGATTCCTTGTCCAGGTGGTTCACCGTCGCCACGACCGGGAGCCGTCCGATGAACTCCGGGATCAGCCCGAACTTGATCAGGTCCTCCGGCATCGTCTCGGAGAACACGTCGCTGCCCTCGATCTCGGCCTTCGTGCGGATCTCCGCGCCGAAGCCGAGGCCGCGCTTGCCGACCCGCTCGTTGATGATCTTTTCCAGCCCGGCGAACGCGCCCGCGACGATGAACAGCACGTTCGTGGTGTCGATCTGGATGAATTCCTGGTGCGGGTGCTTGCGCCCGCCCTGGGGCGGCACCGACGCGGTGGTGCCCTCGAGGATCTTCAGCAGCGCCTGCTGCACGCCCTCGCCGGACACGTCGCGGGTGATCGACGGGTTCTCGCTCTTGCGGGCGATCTTGTCGACCTCGTCGATGTAGATGATGCCGGTCTCGGCGCGCTTGACGTCGTAGTCCGCCGCCTGGATCAGCTTCAGCAGGATGTTCTCGACGTCCTCGCCGACGTAGCCCGCCTCGGTGAGCGCGGTGGCGTCGGCGATCGCGAACGGGACGTTCAGCAGCTTCGCCAGCGTCTGCGCGAGGTAGGTCTTGCCGCAGCCGGTGGGGCCGAGCATCAGGATGTTGGACTTGGCCAGCTCGACCGGCTCGTCCTTGGAGTCCTTCGGGCCGGACTTGTCGTCGGCCTGGATCCGCTTGTAGTGGTTGTACACCGCGACCGCGAGCGTCTTCTTCGCGTCGTCCTGGCCGATGATGTACTGCTCGAGGAACTCGTGGATGTCGGCGGGCTTCGGCAGCTCGTCGAGCTTCACGTCGCCGGCTTCGGCCAGCTCCTCCTCGATGATCTCGTTGCAGAGGTCGATGCACTCATCGCAGATGTAGACCCCTGGCCCGGCAATGAGCTTCTTCACCTGCTTCTGGCTCTTGCCGCAGAAAGAACACTTCAGCAGGTCGCCGCCGTCACCGATCCGTGCCATGGCCGTTGACCTCGTCCCCTCCGGTGCGCGGGGCGCACCTGCACTACTCTCTGGCGGCCCCGGGACTGCCAGGCGTTCCCGGGACCAACACGCATTGCCACCGACGGTACCCGCCCGAAGGCGCGGGCGGGAACACCCGACCCGCATAGGGCACGTCGACGACCGACAGTAGACCAGCGGACCGGTGCGCGTCGCGGATTCGCCGCGCACCGGCCCGTCGCGGTCAGTTCGCCGAGGCCTTCCGGTACGGAAGCACCTCGTCGATCAGGCCGTAGGCCTTGGCCTCCTCGGCGGTGAGGATCTTGTCCCGCTCGATGTCGGCCTTGATCTCGTCCGGTTCCTTGTTCGTGTGCTTCGCCAGGATGACCTCCATCTGGCGGCGCACGCGCTGGATCTCGTTGGCCTGGATCTCCAGGTCCGAGACCTGCCCGTAGGTGCCCTCGGTGGCCGGCTGGTGGATCAGCACGCGCGCGTTCGGCAGCGCCATGCGCTTGCCCGGCGTGCCCGCCGCCAGCAGCACCGCGGCGGCCGAGGCGGCCTGGCCGAGGCACACGGTCGAGATGTCCGGGCGGATGTACTGCATGGTGTCGTAGATCGCCATCAGCGACGTGAACGACCCGCCCGGGGAGTTGATGTAGATGCTGATGTCGCGGTCCGGGTCCTCGTGCTCGAGGTGCAGCAGCTGGGCCATCACGTCGTTCGCCGACGCGTCGTCCACCTGCACGCCGAGGAAGATCGTCCGCTCCTCGTACAGCTTGTTGTACGGGTTGGACTCCTTCACGCCGTAGCTGGTGCGCTCGACGTAGGACGGGAGGATGTACCGCGACTGGGGGGTCTGCGGAGCCCGGAAGTCACCCGGGAGCCGGAAATTGCTCATGACGCTCTCCTGTGTGCTTGCGGGCTCAGTTGCTCGAGGTCAGGCCGCTGTCGCGGGTCAGCACGTGGTCGACGAAGCCGTAGTCCTTCGCCTCCTGCGCGGTGAACCAGCGGTCGCGGTCGCCGTCCTTGATGATCTGCTCGGTGGTCTGGCCGGTCTGCTCGGCGGTGATCTTCGCCAGCTCCTGCTTCCACTTGTTGAACAGGTCCGCCTGGATCGCGATGTCGGAGGCGGTGCCGCCGACGCCCGCGGACGGCTGGTGCATCAGGATGCGGGCGTGCGGGAGCGCGTAGCGCTTGCCGGGGGTGCCCGAGGAGAGCAGGAACTGCCCCATCGAGGCCGCCATGCCCATCGCGTAGGTCGCCACGTCCGGCTTGATCAGCTGCATGGTGTCGTAGATCGCGAACCCCGCGGTCACCGAGCCGCCCGGCGAGTTGATGTAGAACCGGATGTCCGATTCGGAGTCGTCCGCGTCGAGCAGCAGGAGCTGCGCGGTGAGCCGGTTGGCGACCTCGTCGTTGACCTCGGAGCCGAGAACGACGATGCGCTCCTGGAGCAACCGCTCGAACACCGAGTCGGTGAGGTTGAGCCCCGCGGTGCCGGTCCGCCCCTCGGGCATGTGCTGCTTCACGTCTGCCTGCCTTTTCACCGGCGGCGGGCCGCCTGTGAGAGCCGCGCCGCCGCTGTCGTGTTCAGATGCTTGAGATCTTGCAACCGACCCTAACGAACTTGGGCGGTGCAGAATGCCTGACACCGCCCAAGTTCGCTTACAGCTTTACTCGGCCGGGGTCGCCGCCGCTTCTTCGGTGACCTGCGTCTCCTCTTCGGCGGCCGCGGTGTCCGCCTCGTCGGCGCCGAACAGCTCGGTCAGGTCGACCTCCGCGCCGGACTCGTTCTTCACCGTGGTGCCGCGCACGACCGAGGCGAGCGCCTTGCCGCGGCGGACGTCGGCGTAGATCGCGGTCAGCTGGCCCGACTGCTGGGCCCGCTGCACGTACTCGTCCGGGCTGACGCCGAAGCGCTGCGCCTGGTAGATGATCCGCTCGGTGAGCTCGCCGTCGTTGACCGACGTCTTCTCCTTGTCGGCGATGGTGTCCAGCAGCAGCTGCGTGCGGACGGCCTTCTCCGACTCCTCCTTGACCTCGGCGTTGAACTCGTCGAGGGTCTTGCCCTCGGCCTCGAGCGCCTTGGCGAACTGCGCCTCGTCGTGGTCGAACGGGTGGATCGCGTCGTGCTTGCGGTTCTCGATCTCGGCCTCGAGGACCTTCTCCGGCAGCGGCACCTCGGTGCGCTCCAGGAGGATCTCGAGGACCTTGTCGCGCGCCTGGACGCCCTGCTGCATCGTCTTGACGCGGCCGAGCCGGGTGCGCAGGTCCTCGCGCAGCTCGTCGATCGTGTCGAACTCGCTCGCCAGCTGGGCGAACTCGTCGTCGGCCTCGGGCAGCTCGCGCTCCTTGACCGACTGCACGGTGACGGTGACCTCGGCGTCCTGGCCGGCGAACTCGCCCGCGACCAGCTTGGTGGTGAACACCTTGGTCTCGCCGGCGCTCGCGCCGACGATGGCCTCGTCGATGCCGTCCACGAGCTGGCCGGAGCCGATCTCGTAGGACAGGGCGGTGGTGGAGGCCTCCTCGACGGCCTTGCCGTCGACGCTGGCCGAGAGGTCGATCGACACGAAGTCGCCGGTCTGGGCCGGGCGCTCGACGCCGGTCAGGGTGCCGAAGCGGGCGCGCAGCTCGTCGAGCTGCTCGGCGACCTCGTCGTCGGTGGTCTCGACGTCGTCGACGCTGATCTCGAGGCCGGCGAGGTCGGGCAGCTCGATCTCCGGCCGCACGTCGACCTCGGCGCTGAACTCCAGCACCTCGCGGTCCTCGAGCTTGGTCACCTCGAACTCGGGCTGGCCGAGCGTCCGGACCTCGCCCGCGCGGACGGCCTCGATGTACTTGGCCGGGATGGCCTCGTTGACGACCTCGTCGAGCACCGGCGCGCGGCCGATCCGGCTTTCCAGGACGCGAGCGGGGACCTTGCCGGGACGGAAACCGGGGACGCGCACCTGCTGGGCGATCTTCCGGTACGCGGCGTCGAAGTTCGGCTTGAGCTCGTCGAACGGCACCTCGACATTGATCTTCACTCGCGTCGGGCTGAGCTGCTCGACGGTGCTCTTCAAGGTCTTCTCCTCGAGCGGTAAACGATGGGGGCGGACAGTCCCTCAGGACCGCCCCGGTCACCTGCTGACCGGGATATCCGAGTCTAGGCCAGAGGGTTGACAAGACCGGCTGCGGGGCACCTGCCGCCGCGGAGCCGATCAGCACGCGCCGGTGCGCGCCCGTAGCGTCGGGGACGTGGTTTCCGGGCAGCAGAGCGAAGGTCCGGCCGCGGCGGCGGCGCGGCTCACCGGGTTCGAGGCGTCCGCACGAGGCGCTTCGGGCACTCTCAGTGAGGTCACGTTGACCGACGGCGTCCGGAGTTTCGACGCGGTGGTGAAGCGCGGCCACGCTCCGGGCGCGACCCGAGCCGAGGCAGCCGGGCTGCGCTGGCTCGCCGAGGCGGACGCGGTGCGGATCCCCCGGGTGCACGGCGCGGACGACACATGGCTGGTGCTGGACCGGGTGGCCGAGGCCAGCCCGTCGCGCGCGGAAGAGTTCGGCCGCGACCTCGCCCGGCTGCACTCGGCCGGAGCCCCGGCCTTCGGCGCCCCTCCCCCGGACGGCTTGCCAGGCGCGTGGATCGGAACCGCGCCGATGCGAAACTCGCCGGGCGGGTCGTGGCCGGAGTGGTACGCGGAATACCGGATCCTCCCGTACGTCCGGATGGCCTCCGAGATTCTCGACACAGCGGTGTTCGAACGGGCCTGCGCCCGGATCCCGTCGGTGGCCGGCCCGGCCGAACCGCCCGCCCGGCTGCACGGGGATCTCTGGAACGGGAACGTCCTGTGGGACACCGGCGGAGCGGTGCTGATCGACCCGGCCGCACACGGCGGACACCGGGAGACGGATCTCGCGATGCTGCACCTGTTCGGCTGCCCGCAACTGGAGCGGATCATGGCCGCCTACAACGAAGCCGCACCGCTGGCCGACGGGTACCGCGAGCGGATCGCGCTGCATCAGCTTTTCCCGCTCCTGGTGCACACGGTCCTGTTCGGACGGTCTTACGCCAGACAAGCGACCGAGGCCGCACTCTCCCTGGGCTGACCCCGCCCCTCGCTGTCTGTGAGGGGCCCCCTCACAGACGCTGATTCCCCCAGGGTTCCCCTCACAGACCGGCATTCCCTCAAGGAGCCCCTCAAGGAGCCCCTCAAGGAGCCCTTCACGCCCGACCGCACCCGCCGCACCCAACCATCGAGGCACCCAGCCCCTCCCCCACCCCGATACGAAGCCTCCCTGCGGTTCGGGGGTGCTTGTCAAGGCATCTTTCCCGCCTTGACAAGCACCCCCGAACCGTCAGCACAATCAGGCTTCGGGGTGCCCCACGCAACCCCCGGGCGCAACGTCGCCGCCAGGCGACGAGCCGCCCACCCAATCCCGCCCCCCGCACAGCGCACTCACAGCGAGCACACATCGCCCCCACACCCGCGAACCGCACCCTCGACCCATGCCCCTCCGCGCAAGATTCACCGCCGCCCACCCGCGACGGCGATCCCTGCGCACAAAACTCACCATCTCCGTAGTCATCCTCCTTTCCCTGGTCTGCCTGGCCATCGGCGTCATCAGCGAATTCGCCCTGCGCGCCTTCCTCCTGGCCCAAACCGACACCCAGCTCTCCGCCGCCACCGCCCGCGCCCTCGATTTCGCCACCCACCCAGGCCCTCCCGGCGACGACGGACGCAACCCCCTCGACGCCCCGGGCCAAGGCGCGGGCACCGTCAACGCCCGCTTCTCCTCCGACGGCACGAACGGCACCGGCGGCTGGCTCTCCCCGCACGGCCAGCGCATCACCCTGACCGCCGACGAACTGACCGCGCTGCAAGACCTCCCCGCCAGCGGCCGCCCCTACACCCGCACCATCGGCTCTCTCGGCGACTACCGCCTCACCGCGATCCCGATCCCCGACGGCATCGTCATCACCGGCGTCCCCCTGGCACCGATGCAGCAGACGCTGCTGACCGTCGGCCTGATCCTCTTCGGTGTCGCCGCCGCTGGAGTGACTGGCGCGGCGTTCCTCGGCGCCTTCGCCGTCCGCCGAACCCTGCGCCCGCTGGAACGCGTCGCGGAGACCGCGTCGCGAGTCTCCGAACTTCCCCTCGACCGAGGCGACGTCGACCTGTCCGTACGGGTCCCCGCCCAGGACACCGATCCCCGCACCGAAGTCGGCCAAGTCGGTGCGGCACTGAACCACATGCTCGGGCACATCTCCTCCGCGCTCGAAGCCCGGCACGCCAGCGAACTGCGTGTCCGCCGGTTCGTCGCCGACGCCAGCCACGAACTGCGCACCCCGCTCGCCGCCATCCGCGGGTACGCCGAACTCGCCGGCCGATCCGGAAGTCACGCACCGCCGGACGTCGCGCACTCGATGACCCGGATCGAATCCGAGGCCGACCGGATGACGGCGCTCGTCGAAGACCTCCTCCTGCTCGCCCGCCTCGACGCGGGCCGTCCGCTCGACGTCGCCGAAGTCGACCTGACCCGGTTGGTCGCGGACGCGGTCGGCGACGCGCACGTGGCCGGCCCGCACCACGTCTGGCAGCTCGCCTTGCCGGACGAGCCGATCTTCGTACTGGGCGATGTCCAACGGCTGCACCAAGTTTTGGCGAACCTGCTCGCGAACGCCCGCGTCCACACACCGCCCGGCAGCACAGTCGTCACCGCCCTCACGCGATCCGCAGATGGCAGCGCCGTGGTGACCGTGACCGACAACGGTCCGGGCATCCCGCCTGAACTGCAGCCAGCAGTATTCGAACGCTTCGCGCGCGGGGATTCGTCACGGTCGCGGGCGGCCGGGTCGACCGGGCTGGGGCTGGCGATCGTGTCGGCAGTGCTGACCGCACACCACGGCGCCATCACGATGCACAGCCGCCCTGGCCAGACGTCCTTCGCCGTGCGGTTGCCGATCGCGGTCCCGGCGCAGCGCACGCCGGTCGCCCATGACCCCAGGTCCCACAGCGGGCACACAGGGTAGGCACATCCCGGCCCCAGGTCGCGCCGCGAGGCTGTCCGCATGACCGCAGTCGCGACCCATTCAGCCGTTCCCGCCGCGTCACTGCAGCGCGCCGAGCCGAGGTGGGTGCGGCCGGGCCTCGTGCTGTTGCTCGTCGCGACCGCCGCGCTGTACCTATGGGATCTGAGCGCATCCGGCTGGGCCAACGCGTTCTACTCCGCCGCCGCGCAAGCCGGATCGCAGAGCTGGAAGGCGCTGTTCTTCGGGTCCACTGACGCGGCCAACGGCATCACCGTGGACAAGACGCCCGCTGCGCTCTGGCTGATGAGCCTGTCCGCGCGGCTGTTCGGGGTGAACGCGTGGAGCATCCTGGTGCCGCAAGCATTGCTGGGCGTCGGATCCACGTGGCTGCTGTACGCGACTGTCCGGCGGACTTCAGGCGCGGCAGCGGGATTGCTCGCTGGTGCGGTGCTCACTCTCACCCCGGCCGCGGCATTGATCTTCCGCTTCAACAACCCGGACGCGTTGCTGGTGCTGTTGCTGATCGCCGCCGCGTATTGCACGGTGCGGGCGATCGAGAAGGCCAGCCCTCGATGGCTCGTTTTCGCTGGCGTGGCAATCGGATTCGGCTTTCTCGCCAAGATGCTGCAAGCGTTTCTCGTGCTTCCCGCTTTCGCGCTTGCCTACCTCGTCGCCGCGCCTGTCGCACTGAGCAAACGGCTTCTGCATTTGCTCGCCGGGCTCGCCGCGGTGGTGGTTTCCGCAGGCTGGTACCTCGCCGTCGTGGCGTTGTGGCCTGCCGCCGACCGGCCGTACATCGGCGGGTCGCAGAACAACAGCCTGCTCGAACTCACCTTGGGGTACAACGGTTTCGGCCGGATCACCGGCGACGAGACCGGCAGCGTCGGCGGAAGCCCCGGCGGTGGCTGGGGCAGCACCGGGTTGTTCCGGTTGTTCGGCGGCGAAATGGCGGGCGGCATCGCGTGGCTGCTGCCCGCGGCGGTGCTCGGACTCGGCGCTGGCCTGTGGTTCACCCGTTACGCGCCGCGCACCGACCGAAGCCGCGCCTCGCTGTTGCTCTGGGGTGGCTGGCTGATCGTGACCGCCGCGGTGTTCAGCTTCATGGGCGGGATCATCCATCCCTACTACACCGTCGCGCTCGCCCCGGCGATCGCCGCGCTCGTCGGCACTGCCGCCGTCCAGTTGTGGCGGATCCGCGGCAATCCGGCCGCCGTCGGGCTTTTGAGCGGCGGTGTCGCGCTGACAACGGTAACGGCATATCTGTTGCTGGACGGTTCTTGGCAGCCGTGGCTTGCCCCGACTGTGCTCATCCTCGGGCTTTTGGCGGCTATCACGTTGTTTTTCGTCCAGCACTTCGGCCGGATCGCCGCTGTGCTGGGGCTGATCGTGCTGCTCGCCGGAACCGGCGCGTACAGCCTCGCCACCGCGTCGGTTCCGCACACCGGCGCGATTCCTTCCGCCGGACCGAATACGCGGCGGATGTTCGGCGGCGGCGGGTTGCTCGGCACCACCCTGCCCGGCGCGAACCTCACGGCGTTGCTGCAGAAATCCGGCGATCACCGATGGGCCGCGGCGACCGTCGGGGCCAACAACGCCGCCGGATACCAGCTGGCCAGCGGCGAACCGGTGCTCGCGGTGGGCGGATTCAACGGCACCGACCCGTATCCGACGCTGGCGCAATTCGAGCAGTACGTCCACGAAGGACAGATCCGCTATTTCCTCGGCGACGGCATGACGATGCGCGGCTCCAGCAGCGGCAGCGACGAGGCCGCCCGGATCGTCCAGTGGGTGGCCGAGAATTACCAAATGACCACAGTGGACGGTGTCACCGTCTATGACCTGACTGCCTGATTCCGTGCCGTGCGGCCAAGAGCACCCGAGCGGGCGAAAGTCGCACAGCGCAGGCACAGGAACACCACAAGGTGGCCAAAGCCCGGCAGACGACGGTGAACCCATGAACGCCACCGCCCCCTCCCGCAGCGGCGCCCCGCGGCCCGGGACGACTCCGGTCGGCCTCGGCGGCCCGCATCCCGTCCTCGACGTCGTCATCCCGGTCCACAACGAGGAAACCGACCTCGAACCTTGCATCCGCAGACTGCGGGCGCATCTCGCCGAACGCGCCGGCTATCCGTACCGGATCACCGTCGCGGACAACGCGAGCACCGACAAAACCCTTGCGGTCGCCGAAGAACTGGCCCGCGAGTTCCCCGAGGTCGAGGTGCGCCACCTGGACGAGAAGGGCCGCGGCCGCGCGCTGCGGGCGGTCTGGTCGTCCTCGGACGCCGCCGTGCTGGCCTACATGGACGTGGACCTGTCCACCGACTTGGCCGCGTTGGACCCGCTCGTCGCGCCGCTGTTGTCCGGACATTCGGACGTCGCGATCGGCAGCCGCCTCGCCCGCGGCGCCCGGGTGGTGCGCGGGCCGAAGCGCGAGTTCATCTCCCGCTGCTACAACCTGATCCTCCGCGGCACACTGGCGGCGCGATTCTCCGACGCGCAATGCGGGTTCAAGGCGATCCGCGCCGACGTCGCCCGCGCACTGCTCCCCCACGTGCGCGACACCGGCTGGTTCTTCGACACCGAACTGCTCGTGCTCGCCCAGCGCGCCGGGCTGCGGATCCACGAGGTGCCGGTCGATTGGGTCGACGACCCGGACTCCTCGGTCGACCTGATCGCGACCGCCACCGCCGACCTCAAAGGCATCGCCAGGGTCACCCGCGCGACCTTCACCGGCGAGATCCCCGTACACCGGCTGCGCGAACAGCTCGGCCGCGAACCGATCGGTGTGGAGGCCCCCGGAGTGTCCCCGAGCCTGGTCAAACAACTCGTGCGCTTCGCGGCGGTCGGCGTCGCCAGCACCCTCGCGTATCTGCTGCTTTTCCTGCTGCTGCGGACAATGGTCGGCGCGCAGGCGGCGAACTTCACCGCGCTGCTCGTCACCGCCATCGCGAACACCGCGGTGAACCGGCGAGTGACGTTCGGCGTCCGCGGGCGGGCCGGTGCCGGACGGCATCAGTTCGAAGGGCTGCTCGTGTTCAGTCTCGGACTGGCGCTGACCAGCGGTTCGCTCGCCTTGCTCAACCACACCACCCATCCCGGGCTCGCGCTGGAGACGACCGTGCTCGTGCTGGCGAACCTCGCCGCCACGGTGCTCCGTTTCCTGCTGCTGCGGGGCTGGGTCTTCAATCCGCGCCGTACCGCTACCGAGGAGTCGTCTTGAGCACTGTCATGTCCGCCCGGCCCGCTGCCCCGGACGTGCCGGATCGCGCGGCGCCTCGCTGGGTCCGTCCGTCGGTGTTCGGCCTCTTGGCGCTCACCGCTGTCCTGTACTGCTGGAACCTGACCGCTTCCGGGTTCGGCAACTCGTTCTACGCCGCGGCCGTGCAATCGGGCACGCAGAGCGTGAAGGCGTGGCTGTTCGGTTCGCTGGACGCCGGGAACGTGATCACTGTCGACAAACCGCCTGCCGCGTTGTGGGTAGGGACGGCTTTCGCGCGGCTGTTCGGGTTCTCCAGCTTCACCGTGCTCGCCCCACAGGCGCTCATGGGCGTTGGCTCGGTCGGGTTGCTGTACTTGACGGTGCGCCGGGTTTCCGGGCCGCTGCCCGGATTGCTGGCTGGTGCGATGCTGGCGCTCACGCCGGTCGCCGCGCTGATGTTCCGCTTCAACAACCCGGACGCGTTGCTCACGCTGCTGCTGATCGCCGGTGCCTACTGCACGGTGCGAGCGATCGAGAAGGCCAGCCCTCGATGGCTCGTTTTCGCTGGCGTGGCAGTCGGATTCGGTTTCTTGACGAAGATGATGCAGGCTTTCCTGGTGCTGCCCGCGTTCGCGCTGGCGTACCTGATCGCCGCGCCGACCGGTTTGGGAAAACGGTTGCTGCACCTGGTTTACGCCGGGGTCGCGGTGGTGGTGTCGGCTGGCTGGTTCGTGGCGTTGGTGGAGATGTGGCCGCCGGGGTCGCGGCCCTACATCGGCGGATCGACCGGGGACAGCCTGCTGGAGCTGGCACTCGGATACAACGGGCTCGGGCGGATTTTCGGCGGGCAGGGCAACGGCGGCGGCATGGGCGGCGGTCCTGGCGGCGGCGGGAACAGCGCTTTCGGCGGCAGTTCGGGTCTCGGACGGATGTTCGGCGCGAGCTTCGGCACCGAGGTTTCCTGGCTGCTGCCCGCCGCGCTGATCGGCTTGGCGGCCGGGTTGTGGTTCACCCGGCGGGCCGCGCGCACCGACCGGACCCGGGCGTCGCTGGTGGTCTGGGGCGGGTGGCTGCTGGTGACCGGGCTGGTGTTCAGCTTCATGAGCGGCACCGTGCACCCGTACTACGCGGTGCAGCTCGCACCCGCGATCGCCGCGCTGGTCGCGATTTCCGGGCACGCACTGTGGCGCGGCCGGGCGCACGTCGCACCTCGGATGGTGCTGGGCGGGATGATCGCGGCGACCGCGGTGTGGGACTTCATTTTGCTCGACCGCACACCGGACTGGCTCCCTTGGCTGCGCTGGGCGATCGTGGTGCTGGGGTTGCTCGTGAGCACCATAGTGGTGGTCGGGGTGCCGCGGGCGCGGACCGCGCTGATCGGGCTGGCGGCGGCGATCGTCCTGACACTCGGGGTCGGCACCGCCGGATACGCCGTGGAGACGGTTTCCTTGCCGCACAGCGGTTCTATCCCGACTTCGGGTCCGCGGACTGGGGTTATGGGCGGCTTCGGGGGCGGCATGGAGGAAGCCAGCGGCTCCGTCGGTCAGTTGTTAGGCGGGACGACGACGAAGTGGGCCGCCGCGACCACCGGATCGCAGTCGGCGGCGAGCCTGGAGCTGGCGAGCGGCAAGTCGGTGATCGGCATCGGCGGGTGGGACGGCAGCGATCCGGCCCCGACGCTGGAGCAGTTCAAGCAGTACGTCGCGGCGGGAGAAGTGGCGTACTACGTGGACGGCGGGCGCGGCGGCGGTCCCGGCGGCGGGTCGAACGACATCCCCGAGTGGGTGGCCGCGAACTTCACCGCGACCACGGTCGGTGGCGAAACTGTCTACCAGCTCACCTGGTGAGACGGCGGATCCTCAGCCTCCTCCCAGGAACGAGGCGCATTCTGGAAAGCACGGAGAGTCATCCGCCGCGAACGCCCGGGAGGTCACGATGGCCGGATATCCACGCTGGCACACCGCGAGCGAGCAGGGGCCGCGCGAGCGCAATGCCGACGCGGTGAGCGCCTTCGCGGCCGCCGGGGCGCGCGGAATCACCTTCGCGCTCGCCGACGGCGTCGGGGACGACCCCGGCGCCGGACGGGCCGCGCAGGTCGCCGCCGCGGCCGCCGCGCGCACCCCCGTCGAAGCCGGCCCGGTGAAGGCGATTTTGGCCGCACAGCAAGCAGTTCACCGGCTGGGCGGCACCGGAGACGCTGTCCTGGTGGTGGCGATGCCCTTCGCCGGCGGATACCGGATCGCGTGGGTCGGCGACGCGCGGGCGTACGCCTGGGATGGGTCGATGATCCATAAGCTCACGCGGGACCACACGATGGCGGAGTACTTCCGCTCGCGGCACCAGCCGTACTCGCCGCGGATGGAGCACCTGGTGACCACGAGCGTCCGCACGACGAAACCGGAGGAGATCGGCACGACGGAAACGTCGAGCGGCGGCCTCCTGCTCACCAGCGACGGCGTCCACAAGGTCCTGACACCAGCCACGATCGACGAAATCCTGGCCGACCCGGCCCGCGGCGCGTCCGCTTTGGTCGCGACCGCTATCGCCCTGGGCGGCCGCGACAACGCGACGGCCCTGTTCGTGGAACCCGCGGACGTGACGACGCTGGTGACGGAAAGGTTTCCCGCTGCCGCCTGAGCGAGGTCAGGCGTGATCGCGTTTGAGGTTCCGGTACTCGCGATAGACGAGCACGATGATCACCGCGTCGAGCGCGGCGAAGAACGGCAGCGCGATCGAGTGCGTTTCGAAGGCACGGTAGATCTCGTACACGACGAACGCCGCGAGCACGACCATCGCGACCGGATAGGCACGCACCCACTTGCGCGCGAGCGCCCACACGAGGCCGAGCTTGAGCAACCCGTGAGCCAGCAGGTACGCGACGGCGAACGTCTTGGTCCCCCCGCCAGCGAAGTGCTCGGCGGCGGTCTCCAGATGCCGCGCGAGCGTGCCGGAGGGATCGCCGAGCAGGTCGCGGGTGATGACCGCGTTCACGAACCCGGTGACGACCGTCGCGGGGATGAACGCCAGGATCAGCGCCCCGATCAGCTGAAGGGCTCCGTCGAGGCCCTTCAGCGTGATCGCGATCCGGAACAGCCGCTCGGTGGAACGGGTGGAGGTCTCCTCGCTCATCGGTACAGGAAACCGGAAAAGCCCGGGGAATGCTGGGTTGATGGCCGGGTTTCGGTCGGGTGATCCGGTTTGCGTGCCCTGGCTCCCAGGGTTTCGGTGCCGTGCTCCGGTTCAGGTGCCCATGGCTGGGAACTCGGCCCAGCGATCGGGTTCGCCGCGCCCGGCCGCTCGGATCTCGGGCCAGGGATCTGGTCTCCGCACCCTGCCACCCGGATCTCGGGCCAGGGATCTGGTCTCCGCACCCTGCCACCCGGATCCAGCCGCGCAAGCTCAGACCCGCGCCAAGCAGCCTTCCCGACAACTCGCGAACCCGAGTTCACGCACCGGACAAGCCGCTTCTCGGCAACAACTCGCCCCGCCCCCCAGCCAAGCCCGTTCCGGCCCGCGGCTCAAGCTCCACCGCTCGATCCGTTCCCACCGCCTGGCTTCTCCCCTTCACTCGCGGCGCATCGCGGCACCACCCTTGCTCAGGCATTCCGCGCACCGCTCGTACCGTTTCGTGTGATTGTGCGGATCCCGCCCGAACACCGGAAAACACGCCGCCCCGCACAGCCCTAGGTACACCGGCCCGCAGCGCAGCGGATGGCGTCCGACTTGGTGCGCCAGCCGCGTCGCGTTCTCCGGTGCGCCCGCCTGAGGCAGCCAGCCGTGCGCGGGCAGGCTCGCCAGGACGGCCTCGTTCAGGTGATCGGCCCGCCGGATCAACGCCCGGCCGAGGTCGAGGAGCCGCTCGCCGAGGTCCCGCACCGCGTCCGGTCGCGGGGATCGTTCGTCGAGCGCTCGGGTCAGGAACGCGAGGTCGAGTGCCAGGGTGGCTTGCAGGTCTCGAATCCAGGTGACCAGTTCGGGGCCGGTGAGCCCGACCGCCGAACCGCGCTGCTCCGGCAGCCTGCTCCAGCGTCCCGTCATGCGCCGTTCCCGGTGAGTGCCGGGCGTCGGCCCTCCGCACCGCTCACGCCAGGCACCGTTCGCCGTCCGAGCGAACCTGTCCCTCCCGACGGAGCCATTCCCCCGCGCATTCGGCACACGTCGGATCGAACCAGTGGCCGCCGAGTTGCGGCACGTCCCTGCGGGCGACCGCGACTTCGGCCCCGCACAGCGCGGTGAACGTTTCCCCGGGTCGCGGTGCGAACGGCCCGTCCAGTGCGTGCCGTTTTCCTTCCGCCTGCTGCCATCTGAACACCGGACTCCTCCCCTTGTGGTGCTTGGAGTCCTATTTGGCGTGTCGCCGCCGCGTAACGCAAGCCCCGGCCCGGGTGATCATCGGGACCGGGATTTTCCCGCCGCCCCAAGCACTTTCCCCGCGCGCCGGGTTCCGAGCGCGGGTTACCGGCCGGTTAGGTGTCACCAGCTGGTGACACCCCGGAGCGCGGACGCCGCCGCGGTTGTTACGGCGCCCGTGCTGCCTCAGCGATGCGAGGCGCGGCAGCAGTCACGGGTGCCGCGAGGGGGAAGAGCGGCGGGCGTCCGCGGGGCATCACCTCGCTTTCCGGAGTGCGGTCGCCGCTATGACTGCTGTCGCCAAGCGCATACGCAACCCCCGCGCGAGGGTTGTCACACGACAGTGGTCCGAATGATCAGCGCGCGGGTGCATCGGCGCAGCTGACAGCACTTCGGATCATGCGGCAGGGCGAGGTACCCAGCGCTCAGAAGCAGGCCGGAACCACCGCAGCCCAGCTGGCAACGCGCCGCAGAACAAAGACTCCGCAACCGCCCAGACCAGATCAAGCCACGATCGTGCGGCTGATCAGCACGTCGAGTCCCGGTCCGGTCAAATCGTCCGCCGCCGCGCGACGACCGGCCAGCGCGAGCAGCAGCGCCTCCGCCGGGCCGCGGACCTCGATGCCCTTCCCGGACGTCCAGTCCAGGTCGGTCGCGACCGCGCGCAAACCTCGCAACCGGCGCGACACCCCGACCGGCGGCGCGCGCAGCGACAGCTCCAGCGCCCGGCGCAACCGCGCCGCCGGGACCGTCCGCGGCAGCCCGAGCGGGCGGCGGATGTCCTGTTGATGGATCAGGCCGTCGAGAAACCCGACCATCCCGCCGAACTTGCCCAGGATCCGGCCCGGCTCCGGGTTCTGCCGCATGATGCCGATCAGCTTCTCCGGCGCGCGCACGCGGTACTCGGCGAGGCCGATCTCGTTGGACCGTTTCAGCGACAGCCCCGCACGGACGAACCGCTGCGCCAGCTGGCGTCCGCCGAGTTCGTCATAGCTCACGACGTGAGCGACGACCGAGCGCACGTTCCAGCCGGCGCACAGCGTCGGCTCGTCCCATTGCTCCGGGGTGAGCGTCTCGAGGAAGTCCGCGAAGTCGGTGCGCTCCTCGCGAGCGAACGTCCGTACGTCCATGTCCTCCCCCATCTGCGACGAGTACTCACCGTAGCAGCGGTCCCGTCGCGTTCGCCGGGTTGATCAAGACGGCGAACCCCAAAGGGGGCCTCTGCGCACATTCACCCGATTGGGTTGTATATGCGCGCATTGATAACACCTGGAATAGTCCGGCAGATCGTGAATACCCGTTCCGGAAACACCGGGACGGACGGGTTCGGCGAAGATTTTTCCGCCCCGGGTTAGCGCGACCGGCAGCGGGCATGCAAAGATGGCGTTGCCGCAGGCAGGAGGGGTTAAGAGGGTGGAATATTCCATTCCCCGGACGCCCGCCGCGGCCGCCGGAACCAGTTCCCCTCGGGGGCGGGCTGGGAACTGTGTTCCGGCACTTTTCCGGCGGACAAGAAAGGATGCGCAATGACCGTTCCTGGCGCGGAAAATGCAGGCCAGGCATACCGTCGGACAGAAAAATCGGACAACGGCGACGACAGACCGTATGCCGTCGCCGTGAGTCAACGCCCCGGCCGGGTGACCGTGACGTTTCACGAACCGGGCATGCCGCAACCAGCGCCGGCAGTCCCGTCGCCGCGGCCGAGCACGCGCCCGGCGTATCCGTCGTGGAAGACCGCGCGGACGTCGGTCGACCTGGCCGCGCGGCAGCCGGACGACGGGACGCAGCCGTGGCAGCTGATCGCGCTGCTGCTGATCTTGCTCTTCGGCGCGACCGCGCTCGTCTTCGCGACCGCCGGAGTACTGGCCGGGCTCGCCACCGCGGGCGGAGTCGCCCTCGTCCACGTCACCGGCGCCGCGCTCCGGAAGCGGCACACCGCGCACCGGGACGCCTGACCACCCTCGAAGCGGACGCCGGCGGCGGCTCACGGCCGCCCGCGTTCTGCGCTCCCGGTGCCCGGCCGGGCAGGGCCGGGCACCGGGAGACGAGGGTTGCTGTGGCGGGACTGGTTCCGGAGCCGGGGCGGGTGCCGCTCGACGCCCGGCCTGCGACGGCGGTCAGCCAGCGACGAGGCGACGGCGGTCGGCGGTGAGGGCCAGGCCTGGGATCGCCGCAGAACAGGCATGACGCGACTCGACTGGGCCCGGCTCGGCGCACCCGCTCGGCCCCGGCATGCCCGGCTCAGCACGCCCACTCGACGCCGATCTGCCGGATCCACCGGCTCTGCCCACTGGCGAGCGCAAGACTCAGCCCATCTCGCCCACGCGACTCGGCCCGTCGCCCCAGTCCCGGCTCGGCACTCAGATCCGCACCGGACTGCCGAAGCTCGCCACTCCGAGCCGTCAACCCGCGACTCCCCGCCCGGACGCAGGCCTCCGCACTACCAAGCCGCGACGCAGCCACCCCCGCACCCCCGCAGCCACCCGGCACCCGGCACCCGGCACCCGGCACCCGGCACCCGGCACCCGGCACCCGGCACCCGGCACCCGGAGGCAGCATCGCAAGCGGCACAACCGAATCAGCACCCCTCAACCCAGCTAATCAACCGCTCAACAGGTGTTATCAACTGCAGACACCCCCCACCCAGCCATCACCCCAAAAAACCACGAAAAAAGCACCCCGAACCCAAAATATCAACGAAATTCGCACCACAATTCCCCATTGCACGTGCGAAAGCACCGCCCAATGCACGAGAAGTGTCCATTCAGGTGAAATCCCCGAAGCACAGCGCCATTGATCCACGAGCCCACTACCCTCAGGAATATTCCGAACACATTCCGTGCATCGCGGAATATTCCATTACCCGAACCGAAAACAGGAAAACGAGGGGTTGCAGTGGACACCTTCGACCCGCACGAGCACCAGCACGCGCACCCGGCCCAGGCGCACCGCACTCCGGCGGCCGGTCCGGGGGCGACGTTCCCCGACCACGCCTGGCGGAAACCCGCCGCCTGCGGGCCGAATTCCGGCAATTGCGTCGAGGTCAACCTGGGCGCCGACGGGCTCGTCGGGGTGCGCGACAGCAAGATCGACACCTCCCCCGTCCTGGTCTTCGACCGGGGCGAGTGGGCCGGCTTCGTCGATGCCGTGCGGCGCGGGGAATTCGACGGCTGACCAGGCACGACAACGAAAGCATCCCGCCGAAACCGCCGTCCGGCCCAGTGAACCTTGCGAAAAAGGCGCCGACCCGGCGAGCACCACACCGGGTCGGCGCATTATCATCGGAGGTTCTCACATCGGCCCCTGGACGAAATGACGGAGCCCCTGGTGACCTCCCCGATCCGGCAACCGCCGCCCTCCCTGCGGACCCAGCGTTCCCGGCTGGGGTCCCGGATCCTCAAGTGGCGCACCGAACGCGGGCTGACCCAGGTCGAGCTCGCCGACGGGATCGGCTGCAAACAGCCCAAGATCCAGAAAATCGAATGCGGCAAGGCGGGCACCCGGCCCGACGACCTCGAGCGGATCGTCGAGGTGCTGGGCATCCCGCCCGCCGAGGCCGACCAGCTGCGGGAACTCAACCAGGCCAACGATCCTTCCGCCCGCCGCGCCGAGCGGAGGATGATCACGCCGCAGTGGTTCCGCGAGGTCCTCGAACGGGAACAAGCGGCGGCGGAAATACTCAGCTGGACCGGAAACCGCATCCCGGGACTGCTCCAATCGGAGTATTACATGCTCGCGCAGTTCCAGGCCAGCCGTCAGGAGCGGGTCACCGACCGGGTCGCCGAACGCAAGGCGCGGCAACGGCTTTTCGACGCCTGCCCCGGTCCGCGGGCGGTCTTCATGATGGAGTACAGCTGCATCGAGAAACTCGTCTACGGCACCAAGGCCAGCATCGCCACCGATCAGCTCGAGCACATGATCCGGATCGTCGAAACGCATCCCTTCGCCGAGGTCCGGATCCTCCCGCGCGACGCGGCCGCCTACCCCGACGAGGACTTCACCATCCTCCGCTTCGCCCAGCCCGACCTTCCCGATTTCGCTTACCAGGAAAGCAAGGTCAAGCTGATCACCGTGGCGCAGGGCCAGGACGAGTTCGCCTCCTACGAGGAGTCGTGGGAAGCCCAGCTCGCCGCCACCCTCTCGCGCGATCTGTCCCTGCAGTACCTCAAGGAATGGGCGAGCAGCTGCGCGACGCCCTCCTTCTGACCGAAGTCCCGACCGAAAGGAACAGCCACCGGTGGCCGACGAACCCTTCCCGCCTCCCGGGGTCGACCTCGACCACCCGAGCGTCGCGCGGGTGTACGACTACTACCTCGGCGGCACCACGAACTGGACGATCGACCGGGACTTCGCCGACGAGGTGATCCGCGAGTTCCCCCTGATCCGCCCGATCGCGAAGGCCAACCGGCTGTTCCTGCACCGGCTCGTGCGGCATCTGGTGAAACAGGGCGTCCGCCAGTTCGTCGACATCGGCTCCGGCGTGCCGACGATGGGCCACGCGCACCAGGTCGCCGACGAACTCGCGCCGGGCGAGAGCCGCGTCTGCTACGTCGACTACGAACCGGTCGCCGTCGCGCATTCGGAAACCCTGCTGCGCGAATCGGGCGACCTCGACCGGCACGCGGTGATCCACGCCGACATGCGCGATCCGGAACGGCTGTGGGAGCAGATCGCCGCCACCGGCGTGATCGACGTCGAGAAACCGCTCGCGCTGCTGCTGATCGCGGTGCTGCACGTCCAGCAGCCGCCCGCCGACGACAGCGGCGGCACCGACGATCTCGGCCCCGCCATCGTCGAGCAGTACCGCGATCTCCTCGCCCCCGGCTCGTTTCTCGCGATCTCGCACATCACCGACCAGGGCGTCCCCTCCGACGTGGACGCCGGGCTGGTCGAGCTGAAGCAGCTCTACGACCGGTCGAGCAGCCCGGTGATCTGGCGTTCGCGCGAGGAGATCCAGGCGCTGTTCGGGCCGTTCGAGATGCTGGAACCGGGGCTCACCTGGACGCCGTCGTGGCATCCGGAGGAGTCCGGCGAGGGCGCTCCGCAGGTGGAGTTCCTGACGCCGGCGCATTCGGTGATCCTGGCCGGGGCGGCGCGGAAACCGTAATTCGCTCGCTCCGCGCAGGCGCCCCTGCGACCATCGACACATGCGCACGAGCACTGTGGCGGACCGGATCCGCGAGGCCACCGTCGTGCTCGGGGACCGGACGGACCACGGCCGCTACCCCGACCCGACGGGCTGGTGGCGTGCGCCCGAACTGCTGCGGGAACTGGGACCGGCGCTCGCCGGGTTGTTCGCCGGCGAGCGGCCGAACGTCGTGCTGGGCCCCGAATCCCGCGGGTCGCTGCTCGGGCCGCTGGTCGCGGTGGAGCTCGGCGCGGGCTTTGTCGAGGTGCGCAAAAACCGGTACCCGGCCTGCGATTCGGACCGGTGGCTCCAGCGCACCTCGCCGCCGGACTACCAGGACCGCCACCTCCGGCTCGGCTTCAGCCGCCGCCTGCTCCAGGCGGGCGACCGCGCGCTGCTGGTCGACGACTGGATCGACACCGGCGGCCAGGCCTTCGCCGCGCAAGCCCTGGTCGCCGACGCCGGGGCGACGTGGATCGGGGTCGCGGTGATTGTCGACGGGCTCCGCCGCCACGAACCCCGCCGGCAGCTCGGCGTGCGATCCCTCCTCCACTCCCGCGACTTCTGATCACCGGAACGCATCGACGCTGCGGCTGACCCACGAAGCGAACGACGTAGCCGGGCGGCCAAGCACCTTCTCGACGTCGGGGCTGACTCGAAGCTCCTCCGGCGTGGGTTCGCCGAGGATGGCGAGCGTGCCGTCGGCGACCGGCTCCGGCATCTGCTGCAGCATCGGCTCCCGTGCCTGCTCACGGCTGAGTTCGACGAACTCCAGCGGCTCGCCGAGCGCAGCGCCGAGAATTCCCGCGCGCTGCCGCGGGCTCGTCGCCTCCGGTCCGGTGAGGACATAAGTCCGGCCCGCGTGACCGCGATCAGTCAGCGCGGAAGCGGCGACTTCAGCGATGTCGAGCGGATCCACCGCGGGGAGCGCGACGTCGCCAAACGGCGAGAAAACCTTGCGCTGCGCCCGAATCGACGGGATCCACGCGAAGGTGTTGGTCGTGAACCCGCCGGGACGAAGGACCGTCCACTCCAGACCGGACGACCGGACCGTCTCCTCCAACGCGGCCAGCGGCGCGTGCGAAACCGCGCCGGGCCGAGTACCGGCAGCCTGTGACGACTGCAGGACAACCCGCTCGACTCCAGCGTCGACGGCGGCCTTCAGAACGGCTTCCCCGTCGACGTGCGCTCCCGCGCCGGAGACCAGCAGAAACAGTGCTTCAGCGCCCTTCAGCGCCGGGGCCAGGCTGTCCGCGTCAGCCAGATCCGCGACCATCGGGGTGACGCCGGGCAGCGAAGGCTGCGGCGAGGTCACCCCTCGGGAAACGGCGGTCACGGCGTGGCCGGATTCGGTCAGAGACTCGACAAGCAGGCGGCCGACGTTGCCCGTGGCACCAGTGACGACGATCAAGACTTGCTCCTCAGCTAGGGGTCGGAAGCGACACAGCGAGGCTAAAAGCCGTCGTACAGTAGGTTCCCCATGGAAAGTATTGGAGCCGCATGACCGCCGTCTCGGACACCGGGGCCGATCCGCTCGCCGCGTGCCGGATCAGCCCTGCCGTCGACCTGCTGTTCAGCCGGTGGACGACCCCGATCCTGTGGACGCTCAGCCAGTCCGGCCCGGTGCGCTTCGTGGAACTGGAACGGCGGCTCGGCGCGACCGGGAAGGTCCTCACGCAACGGCTCCGGCAACTCGAGCGCGACGGCTTGGTGCGGCGGCACTACTACGCCGAGGTGCCGCCGCGCGCGGAGTACGAGATCACCGAACTCGGCCGGAGCCTGTCGCCGGTTTTCGCCGCGCTTGCCGAGTGGACTGACGAACACCTGCCAGCGGTTGAGCAGGCTCGCGACGCCTATACCGGCCCGCTTCCGCGCTAGAGTGTTTCTCCGTCTGCAGCCGATCTTGGACTGCTCTTCTGGAAATCAGGGGCGGGGAAGCCGGAGAAGCCGAGAGTCAGCACGCCGACAACCGTGACCTGCTCGAGCGGCTGGGTGGCGATGAAGAGATTCGCGACGCGTTCGACCATAAATTCATCGCAGCGAGAGACCAGCCGTTTGAGATCCCTCAGCGAATCTCCTTAATCAGCTCTGGAGAATTCCGAGAATACTTGGACAATTACCACGCCGCCCCAATGCTGGCGATGGCGCCGGTTCCAGTTTCTTCTTCTGACCTGGAAGCTTCCGCAGAGCATCGCACCCCAGCAGGAAATGCATTCCAGCACCTCCGGAGCCACCTCCGGCGCCAAGCACTCACCAGACCCAGCTAACCCGCGAACTGCTCGTTCCCCAGCACCCCCAGCAGCTGGATCTTCTCGAACGCCTCGCTGCGCGGCGGGGCGGTCAGCACCAGCAACGCCTGCGACTGGTCCTCGGTGAACAGCACCTGGCAGTCCACCTCGATCTCCCCCAGCTGCGGATGCACGAGCACCTTGTGGTCCTCGAACCGTTTGGCCACCTGGTGTTCTTCCCACAACCGCGCGAACTCCGGGCTTTCCCGGGTCAACGCGCGCACCAGCTCGCCCGCGCGCGAGCGCGGGCCCACCGACCCGTGCACCACCCGCAGGTTCGCGACCAGAGCCCGGCTCTGCCTGTCCCGGTCGTGTGCGGGGTAGACCAGCCGTTCGCCCGGGTCGGTGAACCAGCGGTAGATCTCGCTGCGCGCCAGTCCGGTGTACTGCGACCGGTCGCCGTACAGCGCCTCGGCGAGCCGGTTTTGCACCAGTACCTCGCCGAGGTTCGACAGGATGAGCGCGGGAGTGTCCGACAGCCGGTCGAGCACCCGCATCAGCGCCGGCGCGACGTGCGTCGCCGCCACGATCGGCGACGGCGCGGTGCGGCCCGCGAGGTGGAACAGGTAGTCCCGCTCGTCGTCGGTCAGCCGCAGGGCCCTGGCCAGCGCGGCCAGCATCTGCTCGCTCGGCTGCGGTCCGCGCTGCTGCTCCAGCCGCGTGTAATAGTCGGTGGACATCGCCGCCAGCGCCGCGACCTCCTCGCGTCGCAACCCGGCCGCCCGCCGTCGCGCGCCCGCGGGCAGTCCGACGTCCGCAGGCCGCAGCCCCTCGCGGCGGCCGCGCAGGAAGACAGCCAGCTCAGCTCGATCCATGTGTCCAGTATCGACTCGGCCGGGCGTGCCAGCCAGGGATCGCCGATCCCCCGATACACGGTCTCTGCCGCCGCCGCTTCGGGCCGCCGAAACTCAGTGGCATGAACATCACCGGAAACACCGTCTTCATCCCCGGCTCGACCAGCGGCATCGGCCTCGCTCTCGCCCGTGAACTGCAAGCGAAGGGCAATACCGTCATCGTCGGCGGTCGGCGCACCGAACTGCTCGCGCAGATCGCCGCCGACCACCCCGGTCTCGACACCGTCCAGATCGACACCACCGATCCGGCGAGCATCGAAGCCGCGGCGAAGGAGGTGCTTGCGAAGCATCCGGATCTCAACGTGCTCGTGCCGATGGCGGGCATCATCCGCGTCGAGGACTGGCATCGGCCGGAGTCCTTTGCCGACAGCGCGGAAGCGACCGTGACCACCAACGTCCTCGGCCCGATCCGGCTCATCGCCGCGCTTGTCGAGCATCTGCAGACCCGTCCGGACGCCACCATCCTCACCGTTTCGTCTGGCCTCGCCTTCGCGCCGCTGAAGGCCACCCCGAGCTACAACGCGTCCAAGGCCGCGATCCACATGCTCAGCGAATCGCTGCGGCTGCAACTGGCCGACACCTCGGTGAAGGTGGTCGAACTGGTGCCGCCGTCCGTGCGCACCGCACTTCTGCCCGGTCAGGAGGAAAGCGAGTTCGCGATGCCGCTGGACGCCTTCGTCGCCGAGGTCATGACGCTGCTCGAAACCCAGCCGGACGCCACCGAGATCCAGGTCGAGAACGTCAAATTCCTCCGCCACGGCGAGGCCCGCGGCGACTACCACCAGGTGGTGGCGATGCTCAACGCCGCGGACCCGCACGGAAAGTAGTCCGCGGCCGCTACGCCAGATGCGTCGGCCTCCCCGCCACGATCGTCGCGGACACCGGCATTTCCCGCAGTTCCTTTGTGGACAGTCCACTCGGGTCGGCCGCCGTCAGCACCAGATCGGCCACGTCGCCGACCCGGACGCCACGCCGGCCGCCCGACGACGCCGCCAACGCGTCCGCCAGCGGAATGGCCTGCTCCGGATGCCACGGTTCCCGCTCGTCGTCGGTCCGCCCGACCGCGGCGGCGATCCCGTCCCACGGATCGAGCGGCGCGACCGGAGCGTCCGAGCCGAGTTCCAGCCGGGCCCCCGACTCCAGCAAACCGCGATAGGCGTACGCGCGCTCGGTGCGGCCGGGCCAATGCCGGTCGGCGACGTCGCGGTCGTCGGGCTGGTGCGCGGGCTGCACACTCGCGACCAGACCGAGCGCGGCGAACCTCGGCACGTCCTCGGGCCGAAGCAGCTGCGCGTGCTCGATCCGGCCCGGGCAGCCGACCTCCGCGAACGCGTCCAGCGCGATGGTGTTGGCGTGGTCGCCGATCGCGTGCACCGCCGGGGTCAGCCCGTGTTCGTGCGCGCGGCGCAGCAACGGCACCAGCTCCTCCGGTGGCAGCTCCAGCAGCCCCTTCTCGCCGGAGCCCGGGTATGCCTCGTGACAGTAAGCGGTGCGGGTGTTCAGCGACCCGTCGACGAAGAGCTTGAACGGGCCGACCGTGAGCAACCCGTCGCCCGCTTCCAAGACGTCGCCGGTTCGATGTCCTCTTTGGATAGTCTCGTCCAGCAGATACCGTGCGATGACACAGGAAACCCGGGCCGCCGGTTTCGCGGTGGCTGCCCGGCGAGTCCAATCCGCGACTGTGTCCGCGTATTCGTAGTCGACTACCGACGTCACGCCCCGCTTGGCCGCAGCGGCCAACGCGTCGGCGACCCAGCCGTCCTGGACCTCGACGGGTGCCGACGGCAGCGCGGCCGTGGCGCTCATGCAGTCGTTCTCCAGCAGGACGCCGGTCGGATGCTCCCGCCCGATCAGCTTCAACGCCGCCGGACTGAGCCAGAGGGTATGCAAATCCGCGCTGAACAACGCCACCGCGCGGCCGGGAAGCGCCCGCTGCAGCAGATCCTTGTGCGGGCGGTCCGGCCAAAGCGCGTCCCGGAACCCGACTCCGACGACGAGTTCCCGCGCCGGAGCGTCGAGCAGCTTCTCCATCAGCAACTCGACCGCTCCCACGGCGGACCGCGCGCTGTCCAGCGGGATGCGCCTGCGGAAACCGGCCCACTGCACGAGATGAGCGTGCGCGTCGATTAGCCCGGGCAGGAGCGTGCCGCCGTGCCCGTCGAGCACGCGCGCAGCGAACCCGGTCCCCGCGCCCGGTTCCTCGACGGCAGACACGACACCGTCGCGCACGCGGACGTCGGCGAGCGGCCCCTGCAACCCGACCCGGACCCGGCGGAGGAGAAGATCGTCCATGCGCCCAGCCTGCCAGCCCGCGCCCGTTCGGGTGAAGCGGGAATTCCGGTGCGGGGGCGGACGTTGAAGCGGGTATACGCAAAGCAAGGCAGCCGTCGCCCGCCGAAGGGTCAGGGCCGGTCAGGAGCGCCGCCTTCACAAGCCGCGCAGGGTTCGACTCCCTCGGTTGCCACTTCTTCTCGCTGGACCGCGCCCGCTGGTCCGCCCCTCTCCGCACAGATCGAGCGATGCGCGGGACGCGGCCGGCTTGCCCGACCACGGCGTCGACCCTCCAACACTTAGCCCTTGCGCTAACTATCCTCCTCCCGTAATACTTAGCCTCATGGCTCAGTATTCGACCACCCTCGACGGGGTCTTCGCCTCCCTCGCCGATCCGACCCGGCGGGCCGTCGTGCGGCGGCTCGGCCAGGGACCGGCGAGCGTGGGCGACCTCGCGGGCGAGGCGCCGATGACGTTGCCCTCCTTCATGAAGCACGTGCGGATGCTCGAATCGCACGGGTTGATCCGCACCGTGAAGTCCGGGCGGGTGCGGACGTGCGAGCTCAATCGCGAACGGTTCGCGCTCGTCGAGGACTGGCTCGCCGAGCAGCGGCGCGTCTGGGCCGGGCGCACCGACCGGCTCGAGCGGTTCGTCGCCGGCCAGGAGGACCAGCCGTGAACCCCGACCTCGATCTTTCCCTCGACCGCGTCATCCGCGCGCCCCGCGAGCGCGTCTGGGACGCCTGGACCGACCGGCGAGCCTCGCACGGTGGTGGATTCCCGCGCCGCTGCGGTGTCGCGTCGACGAATTGGACGTGCGCGCTGGGGGTGCGTTCGTCACGAGGATGAGCGAGGACGGCGAGACCTTCGTCCCGCATCTGGACGCGTGTTTCCTCGTCGTCGAAGACTATGAGCGGATCGTATTCACGAACGCGCTCGACAGCGGCTGGCGGCCGGCGAACCCGCAGCCGGTGGCGATGACGGCCGAGGTTCTCCTCCGAGATCATCCGGACGGCACGGATTACCGCGTCCTGGTTCGGCACGGGGATCCGGCAGCGCGGGAACGGCACGCCGATCTCGGATTCGCTGACGGGTGGGGCACCGTCACCGCCCAGCTCGCGCGAATAGCGGAAAGCGGTTCCTGATGCGGATCACGAGCACCGCGTTCGTCACTCTCGACGGTGTCAGCCAAGGGCCCGGATCGTCCACAGAGGACACCAGCGATGGGTTCGGTCGCGGCGGCTGGTTCGTTCCGCATCTCGACCAAACCTTCGTCCAACGAGCCTCCGAGTGGCTGGACCGCGCCGACGGTCTGCTGTTCGGTCGCCGGACCTACACCTCGTTCGCCCGGGACTGGCCCGCCGTCGACGATCCGTTCGCCGAGCGGATGAACTCGCTGCCGAAGTACGTCGTGTCGAACACGATCGAAACCGGCGGCTGGGCGCCGACCACCGTGCTGCGCGGCGATCCCGTGGCCGCAGTCCGAGAGCTCAAGGCGCAGCCGGGCCGGGAGCTGCAGATTCACGGCAGCGCCCGGCTCGGCAACACCCTGCTGTCCGCGGGAGTCGTGGACAAGGTCCGGTTGGTTGTCGCACCGACAGTGCTTGGCGCGGGACGGCTGCAGTTTCCGCATCCCGCGGCGGCGACCGGGTTACGGCTCGCCCACCACGAAGCCACACCGAGCGGGTTAATGCTGCTGGAGTACGACGTCACCGGAGAAGCCGCGGTCGGCGACTACGACGGAGTCACGAATCTGGCTTCATGAAAGGTGTGCGGCGGAAACCATCGCACGGTAGACGTCGGTGTTGTCCAAGGTTCCGTCGAGCCGGTCCGAGCCGGGGCCGGTCGCGGTGACCGGAGTCGGCACGCCGCTGTGGTCGCCGGTCGTCCAGTCGACGGTCAGCGAAAGTTTGGTGCCGGGAACGGGGAACGGACCGTCCTCGTTGCCTTCGGGAGCACCGTCAGTGTCCTCAATGGCCAGTCCGCCGGTCTCGTGGTCGCCGCCGATGATCACCAGGGTGTCCGGGTGCGAGCGGGTGAAGCGAAGCACCTCGGAGACGGCCGCGTCGAGCGCTCGGCCCGCGTCGAGGACGCCGTGGGCGTTGTTTTCGTGGGACATTCCGTCGATGCCTTCTTCTTCCAGGAACAGGAAGAAACCGCGCGGGTTGGCGGAAAGCGTGTCGAGCGCCTTCTTCGCCATCACGGGCAGCGCGACTTTCGGTTGGTACGCACCCTTTCCGTCCGTACCGTAGTCGACCATGTCCTCGTTCGCGAACAGCCCGAGCAGCCGCGGCGCGCGGGTCGCGGCGAGTTCGCCGGCATTGCGCACGTAGGTGTAGCCGGACCGCTTCGCCCGCTCGACGAGATTCCCGTGCGTGCTGCGGCTTTCCTCGCCCGGCTTGTCCGGCCACGCGCCGGGATCGCCCTTCGGCAGCCACCAGTCCTCGCCGCCGCCGAGAAGGACTTCCGGGCGGCTCTCGGTGATGTACTGCTTGGCGATGTCGCTCTGCAGGTCGCGAGAAGGAACGTGCGACGCGAACGCGGCCGGCGAAGCACCGGTGACCTGCGCGGTCGTGACCAGGCCAGTCGACTTCCCAGCGCGTTTCGCCTGCTCAAGAACGGTCAGCAGCCGACGGCCCTGCGCATCCTGGCCGACCGCGCCGTTGCGGGTCTTGTGCCCGGTAGCCAGCGCGGTCGCGGCGGCGGCCGAGTCGGTGACGAGTTCTTCCGGGTCGCCGGGGTCGGTGTGCACCATGCCGGTGACCGGGAGCCGGTTCATCACCAGGTCGCCCGCCCGGCCGGTGGTCGCGAGCCGGACGAACTCCCGCTGCGCCGCGCCCATGCCGTCGCCCTGGATGTAAACGATGTTGCGCGCCTTCGGATGCCAGCCGCTGGAGTCCGCCGCGGGACTGTCTCCCGCCGTCGCGACCGCGGGCACCGCTCCGGCCACCGCGAGCACGGCCGCGGTGAGCACCATCGTCTTGCGCATCCGGATCCTCCTTTAGTTAGGAAGCTTTCCTAACATGTTTCCGGGAGTCCCTGCGAGGGGGTCACCTGAATGGACGTGTCCGCCGACGGTGAACAGCACTCCGCCGGGACCCGGCGCTCACTACGGTGGGTTCTCATGGAGACCGTCACGACGCGCACCGTCGAGTACCCGGCCGACGGCCTCACCATGGTCGGGCGCCTCGCGCTCCCCGCGGGCTCCGGCCCTCGGCCCGCGGTCCTGATCGGCCCGGAGGGCACCGGTCTCAACGACTTTCAACGCGCACGGGCCGACGCCTTGGCCGAACTGGGCTACGTCGCGCTGGCCTTCGACATCCACGGCGGTCGCTGGTTCACCGATCCCGACGAGATGCTGGCCCGCTGCCTGCCGCTGCTCGACAACCCCGACCGCATGCGCGAGATCGGCCACGCGGCGCTCGACGTGCTGCTCGCCGAACCGCGGACCGACCCGAGCCGGATCGCCGGGATCGGCTACGGCACCGGCGGCGCGATCGTGCTGGAACTCGGCCGCGCGGGCGTCGATCTGCGCGCGATCGGCACGATCAACGGGCTGGTCACCGGACGGCCGGGCGAGGCGGCGAACATCCGCTGCCCGGTGTGGGCGGGCGTCGGCTCGGAGGACCCGATCATGCCGCCCGCGCAACGGGACGCGTTCGCCGCCGAGATGCAGGCCGCGGGCGTCGATTGGCGGCTGACGGTCTACGGCGGCGCCCTGCACGCCTTCCACCACCCGCCGGTCGGCCAGAAGCAGAGGATTCTCCCCGGCGTCGGCTATCACGCGGTACACGCCGAGCGGGCCTGGCGCGACGTCGTGACCCTGCTCGCCGAAAACCTGGGCTAACGGGCGAGGAACGGCCCTGGATCAGCTAAAACCTGATGGATCGTCCGGCCCGCCGCGCCCAGTGTCGCGGCGGAATCGCCGAGGGCGGAGGGGCTCAGCACCGGCACCGATCCACGCAAGCCGGTCAAGCGCGCCCGCAGCACCGCTTCCGCGGCGGGGGCCAGCCAGGAAAACAGCGGCCCGAACACCCCGCCGAGCACCACTCGGTTCACATCGACGAGATTGACCGCCGACGCCAGCGCCAGTCCCAAAGCCTCCCCCGCCGCCGAAACCGCTGACAACGCCGTTGCGTCGCCCGCGCTCAACGCACCGCAGAGATCGTCCACTGTGGATACTCCCGCCGCGGTCAGCATCGCTTCCTGCCCGGCAAAGGTCTCCAGGCAGCCGACCGCGCCGCAGCGACAGGACGGGCCGGACGGGGAAACCAGTACGTGCCCCAGCTCTCCGCCGGTGCCGCGAAACAATCCGGAGTCCACCACCAGCCCCGCGCCGATGCCGATCTCGCCGGATACGTATAGGAAATCCGCCGTCCCGGCTCCGAACCACAGCTCGCCCAGCGCACCGAGATTGGCCTCGTTGTCCACCGAAACCGGGACCGGCAGGTCCAGCGAAACGGGCACATTCCGCCAGCCGAGGTTCGGCGCGCTCAGCACCACGCCGTCCCGCACCGGACCGGACACCGCGAGCACCGCGCCCGCGACCGTCAAGCCCAGCTCGCGCGCCTCCGCCAGTTCCGAGGAAGCCAGCTCCCGCACCGCCGCCAGGACGGTTTCCGCTGGCACCGCGCGGTTGTCGCGCTCGATCCGAACTGACCGACGGACCGCGCCAGTCAAGTCGAGGACGCACGCGGCGAGATAGTCCACATTGGCCTCAAGCCCCAGCGAAGCGATCCGCCCGCCGCTCAGCGACACCTCGACACCGGGCCGGCCGCGTTCCCCCGCCCGCACGGCGGCGGTCTCGGCCAGGAAACCAGCGTCCAGCAGCGACCCGACCAAAGTGGACACAGTCGACTTTGTCAGCCCGGTCAGCTCCGCCAGCGCGGCGCGGGTCAGCGGGCCGCCGCGGCTGATCTCGCCGAGCACCAGCTCGAGGTTCCGCGCGCGCATCGCGTCATGCCGAACCGGCTCCATCTCAACCTCCGCTCTTGACGGCCGGGGCGGCCGCGGCGCAGTATTTAGTCTACATCGTGAACTAAATGAAAGGACGGGCATGGCCGACTACGCCCCCGTGCCGGAGGACAAATTCTCATTCGGGTTGTGGACCGTCGGCTGGCCCGCGGCCGACCCGTTCGGCGTCGCCACCCGGCCGCCGCTCGACCCGGTCGAGAGCGTGCACCGGCTGGCCGAACTGGGCGCGTACGGGGTCACCTTCCACGACGACGACCTCCTCGCCACCGAGCCGGACCGCGACGTCGCGATCGGCGAGTTCAAGCAGGCGCTGGCCGAAACCGGCCTGCGCGTGCCGATGGCGACGACGAACCTGTTCAGCCACCCGGTCTTCAAGGACGGCGGCCTGACCAGCAACGACCGCGACATCCGGCGGTACGCGCTCACCAAGGTCCGGCGCAATCTCGACCTCGCCGCGGAACTCGGCGCGGAAACCTACGTCCTGTGGGGCGGTCGCGAGGGCTCGGAATCCGATGCGGCGAAAGACGTCCGCGCCGCACTCGCCCGGTACAAGGAAGGTCTCGACGTCCTCGCCGACTACGCCGTCTCGCAAGGCTACGACCTTCGCTTCGCGCTGGAGCCGAAGCCGAACGAGCCGCGCGGCGACATCCTCCTGCCGACGATCGGCCACGCGCTCGGCTTCATCTCGCAGCTGGACCGGCCCGAGCTGTTCGGGCTGAACCCGGAGGTCGGCCACGAGCAGATGGCCGGGCTGAACTTCGTGCACGGCATCGCGCAGGCGCTGTGGCAGGGCAAGCTGTTCCACCTCGACCTCAACGGCCAGCACGGCCCGAAGTACGACCAGGACCTGATCTTCGGCCACGGTGACCTCACCAGCGCTTTCTTCCTCGTCGACCTCCTGGAGCACGGCGGCTACGACGGCCCGCGGCACTTCGACTACAAGCCGCTGCGCACCGAGGATCCCGAGGACGTCTGGGTTTCCGCGGCGGCGAACATGCGCACCTACTTGATCCTGCGCGAGAAAGCCCGCGCGTTCCGGGCCGATCCGGAGGTCGCCGAAGCGCTCGCCGCGTCGCGGGTGCCGGAGCTGGCCACGCCGACGCTCGCCGCGGGCGAGACCCTGGACGATCTGGCTGCCGACGAGTTCGACGTCGAGGCGGCCGGGCGGCGCGGGTACCACTTCACCCGGCTCAACCAGCTCGCCCTGGAGCATCTGCTGGGCGTCCGGTAGCGGGCCGGTCGTTACTGATCCGACCACAGCCACGGCCTAACGGCTTCGTAGCAACAGTTACGTGCCGGGTGGGGGTCGGCCTGCTTTTGGCCGGATCGGTAAATCAGGCGACGCGGGCGGCGGCGGTGCTTTACCGTCGCGGGCAACACGTTGACGGAGACGAGTAGCGCGGGGCACGGCGAGGGACAGAGAGCTGCCGCCGGTGAGAAGGCAGCGTCGCGGCCCAGCGCGAAGACACTCCCGAGTGCGGGGAGGAAATGCCCCGCCGGCCCGGCCGCCGTCACCCGGCCAGAACGAGGCCGCCCATCCGGCGGCGAAGGTGCGGTGGCACCGCGAGTGTCCCTTCTCGCCCGCACCCCCAAGGGGTCGCCGAGTGCGCTCAGGAGAAGGAATGAGTACCCGCACCCCGGTGGCCTGCCTGCGTGACCGCGTGGGCTCCACCGCAACGATCGCCGGCTGGGTGCACCGCCGGCGAGTGCTGAAATCCGTGGCGTTCCTGGTCGTTCGCGACCGGTCCGGGACCGCGCAGGCGGTTTTCGCCGAACCGCCGGAGGTCGCCGAGGAGACCGTTGTGCGACTCACTGGCGAAGTGGTCGCCAATCCTCAAGCACCGCAAGGGGTTGAGCTGCGCGAGCCCGCGGTGGAGGTGTTGTCCGCACCGGAGAAGCGGCCGCCGTTTGATCTTTACCGGCCTGAGGTGGCCGCTGGTTTGCCTGTAGTGCTGAACAATGCCGCGGTCGCGTTGCGACATCCGTTGCTGCGCAGGCGGTTTGAAGTAGCTGCAGCCAGCGTCGCGGCGTTTCGGCGAGCGCTGGACGGTCAGGGGTTCACTGAGATCCACACGCCGAAGATCGTCGCTACCGCGACGGAATCCGGAGCGAATGTGTTTCAGCTGGACTACTTCGGACGTCCGGCCTATCTCGCGCAGTCGCCGCAGTTTTTCAAGCAGGCCATGGTCGGGGTGTTCGAGCGGGTGTATGAGGTGGGCCCGGTTTTTCGGGCCGAGCCGCACGACACCGCCCGGCATCTGGCGCAATACACGAGTCTCGACGCGGAACTGGGCTTCATCACCGACCACCGCGAAGTGATGGCAGTGCTGCGCGACGTCCTAGCGGAGATGGCCGCCGCGGCGGGCCCGGACGCGCCGGTGGTGCCGGAGGAGATTCCGTCGATCGATTTCGCCGCGGCACAAGAACTTCTGGCCCGGCACACCGGCGAGGACCCGCGCGGCGAACCAGACCTCGCGCCCGCGCACGAACGGTGGCTGTGCGAGTGGGCCGAACGGGAACACGGGTCGGAATTCTTGTTCGTGACCGGATACCCGATCGCGAAACGGCCGTTCTACACCCATCCGGACCCGGCGGACCCGGCCCGGTCGAACAGTTTCGACCTGCTGTTCCGCGGCCTGGAACTGGTGACCGGCGGCCAGCGGCTCCACCGGTACGCGGACTACCTGGCCGTGCTCGGCGAGGCAGCCGGGCAGTACGCGGACTACCTCGACGCGTTCGCGTACGGAATGCCTCCGCACGGCGGGTTCGCGATCGGGCTGGAGCGGTGGGTCGCGCGAGTGCTGGGCGTGGCCAACGTGCGCGGGGCGACGCTCTTCCCCCGGGACCTGCACCGCCTGCGGCCCTGATTGTCCGTGAGGGGAACCCTGAGGGGGTGTTGCGGAACCTGGGTGGTTAGTCGTCGTGGTCTTGGGCTAGGCGGCGTGCTGCTTCGGTTTCGATGGGGCCGCGGGGTTCGATGTGCTCGTCGGCGAGGCGGGCGGCCATCAACCGGATCATCGCGAACTGGATCATCGCTTCGGCGTGGGCGGTTTTTCGTTCGTAGTCGCGGGTCAAGCGCCTGCACCTCGTCAGCCAGCCGAAGGTTCGTTCCACCGCCCACCGTCTGGGCAGCACCTGAAAGCCTCGCATATCCGCGTTCCGGGGCACCGCCACGATCTCCACGTTTTCTTCCCGGCGGGCCCAGTCCACCAGCATCGCGTCCTTGGAGTTGACGTAGCCGCCGTCGACCCGCACCAGTTCCAGGCGCGGGAACCGT
>NZ_JBVKDQ010000017.1:0-213024 GCF_055633755.1 Amycolatopsis sp. NPDC114484 | reverse complement strand
AGAACCCCAAGCCGTTCGTGTGGACCAAGACCGCCGAAGAGATCATCGATTCACTCGCACGATATTGCCAACGAATTTCAGGCGCAGGACACTAGAGCTTCACTCCCTTCGCCACGAGGTCGTCGACGACGGCGTCGATGCCGCGTTTGTCGATCGTCTTCATGCCCTTCGCCGACACCTTGAGCCGCACCGCGCGGCCGAGGCTCGGCACGTAGTAGCGGCGCGTCTGCAGGTTCGGCTCCCAGCGCCGCGACGTGCGGCGGTGCGAATGCGAGACCTGCTTGCCGTAGCCCGGCTTGCGGCCGGTGACCTGGCACACGGCTGACACGGACCCTCCCAAGTTGATAGTGACATTCATGTTCAACTACGCTCGTCACCGTACCCCGCCCCGTCGTCTGGAGATCCAGTGCCCCCACGTCCGCGTGTCCCGCTCGTGCTCTGCAGCGGGATCGCCCGCGCCACGCAAGCCGATGCCCTCGCCGCGCTCCTGGTCAGCGCGAACCCCGGCACCGCCGTCGTCCACCACGACCTCCGCGCCATCGGATCCGGCGTCGTCCGCCGCCGGATCCGGCTGCGCGGCCGCGACGAGCTGACACCGCTCGAACTCGCGCACGGCTGCGTGAACTGCACGCTGCGCGAGGACCTGCTGCCGCTGCTTCGCCGGCTGGCCCGGATGCCTCAGGTCGACCGCATCGTGGTGCGGCTGGACGAGGCGATGGAGGCCGAACCGGTGAGCTGGGCGATCCGCAACGTCCTGGTCGGCGATCGCCCGGTCAGCGACGACGTCGAACTCGAAGCGGTCTTCACCGTGCTCGACCGCGCGACGTGGCTCGGCGACGTCACCGGCGACGACCTGCTCGCCGAGCGCGGCCTGCGGGGCAGTCCGGAAGACGAGCGGACGGTCGCGCAGGTCGCACTGTCCCAAGCGGAATCCGCGGACGTCCTCGTGCTCGCCGGAGCGGCGGCGGACGCTTGGTCCGCGGCCAAATCCTCGGCGGTGCTGGACCGGGTCGCGCCGTCCGTGCCGCGCGTCGAACTGGCCCGCACCGACGCCGCCGGGCTGTTCGCCGCGATCCCCGCCGACGCCCGCCGCGGCGAGGTCACCGACCTGCACGGCGCGTTGCTGCGCGGCGCGCCGCCGCTGCACCCGGACTGCGGCATCGAGCTGCTGCAGTTCACCACGCAGCGCCCGTTCCACCCGCAGCGGCTGCACGAGGCGATCGACCTGCTGCTCGACGGAGTGGTCCGCACCCGCGGCCGCGCCTGGGTGGCGAGCCAGCCGGACGTCGCGTTCTGGATCGAATCGGCGGGCGGCGGGCTCGGCATCGGGCACGCCGGGCCGTGGCTCGCCTCGCCGGACGGGCCGGACTGGGCCGACGTCTCCCCCGAACGCCGCACGCTCGCCTCGCTGCGCTGGGACCCGGTGCACGGCGACCGCGCACAGGAATTAGTGATCGTCACCGATCAGGCCGCGCCGGCGGAGATCGAGAGCGCCTTGCGAGCCGCCCTGCTCACCGACGCCGAGCTGGCCGAGGGCGAAGCGGCCTGGCGCGAATACCCCGACCCGTTCGGGAATTGGCACGAGGACCCCTGCGAAGAAACCGAAGAAACCGACCGGCACGCGAACGCCGCCAACCAGAAGGACGAAACCCTGTGAAACCCGGCATCCATCCCGACTACCACCCGGTGGTCTTCAAGGACTCGTCGACCGGCGACGCGTTCCTGACCCGCTCCACCGCCACGTCCGACCGCACGATCGAATGGTCCGACGGGAACACCTACCCGCTCGTGGCGGTGGACATCAGCGCGTGGTCGCATCCGTTCTGGACCGGCACCCAGCGGATCCTCGATTCGGCGGGCCAGGTCGAGAAGTTCCGCCGCCGCTACGGGCAGCGCCGGAGCGGGGGTGCGCGCTGATGGCCGTCCCGAAGCGGAAAATGTCGCGCAGCAACACCCGGTCCCGGCGCTCGCAGTGGAAGGCGGCGGTGCCGGACCTGGTGCCGATCGTCGTGGACGGCGAGCGGAAACTGGTGCCGCGCAAGCTGATCAAGCACTTCCAGCGGCTCGAAAAGTGAGCGTCCCGGTCACTGTCCTTTCCGGATTCCTCGGCGCCGGGAAAACCACGCTGCTCAACCAGATCCTGGCCAACCGGGACGGGCTGCGCGTCGCGGTGATCGTGAACGACATGAGCGAGGTCAACATCGACGCCGCGCTCGTGCGGGACAGCGTGTCGCGGACCGGCGAACGGCTGGTCGAGATGACCAACGGGTGCATTTGCTGCACCCTGCGGGAGGACCTGCTCGAGGAGGTCGCGCGGCTCTGCGGCGACGGGCGGTTCGACCATCTGCTCATCGAGTCCAGCGGGATCTCCGAGCCGATGCCGGTGGCCGCGACGTTCTCCTTCCCCGCCGACGACGGCGCCCCGGTGCTGTCGTCGGCGCGGCTGGACACGATGGTCACCGTCGTGGACGCGGCGAACTTCGCCCGCGAACTGGCCCGCGGCGACAGCCTGGTCGAGCGCAGGCTGGACCAGTACGACGGCGACGAACGGACAGTCAGCGACCTGCTGATGGACCAGGTCGAGTTCGCGGATGTGCTGCTGCTGAACAAAACCGACCTGGTCACGCCGTCCGAAAAGGACCGATTGCTCGCCTCGTTGCGCCGCCTCAACCCGGCGGCCGACGTCGTGTCCGCGGAGTTCGGCCGGGTGCCGCTGGCGCGGGTCTTCGGCACCGGGCGATACGACGCCGAACGCGCACAGCAAGCACCGGGCTGGGTGGCGGAGCTGAACGGGGACCACGTGCCGGAGACCGAGGAGTACGGCATCTCCAGCGTCGTGTTCCGCTCCGGACGCGCGTTCGACCCGGTGCCGCTGTGGGAGTTCGTCACGTCGCGGCTCGACTCCGGCGAGTTCGGGACGGTGCTGCGGTCGAAGGGGTTCTTCAGCCTCAGCACGCGCCCGGGCACACTCGGCCTGTGGTCGCAGGCGGGCAGCGTCGCGCGGTTCGAGCCGCAGGGCGTCGCCGACGAGCCGCGGCAGGAGCTGGTGTTCATCGGCGTCGGGCTCGAACACGCCGCGCTGCTCGACGCGTTAGAGAGCTGCCTGTCCGATGCCCGCGCCGCCGACGATCCGTTCCCCCGGTGGGAACCGGTCCACGTCCACTAAGGACGGTTCCGGCTCACGGCCGCAGCACCGTGAGCCGGAACCGCCCGCCCACCTCGGCCGCGTGCTCCACCGCCTCCCCCGCCGCGGACAACGCGAACTCGTCGACCGCGAACTGCGTCAAGTCCAGCAGTCCGCACCGGGCCAGCGCGATCAGCTTCGGAACCGCGTCGCGCGGGTACATCCACCGCCCGCGCACTGTCACGCTGTTCAGCATCAGCCACGGGTACGGCAACGTCACCTCGTCCCCGATCCCGCCCATCAGCACGACCCGGCCGAACTCCCGCACGGTCATCGCGGCGGCCCGGACCGCCGTCGCCGAAGCCGACGGCGGCAGCAGATCCAGCACCAGATCGACCGGCCCCGCCGCGGCCGCCTGCATCGCCGCGCGGTCTTCGTCTTCGTTGCCGCCCAACACGACCGTCCGGACGCGGTGGCCGAAGCGCCGCTCCAGATCGGCGAGCGCCGCCCGGTTCCGGCCCGGCGCGATCACCCGGCCCGCGCCCATCGCGATCGCCACCGCGACCGCCGCGCCGCCGTACGTGCCGGTCGCGCCGCTGATCAGCACCGTCTCGCCCGGCTGAAGCCCGCCGTCGAGCAGGCCGCCGTAGGGAACCAGGCAAATCCCGAGCGCCGCCCACCGGCCGGCGTCCGCCTCGTCGATGTCGCCCAGCGGAGCCGCGTTCTCGGTCGGGACCATGATCCGCTCGGCGAACCCGCCGTGCCGGAAACGGCGCTGCAACGCCAATCCTCCGTCGCCGCGGGCCGTCAACCCCTGCAAGACGACATCGGGGGTCACCGCGTCGTCGCGGGAGCGGACCGTCGGGTCGCACCGGACCCAGTCGCCCGGCTTGAGTTTCGTCGCGTCCGGGCCGGCCGAACGCACCCGGCCGACCGCACCGGTCCCCAGGATCGCGGGCAGGTCCAGCAGATACCGCCGGGCGCCGCTGACCACCTCGGCGGTGTAGTGCAGCACCGGCGCCGCGACGACGTCCACGACCACTTCCCCGGTGCCCGGCACCGGATCCGCGACCTCCTCGACCGACAACGGAAGCCCGAATTCCTTGAGCACAGCAGCTTTCACCGATTTCTCCTTCGTTCCCCTCCATCCTCGGCGAAAAGAAGGACGGCAACCAGGAGCGTGCCGCTACCCGGACAGTTCGTCCGGGATACCCGTTTCGCACCAGTTGAACAGGCTAGATTTATCAGTCTAGGCTGTCGATCGTGGCGGACCGGACGATCGACAGCCAGGCGCGGCACAGCGGGCGGTACAAGTGGGTCGCGCTCTCCAACACCACTCTCGGCGTGCTGATGTCGGCGCTGGACGGGTCGATCGTGATCATCTCGCTGCCCGCGATCTTCCGCGGCATCGGCCTGGACCCGCTGGCCCCGGCCAACATCGGCTATCTGCTGTGGATGATCCTCGGCTACCTGCTGGTGTCCGCGGTCCTGGTGGTGACGCTCGGGCGGCTCGGCGACATGTTCGGCCGCGTCCGGATGTACAACGTCGGGTTCGTGATCTTCAGCGTCGCCTCGGTGGCGCTGTCGTTCGACCCGTTCCGCGCGGCCGGCGGGGCGCTGTGGCTGATCGGCTGGCGGGTGGTGCAGGCCGTCGGCGGCGCGATGCTCACCGCGAACTCCGCGGCGATCCTCACCGACGCTTTCCCGCGCGAACAACGGGGAATGGCCTTGGGCGTCAACCAGATCACCGCGCTGGCCGGGCAGTTCCTCGGGCTGGTCGCGGGCGGCCTGCTGGCCGAACTCGACTGGCGCGCGGTGTTCTGGGTGAGCGTGCCGTTCGGCGTTTTCGGCACCGTCTGGTCCATCCGCAGCCTCCGCGAGATCAGCCGCCCGCGACGATCGCGGATCGACTGGGGCGGCAACGTCACCTTCGCCCTCGGCACGGCGGTCGTCCTCGCCTCGATCACCTACGGCATCCAGCCCTACGGCGGTGCGGCGACCGGGTGGGGCAACCCGTGGGTGCTCGGCGGGCTCGGCGCCGGAATCGCGCTGCTGGCGGGGTTCTGCGTGATCGAGACCAGGGTGCCGGCTCCGATGTTCCAGCTGTCGCTGTTCCGCGTCCGCGCGTTCACCGCCGGGAACCTCGCCGCGCTGCTCACCGCGATCGCGCGCGGCGGGATGCAGTTCATGCTCATCATCTGGCTGCAGGGGATCTGGCTTCCGTTGCACGGGTACGACTACGAGCGAACCCCGCTGTGGGCCGGGATCTACCTGCTGCCGCTCACCGCCGGGTTCCTGATCGCCGGTCCGGTCTCCGGATTCCTCTCCGACCGCTTCGGCGCGCGGCTGTTCTCCACCGGCGGGCTGCTGCTCGTCGCCGGCGCGTTCCTCGGGCTGCTCGCGCTGCCGGTGGACTTCAGCTATCCGGCGTTCGCGGCGCTGCTCGTGCTGAGCGGGATCGGGCAGGGCATGTTCTCCGCGCCCAACACCTCCGCGATCATGAGCAGCGTGCCGGACCACCAGCGCGGCGTCGCGTCCGGCATGCGCTCGACGTTCCAGAATTCCGGGACGTCGCTGTCCATCGGCGTCTTCTTCTCGCTGATGATCGCCGGGCTGGCCGGCTCGCTGCCCTCGACGCTCACCGGCGGGCTGCGGGCGCACGGCATTCCCGCGGAGGTCGCCGCGAACATCGCCCAGCTGCCGCCGGTGAGCACCCTGTTCGCCGCGTTCCTGGGCAGCAACCCGGTGGCGCACCTGGTCGGGCCGGGCGTGCTCGGGCAGCTCTCCCCCGCCGATTCCGCCGCGCTGACCGGCAAGGAGTTCTTCCCGACCCTCATTTCCGGGCCGTTCCACGACGGACTGGTCACGGTGTTCGTCGCGGCCGCGGCGATGGCGCTGGTCGCCGCGCTGGCGTCGGCGTCCCGGGGGAAGCGGTACTTCCATCGGGACTAGGTCAGTCCCGATGGGGTAGGTTGATCAGCGATGACTACCGGGACGGCATTGCGCCACTCACGGATCGGCTACCCGGTGCTCTTCTGAGCGCCGCGCGGGCCCCGCCTCCTTCGTCGTGTTGACAGCTACCTCAACCGACGACAGGAGAATTCATGCCCGACAAGACTCTGCGGATCCCCACCCCTGACGGCCAGGCCGACGCGTTCGCCGCCTTCCCCGCCGACGGCGCGCGGCACCCGGGGGTGCTGATGTACGCCGACGGCTTCGGAATCCGGCCCGTAGTACGAGACCTGGCCCGCGAACTGGCCGCGCACGGCTACTACGTGCTCGTTCCCCGCTTCTTCTACCGGCACGGCCCCGCGCCGGTGCTCGAACTTCCGGAGTTCATCGGAGCGGAGGAACGTCCCGGAGTTTTCGCTCGTGTGATGCCGTTGATCGAAGCGCACACCCCCGAACTGGTCCTTCGCGACGCCGCCGCGTATCTCGAATTCCTCGCCGCCCAGCCCGAAGTCAGCGCCGGACCGGTCGGGGTGACCGGCTATTGCATCGGCGGCCTTCTCGCGGTCCGCACCGCCGCGGCCCATCCCGACCAGGTGGCCGCCGTCGCCGGATTCCACGCACCGGTCGGCGCCGCCGGGCCCGAGATCTTCTCCCGGATCACCGCCGAAGCACACTTCGGCCACGCCGAATCCGATCTGACGCCGGACGCTCTCGGCGAACTCAACCAGGCCCTCGATGCCGCGGGCGTCAGCTACACGTCGGAGATCTACCCCGGCACGGTCCACGGCTTCACCATGGCCGACACCGATTCTTTCGACGCCGATGGCCTGCAACGACATTGGGAACGGCTGGTGCCCCTGCTCGGCCAGGCCCTCTGAGGTCCGAGCCGTTTCGCAGCGGGACCTGCTGCGAAACGGCTACTCGACCCACCACCAGCCGTCGCCCAGTTCGACGGTGGGCCGGATGGCGCAGCCCAGGCCGTCGAGGTAGTCGTACGAATCGACTGGACGGCCGGGAAGGTACTTCTCCGGGGAACCGCTGAAGTGCGCGAAACCCGCCGCACAGCCGGGAATCCCCGACCAGGCGCGGACGAACCACACCGGCCGGCCCGGGTCGTTGTTGATCCGCGAAACCCCGTCGGGCGGGTTCTCGCCCTTCGTGAGATCGCCGACGTGGCGCAGCACCTCGGCATAGTCCGGTCGGTGCATCGAGTACCGGGTGGTGGCGTAGAAGTGCACCCAGTCGGTGCTGGCCATCAGCACCGCGAACGCCGCGGTGATCGCCGCGTATCCGGCGAGACCCGGCCAGCGCAGCCGCCGCCACACCAGCCACGCGCTGATCGCGGTGGCCGTCGCCGCGGTCAGCCACGCTCCCGCCGTCAGCACGATGACCGGCAAGGGGATCACGCCGCTGATGGGCAGGACGAAGTAGTTCACGGCGGCGGCCAGCAGCCAGCCGAGCAGGAACACGACTGCGGCCAGCACCAGACCCGGTCTTCGGTTTTCCTCAGCACTCCCCATGGTTTCTGGACGGCCGACCGGGGCGTTCGGTTGCGTTACTTCCGCGACGGCGTGTACAGCGCGCCCAGGAATTCCACCAGCAGCCGTTCCCGCAACGGTTCCGGCGCGACCGCCAGCAACGCGTTGACCGGCGCCATCCGCTCCGGCAGCCCGCCGGCGCCGGTCAGGCCCGCCGCGGCGAGCAATCCGCCGAACTGCTCGGACGTCAGCGTCGCCGGGTCCAGCGCGGCCACGAACGCGGCGACCTCCGGATCGACCCGCACCAGGCCTTCCGCGCGCGCCGCCTCGACCGAAGCGGCCAGATCGGCGAGGAATTCCGGCTCGCTGCCGTGATTCGCGGCGGTGACAGTGAGGTGCAGGTTCAGCGGAGAAGTCCCGTGCGCGAACTGCGGCTGGACGTACCAGCCGCGCTCCTTCATCTCGTCGGCGACGGTGAACAGATCGAAGCCGTCCGAGCCGGTGAACGCGACCAGCGTCGACACCGGGTCGCCCAGCACCCGCAAGCCCGGAATCGAAGCCACCCCAGCGCGAATCCGGTCCACCGCTTCCCGGGTGCGGGCGGCCAGCTGCAGGTAGCCGTCCTCGCCGAGATGGTGGACGACGGCCCACGCGGCGGCGAGCGGACCGCCGGAACGGGTGCTCTGCAACGTCGGGTTGAGCATCGTGTAGCCGGGCCAGGCCGCGCTCGCGAAGAAATGCGTCCGGCGGAGTTCCGCGGAAGCGTGCAGCAGCACCGAAACGCCCTTGGCGCAGTAGGCGTATTTGTGCAGGTCCACCGAAATGCTGGTGACGCCCGGGACGCGGAAGTCGAACAGCGGCAGGTCCGCGCCGAGCTTTGCGAAGTACGGCAGCACCCAACCGCCGATGCACGCGTCGACGTGCATGCGCACCCCGCGAGCCGAGGCCGCGGCGGCGATCTCCGTGATCGGGTCGACGACGCCGTGTGCGTACGAGGGAGCACTCGCCACGACGAGCACGGTGGAGTCGTCGATCGCCGCCGTCATCGCCGCCGGGTCCGCGCGGAAGGTGCCCGGATCGACCGGCACCACGACCTTCCGCACGCCGAACAGGTGCGCGGCCTTGTGGAACGCCGCGTGCGCGGTTTCCGGCAGCACGATCGACGGCGCCTCGAGATCCGGCCGGGAGTCACGCGCGGCGAGGACCGCCAGCAGGCACGATTCGGTGCCGCCGGACGTCACCGCGCCGACCGTGTCCGGCGTGCCGCCGAGCAGTCCGGCCGCGCGGCCGACGAGGTCGTTCTCCATCCGCAGCAGGCTGGGGAACGCGGTCGGGTCGAGTCCGTTGGCCGAACTGGCCAGCGCGTGCGCGGCGGCGGCGATCTCGTCCACTTCGGACAGTCCGCTGTCGTACACGTAGGCCAGCGTGCGCCCGCCGTGCGTCGGCAGGTCGCCGGAGCGCAGTTCGCGCAGCCGCGCCAGGACGTCGTTCACGGCTGCTTCTCCAGGACCGAACGGCGCAGCAGCGGGACGCCGAGCGCGATCAGCACCGCGGGCAGCACCGACGCGCCGATCACGATCGCGGTGATCGCCGACGGCGGCTGCGGGACGGCGGTCGTGCCGCTGCTCGACACGTAGCTCCCGGCCTGCAGCACGATGCCGAGCAGTCCCGGCCCGAGCGCGAGCCCGAGCGTCTCGGACGCGGTCCACACCCCGGCCGTGACGCCCGCCCGGGTCTCGCCGGTCCGCTCCTCCTCGGCGCTGATCAGGTCCGGCAGGATCGCCAGCGGGAACACCGAAATGCCCGCGTAGCCGACGCCGGCGAGCGCGACGAACACCAGCGTCGCGGCGAACGGGAGCCGGTCGGCGAAGTACATCGCCACCAGCCCGACGAAGAACGACGAGGTGGCGATCCGGAACCCGGCGAGCTTGCCCCAGCGCGCGCCCAGCCGCGGCCACACCGGCATGGTGACCAGCGCGGGCCCGACGAACCCGACGAACAGGTAGGTGCGGTAGCTCGGGTCGCCGAGCACGTGCTGCGCGAAGTACGGGATCGCGGCCAGCACGGTGCCGATGCCGAGCGCCTGGATGAAGTAGACGCCCAGCAGCCACCGGAACGACCGCCACCGCGCGATGGTGCGCGCCAGTTCCTTCAGCCGCACCGTGTTGGGCCGCAGCGAGCCGACCGGCGCGCCCTTCAGGCCGAAGTAGACGCCGAGCGTGGCGGCCAGGATGATCACCGCCATCACCAGGCCCATCACCCGGTAGCCCGCCACGCCGGGCAGCAGGTCGGTGATCGCCGGGGCGCCGCCGCCGGACACCAGCACCGCGACCGCCAGCACGCCGATCCGGACGCTGGTGAGTTTCGTGCGTTCCTCGGCGGAATCGGTCAGCTCGGCCGGAAGCGCGTTGAACGGCACCTGGAAGAACGCGTACGCGGTGGCGCACAGGAAGAACATCGCCACGACGTACGCCGCGTCCCACACCGGCGCGCCGAAGCCGGGATGCGCGAACAACAAGGCGAACAGGATCGCGACGCCGATCCCGCCGCGCAGCAGGAACCGCCGCCTGCTGCCGGTGCGCGCGAGGTCGGCGTCGGACAGCCGGCCGGCGACCGGGTTGAAGACCACGTCCCACGCCTTGGGCACGAACACGATCACCCCGGCCGCCGCCGCGGGCACGGCCATCGTGTCGGTGAGGTAGGGCAGCAGGAGCAGCCCCGGCACCGTGCCGAACCCGCCGGTGACGAAGGAGCCGAGCGAGTAGCGGAATCTCGTGCGGCGGGACAGCGACGCCAAAAGTCCTCCTCGAAGGCGGAACGACGAACGCATGCCTAATGGATCTTCGCCGGTTCCCGGTAGTGGTCGGGAGGAATCGTGCCACCGTCGTGATGCAGCGGCTGTACCGGGCCGATTACGGCCTCGTGCGCGGCCGAGGCGGCCGGCACCGGAATCGCCGCTCACGGAGGGTGCGTGCTTCGCTTTCAGGACAGGGCTTTCACGGGTGCCGCGCGGTGGCTGTCGAGCGTTCCGGACCAGGAATAGCCGAGATCCTCCGGCACCGCGGTCCCGCCCGCGACTGCCGCCTTCAATTTCGCCGCCCGCACGGCCGCTTCGACGCACGCCAAGCGCGTTCGGCGCCGACGACCTCACCCGCGCGCGGTCAGGACAGCGCTTTCGCCGCCTTCGCCAACGACCCCGCGTCTCCGCGCAGCAGCAGCGTCGTCACCACCGTCTCTTCCCACGCCGCCAGCTCTTCCCGGATCTTCTCCGCCGGTCCGATCAGCGAGGTGTCCTCGACCAGCGACGTCGGAATCGCCTTGACCGCCTCTTCCTTCCGCCCGGCCAGGTAAAGCTCCTGCACCTTGTCCGCCACGTCCGCGTACCCGAGCCGGGCGAAGACGTCGTGGTGGAAGTTCACGCTCTTCGCACCCATCCCGCCGATGTAGAGCGCCAGCGCCGGCTTGATGAAGCTCGCCGCCTCCTCGACGTCGTCGTGCACGATCACCGGCACCGAAGCGGCCACCTCGAAACCGTCCAGGCTGCTCCGCCGCGCGCCCGGGCGCGCGAAACCTTCCTCCAGCGCGGTCCGGTAGAACGCGTCCGACTTGGGCGAGAAGAACAGCGGCAGCCAGCCGTCGCAGATCTCGGCGGCGAGCGCGACGTTCTTCGGGCCTTCGGCGGCGAGGTAGATCGGCAGGTCGGCGCGCAGCGGGTGCACCGTCGGCTTGAGCGGTTTGCCCAGTCCCGTCCCGCCTTGCAGCGGCAACTGGAAGAACTCCCCGTCGAGCGTCACCGGTTCCTCGCGGGCCAGCACCTTGCGCACGATCTCGACGTACTCGCGCGTGCGCGCCAGCGGCTTCGGATAGGGCTGGCCATACCAGCCCTCCACCACCTGCGGGCCGGACGCGCCGAGGCCGAGCACGAAGCGGCCGCCGGAGAGGTGGTCCATGGTCAGCGCGGTCATCGCGGTCGCGGTCGGGGTGCGCGCGGACATCTGCACGATGTTCGTGCCGAGCTTGATCCGGCTGGTCGCCGCGCCGACCCAGGCCAGCGGCGTGAACGCGTCCGACCCGTACGCCTCGGCCGACCACACCGAGTCGAACCCGAGCCGTTCGGCTTCGAGCACGGTCTCCTGCGCGCCCGGGATCGGCCCGCTCCCCCAGTACCCGAGGTGAAAGCCCAGCTTCATCAAGCCCTCCTGATCTCGAAGTCCGTGAGGGGAACCCTGAGGGACTCTGATTCCCCCAGGGTTCCCCTCACGGCACGTCCGGCGAGTAGTGCTCCGGTTTCCCGCGCTCGGCGAGCGGGGGAAGATTGCGGCGCGGGGTTTCGACCGGCGGCGTCCCCGGGGCCAGTTCGCCGCGGGCGCGCCGCCAGCCCGCCCGTGCCCGCGGATGGTAGCGGCGATCGTGCGGAAGCAGCGAAAACGCCGCGTTGATCAGCTTGCCGACGCGGCGGTGCCGGCTCGCGTCCCGCGCGGTCCAGCGGTAGCCGAGCAGATCGCGCACTTCCTGGTCGTACAGGCCGACGGTCAGCCACACGAACTGTTTCGCGATGATCTTCGAGACCGGCGTCCACAGTGGATCCGGCAGCCACGGCAGGAACGGCGGTTTCGCGATGCCTCGGAGGTCGAGCACGTCGCGGGTGGCCTTGTTGTCCTCCAGGACCTCGGCGCACATGTGCTTCCAGTATCGCTGGAAGTCCTCCCACGATTCCGGCACCGGCCGCATCGTCAGGTCGTACATCCGCCACCAGCGCACGTGCTCGTCGAACAGGGTGCGCTTTTCCTCTTCGCCGATGCCGCCCATGAAATTGTCGGCGATCAGGATGGTGCTGACGAAGAACGTCGAATGGGCCCAGTAATACGTGTCCGGGTCCAGCGCGTGGTAGCGGCGGCCTTTCGCGTCCACGCCCTTGATCCGGTCGTGGTAGCCGCGCACCTCCAGCGCCGTGCGGTGCGCGAGCGGGCCGTCGTAGACCACGCCGCCGATCGGGTACAGCGAACGGAAAAGCCGCTGCCAGCGTTCTTCGAAGAACCGGGAATGCTCCTCGACGCCCGCGCCGAGCCCGGGGTGCATGTTCTGCATCGACCCGGCCCACAGCGCGATCAGCAGCCCGCGCCAGTCGCCGAAGTACTTCCAGGTCAGCGAGGCCGGTCCCAGCGGCTCCGGGGCGTCCCTGCCCATCGCGGCTCCTCGGCGGGTCGGCGAAGTGACTACAGCTGTTGTCAGGTTAGGATGTGACAACATCTGTGGTCAACTCGGGACGGGAGCGGGTATGCCGGGCCGCACGTGGGCGGGCACGACGCTGGACGACCGCAGGGCCCGGCGCCGCGCGCAGCTGCTGGCCGCCGGGCTCGACCTGCTCGGCGCGCAGGGCAGCGCGGCGGTGAGCGTCCGCGCGGTGTGCCGGTCGGCGAAGCTGACCGAGCGGTACTTCTACGAAAGCTTCGCCGACCGGGAAAGCCTGGTCGCCGCCGTCTACGAGGACGTCGGAGACCAAGCCCGGCAAGCGCTCGCCGACGCCGTTTCCGGCGAGGCCGATCCGAGCCGCCGTGCCGAACGCGCCGTCACCGCGTTCGTGGAGCTGGTGCTGGACGACCCGCGCAAAGGCCGGGTGCTGCTGCTCGCGCCGCTGACCGATCCGGCGCTGACCCAGCGAGGCCTGCACCTGCTCCCGGCGTTCACCACGCTCGTCGGCGAACAGCTGTCGCGCGGCGACGAGACCGGCCGCCAGCTCGTGGCGATCGGTCTCGTCGGCGCGCTCAGCAACGTGTTCATCGCCTATCTCGACGGCACGCTGAAGGTGAGCCGCGAGCGTCTCGTCGAGCACTGCGTGAAGCTCGTGCTCGGCGCGGACGCTTTCGGCTCGGGGGCTCACTGAGCGGCTGCCCGCTCGTCGCGCAGCCGCAGCGCGATGTCGATGATCATGTCCTCCTGGCCGCCGACGTAGCGTTCTTCGCCGACCTTGTAGAGGATTTCGTGCGCCGGGACTCCGTAGCGCTCGGCCGCGCGTTCGGCGTGCAGCAGGAAGCTGGAGTACACGCCGGCGTAGCCCTGGATGATCGACGACCGGTCCATCACCGGCAGCCGGGTCAGGTACTTCTTCACGACGTTCTCCGCGGCTTCCATCAGAACGTCTTTGTCCACGCCGGTTTTGACGCCGAGCCGCTCGAACGTGGCGGCGAGGACCTCCGTCGGCGAGTTGCCCGCGCCCGCGCCGAGCGCGGCGAGCGAACCGTCGATCTGCCGGGCCCCCGCGCGGTACGCGAGCACCGAGTTGGCGACGCCGAAGCTCAGGTTCTGGTGCCCGTGGTAGCCGACCTGGGCTTCGTCGCCGAGTTCCGCGACGAGCGCGGCGACGCGTTCGGACGCGTCGTCCAGGATCAGCGCGCCCGCGGAATCCACGACGTACACGCACTGGCAGCCCGCGTCGACCATGATCCGGGCCTGTTTCGCCAGGTCCTCCGGCGCCGACATGTGCGACAGCATCAGGAATCCGACGGTTTCGAGGCCGAGATCGCGCGCCGCGCCGAAATGCTGGATGGACACGTCGGCCTCGGTGCAGTGGGTCGCGATCCGCACCGCGCCCGCGCCGAGGTCGGCCGCCGCGCGCAGGTCGGTGACCGTGCCGAGACCGGGCAGCAGGAGCACGGCGATCTTCGCCTGCTTCGCCTCGTCGACCGCGGCGGCGATGAGCTTTCGCTCGTCCACCAAGGAAAAGCCGTAGTTGAAGGTGGAGCCGCCGAGACCGTCGCCGTGGGTCACCTCGATCAGCGAGATGCCCGCGTCGTCCAGCGCGCGGACGGTGTCGCGCACCTGCTTCTCGGTGAACTGGTGCGCCATCGCGTGGCTGCCGTCGCGCAGAGTGGTGTCGACCAGCCGGACGTCGGTGTTGTTCACGCGGCCACCTCCTGAGCGGCGAAGAGATCGCCGACGCGCGCGGCGGCGGCGGTCATGATGTCGAGGTTGCCCGCGTACTTGGGCAGGTAGTCGCCGTTGCCCGCGACTTCCAGGAAGACGCCCACGCGGGCCTTGCCGCTCCAGTCCGGCCGCGGCGGGTCGAACTGCGGGTCGGCCTTGAGCGTGTAGCCCGGCACGTACTGCTGGACGTCTTTCACCATGCGGTGCACGGATTCGCTGATCGCGTCGAAGTCGGCGTCCGGGTCGACCGCGCAGAACACCGTGTCGCGCATGATCATCGGCGGGTCCATCGGGTTGATGATGATGATCGCCCGGCCCTTGTCCGCGCCGCCGACCTTCTCGATCGCGTGCGAGGTGGTCTCGGTGAACTCGTCGATGTTCGCGCGCGTGCCGGGCCCCGCCGACCGCGACGAGACCGACGCGACGATCTCCGCGTACGACACCGGCGTCACCCGCGAAACCGCGTGCACGATCGGGATCGTCGCCTGGCCGCCGCAGGTGATCATGTTGACGTTGCGGTCGGTCAGCTTCTCCGGCGGATTCACCGCCGGGCACGTGAGCGGGCCGATCGCGGCGGGCGTCAGGTCGATCGCGCGGATCCCGGCCTCGGCGTACCGCGGCGCGTTCGCCTTGTGCGCCTTCGCCGACGTCGACTCGAACACCAGCTGCGGCAGTTCCGCGCGCGACAGGAGCCAGTCCACGCCCCCGGCGGACGTCTCGAGCCCGAGCTTCGCGGCGCGGGCGAGCCCGTCCGACGCCGGGTCGACGCCCACCATGTAGCGCACTTCGACGTGCTCGCTGCGCTGGAGTTTCGCCAGCAGATCCGTACCGATGTTGCCCGGGCCGACGATCGCGGCCGTCACCTTGCGTTCCGCCATGCCGCCACGGTGCTCGCCGGGATGGGGCACACTCAACCCATGCGTACCACTGGACGGAACGGCGACGGGCTCGTGACCGCGCGCGTCGCCGCGGTGCTGGAAGCCTTCCGCCCCGGCGACGACGCGCTGGGCGTCTCCGAACTGGCGCGCCGGACCGGACTCGCGAAGACGACCGTGCACCGGCTGGCCGGGCATCTGGCCGACACCGGCCTGCTGGAACGCGACGGCACCTCGGTCCGGCTCGGGCTGCGGCTGTTCGAGATCGGCCAGCTGGCGGTGCGCCGCCGCGGTCTGGTGGAGGCGGCGCGGCCGTACCTGGCGGATCTGCGGGAGGCCACGCGGAACACCGTGCATCTCGCGGTCCTGGAGGGCACCGAAGTGGTGTACCTGGACGTGCTGCGCGGGCCGGACGCACCGGATCTGCCCTCGCGCACCGGCGGGCGGTTCCCCGCGCACGCGACCGGCGTCGGGAAGGCGATCCTGTCATGCTCCCCCGACGACGTCGTGACGCGGGTGATCGATGCCGGGCTGCCCCGGGTCAGCCCGCGGACGATCACCGCGCCCGGGTTGCTGCGCCGGCAGCTGGCGCGGATCCGGGAGGACGGGATCGCGTTCGAGCGCGAGGAATCCGGCGTGGGCGTGGTGTGCGCGGCGAGCCCGCTCGTCGACGCGAACGGGCTCGCCGTCGCGGCGGTGTCGATCTCCGGATGGGCGACGCGGATGCGTACCGAACGGGTCGCGCCCGCGGTGCGGACGGTGGCGTTGGCCTTGTCGCGGACCGTCGCCGAAACCTGATCAGGGCCGTCCTTTGCCCAGGCGCAAGATCAAGGCAAGGGCGTCCTCCGAATGCGCTCCGGGAGTCAGGACCTCCTGCAAGAGCAGACCGCGCATCGCGGCGACCGTGACAGTGGCAGTGCTCAGCGCTTCCTCGGCGCCGAGCCCTTCGCGTTCCGCGAGCTCGGCCAGCATCTTGGTCAGGTCGTCGAGCGAATCGATGAACTCGCGAAAGTCCGCCGGCCGGTACGCGGCCAGTCCGGTGACGTGAAAGAACCCGCGAACCCGCGACAGCTGCTCCGGGCGCGTGTAGGTCCGCCAGGCCGCCACGACGAGATCGGCGAAGGTGCCGTGGCGGGCGGTCTTGAAAAGCGCCTCGTTGTCGCGGGATCGCTGCGCCCCGAGCATGGCCGCCAAGACGCCCGGGAGCGACCCGAAGTGGTAGCGCAGCAGCGCGTGGCTGGTGTCGGCGCGGGCGGCGACCTCCCGGAGCGACACGTCCGGCGCGGGCAGGGTCCCGTCGAAGGCGTCGAGAAGCCGGGCCAGGAGACGCTCGCGGGCGTCGCCTTTGCCTTCCTCGCTTGACAGGGTCACTCGCACAGTTTATCCATTGGAAAAGAACGCTGCAACGACGGAGGGAACGGCGCGTGGGAAGTTTTCAGGTAGTCGGCGCGACGGTCGTCGACGGCTCGGGGCGCGATCCCGCGCGCGTCGCCGTCACCGTCGAGGACGCGCTCATCGCCCAGCTCGGCACCTCCGGCGCGTCCGGCGAGCGCCTCGACGCCGACGGGCTGACGATGACGCCCGGCCTGATCGACGCGCACGTTCACCTGGGCTTGTCGAGCCCGATCCAGCCTCAGTTCTCGTTTCAGCTCAGCGCCGCCGAGATCGCGGCGGACATCTTCGCCACGGCAGGCGCGGCGCTCGACGCCGGGTTCACCACCGTCCGGGACACCGGCGGGATCGACGGCGGCGTCGTCACCACGATCGCCAAGGGCAAGGTCCGGGGACCGCGCGTGCTGTCGTGCGGACCTGTCCAGTGCCAGACCGGCGGGCACGGCTACTACGGACCCGACTGGGAGCCCACCGAGCTGTGGAGCAGCCATCACATTCCCGGTCTGGCCGCCCTGTCGATGATGTCCGGGAACGCGAACGAGCTGCGAAGCAACGTACGCGAGGCCTTCCGTCGAGGAGCCTCCTTCCTGAAGCTCTGCGTGACCGGCGGCGTGGTCAGCGCGCACGACAAGCTGACCGATACTCAGTTCACCGTGGAAGAAATCGCCGTCGCGGTCCAAGAAGCCGCGGCGCGGGGCACTTATGTGACGGTGCACGCACACAACAACGAAGGCATCCGGAACGCGGTCGAGGCCGGGGTGCGGTGTGTCGAGCACGGCACTGATATCGACGAGTCCACGGCCGCCCTGATGGCCGCTCGCGAGGTTGCCCTGGTGCCCACTTTCGCTGTCGTCGAGCACCTTCTGCGCGACACCGCCGAAGCCGGCCTCGGCGAGTCGATCCGCGATCGGGCGCTGGGCGTTCGCGAGCGGATGGCCGAAGCGCTCGCTGCCGCCAAGGCAGCCGGGGTGCGGATCGGGCTCGGATCTGATCTGATCGGTCCGGCTCAGGACCGCCGAGGAGAAGAGCTCACATTGCGCGCAGACCTGGAGACGCCGATGGAAGCCCTCGTAGCGGCCACCAAGACCAACGCCGAGATCCTCGGCCTCGCCGGCGAGGCGGGAGTGATCGCTCCCGGCCGGCAAGCGGATCTCGTTCTCTGGAACGGCAACCCGCTCGAAAATCCCACCCTGTTCGCCGACTCCGCGAACGCGGTCGTCGTCGTCCAAGCCGGACGCGTAGCAAAGGATCTCCGATGAGCACTATGTGGCAGGGCTGCCTCGCCGGCACCGACTATTTCGAAATGCGTTCCCGCAGCGGGCACGCCTACGGCATCTGGGTCACCACGCCGCCGGGCTACGACCCCGCCCAGACCCGGGTGCCGGTCGTGTATGTGCTCGACGGCAACTGGGCCGTGGGCATGACGGCTCCGCTCATCGTCACCCAGGCCGATCCCATGCAGCAGATCCAGCCCTACCTCCAGGTCAGCGTCGGCTACGCGGGCGAGGAAGCACCGGACTGGGCGCGGCTGCGCAACCGGGACCTCGTGCCGCCCGGCGAACCCATCGCCCAGGAGTTCGTCGACGCCGTGGAGATGGGAATCGAAACGGGCAGGATGACCCAAGAGGAAGCCGACGCCTACCTCGCCGAACTGCGCGACAGCCGTGCCGACGAGTTCCTGGCCTTCCTCACCGACGAACTGCACCCGCGGATCGAACGCGCCTACCACGCGGCCGCGAGCGGGCACGGCCTCTTCGGCTACTCCTACGGCGGGCTTTTCAGCCTCTACGCCTGGCTCAACAGCGGGACGCACTTCGAGAGCATCGGAGCGGGCAGCCCCGGCCTTGTCGGCGAAGACAGCCGAATTTTCGCCCAGCTCAACGAGCTTGGCGACAGCCTGCCCGCCGCCAAGCTTCACGTGACCGTCAACGACCAAGAGCTGCTCGGAGACCTGGCCGTCTACCAAAGCCTCGCGAAGAACACGGCCGCCTTCCTGCACCGCCTCACGTCTCGCGAGGGAGCCGTCACCAGCGCGGTCCTGCGCGAAACGCACGTGACTGGGTTGCAAGCCTCGTTCCTCAGCTACCTCAGGACCTGCCGGGCCCAGTAGCCGCGACGTGGACGGCGGGCCGCCGGTCCGCCCACGGCATCGCCTCCTCCAGGAACGCCGCGACCCGCAGCAGCAGCGATTCCGAACAGACCGGACCGCCCAGCTGGACGCCGATCGGCAAGCCCTGCGAGGACTGGCCGAGCGGAAGGCTGATCGCCGGAGCGCCGGTCTGGTTGAACAGCGGCGTGAACGAGCAGGCGTCGAAAAGCTGCCTGGTCCACTCGGCCGCGGTGAGATCGGCGTTCGCGTCGAGGCGGCCCAGCGGCAGCGGCGGGGTGTTGATAGTCGGGGTAAGCAACAGGTCGTATCCGGTGAAGAACCGGCCTGCGGCACGGGAAACGACGTTCATCGCACCCAGCGCCGCGGTCAGTTCCATCGCGCTGATCGAATGGCCGTACTCGACGCACGCCCACGAGGTGCGCTCGAGGTTGTCCGGGCTCGCCGCGACCCCGGTCATCTCTTCGATCCCGGCGACCGCACCGGCGAGGAACCCCGACCACAGCACGTGATTCGCGTGCAGGAACGGCTCCCATTCGAAGACCGGCGTCGCGCGTTCGACGTGGTGACCCGCCGCTTCGAGCACCTCAGCGGTCGCCTCGACCGCGCGCGCCACCTCCGGGTCGACGTAGCTGCCCGCCCAGGATTCGGTGTGCACGGCGATGCGCAACCGGCCCGGGTCGGCACCGACCTCGTCCAGCCACGGGCGCGCGGGCGGAGCGAGGACGTACGGGTCGCCCGGATAGCTCACCGCGACCTCGTCGAGCAGGGCCGCGGTGTCCCGGACCGTCCGCGACACCGCGAGTTCGACGCCCATTCCGTACAGCGGATCGGCGAAATCCGGCCCGGCGGGCACCCGGCCGCGAGTCGGCTTCAGCCCGACCAGGCCGTTGCAGGCGGCGGGAACGCGGATCGAACCGCCGCCGTCGTTGGCGTGCGCCCCGGCCGCGACGAGCGCCGCCGAACCGCCGCTGGAACCCCCGGCGCTGTGCGCGGTGTTCCACGGGTTGCGAGTCGAACCGTAGGCCAGCGCTTCGGAGTTGGCGTTGAATCCCAGCTCCGGCGTGGTCGTGACGGCCAGCGTCGCCAGGCCCGCCGCGCGGAAGCGCTCCATCAGGTGGGTGTCCTCCGGCGGCACGGCGCCCTTGCCGAGCAGCCGCGTGCCCATCCGGGTCGGTACTCCGGCGGCGTGCAGGACGAGGTCCTTGATCGCGAACGGAACCCCGGCGAACCGGCCGCCGCGCGAGTAGCCGAGCGGGCGCTCGAACGGCCCGTCGGCGACCGCGTTCAGCTCCGGGTTCACGGTGCCGATGGCTTGGACCGCCAGCACGGCGACCTCCTCGGCGGTGACCTCGCCGGAGGCGATGACCGCGGCGAGCGCGGTCGCGTCGAGGGCGGTGTATTCGTCGAGGTTCATCCAGTCTCCTTCGGCCGGGGACCCCGAACGCTACGAGCGGGCGCGGGCGGCGGCATCGGTCGAAAAGCCGTTCCGCTCCCGCCGCGGATGTGCGCGCCGTTGACACCCCCGACGGCGGACGTTCATGCTCCGTTCGGCAGCGGAGGTTCGGAGATGACCGCGGATCTGCAGTGGTGGGCTCGGCTCGCCCAGGAAGTGCGCGCGGCGGGCCGCGGCGAACTCCCCGTCGAAGCTCCGCTCCGCGCGGTGCGGGACAAACTCGGGTTCGCCTGCGCCGCCTTGGTGAGCGGCAGCAAACAGCGCACCGCGACGGTCAACCTCGGCTACCCGGCGGACATGCTCGGCTACCTGACCACGACCTACCGCTGGAAATGCCCGATCCACCTGCGCGCGGCCCGGCTGGGCCTGCCGCTGCGCTTCGTCGACGTCCCGGAGGCCCACGAGACCAGGACGTACCGGGAAGGCATTCAGCCGTACGGTTTCCGCGAGGGATTGACCTTGCCGCTCGCGCCGGGGGCCGGGCCGGAACGGAGTTTCGTAGCACTGAGTTCGACTCACGACCGGCCTCTGGACGACGGGTCCGTCCTCGCGCTCACGATGCTGTCGCACGATCTCGCCGCCCTGGCCGACCCCGGCGCCGAACCAGGCGATTCCGCCGCCGACGCGGTGGTGTGCGTTTCGCGCGCCCAGGTCGAGGTGCGGTCGACCGCCGTGGAGCGGCTGCCGCTCAGCGAGCGCGAATTCCTGCTCGCCACGCGGTGCGGCGCGCGGGCCGGATTCCGCCATCGGGACGCGGACGGCGCTTGGTGGCGAGTGCAGGCGCGGGCGCGCCGTCCGGACGGAATGCTGCTGCGGATCTTCCGCATGCCGGAGCCTGGGCCGTTGACCGGCCGGGAACTGGACGTGGTCGGGCTGGTAGCGCGCGGGTGGTCGAACGAGCGGATCTCGGCGGCGCTGGGGATCGCGATCCGCACGGTGCGCAGCCATGTCGAATCGGCGCTGACGAAGCTCGGCTGCCCGAACCGGACCGCGCTGGCCCGGCACGCGCTCGAACATGATCTCGACACTCTCGCCGCGTTGGAGGCCGCTCACCGCTGAGCAGATTGTGTCACACTCCTTGCACTGGCTCTGCCCTCATGTTTGACTCCTCCTGCCCATGAGTTCCCAAAGTGCCGGTGCGGCAAGCAGTTCACCGGTCGCACATTGTGTACCGATTTCTCGGCGGCCAGGAGGCAGCGGATGACCACGTTCGAACCCGAGCACCTGCCCCGGCGGCCGATCCGGCGGCGGCTGCCCCGGCCGTCGGAGATCCGGCCGCTGCTCAAGTTCCGGCAGCCGAGGTTCGACGTCCGCGAGCGCCGCCTCGCCACCGCGCACACCATCGACGATCTGCGCACCATCGCGCGCCGCCGCACTCCCCGGCCGGTTTTCGACTACGTCGACGGCGCGGCGGAGCAGGAGATCAGCATCGGCCGGGCGCGGCGGGCCTTCGAGAACGTCGAACTGCATCCGCGAGTGCTGCAGGACGTCACCGAGGTAGACCCGTCGGCGTCAGTCCTCGGTGGACAGTCGGCCCTGCCGCTCGTGCTCGCGCCCACCGGTTTCACGCGCATGATGCACCACGAGGGCGAGATCGCCGTCGCCCGCGCGGCCGCTCGCGCCGGGATCCCGTACGTGCTCTCGACGATGGGCACCACCGATCTCGAAGACGTCCGCGCGTGCGCGCCGACCGCGCGGCAGTGGTTCCAGCTCTACCTCTGGAAGGATCGCGCCGCGAGCGAAGCGCTGGTTGAACGCGCGGCGCGAGCCGGGTACGAAGCGCTCGTGCTGACCGTCGACACCCCGATCGGCGGGGCGCGGATGCGCGACGTCCGCAACGGACTGACCATCCCGCCCACGCTGACCGTCCGCACGCTCGCCGGGATCGCGGTGCGGCCGTCCTGGTGGATGAACCTGCTGACCACCGAACCGCTGCAGTTCGCCGCGCTCAGCAACTTCGACGGCACGGTCGAAGAGCTGATCGGCACCATGTTCGACCCGTCCCTGACCGTCGAGGACCTGCGGTGGCTGCGCGAGCTGTGGCCGGGAAAGCTGATCGTCAAGGGGATCCAGAGCGTCGCCGACGCCAAGGAGATGGCCGGTTCCGGCGTCGACGCGCTCGTGCTCTCGAACCACGGCGGCCGCCAGCTCGACCGCGCGCCGACCCCGCTGGAACTGCTGCCGCGCGTTGTGGACGCGGTCGGCGACGACTGCGAGATCATCCTCGACACCGGCGTCCGGACCGGGGCCGACCTGGTCGCCGCGCGGGCATGGGGCGCCTCGGCGGCAATGGTGGGCCGGGCTTACCTGTACGGCCTGATGGCGGCGGGAGAGCAGGGTGTCGACCGCGCGATCGAGATCCTCAGCGCGGAGTACACGCGGACGTTGCGGCTTCTCGGCGTCGTGCGCACCGACGAGATCAGCGCGGAACACGCGTCCCTGCGGCTGCCCGCCCGGCTTTGACGGCGGGCTCGGCTAAGATCGGCAGCGATTGTGGGAAGTTCTGCTGAAACGAGTGGCGAAGTGCGCGATCAGGCGGGCAGTACGCCGGGCGGCATCGCGCAAGCCCTCCGCGACGATCTTCTGGACGGCGTCCTCGAACCCGGGACGCGGCTCACCGAAGAATCGCTGAGCGCGCGATTCGGCGCCGGACGGCATTCGGTGCGGTCCGGGCTGCAGACGCTGGTGTCCGAGGGGCTGCTCGAACACCAGCGCAACAAGGGAATCGTCGTGCCCGCGGTGACCTCCGAACGCATCGACGCGATGTGCTCATACCGGTCGGTCCTGGAACTGGGCGCACTGCGCCTGGCGCTGCTCCAGAACGCGGATTTCGACGCGGTCGACGAGGCGGTGCGGCGGCTCGAAGCGCTGACCGCCGAGACGCCGTGGCGGCACGTGATCGAGGCGCACAGCGCGGTGCACGCGGAAATCGTGGCTGCCAGCGGAAATCCTCGCGTGGTCGCCTCGCACCAGGCGTGCTCGAACGAACTCAACTGCATGCTCGCGACGATCCGGGCCGAGTCGTCGGCCGAGCATCTGGCGGCGACGCACCGGCACCTCGTCGGCCAGCTCCGCGTCGGCGGCCAGACCGCCCTCAAGGCGCTGGAAGACGACCTCGAACTCGGCGGCCGCGCGATGATGCACCTCGCGCTGCGCCGCCGGAACGAGGTGCCCCACCTGCTGCCCGGGGACTAGGTGTCGTAAGTGGCTGTGCCGGTTAAAACCGTGCTGAGCCACTCACGACTCCCCTACTGCGCCGCGACCGCCTGCTCTCCCGGCACCGCCCGCAGCACCGGAACGTCGTCCAGCAACCCGCGCCGCGCCAGCTCCGGCCGCACGCCCTCGCCGAACCAGTACGCCTCCTCCAGATGCGGGTAGCCGGACAGGACGAACTCCGACACCCCGGCGTCGTGATACTCCTCGACCAGATCCGCGATCTCCGCGTAACTGCCCACGAGCGCCGTCCCCGCACCCCCGCGAACCAGCCCGATCCCGGCCCACAGATGCGGATGGATCTCCAGGTCCCGCGCGGTCGCCCCGGCCTTGCCGCCGTGCAGCGCGACCATCCGCCGCTGCCCCACCGACTCGCTCGCCGCCAGCTGCGCCTGCGCCTTGGCGATCTGCTCCGGATTCAACGCGGCGAGCAGCTTCTGCGCCTCCGCCCAAGCCTCGGCCGAGGTGTCGCGCGCGATCGTGTGCAGCCGGACACCGAACCGCACCGTGCGCCCCTCCCGCTCCGCCAGCTCCCGCACCTTGCCGATCTTCTCCGCGACCTGCGCGGGCGGTTCGCCCCAGGTCAGGTACACGTCGGCGTGCCGCGCGGCGACCGGGAGCGCCGCCGCCGAGGAACCGCCGAAGTACAGCGGCGGCACCGGAGCCGGCGCGGCGAGCGTCGTGGCTCCTTCGACGCGCAGGTGCTCGCCGGCGAAGTCGAACGGCTCGCCCGACCACACGCCGCGCACGATGGAGAGGAATTCGTCGGTCCGGGCGTAGCGGGCGTCGTGGTCGTGCCAGTCGCCGAAGCGGCGTTGTTCGATCGCGTCGCCGCCGGTCACGATGTTCAGCAGGACCCGGCCGCCGGACAGCCGCTGGAACGTGCCGGCCATCTGCGCGGCGAGCGTCGGCGAGATGACGCCCGGGCGGAACGCGACCAGGAACTTCAGCCGCTTCGTCTCGCGGATCAGCGCGGCGGTGGTCAGCCAGGCGTCCTCGCACCAGGTCCCGGTCGGGGTCAGCACGCCCTCGAACCCGAGCCGTTCGGCCGCGCGGGCGACCTGCGCGAGATAGTCCAGATCGGCGGGCCGCTGCGCGCTCGGGCCCTGGGATTTGTTGGCGTGGAAGCGTTCCACGATCGTCCGGCCGTCCCCGGTGGTCGGCAGGAACCAGTGCAGTTTGACGCTCATCCGTTCCTCCTCGCGGCCTCGATGTCAGGCCCGTAACGGCGGTCGACGAACGCCGCGAAGTCGACCTTCCCGGGCAGCGTGCCCTCGTTCGTGAACGCGTCGGCGAGCTGTTGCTCGGACGCGACGACGGAATCGTCCAGCGGAATCGGCTGGTCCCGGCCGGCGGAGACGGCCTTCTTCGCGACCTCCGACTTCAACCCGGTCTCCGCGGACCACGCGCGCGCCCAATCGTCTGGATGCGAATTGGCCCACAGCTGCGCTTTCACCACTCGCTGCACGAAATCCTTGATCGCCGAGTTCTTGCCCGGATCGGCCAGCGCGGTGGTGCTGGCGGTCTCGAAGGCGAGCCCGTTGGACGCGCCGCGACCGTCCGCGAGCACCCTGGCGTGGGCGTCGATCTGGGCCTGTGCGGTGTACGGGTCCCAGATCGCCCACGCGTCGATCTGGTGCTGGGTGAACGCCGCGAACGCCTCGGACGGCTGCAGGTACGAGATCTTGATGTCCTTTGTGGAGAGACCGGCCTTCTTCAGCGTATTCAGCAGCTGACCGTGCGCGGAACTCCCCTTCGCCACGCCGACCGTCTTGCCCCGCAAAGACGCGACATCGGTCAGCGGCGAATCCGGCGGCACCAGAATGGTCTCCCGTTCCACGTTGCTCTTCGCCACGCTCACCACGGAGATCTTCGCCTTCGACGCCGCCGCGAAGATCGGCGGCGTATTGCCGACCCGGCCGACGTCGATCGCGCCCGCGGACGCCGCCTCCAGCAACGGCGGCCCGGACGTGAACGTGGACCATTCGATCCGATACGGCGTCCCGCTCAGCTGATTCGCCGCCGTGAGCAGGGATTTCACCCCGCCCTTCTGGTCTCCGACGCGAAGCGTGACTTTCTTCAGCTCGGCCGGCGACACCGCGGCGGGCACCGGCGCACGACCGTCCGAAGTGGACGACGAGCAGGCGGCGAGCCCGGTCAGCAGAAGCGCCGCGGCCAGGACGTTACGCAGGTGCACCTTCGGTCACTCCCAAATCAGCCAGGACGCGGCTGCGTACCTCGGCGTTATCGGCGGCCTTCCGCGGACGCGGCTGGCCGAGAACGTGTTCGGCGACAATGTGGCCTTCGCCCAGGACGAGGATCCGGTCGGCAAGCACGAGCGCTTCGTCGACGTCGTGCGTCACCAGCAGCACTGCGGGCTGGTGCGTGCGCCACAGGTCCTCGACGAGACGGTGCATCGCCAGCCGGGTCAACGCGTCGAGCGCGCCGAACGGTTCGTCCAGGAGCAGCAGATCCGGCTCGCGGACCAATGCCCGGGCGAGCGAAACCCGTTGCGCCTCACCGCCGGAGAGCGTGAGCGGCCACTTGTCGGCGTGCTCCGCCAGCCGCACCTCTGCCAGAGCTTTCTCCGCGACGGCGCGGTCGTTGTCCTGACGCAGTCCGAGCACGATGTTGCGCCAGACCTTGCGCCACGGCAGCAACCGCGGCTGCTGGAACGCGACGGAAACCGTGCCGTCGACGCTGGCGGTGCCCTCGATCTCCTGATCCAGCCCGGCCAGCACCTTCAGCAGGGTCGACTTCCCGGACCCGCTTCGCCCGAGCAACGCGACGAACTCGCCTCGGCCGATGTCCAGGTTGAGTCTATTGAGGACAGTGCGGTCACCGAACTTCTTCGTGAGGTCACGGACCTCGACTACCGGACTCGCCATCGCAAGGCCCTCCTTTCGAGCAGCCGGACGAGCGCGTCGGTGACGAGGCCCAGCACGGCGTAGACCACGAGCCCGACCACCACCACGTCGGTGCGCAGGAATTCGCGGGCATTGTTGATGAGGTAACCGATCCCGGCGTCCGCGTTCACCGTCTCGCCGACGATCAGCGCCAGCCACGCGACCCCGAGCGACTGCCGCAGCCCGACCAGCGCCTGCGGCAGCGCACCCGGCAAAACGACGTGCCACAGTCGTTCGCCGCGCGTGAATCCCAGTGCCCGGGCGGCTTCCACGAGCAGCGGGTCGGCGGTGCGGATTCCCGAGTGGACATTCAGGTACAGCGGAAACGCCACGCCCAGCGCTACCAGAACGATTTTGGTCTCTTCGCCGATCCCGAACCACAGGATGAACAACGGGATCAAGCCGAGGAAAGGCAAGGTGCGCAGCATCTGCACCGGCGGATCGACCAGCGCCTCGCCCCACCGGGACAGTCCCGCGACAGCCCCGAGCAGGAGCCCGGCCGCCGCCCCGAGCGCGAATCCCGCGCCGACGCGGCCCAGCGAAACAACGAAGGCGCTGCCGAGCTCGCCGCTGCGGGCGACGTCGACGCCGGCCTGCAGGACAGTCCACGGCGAACTGAGTTTGTCGGGCGGCAACGCGCCGGTCGAGCTGGCGATCTGCCACGCCAAGACCAGCGCGACCGGGCTGATCCAGCGCCGCAGCGACGGCACTCGCCGCCGCTGCGCGCGCTTCGGCGCGGCCGTTTCGGCGCGCGGCAGCACGCCCGTGGTGGAAATCGACACGGATTTCTCCCGGGTGGGGGTTTTCGTTTCAGGGAAAGGAGTTCAGCGACGGGACAGACAGACCGCGCTCGCCTGCTGCCGGAGGTCGACATGCAGGCGGCACACGAGGAGGACGCCGCGCTTCATGCCCCGAGCTTCGATCCCCGGACGGGTGAAGTCAATGTCGCGCCGGACGGCTCTCACACACTGGAACCGGCGCGGCGGTGTACAGGGTTTGTTCACCGCTCGGGTACGCGGATGCCCGGGATGCGGGACGGGTTTCCCGCGCCGCTGCCGAACACCGGCGGCCCGGACAGCACAAAATTGTCGGTGCCGTGCGGTACAAGATCACTATGTTCTTTTCCCAGGCGCTGCAAGCGTTCTTCGCCCCGACCCCTCGCCGCGCACCCCATCAGGGCAGCCAAGCCGAGCCCACTCCACGAGCCACGTGCCGCACCACCGCTGCGGCGATCGCGACGGGCCGACCCCGGCGGGCTCCGGCGGTGCGCGCCGAGCCGAACGGCCAGCGGCCCGGGCAGAAATCCGGCTCAGCCGCCGAACATCAGCCGCCATTCCTCAAGAGACCGGGGCCGGAAGACGAAATTCGTCCCCTTCACCCGCGACAGCGACGCCGACGACTCCGGCGAATACTGGTGCCCTGGATACACCACCGGATCTCCCGGAAGCGTCGCCAGCCATTGCAGGCTGCGGAAAATCGCGTCGGCGTCGCCGCCCGGGAAGTCGGTCCGGCCGCAGCCCTCCAGGAACAGCGTGTCCCCGGAAACCAGCCGGTCGCCGACCAGGAAGCACTGGCTTCCGGGCGTGTGCCCCGGCGTGTGGAGCAGCCGGATGTCGATCGAACCGACGGTCACGACGTCGTCGTGCTCGTGGGCGCGCAGATCGGTGTCCGACACCCCGGTCACCCGGCGCACCCATTCGCTTTCCCGCGCGTTGACGTGGATCGGCACCGGCCGCAGCGCGAGCAGTTCCGCGATGCCCGGCAGCGAGAAGCCCATCATGTCGCCGCCGACGTGGTCGGGGTGGTGGTGCGTCGCGAGCACGCCGGTCAGCCGCATCCCGTCGGCTTCCAGCGTCTCGACCAGGTCGCCGACCGCGTACGCCGGGTCGACCAGCACCGCCTCGCCCGATTCGCGGTCCCCGATCAGGTAAGCGAAATTCACCATCTGGGTCGCGACGGGGTCCCCGACGGCGAAATCGCGGCCGGCGAGCAGTTGGCGGAAGTAGAGCTGGTCTGCCATGCCCCGCAGCCTAACGGTCGCCGCTCACTCCCCCACGGAGCCGTCGGCGAGCTCCCGCAGCGCGTCGAGGTGCCCGACGTGCCGCGCGGTCTCCTGCACGACGTGCGCCAGCACCCAGCGGACGGTGAACTCGCCGGACCGGCGCGTCCGGTCCTCCGGCGCCAGCCCGGCCAGCGCCGCCGCGGCCAGTTCCCGCTCGGCGCGATAAGCCGCGACGACCCCGGCGACGTCGTCTTCGGGAGCGAGGTCCCAGCTCGGGTCCGGCGACCCCGGCCACAACGACGGCGTGCCGGAGCCGCCCGCCTCGATCACCAGCCACCACCGCTCGACCGCGGTCAGGTGCTTGAGCACGCCCAGCGCGCTGGTCCGCCGCGAACTCGGCAACGGCGTCGCGGCCGCCTGCTCCCGGGTCAGCCCGGCGACCTTCCGCACCGCGGTCGCCCGGAGGAAGTCCAGGAACCGCGTTTGCACGGTCAGCTCGTCGCCGTCGAGCGGATCCGGCCAGACGCGCGCTACCTCCGCCATGGCCCCGACCCTACCGTCGCCGGACAGGAATACCCTCGGCGTCATGGTGTGGGGATTTCTGTGCGCGCTGCTGTCCGCGGTGGCCTACGGCGTCGCTTCGGTCATGCAGGCGGTGGCCGCGAAAGCCGCGCCCGACGAGGGCGGAGCCGGGGTCGACCCGCGCTTGCTGCTGCGAGTGCTGCGGCAGTGGAAGTTCGTCGTCGGCCTGCTGCTCGACGGCGTCGGGTTCGTCGCGCAGATCGCTGCCCTGCACGTCCTGCCGCTTTTTCTCGTGCAGGCCACGCAAGCCGCGAGCCTCGCGGTGACGGCTGTCTCGGTGCGGGTGTTCGGCGTCCGGCTCGGGGCGCGGGAATGGACCGCCGTGGGCGTCGTGTGCGCCGGGCTCGCGCTGCTCGGTTCTTCAGCGGAGAGCGAGGGCTCCAGCGAAGTCGGCCTGGGCTTCCGCCTGCCCCTGGCCGGTTCCGCTGTCGTGCTCGGGATCGCCGGGATACTCGTCGGCCGCGCCGGCGATCGCGTCCGCACCGCCGGGCTCGGACTGGTCGCCGGGCTGTGCTTCGGGCTGGTCGCGGTGGCCGGACGGGTCATCCCGAGCCTCGCGCCGCTCGACCTGCTGCGGGACCCCGCGCTGTACGTCGTCGCCGTCGCGGGTGCGCTGGCCATGCTGTTCTTCGCCACCGCACTGCAACGCGGGAGCGTCACCACCGCCACGGCGATGATGGTGCTCGGCGAGACGGTCATGCCGTCGCTGATCGGCGTCGTGCTGCTCGGCGACCGGACGCGGCCTGGTTTCGCCGTCGTCGCGCTCATCGGGTTCGTCCTCGCGGTCGCCGCCGCCTTGGCGCTGGCCCGCTTCGGCGAACCCGAACCGGCCGCAGTCTCAGCTGACGAGCAGCCACCGGAAGCAGAGCCCGCCGCGCGCGACGCCCACCGGCAGGCCTAACTCCCGCCGACCCGGACGGCAAAGGTTAGGCTAGCCTTTGCACTTGGCGGGACGAACGGGAGCACTCGGCGAACGGACCAGCCTCGCCCGCACGAACGGAGGGGCCGGTTGACCACGACCGCACGCACGGCTGGAGAGGACGCGCGACGCGACTGGGCGACGGATGCCGGTCTTCGCTGCCAGCTCGGCCTTCGCCCACCCGACGCGGAGGAGCCGGTGACCGCCGTACCCATCGTCGGCCGGGACGTCCTGTGCGGTGTCACCATCGACCCGCGGAAATCCGTCCTCGCCGCAGGCCACCAAGCACTCGCCCCGGCAACCGCGCCCACCACCGAACAAGACGCGCGGCCCGGCACGACCGGACAACGGAAATCAGCCCCGACCTCCACACGTCCCACGCGGAGACACCGGTGACCACTACCCCACCCAGAACCAGCCGCGAAGTCCTCCGCGGCGCCATTGCCGGCCAACGGAAATCCGTCCTCGCCGCCTCAGTCCTCGCCGCAGGCCACCAAGGCGGCGAAGCACTCGTCCCAGTAGTGATCGGCGTCGTGCTGGACCGGGCCGTCGGCGACAGTTCCGCGCTCACCCTCCTCGGCTGGCTGGCCGTGCTCGCCGTCGTCTTCCTCGTGCTCTCCTACAGCTACCGTTTCGGCGCACGAGCCGCCGAGCGCGCCTCCGAACGGGCCGCGCACGAGATCCGGCTCGCGGTCAGCCGCCGGGTCCTGCATCCGCGCGGCGGCGCGGAAACCGGGTCGCTCGCCGGGGAACTGGCGAGCGTCGGAACCTCGGACGCCCGCCGGGTCGGGATGATCAACGCGGTGCTCCCGTTCGGCATCGCGGCGCTCGCCGGGCTGGTCGTGAGCGCGGTCGCGCTCCTCCGGATGTCGGCGCCGCTCGGGCTGCTCGTCCTCCTCGGCACCCCGCCGCTGCTCTTCCTCGCCCACCTCATCGGCAAACCGCTCGAGAAACGCAGCGAACTGGAACAGGAACGCGCCGCGCACGCCTCGGGCGTCGCCGCCGACCTCGTCAGCGGGCTGCGGGTCCTGAAGGGCATCGGCGCGGAACCGGCGGCGACGGCGCGGTATCGGCGCACCAGCCGCGATTCCCTGCGGGCGACCGTCCGCGCGGCCCGCGCGCAGGCGTGGCACAACGGCGCGCTGCTCGCGCTCACCGGGATCTTCATCGCGATCGTCGCGCTCGTCGGCGGTTCGCTGGCGGCGAACGGCGAGATTTCGGTCGGCGACCTGGTCGCCGCGGTCGGACTGGCCCAGTTCCTGCAGACGCCGTTCACCATCTTCGCCTGGGTCAACGGCCAGCTCGCCCAGGGGCGCGCCTCCGCCGGGCGAGTCGCTGCCGTGCTCAGCGCGCCCCCTGCCGTCCCGGACGGAACCGGCGAGCTGCCCGTCCCGGCGCGCGGCAGCGTGACGTTTTCCGCCGTATCGCACGGAAAACTCCACGAACTCGACCTCACCGTCCCGGCCGGCGAACTGCTCGGCGTCGTCACCACCGACCCCGCCGCGGCCACCGATCTCCTCGACTGCCTCGGCCGGTTCGCCGACCCACGAGCGGGCACTGTGCACGTCGATGCAGTGGATCTGTCCACTGTAGACCCTGATCGGCTCCGGGACGTCGTCCTCGTCGCCGCGCACGACACCGATCTGTTCGAGGGCACCGTGGAAGACAATGTCCGCGGCGCGCTGCCCGCCGTCCCGGACGGAGTGCTCACCGCCTCAGCCGCCGACGAAGTCGCCGCGACTCTCCCGTACGGCACCGCCACCACGGTCACCGAACGCGGGCGATCGCTGTCCGGCGGGCAGCGACAACGCGTCGCCCTGGCTCGGGCGCTCGCCACCGAGGCTCCGGTCCTGGTGCTGCACGATCCGACCACCGCCGTCGACACCGTCACCGAAGCCCGCATCGCCGCCGGAGTCGCGCAGCTTCGCCGGAACCGGACGACGATCGTGGTCACCACCAGCCCGGCCCTGCTCGCGACGACCGACCGGGTCGTGCTGATCGAAGACGGCCGGGTCGTCGCCGAAGGCAGCCACGCCGAACTGGTCCGCGCCGAGACCGCCTACCGAGCGGCGGTGCTGTCGTGACCGAACGCGAACTCCTGCCCGTCGCCGCCGGACCGCGCATCCGGGCCGTCCTGGTCGACCTGCTGCGCCAGGCGAAAGGCCGCGCCGCCGGCTCCTTCGCCTTCGTGGTCGGCGCGACCGCGATCGGCCTGCTCACCGCTCCGCTGCTCGGCCGGGTCGTCGACCTCGTCGCCGCCCGGCAGCCCGCGGCCGCGCTCATCTATCCGGTCGTCGGACTGGTCCTCGTCGCCGTGACGTCCGCGATCGCCACCGCCATCGGCGTCTCGATGCTCGCCCGACTCGGCGAAACCATGCTCGCCGACCTGCGCGAACGGTTCATCGACCGGGCTCTCGGCCTGCCGCTGGAGCAGGTCGAAAAGGCCGGGTCCGGCGACCTGACCACCCGGGTGACCAACGACGTCGCGGTCGTCGCCGAAGCGGTCCGGCAAGCGCTGCCCGCGCTGGCCCGTTCGGTGCTGACGATCGTGCTCACCCTGGTGGCGATGGCGATCCTCGACTGGCGTTTCCTCGCCGCGGCCCTGCTGGCTGTCCCGATCCAGCTGCACACCGTCCGCTGGTACGTCCGCCGCGCGACCCCGCTGTATGCCGCCCAGCGCGCCGCCGTCGGCGCTCAACAGCAACAGCTTCTCGACACCATCGGCGGCGCCAAGACGGTCCGCGCGTTCCGTCTCGCGGACGCGCACGTCGACCGGGTCCGCGAACGGTCCGACGGCGCGGTGAAGCTGGCTTTGCGCGGGGTCCGCCTCGCCACCCGGTTCTACGGGCGGCTGAATCTCGCCGAGTTCGTCGGGCTTTCCGCGGTACTGGCGGCTGGGTTTCTCTTGGTGGGCGCGAATCTCGCGACGGTCGGTGTCGCGACGGCCGCCGCGTTGTACTTCCACAGCCTCTTCGGGCCGATCAACACCGCCCTCGCACTGGTGGACGACGCGCAGGCGGCGACCGCGAGCCTGTCCCGGCTGATCGGGGTGACGGATCTGCCTTCACCGGCCGAACCGAGCCGGGTCGGCCGTCCCGTTGACGCGTCGGTGAAAGCTGTCGACATCGGGCACTCCTATGTGGACGGACATCCGGTGCTCCGGGACGTCGATCTCGAAGTCGCCCCAGGCGAGCGCGTCGCGTTGGTCGGGGCGAGCGGAGCTGGGAAAACGACGCTGGCCAAGCTCATCGCCGGAATCCACCAGGCGAGCACTGGCACGGTGTCGATCGGCGGCGTTCCGCTCGACCAGCTCAGCCCGGCCGCCACCCGGCGCGCGGTGGCGTTGATCAGCCAGGAGGTGCACGTTTTCAGCGGGCCGTTGGCCGACGATCTCCGCCTGGCCGCTCCCGAGGCCAGCGACGCTGAGCTGCGGGCCGCGCTCGCCAAGGTCGGCGCGGCAGAATGGGTCGAGGGGTTGCCGGAGGGACTCGCGACGGTCGTCGGCGAGGGCGGTCATCGGCTGACCGTCACGCAGGCTCAACAGCTGGCGCTGGTCCGTCTGGTGCTCGCCGACCCGCCAGTGGCGATCCTCGACGAGGCAACGGCCGAGGCGGGCAGCGCGGGGGCGAAAACGCTGGAGGCCGTCGCAGCCGCCGCGCTCGAGGGCCGCACCGGCCTGATCGTGGCGCACCGCCTGACCCAGGCAGCGGCTTCGGACCGCATCGTCGTCCTGGACGCCGGAGCTGTGGTCGAATCGGGAACGCACGACGAACTGGTCGCGGCCGGCGGCCGGTACGCCACGCTCTGGACTGCCTGGTCCGGCCTGCGCAGCACGGATTAAACCGTTCTGTGAGAGGAACTCTGAGAAGTCGTTGCGAAACCTGGGTGGTTAGTCGTCGTGGTCTTGGGCTGGGCGGCGGGCTGCTTCGGTTTCGATGGGGCCGTGGGGTTCGATGTGCTCGTCGGCGAGGCGGGCAGCCATGAGCCGGATCATGGCTTCGGCGTGGGCGGTCTTGCGTTTGTAGTCGCGGGTCCAGCGTCTCCCGCCTCGTGAGCCAGCCGAAGGTTCGTACCCACCGGCGGGGCAGCACCTGAACGACTGCCACATCCGCGTTCCGGGGCACCGCCACGATCTCCACCCGCTCCCGGCGGCGGGCCCAGTCCACGAGGGCGGCGTCTGTCGAGTTGACGTAGCCGCCGTCCACCCACGCCAAACCGAGCAGCGGGACCCGTGCCCGGCTTCCGGTCAGCAGCAGCAGCCGCCTTCGACGGTTTTCACCGACTGCGAGTCCAGCACCGCAGCGCGGACTTCGTCGCGCAGCACGTCGCGCACCCGGGCCCAGGCGCCGTCCGCGGTCCAGGCCGCGAACACCCGCTGACCAGCACAAAACTGATCGTGTCAATGATCAGCCGACGCGAACAGACCGGCGGCCGCCCGCTCAGGCCCGGATGGCAACGGCTCGACCACCGCCCACTGCGCACCCGTCAACGACGAGCCATAAACCGGCTTGCACCTACACCCGCACACCCGGCCCGATGATCACCACACCCGGCCGCTACCACCACCGGCACACCGCACCAAACACCAGATTTCACAACACCCGCTGAGGGAATCAGGGTTCCCCTCACGGACGTCAGGACTCGTGGGACTTGATCAGCGAGAGCGGGCGCAGATCGGTCCAGGTCTGCTCGATGTGGTCCAGGCAGGCCTGCCGCGCATCCGGCCCGGATGTGGTCCGCCAGCCGTCCGGCACGGGTGCGAAATCCGGCCACAGGCTGTGCTGGCCCTCGTCGTTGACCAGGACCCGGTAAACACCGTCGGGGTTCTCGAACGGATTCGTCATAGCTCAGTCCTTTCCCTGCCCGCTCAGCGAATCCCGCTCACCGCGTACTCGACCGGGCCGGATTCGGCCGCTCGCCGGTCCACAATGGACCGCAGGATCTCGCCCACCCGTGCGGCGGTGTTAGACAGCAGCGACGACGTGATGCCGTGCGTGTGTTCAGTTCCGCCCTGCAGGTAGAGGCCGCCGCGCACCGCGGGGTCGGTCGTGATCCGGTAGTCCCGTTCGACCTTCAACCGGCCCTCGTCGTCCCGGCGGCATTGGCCGGCCAGTCCGCCGAGCAGCGGCGTCGGGTCGGCGGGCAGATAGCCGGTCGCGTAGACGACGGCGTCGGCGTCCAGCACCGAACGTTCGCCGGTCGCCAGCGATTCGACCGTCGCGCGCACGTGCGTGCCCTGGTCGGCGACCTCGACCGGGCGCGAGATGTTGAACAGCCGCAACCGTTCCACGCCGAGCACCTTTTCCTGGTACCGCCGCCGGTACAGCTCGTCGATGAGGTCCAGGTCGACCGCGGAGTAGTTCGTCGCGCCGTGGTAGCCCATCAAACGTTCCTTGACCGGTTCGCTCGCCGCGTAGAAGGAATCGACCGCCTCGGGGTCGAAAATCCGGTTGGCGAACGCACTGTCGTCGGCGGGGCTGTAGCCATAGCGGGCGAACACCGCGCACACCTCGGCGCGCGGGAACTCGTCGTGCAGCAAAGCGGCCACCTCGGCCGCGCTCTGGCCGGCGCCGATCACCACGAACCGGCGCGCGTCCGTGCCGCGCAACGACTCGACGCGGTGCAGCAGTTCGCTGTTGTGCCAGATCCGTTCCCCGGCGACAACCCCGTCCGGCAGCTTCGCGCGCAATCCGGTTCCCAGCACCAGATTCCGCGCCCGCAGCTCGGTGATTTCGCCGTCTGACTCGGCGCGCACGTCGAAGAACGCGATCTCGCCCCCGTCGCGCACCGGTTCGACCGAGACGACCTCGCTGCCGTAGGACACCAGGTCGTCGACCTTCGCCGCGGCCCATTCGAAGTAGTCGTGGAACTCGACGCGCAGCGGGAACAGGGTCTTGTGGTTGATGAAATCGACCAGCCGCCCCTTCTCGTGCAGGTAGTTCAGGAAGGTGAACGCGCTCGCCGGGTTCCGCATCGTCACCAGGTCCTTGAGGAACGACACCTGCATGGTCGCGGTGTCGATCAGCATCCCGCGATGCCAGCCGAACCGGGGCTGGCGCTCCAGGAAGTGCGCCGTGACCGTCTCCCCCGAGCCCGCGTTGTGCTCGGCGAGGGCGATCGCGAGCGCGAGGTTGGACGGCCCGAACCCGACTCCGACCACGTCGTACACCGGCACCTGGCTGTCCTCGGCCCCTGCTCGTGACATGAAAGTCCCCTAGCGCGGCACTGCCGCATCACCGTTCCCGACTGACCAATGCTCAAGAAACCCTAACCTAACTTAGGTAAGCCTCAACTAGTACTGTCTGGGTGATGTTCGTCCCGACCACGAAAGGTGCACCGCCGATGCGCGTGGCCATGTTCGGCTACCAGACCTGGGGACACCGCACCCTGAAGGCCCTCCTCGACGCGGGCCAGGACGTGCGGCTGGTGGTCACCCACCCGCCGAGCGACCACGCCTACGAACGGATCTGGAGCGATTCGGTCGCCGAGCTGGCGCGGGAGCACGGAATCCGCACCCTGCTGCGCACCCGCCCCGACGACGCCGAGCTTCTCGACGAGCTGAAGGCCGCGGACCTGGACCTGATCGTCGCGAACAACTGGCGCACCTGGCTGCCGCCGGAGATCTTCGCCCTGCCGCGCAACGGCACGCTCAACGTGCACGATTCGCTGCTGCCCGCCTACGCCGGCTTCTCCCCCATCATCTGGGCGCTGATCAACGGCGAACCGGAGGTCGGCGTCACCGCGCACATGATGAACGACGAACTCGACGCGGGCGACATCGTGGCCCAGCGCGCCGTCGCGGTCGGCCCGCGCGACACCGCCACGGATCTGTTCCACCGCACCGTGGACCTCATCGAACCGCTCGTGACCGAAGCGCTGGGCCTGATCGGATCCGGCACGGTCGTCCCCCTCGCGCAGGACCGGACGAAGGCGAGCTTCTTCCACAAGCGAGCGCCGCGCGACAGCCTCATCGACTGGACGTGGTCGGCCGAGGAGCTGGACCGCCTGGTGCGCGCCCAATCCGACCCGTACCCCAACGCCTTCACGTATCACCGCGGCGAGCAACTGCGCATCGTGCGCGCGTCGGTCTCGGACGGTCACTACGGCGGGACTCCTGGCCGCATCTTCATCCGCGAAGGCGAAGGCGTGGTGATCGTCGCGGGCCGGGAGGCTCGGCGGGGTCAGTCGCCGGGGCTGCGGATCGAACGCGTCCGGACGGCGGATGACCGGGAGCTTTCGGCCGCGGAGTACTTCACGACTATGGGCGGGTATCTCACCGACCGTCCCTAGGTCTGCCTCTCCTCGGCGTCGAACCTCGGGCTCTGCCCTGTTCGACGCCGAGGCGGGCAGTTAGTCGTACTGGTGGCGTCTCCGCTCACCGAAGACGGTCATCAGGAGCAGGTCTACGGACTATCCGGACCAAGGCCCTTGACGTTCACCGACGCGGTAGCTGAGATCGCGAGGCGACCGGCCGCGAGATCAAGCAGGCGCCGGTGGATTCCTCCGCGACGGGGCGTAACGCGCGACCGGACGAGAACCGATGGCTACGCCAAGCGAGCGGCGGCCACTGGCATCCGGCCGCCGCGGTGAGGCGCTAAGCGGCGCACCGGCTAACGCTCGGAAACCTTGCCCCCGTCCACGTCCAGCCGCCGAGTCACTGAGACCGCGTCCAGCATCCGCCGGTCGTGCGTCACCAGCAGCAGCGTGCCGGGGTACTCGTCCAAAGCGGACTCGAGCTGTTCGATCGCGGGCAGGTCCAGGTGGTTGGTCGGCTCGTCCAGCACCAGCAGGTTCACCCCGCGCGCCTGCAGCAACGCCAGCGCCGCACGGGTGCGCTCGCCGGGCGAAAGCGTCGCGGCCGGACGCAGCACATGCGCCGCCTTGAGCCCGAATTTCGCCAGCAGGGTACGGACTTCCGCGTCGGCGAGCGACGGGACCTCCTTCGCGAACGCGTCCGCCAGCGGAAGGTCGCCGAGGAACAGCCGGCGGGCCTGGTCGACCTCGCCGACCACCACGCCCGGGCCGAGCGCGGCATTGCCCTCGTCCAGCGGCACCCGGCCGAGCAACGCCGCCAGCAGCGTGGACTTGCCCGCGCCGTTCGCGCCGGTGATGGCGACCTTGTCCGCCCAGTCGATCTGCAGATCCACCGGCCCGAGCGTGAACCCGCCGCGGCGCACCACCGCGCCCCGCAGCGTCGCGACCACCGCGCCCGCGCGCGGAGCGGCCGCGATCTCCATCCGCAGCTCCCACTCCTTGCGCGGTTCCTCGACGACCTCGAGCCGCTCGATCATCCGGTCCGTCTGGCGCGCCTTCGAGGCCTGCTTCTCGGTGGCCTCGCTGCGGAACTTGCGGCCGATCTTGTCGTTGTCGGTCGCCTTGCGGCGGGCGTTCTTGACGCCCTTCTCCATCCACGCGCGCTGCATGCCCGCCCGCGCTTCCAGCGACGCACGGGTATTGGCATATTCCTCGTAGCCCTCGCGCGCGTGCCGCCGCGCGACCGCGCGTTCCTCCAAATAGGACTCGTACCCGCCGCCGTACGTCTTCACCTGCTGCTGCGCCAGGTCCAGCTCCACCACGCGGTCGACCGTGCGGGCCAGGAACTCGCGGTCGTGGCTCACCAGCACGGTGCCCGCGCGCAGCCCGGTGACGAACCGCTCCAGCCGGGCGAGCCCGTCGAGGTCGAGGTCGTTCGTCGGCTCGTCGAGCAGGAAGATGTCGTACCGGCTGAGCAGCAGCGACGCCAGCCCGGCACGCGCGGCCTGCCCGCCGGAGAGCGAAACCATCGGCTGGTCGAGGTCGACGGCCAGTCCGAGGTCCGCGGCGACTTCGCCGGCGCGGTCGTCCAGGTCGGCGCCGCCCAGCGCGAGCCAGCGGTCCAGCGCGGTGCCGTACGCGTCGTCGGCGCCGTCCGCGCCCGCGGTAAGCGCATCGGTCGCCGCGTCGAGCGCGGTTTGCGCGGTGGCGACACCGGTGCGGCGCGCGAGGAAAGCGCGCACCGACTCGCCCGGACGCCGCTCCGGCTCCTGCGGGAGGTGCCCGACGGTCGCCGTCGGCGGGTTCAGCCGGACCTCGCCGGATTCCGGGCGGGTCAGCCCGGCCAGCGTGCGCAGCAAGGTGGACTTGCCGGCGCCGTTGACGCCGACCAGTCCGATCACCTCGCCCGGGGCGACGACGAGATCGAGACCGGAGAAGAGAACGCGGTCACCGTGGCCCGCGGCCAGGTCCTTCGCGACGAGTGTGGCGCTCATATCGGAGCCGAGTTTACGGGTGCCGCTCGCGCCGCGTGCCGCGTGTCGGCTCCGTCACTCCGAGTGGGTACTCTGGGCGGGTTGCCGGGTCCAACGAGAGCAGTGAGGTCGGTGAAAAGCGATGGCGGAACCCGCCCCCGTCCCGTTCGGCCGGGGGAAGCAGCGGGCTCCCCGGCCGACCGTCAGCAGACGGCGCGAGGTGAGCCACGCCAGTGCGCGGTCGCTGCTGATGACTGTGCTGGGCGAGTACGTGCTGCCGCGCGACCGTCCGGTGTGGACGTCGATGCTGGTCGAATCCCTCGGCATGCTCGACATCGAGGAGAAGTCCGCGCGCCAGGCGCTGGCCCGGTCCGCGGGCGAGGGCTGGCTGGTGTCCGAACGCATCGGCCGCCGGGTCCGCTGGTCCCTGACCCCGCCCGGACGGCGCCTGCTCACCGAGGGCGCCGAGCGCATATACGCCTTCGGCCGCGACGCGCATCCCTGGGAGAACCGCTGGCTCATGCTGATCGTCTCGGTGCCGGAGGCGAAGCGCGACCTGCGGCACCGCCTGCGCACGCGCCTCACGTGGGCCGGCTTCGGTTCGCCGGTGGCGGGCGTCTGGGTGAGCCCGGACCCGAGCCGCGAGCCCGAAGCGCAGAAGATCGTCGCCGAACTGGGCCTCGAAGCGCAGGCGATGTCGTTCACCGCGGAGTACGGCGCGATCGGCGACCAGGAAAGCATGGTCGCGCGGTCCTGGGACCTGTCCGAGCTGACCGACCGGTACGAGGACTTCATCGACCGGTTCACCGGCGTCTCGCCCTCCGGCGCGCAGGCGATCCTGCGCGCCCAGACCGAACTCGTGCACGAGTGGCGGCGTTTCCCGTTCCTCGACCCGCAACTGCCCGCCGAACTGCTGCCCGCGAGCTGGAGCGGAGCCAAGGCGGCTGAACTGTTCCACCGCAAGCACGTGGAATGGCGGCCGGCCGCTCAGGCGTACTGGGACCAACTCACCGCGAACGAGGAGCAAGCATGACCAAACTGGAGCGCGACGGCGGGCTCGCCGTGCTCACCATCGACGAGCCGCCGCTCAACCTCTACACGCTGCTGCTCCAGGACGCGCTTCTGGACGCGATCGGCTCGCTGGAGGAAACGCCCGCCCGAGCCCTCCTGATCCGCGCCGAAGGCCGCGTTGTGAGCGGCGGGGTCGATGTCGCGCTCTTCGACGCGCAGTCTTCTCCCGCCGAGGCGAAGGTGCTCTTCGACGAACTGCTCACCGTCCCGGATCGCCTTGCCGCACTGCCGTTCCCAACGGTTTTCGCCGCGCATGGTCTCTGTCTGACGTGGGCTTTCGAGGTCGCGATGGCCTGCGACCTATTGCTGGCTGCCTCCCGCGCGAAATTCGGCCTGGTGGAGAAGGTCGTCGGCCTGACGCCCACGATGGGCGGGACGCAACGCCTCGCCGCGCGGGCTGGCGTGGCCCGGGCGAAGGAGTTCGTGTTCACCGGTTCGCCTTTCGACGCAGTCACTCTTGAACGCTGGAACGTCGTCAACCACGTCCTCCCCGACGAGGGTTTCGACGAGGCAGCCCGGGAATTCGCCCGGCAACTCGCCGAAGGCCCCACCCAGGCACACGCCGCGACCAAGCGCGTACTGGCCCATTTCGAGCACGGCGGGGTGCCGGAGGCGAACTCGCATGTGACGGCTATTGCCGCGGACCTCTACAACACGGAGGACCTGCGAGGTGCGGTGAAGTCGTTCCTGGCCGAGGGTCCGGGGAAGGCTCGGTTCACCGGCCGCTGAGCGGGTTCTGCTGTCCAGCCCTGGCCCTTGCGTGGGACCAGGGCTGGTTTTTTGTGCCTGTGCCCAGTGGTGCGGTTGCTCAAGGCGGTGCCGTTCTCGCCTCTCGCGGGCCGGAACGTTGTTCGCGCGGGTTTGCGCAGGTCAGGAAGTAATGAAGACCTCGTTGCGGGGCCGGTTTGGGGACCCGCTAGAGTAGTCGCATCGCACTCCACGAGGGGTTCTTCGGGGAGTGAGAGTCCGGGCTGTGGCGCAGTTTGGTAGCGCACTTGACTGGGGGTCAAGGGGTCGCAGGTTCGAATCCTGTCAGCCCGACCGGACGAACAAGCCGCTTGGCTTGGGTGAAAGCCCAGGTCGGGCGGCTTTTTTGTTTCCCGAGCCTGGAAGGGTCTTGATCAACAGCCTCCAGCGCTTGGGGACCATTTGGGGACCAGAGTCCCGACTTGGCGATACAGCCGACGGCCTGACCGTCCAAATAGGACCATGGGGTGCCAGGCGACTACCCGTCCGGCACCCCACAGCTTCATCCCCTACTTCTTGTGCTTTGTCGGGTCAACCTCGACGTAGCCCTGCCCCTTCTTGGGCGTCGGCGGCATCGGCTTCCCCTTGACGGCGGTAACTTCGGTCTTGCTGCCCGGAACCTTGTACTGACCGGACGAAGGTGCCGGAGTGCCCGGCCGGACGACTTTGCGCGCCATCTCAACCTCCTGTGTTCGCTGCGAGCTCGAACACCTCAGACTGGGACCGGCCTTGATGCCGTCCCGACCTCCTTGTACAGTCAACACAACATCTAGTGCCGTGCGGCAGAGTGAATCCCTATCAGTAGTGGACCGGTCGCCGACAGCGAACGCCTGTGCGACAGACTCCCGCTTTCAGACCGCTCGAAGCCGCCGCCTCTTCGGAGACCGCATCGTTAACGAGCTGTGGCCAGCGACCTTCCTGAGGTGATGCACCGAAACGCCGGCATCTGCCATCCACGTCAGCCCCGTGTGCCGCAGCACGGCCGTGGCAAGACGGCCACCGACGCAGGACCTACACGTTTACTGCGAAGCCACGCCTCGACATCAGCAGGCAGCGCTGTCGATCGTCACGCGCTCCGAGAGCTGTGCGAACGGTGGCCTTTGCGATGGCCGAGATGCCAACCATTTACGCAACAAGCAGCGGACTCAGTCTCGCGCTCCCGCGGCAGTTCATCGACGGTGTGCTGGAATTCCGGCGAACAGATCCTGGAAGGACAAAATCGCCGGGTTGAAGATCTTCCCCTTCCGGATCACGAACGACTGTCGAACGGCCTCATGGTCGTTCCGCCGGAACTGTCCGGAAAGGACGGACCGCGGATGCGGCACGATGCATTGCCCACGTTGGCCTCTGCCTTTCGCGGGCAAAGCCGCCGTGACGTCAACCATCGGCATCAGCCTCCGAGACCGGCTGGCCCAAGTCGGTGAGCAGGGTGTCCATGAGAGCTTCCTCGTGCACGGCCAACTGGTGCTTCTCCATGGCTGCCGCGAGACCGGGGCTCCACGGCGTTTCCGGGACCGCACCGGTCAGGGGCAGCCGTGCGGCCGAAATCGCCGCCAGGTAATCATCGGTGCCGAACCGCCAGGGCCGGGCGCCCCGGCCGAAAAGCCGGGCGGCGATTCGGACGCCCGGGGGATCGAAGTCGCCGTGGTAGCGCACGACGGCTCCTTCCGCGACAAGCCGATCCACCACTCGCAACGCCACTGTCGCCGGGTTCCCGGAGGTGCACAGGAGCGGGCGCGGCGTACCGGCTCGAGCGGCGGCTTGCAGGATCTGGGGGTTCTCGCAGACGAACACCTCGTCGCACGGCTCAGCCCAGGCTCGGTCCGCTGCGGAATGCCACTCCTGCAGCGTCACGTGAGTGACCAGGCCGAGATCCGCGCGAGCCCGCATCACGGCGGCCCACGGGTGCGGTCCTGGCGGCCGAACTGACCATGCCAACACGGTTCCTGACACGGTATCCGGCGTGACCCCGGCCAAGGCCCACAACTCTCGCCGAGCCGCAGGGGTTCGCGGGACGGCTTCGCCGCTCGCCGCCGCGAGCGCTCGGAGGACCAGGGCCGCCACCAGCTGTCCGTCGTCCAGCGCGTGTGCGTCCGAGCATGCCCGGCTCGCCAGTTCGGCGAGTTCGAACGAAGGCGAGGCGGGGACGGCTGACGCCATCGCCTCGAAATCCCGGTCCGCCAACGGAAGAACTGCCGCGAGGACGCGCAAGACCGCGACTGTCCGGCCGATCACGGCTCCGGCTTCGTCGCCCGCCCGGCTGAGCAGCCCCGCACGCCGGACACCGTCCTGCCACTGCGCCGCCCACGGCGCGGCACCCAGGCCGGACGCCGCCAGCGCTGCTTCCCAGTTTGCCCACACATCGAGTTTCCGCTCGCGTGCAGCCCGGCTCACGGCTCTTCGGTCGACGAGGGGGCCGCCGGTCATTTCGGCGACGACAGTGACTAAGCCCTGCGCTACCACCGACGACCGCAAAGCCGCGTCGAGCTCGGGCAGTGCCACTCGCGCCCGTCCCTCGCCGACCAGCCGACCGAGCAGCCCGGACAGATCCTCTGCCGCCTGATAGTCCAGCTCGAGGGTCACCGAGCCACGCACCGCCAACTCGGTGTTCTCCAAGCGTCTGCGCAGTGCCCGCCACAACTCCCGAAATCCTGGCCGGGACAGATAGGAGTGTGCGACGGCAGGAATACCCCCGGTCACGGGTGGCCCGCCGAACGGAGGTAGTGCCGGGTGCGGCCGTCCCAATGCACATGCGTGGCGACGGCCGCTGTCCCCTCCGCACGGCGGATCTCGTAGACGTCCACGCTGGGCACCTGCGGATAGGCTCCCCACAGCGCGTGCCCCGTCATACAGAAATCGACGTCCATCCGGACCAGCAGTCCCATCAGCTCCCCGATGGTGCGGTCGTCGACCTTGGCAAACGCGTCGTCCAGCAGGATGAGCCGCAGTGCCCGGCCGGTATCGGGCAGCCCGGACAGGTACGCGTCGGCAGCCGCGAACAGCGCGAGATAGGAAACGAAGCGAGTCTCGCCTTGAGAAAGCTTTGCCCGCCGGCTGATCTTGCGGACCTGGCCCGCCGCCGGGCCGAGGATGGACACCTCCACGCGGTGCCACTGCCGGTAATCCAGCGCGACGCGGAGATGCTCGCTGTAGCCGACCGCTTCGTCGTCCTTGAACCTCTCGTCGACCCGGTCCTTGAGCAGCCGGATCAGCTCACCCGTGTGTTCCTCCGGCCGCACCGCGGCGCTTTCGGCGACCAGTTCCCGGATCCGCCCGATCGGACTGTCCTGAGGCTCAACCAGTTCCCACCGGAGTTTGACGCCGATGCCGTGACTCGTCCGGATATCGCGCAGGCTTGCGTCCATGGCCTTGACCAGCCCCGCCGCCTGCCCCAGCCGTCGACGCAGCTCCTCACCGACACCGCCGATGACGAAGTCGGTGAAGACCCGGTGTTCCCGGTCTGTCAGCGCCTCGGAGGCACGGCCCGACTGCTCGCGCAACCGGACGGCAGCGACCGCGACCGGCTGACGGCCGGTGGCGTCAGTGAGGTTGATCAGCCACAGACCGTCCTGGCTGTCCGAGGCAAGATCGAACATGTTGGACAGATCCCCCACGGTGGCCTGCACCGCACGCATCAATGCGGACTCGCCGACCTGCTGTCCCCGGACGTCGACGCGCTGCCGAATCGCCGCCGCTGCTTTGTCGACCTCCTCGGCGGTTGTGGACGGCGAGTCGCACAACCCGGTCAGCTCCTGCACCGCGCCGGACGCCGCCGCCTCGGCCACCCCGGGCAGTTTCACCCGGCGGCACAGCAGGTCCCAGGCTCCGGACATGTCCCCCAGCGCTGTCCGAGCCTTCTGCCCCGCCTCGCGGGCTTTCGCCTGCGCGACACCGATTTCCTTGCCGAGATCGCGCTCACGGCGATCGAGCCTAGTGGTTTCTCTCCGGGCCCCGGAATGCTCCTCTTCGGCAAGCCGGAGACGTTCTCGAACCTCTTCGGCTTCCGCCCCCAGCGCTTCGGTCAAAGTGTCGAACTTCCTGCTCTCCTCCGACCAGTCGCGCCACGAGTCACCGGCAGTCGACTCAGCGTCACAGCGCTCGTCAACCGCAGTCGCGAGGCCGGTGTTCTCCGCCTCATGCTTCTTTCGGCTGTCCTGCATTGAGTCGAGAAGCCTCGCCAGCTCTGCGCAGGCGCGTCCGGCTTCGTTCGCCGCCATTACGACGAAGCCCAGTGCGTTCACCTCGGCGGGAAGCCCCAGCCTCGCGCATTGCTCCCCGTGCGCACGCCGATCGGCAACCAGTTCCGCACGCTGCCCCTCTGCCTTCGCCGAAGCTTTGGCAGCCTCTCGCTCGGATCTTGCGGCCTCGCCCGCCGCGGAAACGGCAGTAGCCCGGGCAACTAGGAGAACGGCCGTCCTCGGCGCGGAACCCGCATGCTGGCTCAGCTCTTGATCGGCGGCATTGAGGCGCGCACGTTCACCGGCTCGGTCACTGTCTCGATCATCGAGGTCGGCCAGTTCTCGCCCGATGGTGTCGAGCCGCTCCGCACGGGACGTCGCGCGCGCGGCAGCACCGATGAAACGAGCCGTGCGGGTGTGGTGTTTCCCTTGCAACGGCCCGTTGACCCACCGACCGTCCGTATCGACCCACGTACCGTGTCCTGGACCGAAACCGACCCTGGCCAGCACTGCTGTCACGACGGCTTCCGGAAACGCCCCGTCCGGATCCCAGCGAAGAACCTCGGTCAGCGCGTGTGAAGCCAGCGGCGCTCCGGTAGTCAGCAACACCTGTCCATCGTCGGCCAGCAGGGATCCGTCCTCGGTCAACCTGGCCGACAGCAACCCGGCAGCCAGCAAGGCCGCTTCGAGCCCAGCCCGCTGCGCCGCCCCGAGATCCGCGGCAAACTCCACCATGCGCCAGAACGGTTCAGAGCCAGCCGGGCCAGCTTGTGCCCATGGCGCCGCGGGCGGCTCAGGATCCCGCTCCGCACGCAGATCCTTCTGCTCGGCCAGCAGCCGCTGGCGCACCTGGTCATCCGCCCTCTGAGCTTGCCGTACCTCCGCGCGGTCGTCGGCGATGGCCAAACGCGCCGGCCCGGCGGCCTCGGAAGCGACGTCGTCCAGCGTACTGACGTCGCGGCCCGGACCGATCAAAGTGTCAGCGTCCAGCAGCAGGTCCCCGACCGCCGTCCGGGCCCAGTCCACGTCGCCCAGAACAGCACGCGTGCGTGCGTCGGACGTCCATCGGCGCCACTTCGCGGCCAACTCCCGGGTCGCGTTGTCGCGCTCGTCTGCCGCTTCTGCGGCACGCTCAGCGTCCTCCTCCGCGCGAAGGCCGAGTGCCTCCGCGTGTTCCTCGGTCCGCCGTAGATCCTCGGCTGCGTGGTCGAGGGCCACGGCCCGGGTCTGCCCGTTGAGAGCCTCACCGGCACGCCTGCCGGCAGTCTGCCCAGCGTCGCGCACGACCGTCGCCGCCGCGGCGAAAGCGGCCGGAGTCAACGCGACCGGAAACGGACTCGGCCGCCGCACTGATTGCGCGGCTTCCTTGAGCGTCAGCTGAACATGCTCACGGACATCGGCGCGCTCGCCGATTTCTGCGGCGATTCCCGTCGGCAAGGACGCACTCGGCACGCCTGCCTCCGCGAAGTGATCGCGAACCGCGCGGAGGACGCGGTTCGCCTGGGCCGCCGTGCGATGGATCTCCTGGACGAGTCGGTCCATCCGTGCGACCACGCGAGTTTCCTCAGCCCGCTTTCCTTCGGCGGCTTTGAGATCGCTGGCGGCAGCGCGTCCCAATGCCTCGACGCGTTTCGCAAGGTTCTCGATGTCCAGCCCCGCTTGATAGGCAGGCAGCTGCTTTAGGCCGTCGATGGTCGAACGCAGCGTGCTTTCGCGGTCTCGCGTGTCCCGCAGCTCCCGTTCGATCCGCTCGTGTTCGTTGTGCAGCCCGGCGCACTCGGCTCTGGCTCGTTCTTCCTCCAAGGCGAGCTTCGCGGCCTCCCCCGCTGCGGATCGGGCGTCGTCCGCCGACTCGCTCAGCACCCGGGCGACGTAACGCCGATAGACGTCCAGGAAGCCGTCGAGCTGTTCGACAGCGTTGACCAGCCTTTGCTGTTCGTCGCGCGCATCGGACAGCGAGTCGAGCCGCTCACCGGCCTCCCGAAGCGTCGCCTCCGACAGAGGAGGCAAGGCGTCGGAGAGGATCTTCGGCAGATTCCCTTCGTCGATCCGGTTGCCGACGTCGGGAGCTCGGAGAGTGTGCAAGAGCTGGAGAAGCCCGGCGAACCGCTCCTTGCCACTCGTGCCGGCGAGTCCGAACACCAGCGCGGCGACCGTCTCCCGGTGATTTTCGGGCCGATCGGTAATGCGGTCGGCCCCGATCAGCTGTCCCAGCTGCTCCCGTGCCAGCGGCTGCCGACCGTCATCCATCAGGTGCAGGTCGACACCGACCCGCAGCGGGGTGGTGAAGTACCAGGCCTTGGCCTCTCCGGTACTGGCCGAAAACCGCACCAGCGCACCGATCGTCAGATACTCGTCGCCTTGGCGGCCGAGTTCGAGCCACAGATAGCCCAACCGGTTCACCTGGCCTTGCGCGCCGTGCCGCATCAGATCCTCGAGCCGGACCTTCCCGGACCCAGTCGCATCCATCTTGCGGCGGTCCGCGTCCAGCAAGAACGGCAGCAGCATCTCCAGCGCGCGGCTCTTGCCGGAGCCGTTGGTGCCGCGCAGGATCATCCGGCCGCCGGCGAATCGGAACAGGGTGTCGTAGTAGTTCCAGACGTTGACGATGCCCGCTTTGGTCAAGCCCCACCGGCCAGGATGATGCTTCGGCGGCGCTGGTTCCAATGTCTCAGGGCCTACGTCTGTCATGACTTCCCCTCTTCTCCGGGAACAACGTGTCGGTGTCGCCGTCGTCGAGTCTGCGCATCGCGCGGGTGCGCGCCGGAGCGCGATGCGGCTCCGGCCGATAGCGGGCCGCCGCCGGATGCAGTACGAGACCCTTCTCGGAGGGAACGGCCAAGCTCAGGGATTCAAGCAACCGGGCCGCTTCGCTCCTCAACGCAGCGAGATCCTCCGTGTAGCAGCTGCCGAAAGACCTCCCGTATTGCTCCACAAGCAGTTCGATGTTGGCGTCGACCAGCGACCACGGAGCAAGGACGCCGGGCACGGTCCGGCCCCCGAGAACCACGGTGCCCGTAGCCGTCGCGTCGAGGTCGTCCACCAGCGCGTTGATCAGCAGCAGCGCCACGTGAGCGATCGTGCCCGTGCCCGGAAACGCGACGTCGCTGAGCTTCTCGTCGACGTCATACGCGAGCACGCCTTCGGCCCGTGCTTCGACTGTCAGACCGAACGAATCTTCGAGCATCCTGGTCAGTTCGCGACGCTCACGAGAGAGCACGTCGCGTTCGGCTTCGGTGAGATCTTCCCGCCGTATCAACGGATTCTCGACCAGCTTCCGCCGAAGGCCCCGGCGCGGCTGCTCCGGCTCGGCCGATTCGCCGAGGTCATTCACCGAACGGGACAGCAGGTGCGGCAGGAGCGGCCGGTGGACATCCAGCAGGGCCTCGTCCTGCCTGGACTCCCAGCCCGAGACCGAACCGTCGGTTTCGGCGAGCACTCCCCAGTCGATGAGCAGGGTGATCGCTCGCACGAGCTCACGGAGTTCCGTCGCGGTGTCTTCGACTGCCACCCCCGCGGACACCGCGTCCGCGCGGACCTGTTCCACCAGAGCGCTCATCAGGATCTGGTCCGCCGTGGTCGACGCGAGCAAGCTCGCACAGACCAGCGCCAGATGCCGGTAAGTCCGCGGGGTGAACGGCTTGCCGGCGCGGGTGCGCGCCGGCCGCGCCGCTGTGTCCGGACTCAATGGCGCCTTGAGCAGCCGCGCGAACGTCGGTTCGACGACGAGCTGATAGCCGAGGGTGGTGGCGAACATCCGCTTCAGCTGCGGAGCGTGTTTCCGGACCAGGATCAGCGTCTCCGGGTCGCCCGCAACCGTAAGGACAGGGCGCATCAGCAGTTTCCTGGCAGCGACACGACGGTCGTTCGCTTCGTGTTCCTGCGGCCCCCTAGTCACCCCGTTCTCCCGGCCTCGGCTGAAGACGAGTGCGTCAAGCGGCCAGCGTTCAGGGTCAGCCCATGCACCGTCGTCGTGCCGTCGCGCGCCAAGACCTCAGTGACGGCACCGGGAACCGCTCTCGCAGTGAGCTCCAGGTCGAGGTCCGTGTTCGTCTCTACGACTGGTCCGTTCAGTCCCTGGTTCTTGGCCAGCAAGGATCCGAGCATCCCCAACAGCAGATCCCGGGCCGCCGGGCTGAGCTGCGCCCCGTCGAGGGCACCCGCTGCCACGAGCTCGCCGGCGGCCAGCTGGCGCACGCGCGCGTCCCCCTCCGCTTGGCGGAGCAGCAGTTCCTCGTCCAAGCCCGGGTCCGGCACCGCGGCGCTCCTCCCGCGCATCTGCCGTTCGCCGCGGTCGCGGAGGCTCATCGGCACCTCGATCGGAGTCGCGTCCCACCAGGACGTGTTCACCCCGTCGACAGGGCTGGGTTCCTCGGGCCCGCCCAACAAGTGCCGGGCGGGGAAAGCTCCGAAGACCGCGGCGAAGAGCCGGTGCGCGTCTTCGCCTTCGCACTGGTCGAACCAGGCGGCCAGTTTGAGCAAGTCAGTACGTCTGCTGACGCCGGTTCCGGTGGCGGCCAGCATGCGCTTGGCGTTGGTGAGCAGCTGCCTCAATGCCTGATCGGCCGCCGCCCGCAGAGTTTCCGGACCGGATCGTCCGTCTCCCCCGCTGTACCAAGCGTGGAACTGTTCCCAATCCGCCCTCGTGCGCCCTGGCATCCGATCCGCGGGTGTCCCGTCCGGCATGATCAGCGTCGGCAGCCTGTCCAATATCGCCAGGATCCGGTCGAGGAAAGGCAGGATCCTGGTGCACTGCGCGGCGACCGCCGGGGCATGCCGCGAGACGTCCGCGGTGATGAGGTCGATGTACTCCAGCAGCAACTCCTTGAACCGCCGGTATTCGTCGCCGGCGAGGTCATAGCGGGACAGGACCGCGTTGAGGTAGGCGTAGAAGTCTCGGACGCTCTCGTTGAACAGACGCTGGTTGTTGAACACGGTCGTGACGTCGCCCGCCAAGGCTTCCGGGTCGGGATCGGACTCTTGCGCTCGCTCGGCAATCCGCCCGAGGACCCCTGCCGTGGCCCCGAGCAGCTCCCGCGCGACCTCCTGCGCCCCCTCGCCCGCGACCAGCACGGCTTCGGCGTCCCGATGTACTCGGCCGCCCAGTTTCGAGGCCTGGAAACGACTTCGCGAGCGCAGGAAGTCCCGGACGGTCGGCACCCGGGCATCCCGTACGCCGCGCACCAGGTTTCCCCAGCCCTGCAGGCTCTCGCAGCGCTCGGTGACCTCGTCGACCGACAGGACGATGCCGCGTGCGGCGAGCTGCTGCGCCACCTCCGTTGCGGAAAGGTCGGCCAGCAGCGGCCCGGTGAACAGGTCCATGACAGCCCGGTACTCGGCGGACAAGCTGGTCGTCAGATAGACGAACAACTTTGCCCGCCCGATCGGCTCAGCGACTTCTTCCTCACTGTTCAGCACGATCCCTCCTTGCAGAAGAGATCGTGATGAGGGCCGCCAGTGCAACGGCACGGCGCGATCTTTCCGGCAGATCTGCCGGGTTCACCGGATCGGGGGAACTATCCGGCTTCACTGCCGCGGAGACCTTCGGGCCGATGCGGCCGCTGACGCACCGCAGCAGCCAAAGCCGAGGACCACAAACGTCGCATTCTGCGGCGTCTTCCTCGCGAACACCGGGGACTTACCGCAAAGCCATGGAGCACTTCCTGATTTCTAGGCGAAAACAGGACAAGAACACGACAGTTACGCGACAGGCCACGTCGCTCCGAAACGTCACTAGGGGCGGAGATAAGTTGGGGAACCTCCAACACGCCAGTACAGCGACAGACAAGGTTCACGAGTGGACTCAACTCCGGACATCACGATCGAACTCGCGGTCGTGGACCAGGACAGCAAAAGATTCGACACCGCGCCCAGTCCGATCCGGACCGGAGCCGTCCGGGTGCACGGCTGGCAGGTCCACCCGGTTCGCGTTCCGCCGGGCCAGTTCGGCGGCATGGACGCCTACCTGCTCAAGCTCAACTACGAGCTGGCGACCACCCCGGACACTCCCGGCATGAACTGGTTCGAGTTCGGCGTGGAGCTGCGGACCGGCTTCGTCGTGGACGCGGTCCCGCATCACACCCAGGCGACACAGGCTTCCCTGCCGTACGTGGTGAACGAACACCTCAACCTCGTGCAGGTCGCGAACGGGGCGGTACCCGCGGTGCACCTGCCTGCGGCAGGCGAAACCATCCACGCGTTCGGGGTCGGAAGCAGCGGTGTCCGGTGGCAGCATGTGTCGTCGCCCGGAACGGGGGTGCGACCCGGGTCGCGGGCCGCGTGGCTCGTCGTCCTAACCGAGCACGGTGTCACGAACCTGGACGTCACTGCGATCGTGCGCTTCGACCTGCGGCCCGCATCGGACTGGAACGTCCTTCCCGCGCACGAACCGGCGGACTTCCGGGTCGAACTCCTTGCCGCGCCTACGCTTCGGGCCGAGCTGACGACGCAGCGCGCGGAGGGCTCGACGACGTTGCGGCCCGTCGGCCCGCGAGTGTTCATTTCGTACACGCATGACAACGAAGACCACAAGCGGTTGGTCCGAGACTTCGCGAATCTCCTCATAAACCGCGGGCTGGACGCGCGGCTCGACCAGTTCGAAGGACCTCGGCGCAAGGACTGGCACCTCTGGGCAATCGAGAACATCGACAACGCGGAGTTTGTGATCGTCATCGCGTCGCCGAAGTGCCGAGCGGTCGGCGACGGGACGATCGACCGGAACGAGCACCCCGGCATGCACTGCGAGTTCGGCATCATCCGCGACCGGCTGCAAGAGAACCGCAAGCTCTGGGAGCAAAAGCTGCTGCCCGTCGTTCTGCCCGGAGAGCTGGTAAGCAACATTCCGGTTTTTCTGCAACCCCAGGCGATGGACCGCTACCCGATCGACGAGCTGACCGAGGAGGGAGTCGCCGGCCTGCTGGCCACGATCCGCTACGGAGCCGAGGACGACAGCAGGTCGCCGACGGCGAACACCGGACACGCCCTCGTCGAATGACCGTCGGGCGAGGACGGCGGGTATCAGTCTCCGTCCTCGCCCGATACCCGGTGGTCGGGGTGATCGCGATCGGCCCGCGTCGCGAGGTGCAGCGGACCGGGCAGCAACGTCCGCCCGTCCCATCCGATCGGCTGGTCGCACAGCCGGGCGGTCAGCGCGGCGAGACCCGACGCCGCCCACGAACCTCGGCGCACGACGAGGATCTCCTTGGCCGTGTAGGAATGCCACGGCTTGCGCAGCTCTGCCCGCGCTTCCCCGGGCAACGTCCACCTCGTGTACTTCGCCCCCGCATCCCCGCCCTTCGAGGCCAGCAGAGTCGACCTCCCTGCGAAGAGCCAGGACGGCAGGCAGCTGTCCGCGAGCCGGTACACCTTCCGATCCGGTGCCGCCGGTTGTTTCGGGTCGCGCGGCATGTTGGCCTTCTCGTCCCTGGTCACCGGCCGGCCGATCTCCGCAACGCTGGTGCCCACGCGCACCACCGCGACGTCCTTTCCCTGTTCGCGCAACACGTCCCCCGGCAACGGGCCTTTGCCAAGTCTCGTGTTCGGCAGACCCGGCCAGATCTTGCGGGCGGATGATCCGTCCACGAACAGCACCACCGGGGTGTCGGCGAGCTCGTCGGCGACGAGATCGCACAGCCTCCGTTCGATTTCCCCGCGCGTCCGTTCCGCCTTCTCCTTGGACCGGCCCAACCACGCGGTGCCGATCGACGCCGAGTGGAACCGCGCGATCGCCTCTGCCGTCCGGCACCAGGATCCGTCCCTGTCGCTGTACATCAGAACGCGCCAGGATTCGAGGTCGCCGGGATCGACATGAAGCGCAGTCATCGTCACCACCAGGGGGCCGCTGCCGCGCTCTGCCTGCTGCGCCCGCACATGCACACCCACCAGCAGGACCGGACGGTCGACGGGGCTGGGCAGGCTCGGGTCTGAGATCGCCTCGAGCAGCCTCCCGTCGAGCACTCCAGCCGCCCTGAGCAGGTCGCGCAGGGCCGCCCGCGCGGCATGCTTGCGTTGCTCGGGCGTTCGAGGCTCGGCGTGCTCGGGCAGGTGCGGCGGTTCGGTGGCCAGGAACTGGCTGGGAATCCCGCAATGGCCCAAGAGCCTGCGCAGGTGCGGCTTCGCGTCGCGGTCGAGTTCGACCTCCGGGTGGTACTCGGTTTCCAGCCAGGCGACGACGAGATGATCCGGCCCGTCGCTGCGGGGGATGCCGTCAAGCAGGGCCGCCCGGTTCAATGTGCTGTGGTCCAGCAGCTCCGGGCAGTGGCACGCCGCGACGTCCAGCCGCTCGTTCACCACAGCAGGCAGCTCCCCCGGCTGCGGGGTGGCGGCGACGCCGGTCAGTTCCTTGATTTCGGCGAGCATCCGCTGCCTGGCTTCGGTCGTCCGGTACACGCACGCGATCGTGACGCGTTTGTACCCGCTCGGTCCGATACCCGCTACAGGCAGACCGCCCTTCGGGTACTTCCGGACCCTCTCCGCCAGCTTGATCGTCGTGTCGACCGGGTACCGCAAAGGCACCAGCTGCGGCAGCACGGCAGTGATGTGCTCGTGCAACCGCATCAGCAAACGCGGGCCAGGGCCGCTGCCCAACGTGTGGAAGCGGCTCCGCCAGAGCTGCGGCCGGATCGCGCCTGGCCGGTCTGGCAGTTCCTCCGGGATATCCAGCGGATCGAGTCCGCACGCCTCGTAGATCGTCGCTGTCGCGGGATGCAGCGTCACCTTGCGGATGTTCGTTTCCTTGTCCAGCGAGTACTTCATCGGCAGGTGCAGGATCGGCATGCCGGCACCGGCTGGCTCGATCCACACGTTGTTCGACCAACTGCCTTTCGGGGAGATCCGCGACAAGTGCGCGTCGAAGCACAGCACAGGATCTCCGACCCCAGCCCTGGTGACCAGGCTGGCGCTCACCCGCAGCATGCTGAACGCGGATCCCTTGCTGCTGGCGATGAGATCGTCGTCCTTCCATGCGATCAGCGAACCGCTGGTGTCCATCCGCAGAGTGAGAGCCGCACGTCCGTCGATCTCCAAGGGGCGCTCTGCAAGAGTCCGCATGATCCGCCACATTCCGGTGCGGAACACCCAGTTGGGCGCCTCCGGAACCTCGCCTTCACGGAGCCTGATGAACTCCGAGAACGGGCGAGCCCTCTCGGGTTCCGGCAGCAGCGGGGCAAGCGTCGACACGTCGGCGCCGCCGCGGACGTGGCGCTCCCAGGCATTGGTAGCGATCCGCAGCCGGTAGTCCATCGCGGTGCCGTCAGTGAGCAGCAGCATGCGTTTCCCGTTTGCACGCTCGGTTTCATCGAGGTCATAGACCCCGAACAAGGTCACCGGGCGACCGGTAGCGGAGCTGAGACCGCGGGTCAGGCTCGCGTACGGAGGCCCCCACGCACCGTCGGCGCGCGGCAGGCTCTCCCATGCCTTGAGATACTCCTCTGTGAGCGGATACGCGGTCACCGCGCCGAACACTTCGTTCAGGCAAGCCGCCGGCACCCGGTAAGCAAGGCTGATCAGCATGACGCTGCTCCCGTCGCCGACGCGTCCGCAAACTCGAGGAAAGCGCGCAGTGTCTGGCCGTAGTACTGCTCCATCGCGCCGAGTTCTCCGCTGGACCGCCACTCGTCGCGCAGACCGGTGATCAACGAGGCGAAGCTCGTGCCGGCGGAACCGTCGGTGAACGCACCGTCCACGAGGTGCAGCACGGCGGAGGTCCCGCCTCGCCGTGCCCGCCCGATGAGCTGAACGGCACCGACGATGATCTCGGCAGCCACGCCGAGCTTGACCTCCCGCGGCTGGCTCCGGAAGTAAGGCGGTCTGCGCACGATCTGCTCGAAATAGGTCCCTGCGGTTCTGCGCCGCTCCTCCAGCAGTCTGAGCGGGTCGCCGGCCGGGCCGCGATGGCAGGCGAGCGCTCTGGCCTGGATATGCGCAAGCAGTTCGGCCGGCTCGTCGATGAGCGGAATGGGCCGGACCAGCAACCACACGGAGCCGAGCGCGGAACGGTCGCCGGCGCCGATGATGTTCACACCGCGCTGCACCCGGGCCAGCGGAGCGATCAAGATGTCGGCGCCGTCGATGCCCGGGAAGTTCTCCAGCCGGTCGGCGGGCAGCTCCCACCACTGTCCTTTCTGGACGGCGGAACCCGTGTCCTCGTCCGCGCGCGGCCGCCTCGCCAAGCAGACGCGGGAGGCCGGCACGCCCGCGGCGGCAAGCCCCTCCGCGACCTGCCTGGCTCCGTCGTAGGACGTGGTGGCCAGCAGAACTCTGGCGCGATCGGAGTCCTTTTCGGCCAGGTCGCGCAACTCGTCGTCCAGCCTCGGCCACAGCAACGTGGCCATCTTCCTGAGGGCGTCCGCGCGGTCCTGCCCGTCCAATCCGGACACCTTCAGCACGCGGCCGTCTTTCTCAGTGACCTGTTCCGCTTTGACGGTCACCTTTTTGTCGTCGTTGCCGCCGTCCGCCACCCACCACTTGGGCTCGATGTGCAGGTGACTGTGGGGAGCGTGCGGGAAATACGACGTGGCGGACATGCCCAGCACGATCCGCCTGGTTCCTGCGTGCGCAAGTGCCGTTATGTCGCCGAGGCTGATCGCGTAGAAGTGCGGGTCGCCGCCGAACGCGGCAGTGGACAGCTGCGCGGGCTCGCCGCCGCTGTCGTCGTAGTACTCGGTGAACGCGAACACGAGGCGGCCCAGCGGTCCTGTCGGCATGACCCGCCACCTGCCGTAGGTCCCGAGTGCATCGGCGATGTCCTGGGCCGACTCGACCCCGATGTCGACGAGCTGCGCGTTATTCGCCATCAGGCTGTGCAACGACCAGCGGATGCGCTCGAGAATCGTCCTGCGCAGCACTCGGTTCGCGACGAGTGCCTGATCGTCCTCGGCGACTTGGTCGAAAAACTCGGCCAGCTTCGCCCACGCGCCGGCAATGGCCTGTCCGCCGAGGCCGTTGGTCACGACCTCTCGCAACTGGTCGCGCATCTCCTGGCATTTCGCCGGATCCCCTGGTTCCGGCCCCGGCTGGTCCGGGAACACGGATCGGTACAACCGCATCTGCTCGTCGGAGGGGTCCGTGTCCTCCGGCTGCCCGAACAACTGGTTGGCAAGCCAGTTGTCCCAGCGCTGAGGCACGATCCACTGCCTGCCTGGCCCACGCGGCCGCCGCTTGGGCTTCTTGCTTCTGCCCGCGGCGCCGAGACGTTCGTACCGCAGATGGCTGACATAAGTCTCCGCGAGGTACCGCAGCACGAAGTACGCGTCGCGGACGCTGGCGTCGATCTCGTCGCTGAGCATTCCGAACGCGGCACCGAAGTCCTGGTCCAGCCTGCGCAACGGTGTGTTGGTCCGCCCGCCGCGGTCGAGTACGAGGCCGCGGCCGGACTGCTCGATCATCGACCGCTGGAACGTGTCGATCTCGTCGATGACGACGACCTGGCACCGTCTCAGCAACAGCTCCTCTACGGTGAGCCTGTCGTTGCGGCCCAGACCGTCGTCGACCGGGGTCTGAAGCATGCCGAGCTGGAGATTCGCGTGCGAGGTCACGATCACGTCGGCAGCACAGGCCTCCCGCGCTGCGCGGTAACGGCCGCAGGTCGTCCGCCACGGACACGACACCGTCTTGTCCCGGCGATTCGGCATCGGCTGACGCAATGTCGCACACGGTTCACGACCGGGAACCCAGGCGTCGACGGACTTCTCATTCGAAGCGACCGCTGCGAGCGCACAGCCGTATCCGAACCGTGCCCAGACCCAGTCGGCAGACGGGCCGCTGTCCGACGCACGTGCCGCCGCCGTTTCGGCTACCTTCAACAACGATCGCGGTGAGACCAGGGGAACCACCGAAGCAGTCTCGTTGCCGAGCGCCTTGAGCGCCCCACCGATCTGATACGTGGCCTTCACGACGTCTGCGTTGGTCGGCACCACGAACGCGACTGGGATTCGTTCCGCTGCGGCCCAGCAGGCGAAGCTCTCGATCAGCACGACGGATTTGCCGAAGCCGGTGTAGGCGAGCAACGCGTTCAGTTCGCCTGCCCCCAGGTCGAGCTGCTCGATCTCGCCGCCCGCGCGGTTGCGCACCTCCTGCTTGAACCGCCGGACCGAGATGGCTCGATAACCACCGGAGTCGACGCCGTCCACCAGCTTGTCGAGGCGGGTAGCGATGTCCTCAAGTTCGGCGAACGGCACGACGACGGTCGCGCGCGGAGGCGCGTCAACGATCTTGGGGAGGGGACGAGCGGGCTCCTCGTGATGAGCTTCGATGCGGTAGCGGAAGTCGACGTACGTCTGGTCGGTACCGTCGACGCCGAGGATCCGCGTGGTCGTCGTGTAGGTGCCTCGGGTGGCGGGAGGAAGCGGATTCCGGTTCGCCACGTACAGCTGGTCCAGCTCGGTCAGTGCCTGGTCCACGAAGGACGTCAGCGGCATGCCGGGGTCAACGGTGATGCGCGGGTTTTTCATGTCGGCGTAGTCGTCGGCTGGCACGCACCCGGGAATCTCGCCGCGCAGAAGCAGTTCGTCGAGCACTCGTTGGGCCATGTCGGCGTTGGCGAGCTGGTTGGGACGCCTGCGCAACAGCCTCGCGAACCTCCTCGCATCTGTTTCGGACAGCCGCAGCGGCCACCGGTCCCAGTCGGTGATGTGCCCGTCCAGCACGTACAGCGTGTGGTCCCGCGTGGTCGTCACCGGACCGCCGTCGGCATCCTCGGGAAAGTGCCTGGCAGCCAGGCCGATCGCGGCCGCGACGATGCGGGGCAGCACCTTGCCCTTCTCCGTCATCGGGTTTTCCTTACCTCGGCGCGGACCTGCGTCAGGAACCTCGTCTCGGTGGTGATGGCCAGTCCTCTCAACGCGTCGGTCAACGGCTCCCGCTGCCACTCGCAGGACTTCGGCAGCAGGACGCGGGCGCTCGGCGGCTTCGCCCGCAAACGGTCGATGAGCGAGCTGAGGGACAGGCATTCCTTGACGTCGACCGCGAACTCGGAAGAGCCAGCCGCGACGAGCATGTCGAACCGGTCGCGAAGCGGCCACAACATCACTTTGGCTCCTGCGCTCTTCGCGGCCGCCTCGATCCGCAGCTCGCTCACGCCCGGGACGACTACGAAGCGCCACACGCCCGGGTCGACGCACTTCGCACCCTCAGCTGCCTGAGCGACCGGCTTGGGCAGGCGCGGTCCCTCATCCCGACGCCGCAGCGTTGGCCTGATACCAGGCAGCAGCCCGTAGACAGCGCTGTGCGGCCGATACCGGCACCGCACCGTGCCGGTCGCGGAGATCGCCATCGGCCACTTGCAGTCCGGACACGGCCACCACCAGCCGCGACCGTCAGTTCCCCGATGGACCTGCTCTTCCGGGATGTCTTGGTAGCCGCCTGGTGCCAGACGGACGCCACCTGGGCGCTTCTCGACCAGCTCCTGCTCGCCGCCAGCCGGATGCTGGACCAGAAACTTCCGGGAGGCTTCGTACTCCTCTTGCTTCGTAGTGGCGATCATCGCCGTGAACACTCGCTGCCGGATCTGGTCGGAGTGCATTGTCACCCACGTCGGCAGCCACGATGGCGCCTCGGCGGAGTCCTTCAACGGCACCACATGCTCGCACACGAGGTCATAGGCGTTCTCCGTGAGCTGGCCTCCTTCGTCGAGAAAGGTCACAGCGGCCAGTTCATCCGCCCGGCACCGGGCTTCCGCCAGCAGGCCTCCGAGCGGCCTGCGGAGGCGTTCGACCAGTTCCGCGGGCGTGGCCGGCCCCCGGCCCGGCCCGTGCACCTCCATCACGACGCCGGTCATCCGGGCGATCTCGCGCATCGCCGCGTTCCGGTGCTCGTCGCGCACCGACCAGGCGTAAGCGGCCCGCAAGGCCGCAGCGACCAGCCGCTGCCAGGGCTCATCCGTGTAGTGCTGTCCCAGTATGTTCTCGCTCATGCCTTGCGCTCAGGGCACCATTGGGCGAAGGGACACGTTTTGCACACCTTGCCAGGATTCGCGGTGAGCGCGACGGCGGAGTGCCAGTCCTCGACGCGCACCGTGACTACCCGTTTCGCCGCTGCGACGAGTTCAGGATCGTCGACGTTCAGCTCCGCCACGACAGGACCGGTTCCGCTCAACCTCTCCAGCTCGACGCGCACCCGTTCACCCGGCCGCAGCCCGTCTTCCGCAGAGAGGACGACAGCGAGGGCCAGTTGGGGAAATCGGGTCAGCAGGTCGCTCTCGTCCAACGTCGAGACCGTCTTCGTCTCGCGAACCGCCCAGGAGCCGCCGGCGCGGTAGAACAGATCGGTTTTCGCCACCACTACGACGTTCGCATGCGGGTCGAACACCGCGATCGCCCGTTCGGGATACGCCTCGGCGGACGCACCGAGCGCACAGGTGAGCGCATGATCGGCGATCATCTGCGCACCAAGTCTCGCCTGCTGCCCAGTGACCGACCAGCCTCCGGCCGACCAGTCGTCCGATGTGGACGGAACTTCCTCCGGGCCGCACCCGCGCACCGGCGTTCGCCGGTGCTGGTCTTCCAGCCACGCGTGGACAGCCTGACCGCGCCGTGTGTAGTCGCTGTCCTCGGCCGCCCGTTCGCGCGGCAGGAACATCCGTTCCGCGACCAGGCGAGCGGGACACTCATCGAAGGACCGTCCCGACGACAGCGACCAGGAACGCCGAGGCAGCCCGGCGCCGTCCACTCCGAGCAGGCCGGGCCGGACTGGTACCGCCGGGCACAGTCCGACCAGGTCGCACTCTCCGCAGTCATTGCCGGGCAGGTAGCCGGATCCTGCGGCAGCGGCGAACACCGCAGGTTCCGCGTGCTGTTTGTACTTGTCGTTGACTTCCTGTGCCCTGTGGTCGAAAAGGACGTTCCAGGTGCCGTCCGAGCATCCGATCTCCACGACCCGGACTCGCGACGGCCGCGCGACCGACCGCAGCACTAGCGGGCTTCTCACCCACGTGGTGCTCAGCACGATACTGGCGTTCGCGACCACTCCGGCTGCCAGAGCGATCTCCGGCTCGTCGCGCTCACGGCCCCGCACCGACCCGATGCGCAGCAGCCGCAACTCACGAACTCCTCCACCCTCGAAGCGACGTCCGGACACGACCTCCTCGTGTACGATTTCCGCACCGTCGTCGGTGGCGAAATCGCGGCGGCGTCCCCAATTTCGCGACACCGGAGCCAGCACCGCCTCGTCCGGCAGATCTCGTTCTCCCGCGATCTCCGCCGACGCGGCGAGGTAGTGCCGCACCGCCTTCTCGACCCATCCGACGAGCATCGGCGGCGGCACTCGCTCGGCATGCCGCTGCCACTGCCACAACGCCTCCTCCACCGCGAGACCGTCGTGCTCGACGAGGTCCAGCACCTTTCCCAGCGCAGTGGTCGCTCTCGCGTGCCGGACCCCCGGCACCGTGGACTCGACGCGCATCGCGGGCCGCATCCCCATCGCACGGCGCTGAGGACACGCCTGGGCACGCTGCCGCACGTCGAAGGGACGAACCCGCCACAACCGATCGTCGCCGGCCGCTCCGGCCGGTGCCTTCCATCCAACCATTCAGGAAGTTCCCCTTGAACTGTCGCTGCGGGACAACATCATTCCTGACCACCCCGGCTGAGCTATCGTACCGTCCCGTGAAAAACGAGCCGGTATTTCATGGCCTCTTCATCGGTGTGGACAACTACGAGTCGTCGGTGTTCGGACAGCTGAGGTACGCGAAGAGAGACGCGATCGCATTGCATGCGCTTTTCCTGGACACCTTCAGCGAGAACGCAACCCTAATGCTCGACGGAGACGCGACCAAGGACAAATTGACGACAGAAATCGGACACGTCCAGGCGGCGAGCACCGACCAGGACACCGTGGTGATCACGTACTCCGGGCACGGCACGCGTGACGGTTTTCTGGCCACCAGAGATGCCAGGCCAGATCGGCTCGCGGCCACCGCGCTCGGCCTCGATCAGCTGTTCGACCTGGTGCGCAGCATCAAGGCGCAGGTGGTGGTCCTTGTACTGGACTGCTGTTTCTCCGGCCACGCGGGCGCGAAGGTCCTGCGCGAGCCCGAGCACGGGGACACCACGCGCGGGGCAGGCACCGCGTTCGAGTCAGTCACCGGGGACGGGATTCTGGTCATCGCGGCGGCCGAAGCCGACCAGGAGGCGCGCGAGAGCGGCGAGTTCCGGCATGGCCTGCTCACCCACTACCTCCTGGAGGGCTTGCGCGGACATCCGGCAGTCCGCGACGGCGACCGCGTTTCCCTTCTCAAACTGGCCGACTACGTCTCGGGCAAGCTCCGCATGCACCCGCCCAAACCGGGCAGCGCGCAGCAGACCCCCGTGGTCACCGGCAGGTTGACACACACCTCCCTGCCGATCCTCATTCCTGGCGAGAATTTCCACGCTGCCGGGGAGGAAACCGCTCTCCGGCGCGCCACCCCGGCCTTCTCTTCCCTGACCGGCCTGGGCATTCCCGGGCACGTAGTCACCGCATGGAAGGAGCGTTACTCGCGCCTGAACGACCTCCAGCTCCAGGCTGTCAACGACGGCGGAGTCCTCCGCGGCGGCAACGTGCTAGTCAGCGCGCCGACCTCGGCGGGCAAGACGCTGGTCGGCGAACTCGCCGCGATCCGCGCCGTCGCGAACGGCGGCCGCGCGGTGTTCCTGCTTTCCACCCGCGCATTGGTGAACGAGCAGTTCGACCGTTTCCAAGAGACCTACTCCTCAGCCGGTATTCGCGTCGTCCGAGTCACCGGCGAACTGCGCGACCAGACCAGGGCGTTCGTCCGGGGGGATTTCGACATCGCGATCCTCACCTACGAGAAGTACATCGGCATTCTCGCTGCCAGGCCGGAACTGCTCGCCAAAGCGAACGTGCTCGTCATCGACGAGATCCAGACTCTCGCACTGCCCGACCGCGGTCCCGCCCTGGAACTTCTGCTGTCCTGGATCAGGCTCCGGCGTCTCACCGAGCCGGTGCCTCAGATCGTCGGATTGTCCGCAGTGCTCGGGGAGCCCGAGGAACTCGCGCACTGGCTCGGTGCGGAACTTATCGCTACTACGCACCGCGACGTCCCGCTTCTGGAAGGCGTAGTCACCGAGGACGGCAAGTACCGCTATCTGGACGACGAACAACGAGAACAGGTCGCCTCCCTGACTGTCGAAGGCGAGGACGACGCCCTGTCGGCAAGGGTCGTGCGTTCGCTCGTCGATGCGGGCGACCAGGTCATCGTTTTCATGCCCACCCGACGTGAGGCCATCCAGTTCGCCAAGGAACTCGCAGGCGAACTCGGTCGCCCCGCCGCTGCCGCCGCGATCGCCGCGCTGAGCGGACGAGGCCACGGCCGACTCGTCGAAGAACTCCTGCGGTGCTTGAAAGGCGGTGTCGCCTTTCACATCTCGGATCTCGGAGAAGACGCACGGCGGACGATCGAGCGGACGTTCCGCGTCCGTGACAGCGAGATCCGCATCATCGTCGCGACCACGACACTGTCGCAGGGGCTGAACCTCGCCGCGGACTCCATCGTGATCCACCGTCTCCTGCACCCCGGCGAACCGGAGCGGCCGTACACCGTGGCGGAGTACCGAAATATGGCCGGGCGCGCAGGACGTACCGGTGTCGCTCCTCGGGGCCGAGCAGTCGTCATTGCTCGCGGGCGCCTCGACGCGGACCAGATATGGAGGAACTACGTTACAGCGGATCCGGAGCCGGTGCGGTCTGCGCTGACCGGACATGACCTGCGCTCGTTGATCCTCTTCTCTTTCGCGGTGTCCGCCACGGACCGGAGCACCGTGCCTGCCACCCACGTCGACGCCTTCCTGACCTGGACGTTCGCGGCGCACCTGCACGATGTCGGGCTCTCTGCCCGCGCCTTCTCGCCGGACCAGGTCTCAGGTGCCATCGCCGACCTCATCGGCGCGGGGATGGTCAAGTCGACTGCCGACGGCTACGCGCTCACAGCACTGGGCAAGATCGCCGTCCGCAGCGGCCTCAGTGTCGACTCGATCATTAGCGTCGCCAAGGCGCTCCGTGCGGTCGATGCTTCTCAATTGAACAGGATGACTCTGATCGCCGCCGCACAGCTCACCGAGGAACTCAGCGATCTCCGCTTCACGCTGCCCGCGGGCCGCTGGCGCAAGGAATGGCAGGCCTTGCAACAGAAACTTCGGCAGCAGAACATCGCCGAACCGCTGCTCGACCAGATCATGGGCGAGTACGAACCGAAGAGCTCCGGTGCGGCACGAGCCCGCCGAAGCCTCGCCTGCTTGCGCTGGAGCCGCGGCGGCGCGCTACCGACGATCGAACGTGAACTGGTCGAACACCAGTACGTCGAAGTGACCAATGCCGGCCCGGTCGAGCAGGCCGCACGGCGGACGAGCGACGTCATCGAAGCGGTGATCGACATCGCGATGGTCGTCCACCGCGGCACCGACCTCGGCGCGCTGCCCGAGATCCTGCCCGTGCAACTCGAGCTTGGCGTTCCCGCAGGCCTGGTGCCTGTCCTGCGGCACTTGCCCATGCGCCTCGACCGGGTGACCTGTCTTGACCTCTCCCGGGACGGCTACGACACCGCCCGGGCAATACTTGACGCGGACGAACGCGATCTGCTCGGTCAGCTCGGCGACTCCGGACTCGTCGCCGCCCTGATCGCCGCTGCGGAGGAGGCCGAAAGGCACGGCAACCTGGACGAGCCGTTCGGCTTTCCTCCGCCTGTCGACTGAGCCGCCGACCTGATGGCCACGGTCGCAGGCTCCGGCAAGGAAGCTCTCGAAGATTTTCTTTGCCTGCGGAGAATCCGGCCGCCCGGGTCCTGGGGTCAGCTGGTTCCGTGCCGACGGCCTCGGTGGCCTGACACGACATGCTCCGCTCCTGAGTGGGCGCGATCGGCAACCGGTCAGGGCTCATCAGAGGCAACCGTGCCAGGCCACGGCGGAGGGGACCCCGAACCTGCTTCAGCGAGCCGCCTGGGTACCAAGCCACCCTGCCCTCGCCGTTGAAGAATCCGCCCCTTTCGGCGTCTTCGCACACGATCGTCCAGCGCACTGGCACCGACGCCACTTCCGTGGTGATGCGGATGCCGTTGAAGTTGTTCGGATCCGTCGCCACGTAGCCAAGCGTCACCGCGTTGATTTTGATGTGCGCGAGTTCCGGATCGGCGAGGTATGCGGGCGGAGTACACAAAGGACTCGTGAGGCTGCGCGAACACCGAGCCTTGTTCTGCAGCCCTGGCGAACATCGCCGGCATGGATGCGGAGCACCCGGGCGGAGCCCGTCCACAGGCTCCGCCCGGGCAGCCCGATCAACCGTGCAGCTAATGCGCGTCCCAGCCCTGCAGCGGTGCGAGGGCGTTGCACTGGGCGACGAACGTGTAGACACCCTTCTTGTTCACCTGGTCCAAGCCGAACTGGACGCAGGTGCCCAGGAGGCGGTTGCGGATGGTGCCGTCGTCGTAGAAGACCCACTGCTGTTCGGCTCTGCCGTTGCAGCCCCAGGCTTCCAGGCGCGGCGCGGGGTCGCCCAGGCCGGTCGCGGAGGGAGACAGGCAGCGGCCGTCGTTGGTGCTGTGGATGGAACCGTCGGCGGCGATGGCCCATTGCTGGTTGTAGCTGCCGTTGCAGTTGTAGGTCCAGACCTTGCGGCCGTCGCCTCTGCTGTCGTCCGAGTCTTCGTCGATGCACTTCGTGCCGTTGAAGTAGTACGACCCGAAGGCGTAGTAGCCGACTGGCTGCACCGGCTTGGGCGCGGCGGCGGGGGGCCGCGGATGCCGGGGCCGCGGTGAACATCGCGCCGGCCAGTGCGAGGGCGCCGACTGCGCCGGCGAGGAACTTTCGCTTCGTCATGTCTCTCCTTGGGTTTCGGGGTGTTAGCTGACATGAGGACGAGTTACCCGGTCATTCATCTCAGCTGATGGACGACTGACGATGGCCTCGCTCGCCGAGAAGATCGAGAAGTTGTTCGACGTCGTGCGCAAGCCGGGCCGCGATCAGTACTCCAGCGAGGAGGTCGCCAGCGCTTGCCGGGAGGCTACGGGCGAGACCTTCTCGGCCACCTACCTGTGGCAGCTGCGCACGGGCCGCCGGGACAATCCCACCAAACGGCACCTCGAGGCGCTGGCCGGGTTCTTCCAGGTCCCGCCCGCGTATTTCTTCGACGACGAGCAGAGCGCCCGGATCGCCGAGGAACTGGAGCTGCTCGGCGCGCTGCGCGACGCGGGGGTGCGGGACGTGGCGCTGCGCGCGGTGACCCTGTCCCGGGCCGGGCTGGGCACCATCAGCGACATGATCGACGCGATCGCGCGAAGGGAAGCGGGCGAGTAAGGCTGGACTGGGGGGGTCGGGTTCGTGGATCGCAAGCTGTGGCGAAGATGCAGAAAGCTGGCCGACGACCTGGAGCTGCCGGAGCCCTTCGACCCGGTCGAGTTCGTGCGGGGGGTCGCCGCGGGCCGGGACCGGCCGACCGAGCTGCTGCCGGCCCGGGCGATCGTCGGGGGTCCCTGCGGGCTGGTGATGTCCACCGACCGCGCCGACTACATTCTGTTGCCCGCCAACACTTCCGCGCTGCACCGCCAGCACATCCTGCTGCACGAAATCGGGCACCTCGTGTGCGGGCACGCCGGGGGCGGCGCGGTGGACGTCGGCGCGCTGCTGCCGACCCTCTCCCCCGAACTCGTCCAGCGGGTGCTCGGCCGCTCCGTCTACACCGAGGTGCAGGAGCAGGAGGCGGAATTGCTTGCCACCCTGCTCGCGCACCGCGCGGCCCGCGGGCACGATCCGGCGCCGCCCACCGGGGACGCTCTCGTCTCGCGCGGGCTGGCGCTGGTGTAGCGGTGGTTCGGGTGATCGAGGCGATCGGCTGCTCCGGCTGCTTGTGCGCGCTGCTCGCCGTGAGCGCGAAGGTTGAGTCGCGCCGCCCGGTTCCGCCGCCCGGGATCAGGTACCTGTGCATGTTCATCGGCTGCTTGACCGCCGGGATGACCCTGCTCGCCGTCCGGGGCGGCAATGTGGCGGGCTTGCTCGGCGACGAACTGAAGCTCGCGTCGCTCGCGTTCCTCGTCCTGTTCGCCCGATCGCTGTCGCCGGGGGAACCGACGCGGCGGCAGGTCCGCTGTTCCCTGCTCGTGGCTGGCGAGGTGCTCGCGGTCAACGCCGTTCTGTTCGCCGCAGCCGACGCCCGTGAGGTCGACGGGAACACTGTGGTGAACGAGTCCGGTGTCCTGCCGCTGCTGATCTACTACGTGATCTACACCTTCGCCGCCGCGTCGGCGTTGTCGCTGTTCATCGTCCTGATCTGGCGGAATGCCAAGCGCATGGCCCCCGGCTCGCTGCGGCGCGGGCTCCAGTTGATCATCGCCGGAGCCTCGGCGGGCCTGCTGTGGACAGCGTGGGCCGTCCAGGACATGTGGAGCTTGCTGGCCGTCGGCCGGGTCAGTGCCGCCGAGGACACGCCGTCGGTGCTGCTCGGCGCGGTGGCCGTGAGCCTCGCCGCCGCCGGCGCGACGCTCTCCGCGTGGGGACCGCGGCTGGGCGCGCCGGTGCGGTGGCTGCGGGCCTATCTGGGATACCGCCGGCTCGGTCCTCTGTGGACGGTGATGCGGGAGGCGGTGCCGGGCATCGTCCTGAACGCCGGCGGCGGGGTGCACCTGGCGCTCTACCGCCGGATCATCGAGATCCGCGACGGGCACATGGCGCTGCGGGAGCACTTCGATCCCGCAGCGGCCGAGCGGGCGGCGTACCTCGCCCGGCGCACCGGGATCGCCCCAGAGCGGATACCCGCTGCCATCGAAGCCGCCTCGATCGTTGCCGCGCTGGCCGCCCATCGCGCAGGCCTCCGCTTCAGCACCGCGGAGGATTACCGGCCCGCCGGACTCGCCCCGACCATCGCGGCCGAGACCGCTTGGCTCGCTGCGGTCTCCCGGGAACTCCGCCGGGCCCCAACGGGCTCGATCTCGCGCGAAGCACCCAGCCTATCGCTCAGCAATCTCGGCCGATGACCGTCGCGATGGGCGCGAAACAGGGTTTCCGGCGTCAGTAAAGCTCCGCGGTGTCCGGAACGAACCTCACCGGCAAGGTGCTATATCCGGTCAGGAAGTTCGAGTGGATGCGCCTCGGCTCACCGACGACTTCGAACCCGGTCGCGTACTTGCGAAGCGCCGAAAGCAGCTCAGCGATCTCGATCCGCGCCAGCTGGGCACCGACGCAGTAATGCGGTCCGTAGCCGAAGGCGAGGTGTTTGTTCGGCGTGCGACGGAGGTCGAAGCGGTCCGGATCCGCGAAGACGGTTTCGTCCCGGTTCGCCGAGCTGAGCCACAACGTTACGATCTCGCCCGGGGCGATGGGGTGACCGGCGATCTCAGTCTCAGCGATCGCGGTGCGGCCGAAGTGCATCGCGGGGGTGGACCAGCGCAGGACCTCGTCGACGGCGGTCGCCAAGGTGACGTCGCCGTTGCGCAGCAGGTGCCATTGCGACGGACAGGCGGCGAGGGCGCGAACTGCCTCGATCATGGACAGGCGGCTGGTCTCGTCGCCGCCGATGAGCAGGCTGTAGCAGTTGAAGACGATTTCTTCGGCAGACAGGTCAGTGGCGGCGAGGGCGGTGAGGACGTCGTCGGCCGGGGTGGCGCGCCGGTGGGCCAGCAGGTCGGTGAAGTAGGCCAGGATTTCGTTGCGGGCCAGGGAGGATTCCAGCTCGTCGGAGTCGCGGTCGTCCGAGCTGAGGGCGCGTTTCGTCTGGGTCAGCAGGAAATCGTGGTCGTTCTCGGGGACGCCGAGCAGGTGCCCGACGGTCGTGATGGGGATTCGGCTGGCGATGTCGGCGGCGAAGTCGCAATCGCCGCGGGAGACGGCGTCGATGACCAGGGTGCGGGTGTTCCGGCGGACTTGGCGAGTGAGGCGGTCGAGTGCCGAAGGGGTAAAGGCGCGCTGCAGGATCTGGCGGAGTTCGCGGTGTCGCGGGCCGTCGGTGACGGCGAGCATGCGGCCGGCCGCGGAGTCTCCCCCGGCCAGCAGGGTGACCAGGACATTGCCGCGTTCGGAGGTGTAGTGGGCGGCGTCGCGGTAGACAGCGAGGACGTCCGCGTGCCGCGACACTACCCAGAAGCCGTGCGGTTCGTGGTGGTAGACCGGATTGTGCGCGCGGGTGGAGCGCCAGAACTCGGTGAGGTCGGCTTCGAAGGTGCGCGGGTCGGCCAGGTTCATCGCAGTGCGTCGAGTTCGTCGGCGAGGGCGCGGATCGTCGAGTGGTCGAACAGGGTCGCGGCGGGCAGGTCGACGTCCAGGTGTTCGCGGAGGCGGGCGAGCAACTGGGTGGCCTGGAGCGAGTTGCCGCCGAGTTCGAAGAAGTCGCTGTCCAGGGCGAGGTCGGGGACGCCAAGGGTTTCTTCCCACAGCTGCAGCAGGGTTCGTTGCAGGTCGGTCGCGTCGGCCAGGTCCTCGCGCACTACCGGGGCGAGGTGCTGCGCGGGCGCCGGGGCGGGAGGGGGTGCCATCCGCTGGGCGGCTTCCCGGCCGACTTCGGCGAGGCCGCGCGGGGCGGCGATCACTTGCGGGCCGAGGCGGGCGGAGAGGATTCGCCAGAGCAGGTCGAGTCCTTCGCCGGTGCGCAGGTAGTTGCTGTGCGGATCGCCGGAGGCGAGCATGCCGGTCTCGCTCCAGGCGTCCCAGTTGACCGACACGGTGTGCCTCGGGCCGGGCGGGCTGGCGTGGGCGAAGGCGTCCAGGTAGGCGTTGGCGGCGAGGTAGTCGGCCTGGCCGTAGTAGGTCGGGACGAGCGCGGTGACCGAGGAGAACAGGACGAGGAAGTCCGGGTCCTGGCCGAAAACCCGGTCCAGCACCTGGGTTCCGGCGATCTTCGGGGCGAGCACGGCTTCGACGTCCTCGCGGCGGCGGACCGCCATCATGCCGCCGCCGGGGCTGCCCGCGGCGTGGAAGATGCCGTCGACGCGGCCGCAGGTGTCGCGGATCTGGCGCATGGCGTGTTCGTCGGTGACGTCGGCGACCTGGACCAGGACGGAGCCGCCCAGGGCCTCGATTTCCTTGAAGCGCCTGATGGTCTGCTTGCGGATCGGGCACGGGCCTTCGGAGAGGTAGGTGTCCCAGTCCGGCCGGTCGGGGAAACTGGAACGGCCGACCAGGACCAGCCGGGCACGGACCAGGCGGGCCAGATCCTCGGCGAGCGCCAGGCCGATGCCGCCCAGTCCGCCGGTGATCAGGTAAGTGCCGCGTTCGCGCAGCAGCGCCGGGAGGGACTGCGGCGGGCTGCTGGGGAGAGGGCGGATTTCGCGGACCCAGCGGCGGCGGCCGCGCAGGGCGACCTGGTCGTCCGCGGCGGCGAGTTCGGCGAGCACCTGCCGCGCGTCCGCGGGCATCGCGAGGTCGACGACGCGGCTGGACAGGTTCGGGATCTCCTGATTGACCATGTGGTGCGGGCCGAGGACTGTCGCTTTTTCGGGGGTGACCGGGTCGGTGCCGGTGACCTCGTGCAGGCCGGTGGTGAGGATCGTCAGGGTGATCGGGACCGAGATCTGCCGACGGGCCAAGGTCCGGCCGAGCGCGAGCAGGCTGTGGAGGCCGTGTTCGAGGCTGTCCTGGTCCAGCAGCCAGGCGTGCACGATGCGGCGGGGTGCGAGTCCGGCGGCGGCGAGGTCGGTCAGGAGTGCGTCGTAGTCGGCGGGGTCGGAGGTGCGGAGCGTGTACCGGCCTGGGGCGCGGCGGGCGAACTCGGTGCCGGGTTCGGCTCGGACCACGGTGGCACCGGCGCGGCGCAGGTCTTCGAGGACGCGGTCGACGACCGGCGAGCCCGCGGTGAAGACCAGCCAGGATTCGCCGGGGGTCACGCCGACGCTGGTCTGGTCGAGGGGTTGTTCGGCCCAGGTGGGGAGTTCGAGCGGGGTGGTTTCGGCTGGCGGTTCGGCGGCGGTCAACGGGACGCCGTACATGCCCGCCAGCGGCGGACGGCCGGGATCCGGGTCGACCCAGGCGCGGACGCGTTGGTACGGGTAACCGGGCAGCGGCAGGCGGCGGCGGTTCTCCCCTGCCCAGAACGCGTCCCAGTCCGGTTCGACACCCGCGGACCAGAGGGTGCCGACCGCGCGCAGCAGCAGGTCGGCGTCGGTGCGTTTGTCGGCGCGGTGCCGCATGGAGGACACGATCGCCGGGGCGGACCCGGTTCTGGTCTCGCGCCAGTGCAGGCGCGCGATGGTGGACAGTGCGCCGCCGGGGCCGACTTCGAGCAGGGCGTGCTCGCCGTTGTCCCACAACGTGTTCAAGGCTTCGGCGAACCGTACTGGCTGACGAAGTTGCCGGACCCAGTATTCCGGGTCGCAGGCTTGGTCGGCGGTCAGCCAGTCGCCGGTGACGCTCGAGACGACGGGGATTTCCGGCGCGTGCAGCTCGATGTCCGCGAGCACGTCGCGGAACTTCGGGAGGATCGGGTCCATCAGCGCGGAGTGGAACGCCTGGTCGACCGGGAGCGCGACGCAGCGGATTCCCTTGTCCGTCAGCTGGTTTCGGAGCTGCTCCACCAGGTGCGCGGGCCCGGACGCGACGGTGTTGCGGGCGCTGTTGACCGCGGCGATCGACAAGCCCTCCGGGAGTTCGGCGCGGAGTTCGTCCTCGGGAAGCGGGACGGCGAGCATTGCGCCCGGGGCGGTGCCCGCCATGAGCTCGCCGCGCAGGACGACCAGCTTGGCGGCGTCTTCGAGGCTGAAGCAACCGGCGACGCAGGCTGCGGCGTATTCGCCGATGCTATGTCCGGCGAGAGCTCGGGGCCGCACGCCCCAGTGCGTCCAGAGCCGGGCTAGGGCGTACTCCACGGCGAACAGCGCGGGTTGGGCGAGGTCCGTTCCGCGCAGGCTTTCCTCGTGCAGGTCGATGCCGAGGAGGTCGGCGCAGCGGTCGAGTTCGCGGCGGAACACCGGTTCGTGCGAGGCGAGTTCGCGGCCCATTCCCGCGTACTGCTCGCCCTGTCCGGGGAACAGGAACGCGACGGCTGACGGACGTCGCGGTGCCGGTGGACGGCCGTCGGCGGCCAGTTCTTCCAGTCGTTGAGCCAGATTCTCGCCGGGTGCGGCTACCAGGGTGCGGCGGTGAGCGTGTGCGGCCCGGCCGCGGTGGAGGGTGTGCGCGAGGTCGGCGACGTCGAGGTCCGGGTTGTCGCGCACGGTCTCGGCGAGTGCTCGGACGGCGGCGTTGGCGGCGGCTTCGGTCCGGCCGGAGAGGGTGATCAGCTGGCGGGGACGCGTGCTGGCTTCGGCGGGGACAGGCGGGGCTTGGGTGAGCACGACGTGCGCGTTGGTGCCGCCGATGCCGAAGGAGCTGACGCCCGCCACCCGGTGCGGCTGAGTCCAGTCGCGGAGTTCGGTGTTGACGAAGCAGGGACTGGACTCGAAGCCGACGTTCGGGTTGGGTTCGGCGAAACCAGCACTCGCCGGGATTTGTCCGTTGTGGACGGCCAGCGCGGTCTTGATCAGGCCCGCGATCCCGGCCGCGGAGCCGAGATGGCCGATGTTGCCCTTGACCGAGCCGATCGGGACGCCGCCGCGGCCGGCCAGCACGGTGGTCAGCGCCTCGACCTCGATCGGGTCGCCGACCGGGGTGCCGGTGCCGTGGCATTCGACGTAGCCGAGGTCGGCCGCGGCGAGCCCGGCGCGAGCGAGTGCGGTTTGGACGAGTTCGACCTGGCCGGCGATGCCGGGCGAGGTGAAGGTGAACCGGCGGGATCCGTCGTTGTTCACCGCGGATCCGCCGATCACGGCGTAGATGTGGTCGCGGTCGGCGACGGCGTCGGCGAGGCGTTTCAGTGCGACGACGCCCGCGCCGGAGCCGAAGACGGTTCCGTCGGCCGCGGCGTCGAAGGGCCGGCAGCGACCGGTGCGGGACACGATGGCGCCCTCGTGCCAGAGGTAGCCGTGGCCGTAAGGCAATTGGACGTCGGAGGCTCCGGCGAGTGCGAGGTCGCAGTCGCCCTGCCGCAGGGATTGGGCTGCCAGGTGCACTGCGACGAGGGCCGATGAGCACGCGGTGGCGACCGCCAGGCTGGGGCCGTCGAGGCCTAGGCGGTGCGAGACGTTCGTGGCCAGGTAGTCGTTTTCGTTGCCGACGCTCCATTCCAGGGACGCGAGCGCGGCGCGGGCGGCCGGGTCGCGGCTGACGTGCAGGGCGCCGTAGAGGTTCGGGGCGGCGGAGCCGAACACTCCGGCTCGCCCGGGGACACGGCCGGTGTCGTAGCCGGCGTTCTGGAGCGCGGCGTGCGCGCATTCGAGGAACAGCCGGTGCTGCGGGTCCGTGGCACTGGCCAGCTCCGGCCGGTAGCCGAACAGGTCCGCGTCGAATCCGGCCAGGTCGTCCACGAGCGCGGCGGCCCGGACGTAATCGGGGTCGGCGATCCGGGTGGGCGGGACTCCGGCCTCGCGGAGTTCTTCTTCGCTGCGGTCGGCGATCGACGCGGTACCGTCGCGGAGGTTCTCCCAGAACCGGGCGACCCCGTCCGCGCCGGGGAAACGGCAGGCCATGCCGACGATCGCGATCCGGTCGCTCATCGTGCTCCTCGGTCGGTCAGGGTGGCCGAGATAGTGCGCACGGTCGCTGACTCGAACAACGCGCCCGAGCTCAGCGCGATGCCGTAGCGCTGTTCGATCTGGTCCACGATGTGCACGGCGGCGAGCGAACTGCCGCCCACGTCGAAGAAATCGTCGTCGAGGCCGATGTCGGGGTTGCCGAGCAGGTCCGTCCACAGTTGACGGACGACCTCGACGACCGGCTGCCCGGCCGGGTCTGGCGGCGGGGTCTTTTCGACGACGGGTTCCGGTGCGGCTGGAGTGCCGAGGTGGTCGACGATCACCGTCGGGGGCAGGTCTCGGCTTAGGGCGTCTAGGAAGATCCGGGCGCCTTCCGCTGGGTCGAGCTGCGGGTCGCGCGACGCCGGTGCCGGTGCTGGTGCTGGTGCGGTGGGGCGGCTGAAGTCGGTGCGGGGCACGGCTCGGAAGGTCAGCGCGCGGATCGCGACGAGGTGCTGGCCGGTCGCGGTGTCGTGGAGGTCCACGTCGACCACGCGGGTGGTGCTGGTCTGCTCGCGCAGCCGGGAGCGGGCGGTGACGCGGCCGGTGAGCCGGGCGAAGACGGCCACCTGGCGGTAGCGGAACGGGACGAACACCGCGTCGGCGGTGGTGTCGATCAGGGTGGCGGCCGCGACGTCGAGGAGGGCCGGGTGCAGGAGGTGCTCGCGCAGGTCGGCGTGGAACTGCTCGGGCAGTTCGAGTTCGGCGACCGCTTCGTGCTCGTCGCGCCGCCTGCGGACTTCGCTTTCCCAGCGCGGCCCGAAGCCGAAACCGGGACCTGCCGCCGTCGTGGGCACGTGCGGGGCCGCGCTGGGGAGCGACTGGTCCGCGAGTTCGGGTTCGGTGTCGGGGATTTCGATGAGGCCCTCGGCGTGGTCGGTCCACTCCCCTTGCCCCTGCACGGGTTTCGACCGCAGACGGAAGCGATGGCCGCCGGGCGCGGCGGAGACGGCGACCTCGACGAAGGTGGGCTCGGTGACCGGCAGGGAACGCAGGATCAGCACATCGCGCAGGCCGACCGGGGAGGTGTCCGGCAGGAGGGCTCGCGCGGCGGTGACGGAGAACTCCAGCATGGCCGTGGCGGGCAGGACCGCGACGCCGCCGAAGCGGTGTTCGTCGAGCTGCCAGGTTTGCCCCGGGGCGATGACGACGCGGTGGCCGGGAGTGTCGGTCATGCCTGTTCGTTCCCAGGCGGGCCAGGCGATCGACAGGGTCCGGGGGTGGCGGAGCCGGTGGTGGGCGGCGTGGGCGTTGAGGAAGGCGTTGGCGGCGGCGTAGTCGGCGCTGCCGCGGAGCCCGGACACCCCGGCGTGGCTGGAGAAGTAGACGAGGAAGTCGAGATCTGCTCCGGACAGGGCCTTTTCGAGCGCGAGGGTGCCGTGCACCTTCGGTCGCAGCACTCTGTCCACATCGGACCGTGAGCGGCGTTCGAGCAGGCCGCCGCCCGCGATTCCGGCGGCGTGGACGACTCCGTGCGGGCCTCGGCCGAACGTGCGCTCGACCTCGGCGAGGGCACCGCTCAGGGAGTCGGTCACGTCGGCTTTGAGCACCGCGACGGTGGCACCCGCCGCTTCGAGCCGCGAGACAGCCGGAGTGCGGGTGGCGGAGCGGCCCAGCAGAGCCAATCGTGGGCGGAGACCGGTGTCGGCCAGCGCCTGCGCGATCACGAGGCCTACTCCCCCGAGGCCGCCGGTGATCAGGTAGATCCCGTTCTCCCGCAACGGATGTGGCTCGACCGTGGTGTCGTCGACTGGGACAATGCTGGGCAGCCAGCGGGTGCGGCCGCGCAGTGCCACGTGGGGTGCGGTCAGGCTGGCGAGTTCGGCTGCCAGCACGGAAGTCACCGCGACGGGGCCGACGTCGATCAGCACGCAGCGGATGCCGGGGATCTCCCGTTCGACGGTGCGGGCGAAGGCGTTCAGCATCGCGCGGGCGGGGTTGAGCGGTTCGGCGCCCGTCAGGTCGACGGCGTTCCGGAGCAGGATCGCGAGGGTCACCGGGACCGGTCGGTCGCGGAGTCGCTTCGCCAGGGTTTGGACGCAGGCGAGCACACTGTAGAAGCCGGTTTCCAGCTCTGGCTCGGCGTTGTCCTCGACCCCGAGGGCGTGGACGATTAGGTCGGGTACCGCGGTCTCGCGCAGCGCTTCGACGGTGGGCAGGTCGGTGACGTGATATCCGGCCTCGGCCACGGAATCCGTTACCCACTGGGCGTTCTCGGGCCGGAGCACCAACGCTCGCAAGCCTCGCACCGTGGTCGCCGGTATCTCGCCGCCGGGTTGCCAGCGTTCGTGGAGCAACGTCCACCCGTCCGGTTTCGGCTGGTCAGCGGTGGCGGGGCCGTGGTAGTCGACCCAGTGCCGCCGTCGCTGGTAGGGATAGCCGGGCACCGGAATCCGGCGAGCGGCGCGTGGGGCGCGGCGGTGCCAGTCGATGTCCTGGCCATGGACCCACAGTGTGGCCAAGGCGCGGTTGAGACCGTCGTCGGAAAGGACGGGCAGGACGCGAGTGGCCGCGGTGCCGGGGCCGATCAGTACCGTCAGGTCCGCGCGCGCATTGGTCCTTTGTGGACTCGCTGCGCCGGTCAGCACTCGTTCGGCAAGGTCGCGCGAGATCTCGCCCTCGCTGAAAGCCTGCGCGGCCAGGGCTCCGACCCCGTCTCCGGACACGCTCTCCGGCCGCACTCCCCAGCGGGTCAGGCAGGTGGCCATCGCGTACTGGAGGACGAACAGAATCGGGCGGGCGAAATCAGACGCGGCATCCGCGAGCCATGGGGCACGCAGCGGTCCGGCGACGGGTTCGAGGACCGCGAAAGCGGCGTCGCAGGCATCGCGAAAGGCTGGCTCGGTGGCGTAAAGACCGCCCGCCAAGCCGGGTTGCCACACCGATTCGTCCGGGAAGTGCAGGCCGATACTGCGGGGACGCTCGTCCGAGCTGAGCACCCCGGACGCCAGCTGCGCGAGGAGATCGTCACGGTCGCGCGCCACCACCGCCGAACGCACAGAGCGCGCGGCCCGGCCGACCTGCAGCGTATGCGCCGCGGCGGCGAACTGGGCCGGGTCGAGGCCGGTGAAGTAGCTGCGGAGACGGTCGCGGAGCTGGGTCTCGGCAGTCCGATCGGCGGCGGACCAGACGATGATCTGCGCCCCGGACGAAGGCGGGCCGGGCGCGACCGGCGGGGCCTCTTCCAGGATCACGTGGGCGTTGGTGCCGCCGATGCCGAAGGAGTTCACGCAGGCGCGGCGGACCGAGCCCGGCTGGCGGGGCCACGGGCGAGACTCGGTGAGCACCTCGAACGGCGAGTCGGCGAGGCCGAGTTCGGGGTTCACCGCGTCCACGTGGATGCTCGCGGGCAGCCGTTCGTGATGCAGCGCGAGGACCGTTTTGATCACGCCCGCCACTCCGGCGGCGGTGCCGAGGTGGCCGACGTTGGACTTCACCGAGCCGAGCAGGCAAGAGCCCGGCGGCAGGGGTTGTCCGGCCAACGTCCGGAACGCCTTGGTCATCGCGGCGACCTCGGTGCGGTCGCCGATGGCCGTCCCGGTGCCGTGCGCCTCGAAGTAGGAGATCGTGCTCGGATCGAGTCCGGCCGAGGTGAACGCACCGGTGATGCAATCGGCCTGGCCCTCGACGCTCGGGGCGGTGAAGCCGGTGCCGCGTCCGCCGTCGTTGTTCACCATCGACCCTCGCACGACCGCGTGGACGGTGTCGCCGTCGGCCAGCGCGCCGGAGAGCCGCTTGAGCACGATCGCACCGACACCGTCGCCGAAGTTCGTGCCGGTGGCCGTGCTGGAGAAGGGGCGGCACGAGCCGTCGGCGGAGTTGACCCCGCCGGGCACGTGCAGGAACCCGCGTTCGCTCTGCGGGTCGATCATCGAGCCGCCGACGAGCGCGAGTTCGCAGTCGCCCGCGAGCAGTGCTTGGCGGGCGAGGTGCAGGGCGACCAGCGACGTCGAGCAGGCGGTGCGGACCGTCAGGCTCGGCCCGGTCAGCCCGAGGCGCTGCGCGACGCTGGCGGCGAAGTAGTCGGGGTCGTTGTTGAAGTCCACGGCGAGCTGGCCGACCGAACGCAGCAGGCGGGCGTCGGGCTCGACGTGTTCGCTGGCGTACCGGTTGCTGCCCGCGCCCGCGAAAACGCCGATGCGGCCGGGAAAATCGGCGGGCACCTGTCCGGCGTGTTCCAGCGCGGCGTGGCCGACCTCGAGGAACACCCGGAACTGGGGGTCGCGGATCTCGGCTTCTCGCGGGGTGAGGCCGAAGAACGCGGCGTCGAAGTCATACGGCGCGTCGATGCGGGGACGCCGGCGCACGTAGCCGGGCATGGCCAGGCGTTTCGGGTCCTCCCCGGCGCGCAGGATCTGGTCGTCGGAAAGCGCGGTGACGCAATCGCGGCCGTCGAGGAGATTCCGCCAGAATTCGGCTAGGTCATTCGAACCCGGAAACCGGACCGCCATCCCGACCACGGCGATCGGCTCCATCTCCACCCCTCACCATTTTCACTCTCGGCGGAGAGCTGTTATCCGCAGTGCAGCACACTTCCCGGCGCACCGGCCAGCGTTTCGGACAGAGCCGAAGCGAACCGCGCCGGCGGCGAAGAACCTGGTCAAGACTTGACCGGGCCGGGCCGTCGCCGAAAGAATGCGGGCACATCTCGGCCCCGCTCGGGCTCGCTGGCTTCGGGAGTTGCTCATGGCCGAACGGATCTGTCCCGCCTCGTGCGAACAGGAACGGATCTGGTTCGCCAGCCAATTCGAGCCGAATTCCCCGGCGTACAACATCTCGGCGGCAATGACGTTGCCGCCGGTCGCATTGCCGCCGGAAAGAATCGAAGAACTGCTGGCGACGGTAACCGCCCGGCACGAAGCCCTGCGCACGTCGCTGTCCGCCGACGAGCACGGCGTACTGCACCAGACGATCCATGACGAGGTCGCCATCGACGTCGACCACGTCGACCTGCGCGGGTGCCGAGAGGCCGAGGCGACGGCTCACGACCTGCTGCGGGAGCTGAGCCTTCGACCGCTCCCCTTGAATCGCGCGCCGCTGTGGCGTGCGGTGTGCGTCCGCCTGTCCGACGTGGACTACTGGCTGCTGTTCGTGGTGCACCACGCCGTCTTCGACGCGGCGTCGAGTGTGCTGCTGCAGTCCGAGCTGGACGAATTGTGCACGGCGTCAGCGGCGGGTCGACCGGCGGAGTTGCCCGAACTGGCGACGCAGTACGCCGACTACGCGGTGCACCAGCGCTCCGCTCGCGGCGATCAGGAGCGGCGGCTGGCGTACTGGCGCGATCAGCTCGCCGAACTGCCGGACGAGAATCTGCTGCCCACGGACCTGCCTCGGCCAGTGGTACCCGGCCACGAGGCCGCGGCGGTGCCGTTCCTCTTGCCGGAAGGGTTCATCGACCGCGTGACGGCAGTCGGGCGCGATCTGCGCGCGACGGCGTTCATGGTGCTGCTGGCCGCACATCACGTGCTGCTGGCGCGGTTGTCGGGCACCGCTGACGTGGCCATCGCGGTGCCGACCTCCAGCCGTGACCGGCAAACCCGGTCAGTGATCGGGATGTTCGTCGACACGGTGATCGTGCGGGTCGCGCTGCCTGCCGGACTGACCTTCGCCGAAGCGGTCGCGCGGGTGCGGGACGCGCTCTTCGACGGGTTGCGGCACAAGGGAATCTCGTTCCAGGAGATCGCCGACGAGTTCAGCGCCAGCGCGGCCGACCGGCTCGGACGGCTGTCCCGGATCGCGTTCAACTACGTGCCGTCGTCGGGGCACGAGTCGATCCACAACGGGTGGGCTCGCGCCGATCTCGCGCTTGAACTGTCCGCTGTGGACGGATGGCTGCTGTACCGGACTGATCTGTTCCAGCGGCGCAGCGCCGAGGCGTTGACCCGGCGGTATCTCGGCTTGCTCGCCGCGGCTCTGGACGCGCCGGATACGCAGCTGCGCGACCTGCCCCTGCACACCGAGGGTGAACTGGCGGAGGTACTGGCCTGGAGCACCGGAGAACCCGCCGCGGCTTCGGAGTCGCTGTCGGATCTGCTCGCCCGCCACGCCGAGAACGCACCGCAGCGCGCGGCGGTGGAAGCTGCCGACGCCACGTTGACCTACGCCGAAGTGCACGAACGGGTCGAGCACCTGGCCGGGGTGCTGGCCGCGCGCGGGATCGGCCCGGAGCACATCGTGGCGATCGTCGCGCCGCGCTCGGCCGCCTATCTGACCGCTGTGCTGGCGGTGCTCCGCGCCGGAGCCGCGTTCGCCCCGATCGACGCAGCCACGCCGCCAGCGCGGATCGCGACGCTGCTGGCGAACACCACCGCAGTCTTGGCCACCTCGTCCACAGTGGACCTGCTGCCGCCGGGAAGCGACGCCGTCGTGCTGGACGCGCTGGACGATCTGCCCACATCGGCGGTTGCCGGGGCGCTTCCGGACCACGCCGCCTACCTGCTGCACACCTCCGGCTCGACCGGCGAGCCGAAGGGCGTGGTGGTCACACGCGGGTCGTGGGCACGGCTCGCGGCGACCTGGGCGGACCGATTGGGGCTGTCGGGCGAGTCACGGGTCGCGCAGCTCGCCTCCGCGGCCTTCGACGCCTCCGTAGCCGAGATCGGCGCCGCGGTCGCCGCCGGTGCGACGCTGGTGGTCCCCGAGGCTCCGACCGCCGGTGAAGACCTGGCGAGATGGCTGGACGAGCACGCCGTCACCGAACTGCTGCTCACCCCGACGGTCCTCGCCAGCCTCCCGGAAGGATCGCTCCGCAGCGTCCGGACGGTGTTCGTCGGCAGCGAGGCATGCCCGACGGACCTCGCCGCGCGGTGGCACAGGGACGGACGCCGGGTGGTCAACGCCTACGGCCCGACCGAGGCGACGGTCAGCGCGACGCTCTGGGACTTCGCGCCCGGCACCGAGACCGCCACCGCGCCCATCGGCCGTCCGCATCGGGGGGCTCAGGGGTACGTGCTGGACGCGGCGCTCAAGCCGGTGCCACCGGGCGTCACCGGGGAGCTGTACCTCGCGGGACCCGGCGTCGCACGGGGTTATCTGAATCAGCCCGGCCGGTCGGCGGAGCGGTTCGTGGCCTGTCCGTTCGGTCCGCCGGGTGCGCGGATGTACCGCAGCGGCGACCTCGCGAGGTGGGGCTACGACGGGCTTCTGGAGTTCCGGGGCCGCGCCGACGAGCAGGTCAAGGTGAACGGGATCCGGGTCGAGCCCGGCGAGATCGAGGCCGCCCTGACGGCGCGGCCGGACGTCGAGCACGCGGTCGTCGTACTCCGCGAAGGGCGGCTGGTCGGGTACGTGACCGGGTCCACTGTGGACACCGATGCGGCGCTGGCCGACCTCGCGCGACGCCTGCCCAGCGGAATGGTGCCCGGTGCGCTGGTCGTGCTGGAGTCGATTCCGTTCACTCGCAACGGCAAACTCGACCGGAACGCGTTGCCCGCGCCCGTCGCGCCCGCGACGCCGCGCGGCGGAGAGGTGTCGGGGACCGTCGGGCTGATCTGCCGGTTGTTCGCCGAGGTGCTCGGGGTGGCCGAGGCCGGGCCGGAGGACAGCTTCTTCGCGCTGGGCGGGGACAGCATGTCCTCGATCCGGCTGGTGAACCGTGCCCGCAAGGCGGGGCTGGCGTTCTCGCCCCGGGACGTGTTCCGGCGGCGGACCCCGGCCCGGATCGCCGCGGCCGGGCCCGAGAAGCCGCAGGAAGTGCTGTCCGGCAACCATTCCCGTGCCGTGGAACGGACGCCGGCGGACGTCTTCGCCGAGACCGTGCGGCGTTGTCCGGAGGCTGCGGCACTCGACGACGGAACCACTGTGCTGAGCTACTCCGCGCTGTCCGAACAGGCTGGTGCGCTGGCCGAGCGCCTGCGCGGGCACGGAGTCGGCGCCGGCGACCGGGTCGGAGTGCGGGTTCCCTCCGGCACGGCTGAGCTGTACGTCGCGATCCTCGGTGTGCTCATCGCTGGCGCGGCTTATGTCCCGGTGGACGCGGATGATCCGGACGAGCGCGTCGAACGGGTCTTCATCGAGGCCGCGGTCAAGGCAGTCGTGCGGCAGGGCGGTCTGATCGAACCGCGTATTGCGGCCGGGCGCCGGGCGGACGGCGAGGCTTGGGTGATCTTCACGTCGGGCTCCACGGGGCGACCGAAGGGCGTCGCGGTCCCGCATTCCGCTGCGGTGTCCTTTGTGGACAGCGAGGCGCGGTTGTTCTGCGCCGGTCAGCCGCTGGGGCCGGGCGACCGGGTCCTGGCCGGGCTCTCGGTCGCCTTCGACGGGTCCTGCGAGGAGATCTGGCTGGCGTGGCGCAGCGGTGCGTGCCTGGTCCCGGCGACCCGGGAGACGGTCGAGGGACGGTGGCTGCGGGAGCGCGGGATCAGTGTGGTCTCGACGGTGCCCGCGCTCGCCGCCGCGTGGACGGCGCGGGACCTCGAGCCGGTGCGGCTGCTGATTTTCGGCGGCGAGTCGTGTCCGGCGGATCTGCTCGACCGGCTCGCCGGGCCGGACCGGGAGATCTGGAATACCTACGGGCCCACGGAAACCACGGTGGTCGCGACGCTGTGGCGGCACCGGCCTGGTCGCGCGACGACGGCGACTGCTCCGGTCGGCCGTCCCCTGCCGGGTGTCGCCGCGCACGTGCTCGACGCGCGGTTGCGCCCGGTGGAGCCTGGCGAACCCGGCGAGCTGTACCTGACCGGGTCGGGGCTCGCGCGTGGCTACGCCGGCCGTCCGGGGTTGTCGGCGGAGCGGTTCGTGGCCTGCCCGTTCGGCCCGCCGGGCGCGCGGATGTACCGGACCGGGGATCTGGTCCGCGAGGACTCCGACGGCATCCTGCACTTCCTCGGGCGCGCCGACGAGCAGGTCAAGATCCACGGGGTGCGGATCGAACCCGCCGAGGTCGAAGCGGCCCTGCGCGCCGATCCGGCGATCGAGCGCGCGGCGGTCGTCGTACGGGAGGACGAGCCGGGCAGGCGGCGTCTCGTCGGTTATGTCGTGCCCGCGGCGGAGTCCACAGTGGACGTCGAGGGCGTGCTGACCGGGCTCGCCGCGACCCTTCCCGGCGCGTTCGTCCCGGCGGACCTGGTGGTCCTGGACGAGATCCCGGCCACCCGCAACGGCAAGACCGACCTCGCCGCGCTACCGGCCCCAGCCCGGTCGGCCACGACCACCACGCGCGCGACGACCGCCACGGAGCAACTTCTCTGCCAGGTGTTCGCCGAGGTGCTCGGTCTCGCCGAGGTCGGTGTCGACGACAGCTTCTTCGCGCTCGGCGGGGACAGCCTGCTGGCGATCACCCTGGTCAGCCGGGCCCAGGCGAAGGGGGTCCGCTTCACGCCGCACGAGCTGTTCCTGCGCCGCACCCCGGCGCGGCTCGCGCGGCTGGCCGGCGACCGCCGCACACCCGCCGACTTCCCGCTGGCGCAGCTGAACCAGGCCGAGGTCGACGACCTGCTCCGCGATTACCCGGACCTGGTCGACGTCGTGCCGCTGACGCCCCTGCAACAAGGTCTGGTGTTCCACGGCAGTTACGACAGCGACGAGAACTACCGGGTGCAGCTGGCGCTCGACGTGGACGGCGACCTCGATCCGGACCGCCTGCGCGCGGCGGTCGACGCGCTGGTCCGCCGCTACCCGAACCTCGGCGCGGCGTTCCCGGCCACCCGCGACGGCCGCCTGGTGCAGGTGATCCCGGAGCACCGTCCGCCGCATTGGCGCGCGGCCGACGTTTCCTGGTCAGAACACGAGGCCGCGCGGATCTCCGCGGAAGAGCTGCAGGCTCCGCTCGACCTTGCCCGTCCACCGTTGTTGCGGGCCGCGCTGTTGAAGCTCGGTGAAGGCCGATCGAGGCTGCTGCTGACCCTGCACCACGTGCTGTTGGACGGCTGGTCGACGCCCATCGTGATCCGCGAACTGCTCGCGCTGGCCGCAGGCGCGGAGCTGCCGCCCGCCGCCGACCACCGCGATTACCTGCGCTGGCTGGCGGAGCAGGACCACGCGGTCGCGGCCAAAGCGTGGGCCCAGGCGTTGCGGGATCTCGACGGCCCGACCCTGCTCGCCCCGGAACGGCTGCGCTCGCGCACGGTCCGGCCCGAACTGGTCAGCGCCCGGCTGGGGGCGGAGGCCTTCGACGAACTCCGGGAGCGGCTGCGCGGGCTGGACCTGACGCTCAACGCCGCCGTGCAGTCCGCGTGGGCGGTCCTGCTCGGCAGGCTCACCGGCAAGGCGGACGTGGTGTTCGGCACGACGGTCGCCGGGCGTCCGGCGGAGCTGGAGCGCGCGGACCGGATGGTCGGGCTGCTGATCAACACGATCCCGGTCCGGGTGCGGTGTTCGCCGCGCGAGCCGCTGGCCGGGCTGCCGCGACAGGTCCAGGACCAGCAGGCGGATCTGCTGGAGCACCAGTACCTCGGCCTCGCCGACATCCAGCGCGCGGCCGGGCACGGGGTGCTGTTCGACACCGCGACCGTGGTCGAGTCCTATCCGGACATGGGCGGACTCGGCGGTGCTGGCGAGCTCGCGGTCACCGGGTTCGGCAGGCGGGAATCGACGCATTACTCGCTCTACCTCTACGTGATTCCCGGCCGCGAGCTGACCGTCGAACTCGCCTTCCGGCCGGACGTGCTCAGCGCGGACACCGCGACTGAGGTCGCCGAGAGCTTCCTCAGCCTGCTGACGGCGATCGCTGATCAGCCTTCGCGACCGGCCGGGGCGCTGCGGCTCTTGACCGACGACCGCACCCGGGCATTGCTCGCCACCGGACTCGGTGCCGCTGCGGGAGCGCCGCCGTTCGATCCGATCTTGATGGCCGATCCGGACCGGATCGCAGTACGCGACGCGCGGGGACAGCTCACCTATCGCGAACTCGACGCGGCGGCGAACCGGTTGGCGCACTTGCTGATCGAGCACGGCGCGGGTCCGGAAAGGACAGTGGCGGTGGCGATCCCGCCGTCCGCTTCGTATCTGACCGCGCTGCTCGCGATCACTCGCGCGGGCGCGGCCGTGCTGCCGCTCGACCTGAACCATCCCCTGCGGCGCCGCCGGTTCATGGTGGAAGACGCCCGCCCGCTGCTGACTCTCGGAACCGCGGCGGCCCTCGACGGCGTGCCCGGCCCGCACCTCGTCCTGCCGAGCACGATCGACCAGCCCGACACGCGACCGGTTGAGCGCGCGATGCCCCAAAATCCGGCGTTCCTCTTCTACACGTCGGGTTCGACCGGCGCGCCGAAGGCAGTCGTCACCACGCGTGCCGCGGTCGCGAACGCCGTCGCTGCCTTCGTGACCGGCTACCGGCTCGACGAGGACGCCCGGATGGCGCACACCACGTCGGCGGCGTTCGACATTTCGGTGGCTGAACTGTTCGCGCCGCTGGCCGCGGGCGCGACCGTGGTGATCCCGGATCCCAGCGTGCCGCGCGCCGGGGCCGGGCTCGGCGATTGGCTGCGCGAGGCCGAAGTCAGCCACGCGCAACTGGTGCCGACGGTGCTCGGCACGATCCCGGCCGAATCGGCCAGCGGGCTGACCACCGTGATCGTCGGCGGCGAGGCGTGTCCCGGCGAACTGGCGCAGCGGTGGGGCGAGGGCCGCACGGTGGTCAACGCCTACGGGCCGACCGAGGCGACGATCTGGGCCACCCTGTGGGACTGCGAGCCCGGCTCGGGCACGGCCGTCGCCGCGATCGGCCGGCCGATGCCGGGAGTGCGCGTCCTGGTGCTGGACTCGGCGCTGCGCCCGCTCCCGCCGGGGATCACCGGCGAGCTGTACCTGGCCGGAGACTGCCTCGCCCGCGGTTACCGCGGCCGTCCCGCGCTGACCGCTGAACGCTTCACGGCTTGTCCGTACGGTCCGCCGGGCGCGCGCATGTACCGGACCGGCGACCTCGCGCACTGGGATTCCGACGGCACGCTGCACTACGACGGCCGCACCGACGGACAGCTGAAGATCAACGGCGTACGGGTGGAACCGGGCGAGATCGAAGCGGCCCTTCTAGCGCATCCCGACGTCGAGCAGGCCGTGGTGGTCACCGTCGAGAAGCGCCTGATCGCTTACGTGGTCCCGGAACTCGGCGCAGCGGACGTTCGGGAGCACCTCGTCCAGGTGCTGCCGCGCTCCGTGGTGCCCGGTGCGATCGTCGGGCTCGAGGAGCTGCCCCGGCTGGCCAACGGCAAGATCGACCGCGCCGCGCTCCCCCGCCCGGCCCGCCGCGAATCTCGTCGCCCCGCCAACGCGCGGGAGGCGACGCTGTGCCGGATCTTCGGCTCGGTGCTCGGCACGACCGATGTCGGCGCGGACGACGGGTTCCTCGATCTGGGCGGGGACAGCATTTCCGCGATCCGGCTGGTGGCCCGGGCGCAAGCCGCCGGTCTCGGATTGACGCTGCGCGAGGTGTTCCGGCACGGCAGTCCGGCCGGGCTCGCCGCGGTGGCGCGGGTCCGGGCCGACGTCGAGCTTGGCGACGGAAAGGTGCCGCTGACCCCGGTGATGCACTGGCTGTCCGAGACCGGCGGCGACATCAGCCGGTTCAGTCAGTCCGCGTTCGTGCACACCCCCGCCGGGCTGACCGAGGATCGGCTGGCGGGTGCGTTGGAGCAGGTGCTCGCCCGGCACGACATGCTGCGGATGCGATGGACGCGAGGGGCGATCGACATCCGGCCGAGCGCGGGGAGTTGCCTTCGCCGGGTCGACGCCACCGGCCCGGACACCGACGCGCTCGTCCGGACGGAGGCCGCCGCAGCGGGCGCAGCACTCGCGCCGGAGCAGGGTGCGATCGTCCGCGCGGTCTGGTTCGAAGCCGGACCCGCCCGTCGAGGCAGCCTGCTGCTCGTCGTGCACCATCTGGCCGTCGACATCGTGTCCTGGCCGATCCTGCTGTCGGATCTCGCCGCCGCCTGCGAAGCCCCCGGCACGCCGTTGCCGCCCGTACCGACGTCCTTCCGCGCTTGGGCCACCCGGCTGCACGAGGAAGCCCGGTCCGCGCGGCGGCTGACCGAACTGCCGTACTGGAACTCGGTCGTGACGAACACCGGCCCCGCGATCACCACGGGTAGCCTGGACGGCGAACGAGACACCTTCGGCACGGCGGCTCATCACACCGTCTCGCTGCCGGTGGACATCACTCGCGCCGTGCTCGGTCCGGTGTGCGCGGCCTTCCACGCCTCGGCGGAGGACGTCCTGCTCACCGCGCTCGCGGTCGCGGTCGCCGACTGGCGGGAGTGCAACGGCTTACCGCGCAACGCATTCCGGGTCGACGTCGAGGGACACGGCCGCGCGGACCTCGACGAGGCGATCGACCTGACCCGCACCGTCGGCTGGTTCACCAGCATGCGTCCGGTGCGCCTCGACCCCGGCCCGCTCCGGTGGGACGACCTCTGGTCCGGCGGCGCCGACGCGGGCGCGTGCCTGCGACGAGTCAAGGAGCAGGTTCGCGCCGCCCCGGGTCAGGGCCTCGGCTACGGACTGCTGCGGTACCTCAACCCGGACACCGCGGCCACGCTCGCCGCCGCCCCGGCGGCCCAGATCGCGTTCAACTACCTGGGCCGGTTCACCCCGGCCGCCGAGTCCGACTGGGCTCCGGTGACCGACTACGGCGCGCTGAGCGCGGAGGTGGTCACCGGCGGTTCCGGCAACCGGCAGCCGCTGGGTCATCCCCTGCTGGTCGACGCCCATGTGACCGAAGGCCCGGACGGCCCCGTCCTCGGCGCCACCTGGACCTGCGCCCCGGCTCTGCTGTCCGAAGAGGACGTCCGCGAGCTCGCGGAGAGCTGGACCCGGGCGGTGACCGCGCTGGCCGACCACGGCCGGACTCCCGGAGCTGGCGGGCACACTCCGTCGGACTTCCCGCTGACGCCGCTCCGTCAGTCCGATGTGGACAGAATCGCGGCGGAATACCCGCGCTTCGCCGACGTCCTCCCGCTCACGCCCTTGCAACGCGGCTTCGTCTTCCACGCCAACCTGGACGGTGCCGGCACCGATCTCTATCGCATGCAGCTCAGCCTCGATCTCACCGGCGAGGCGGACGCTTCGCGGCTGCGGGCGGCGCTGGTCTCGGTGCTGGAGCGGCATCCGCACCTGCGCGCGGCGTTCCCGACGGTCAGTTCCGGCGAGCCGGTCGCCGTGATTCCGGCGCTGACCGAACCGGAGTGGACCGATCTGCGTAGCGATGGCGCGGTGGAAGCACTCGCCGAGGCGGAGGCGGCCCGGCCGTTCGACCTGACCAAGCCGCCGTTGCTGCGGGCGCTGCTGGTGCGGCTGCCCGGCGGACAGAACCGGCTGGTGCTCTCCTATCACCACGTCCTGCTGGACGGATGGTCGATTCCGCTGCTGCTGGACGAGATTCGCCGCGAGTACGCCGGGAACCGTCGAGCGTCGGTGGTGGAGCTGCGCGACTACTTCGACTGGCTCGGCGAACGCGACCGCGAGGCGGCAGCTCAGGCGTGGCGATCTTCCCTGGACGGCCTCGCCGGTCCGACGCTGATCGCCGCCCGGCGCGCGGCCGCTGATCCGGTCGAGATCACAACCGCACTGTCCACTGAGGACTACGCCAGGTTGTCGGCGCAGCTGCGGCAACTCGGCGTCACGCTCAACACGGCCGTCCAAGCTGCCTGGGCGATTCTGCTCAGCGAGCACACCGGTCGCGCGGACGTCGTGTTCGGCACCACCGTGTCCGGGCGTCCGCCGGACCTGCCCGCGGCGAGCGAGCTGATCGGCCTGTTGATCAACACGCTCCCAGTGCGCGTCCGGCTGGCCGCCGACGAACCGCTCGCCGAGTTCTTGCGGCGGCTCCAGCGGGAACAGGCGGAGCTCTTCGAGCACCAGTACCTCGACCTCGCGGAGATCCAGCGGCTTGCCGGGCACGGAGAGCTGTTCGACACCGCGACCGTCGTGGAGAACTACGCTGGGGCCAAGGAACTCCTCGGCGGCGACGCTCTCTTCACCGGGGTCAGCGGGCGGGAGTCGACGCACTACCCGCTCGACCTGACCGTCCGCCCCGGCGCGGAGCTCGGCATCCGGCTGGCTTACCGGCCGGACGTCATCAACCCGGCGACGGCGACCGAACTGGCCGCGCGCTTCCGCCAGGTCCTGCTGACAGTCGCGGCCGAACCCGACCGGATCCTGCGGCCCACGCCGACCCTCGCGGAGTGGTTCAGCCAGATCGCCGCGCGCCACCCGGACCGGCCCGCGGTCTCCGATGCGCGGATTTCCTACACCTACGCGGAGTTCGACGCGGCCGCGAACCGGCTCGCGCACCTGCTGATCGCCCACGGCGCGGGCCCGGAGCGCATCGTCGCCGTCGCGGTGCCGCGCGGAGCCGACCACGCGCTGGCGATCCTCGCGGTGCTCAAGTCCGGAGCTGCGGTGCTGCCGGTGGACACCGGTTACCCGGCCGAGCGGATCCGGTTCATGCTCGCAGACTCCCGGCCGGTGCTGACCCTGGCCCACGAGGAGCTGGACACGCCGCACCTCAACCTCGCCGATCCCCGGACCGCCCTTGCCGGGCAACCGGAAACGGCTCCGCAGACCGAGGTCCGGCCGCTCAACCCCGCGTTCGTGCTCTACACCTCGGGTTCGACCGGGACCCCGAAGGCGGTGTCCGTCCCGCACGCGGCCGTCGTGAGCATGGCTGCCGCACAGATCGACGGGTTCGCTGTCGACGCGGGCTCAACCGTCTCCCAGCTGTCGTCACCGAGCTTCGACGCGGCGATTTCCGAACTGTGCACGGCATTGCTGTCCGGCGCGCACTTGGTGCTGCCGGGCCCGGACGTCATTCTGGAAGGGCCCTCGCTGGCCGAGTGGATCACTGAACACGAGGTCACGCACGTGCAGCTCGCTCCGGCGGTGCTGGCGACCGTTCCGGCGGAGAGCCTGCCCCGGGTGCGCACCCTAGTGGTCGGAGGCGAAGCCTGTCCGGGCACTCTGATCGAGACGTGGGCACGCGGCCGCCGGATGGTGAACACCTACGGCCCGGCCGAGGCCGCCGACACCGTGACGTTGTGGCCCTGCTCTCCCGGTTCCGGCCGCGCCGTGGCGCCGATCGGCCGCCCGATCCGGGACACCGACGTGTTCGTGCTGGACTCGCGGCTCGCTCCGGTGGCCTCTGGGACGGTCGGCGAGATCTACGTCGCCGGACCCGGTCTCACCCGGGGCTACCTGGTGCGGCCGGGACTGACCGCGGAGCGGTTCACCGCCTGCCCGTTCGGCCCGCCCGGCACGCGGATGTACCGCACCGGCGACCTCGGCCGCTGGGACGCGGACGGTCTTCTGCACTACGAAGGGCGGGTCGACGACCAGGTCAAGGTCAACGGGATCCGCATCGAGCTGGGCGAGGTCGAGGCTGCCTTGACCGCTCACCCGGACGTCGGGCAGGCCGTGGTCGTGCCGGACGACGGGCGGCTGCTCGGCTATCTCGTTCCCGCGCCCGGCGCCGCGGTCGATCCCGCCGCGGTGCGGGCCGGGCTCGAGGCGCGGCTGCCGGTCCACCTCGTGCCGTCCGCGCTGCTGGCGATGGCGCAGATTCCCCGTACTGCCAATGGGAAAATCGACCGTTCGGCGTTGCCTAGACCGAGGGTGCCCCAGCAGACCCCCGTGTTGGCGAGTCGGCCTCCGCGCACTCCGCACGAGCGGATGCTGTGCGAGGTCTTCGCCGACACGCTCGACCGGCCGTCGGTCGGCGTCGACGAGGATTTCCTCGCGCTGGGCGGACACTCACTGCTGGCGATGCGGGCGGTCTCCCGGATCCGGGACCTGCTCGGGGTCGAACTGGCCGTGCGCGAGCTGTTCGATCACCCGACCGCGGCCGGGCTCGCCGCCCGGGTGGAGCACGCTCGGCCTGTCGTGGCGGCACCGCTGGAGCGTCGGCCGCTTCCGGAGCGGATCCCGTTGTCGCACAGTCAGTTCCGGTTCTGGGCACGAGACCAGCTGCACGGGCCGACAGCCACGACGGTGCTTCCGCTCGCCCTGCGGCTGCCGGAGCTGGACGAGCCCGCGCTGACCGCCGCGCTGACCGATCTCGTCGCGCGGCACGAATCGCTGCGGACGGTCTACGACGTGCACGAAGGCCAGCCGTACCAACGCATCCTGATCGCTGCTCCGCCACACGTGCGACGACTGACTGCGACCGGTGACTTGGATCGGGTGCTCTCCGAGGCGGCGGCCGAACCGTTCGACCTCACGCGCGAGCCGCCGCTGCACGCTTATCTGGTCACTGGCGCGAAGCCGCTTCTGCTGCTAGTCCTGCCGCATGTCGCCGCGGACGGCTGGTCGCTGGACGTACTGTCCCGCGACTTCCGCCAGGCCTACTCCGCTCGGCGCGCCGGGGCGCCGCCCACGTGGTCGCCGCTTCAGGTCCGTTATGCGGATTACGCGGTGTGGCAACGTGAGCTGCGCGCCGACGAGCAACTCGCCCATTGGCGATCCACGCTCGCCGGGCTGCCCTCGGAAATCCCGCTGCCCGCCGACCGGCCCCGGCCATCGATCCGGACCGGCCGAGGAGGGACCGTGCTCGGCCGGTTCGACGCCGGGCTGCGCGAGGGCCTGACCGCGGTGGCCCGGGAGTGCGGGGCGAGCCTGTTCATGGTGCTGCACGCCGGTCTGGCCGCGCTCCTCACCGGCCTCAGCGGTGCCACTGACCTGCCGCTGGGCACCCCGGTCGCCGGACGTCCGCGCCCTGAACTGGACGATCTCGTCGGGTGTTTCGCCGACTGCCTGGTGCTGCGCACGGACACCTCCGGCGACCCGTCGTTCCGGGATTTGGTGGCGCGGGTGCGCGAGGCGGACCTGACCGCGTACGCCAACCAGGACGTTCCGTTCGACCGGCTAGTGGCGGAACTGGGCGCGCGGACCCCGGACCGGCACCCGTTGTTCCAGATCCAGCTAGCCCTTCAGGACCTGCCGGCCGGCGCGGACCGGGGCGACGAGCGTCCGGTCGCCATCGGCACCGATTCCCACGACCACGACCTGTACCTGGAGTTCCAGCAGGCCCGGACGAACGAACTGGACGCCTATCTGCACTACTCCAGCGACCTGTTCGACCGTGCCACCGCCGCCGGACTGCTCGACAAGCTGCGGGCGCTGCTCGCCGCGGCCGTCGACGCGCCCGACGCGCCGCTGTCCCGGCTGGGGTGGTCATGACGCATCTCTGCATGGTGAATCTGCCGTCGTACGGCCACGTTCTCCCGAGCCTGGAGGTGATCCGGGAACTCGTCGCCCGCGGGCATCGGGTGAGCTACGCCAACGATCTCGCATTCGCCGACGTGATCACGGCCGTTGGCGCGGACTTCGTGCCGTACCGGTCGACCCTTCTGTCCTATTTGGACGGCCGGACGGAATGGCCGTCCGACGAGATAGCGCACCGGGACCTGTTCCTCGACGACGCGATCGCGATGACCCCGCAGCTGCGGGCGGCGTTCGAGCACGACCGGCCGGATCTGGTCCTGTACGACCAGGGCGTCGGCGCGGTGCGAGTGCTGGCCGAACAGTGGCGGGTGCCGCACGTGATGTTCTCGCCGAACTCCGTCCCGGACCGCGGCGCCGACGAACTCCTGCGCGAATTCGAGCGACGACGGCGTGATCCGCGCTTCTCCGTCCACTACGGGCGGTGGGAAGAATGGCTGCGCGACAACGGGATCCCGTCCGGATACCTCGGCCGCCCGGCGCGGGAGCTGGCGCTGATCCCCCGGCTGCTGCAGCCGAACCCCGACCGGGTGGACTCCCGGCGGACCACCTTCGTCGGCCCCTGCTTCGGCTCCCGCACGGCGGCCCCGGCGTGGCAAGCGCCCGCCGGGGCGGAACGGGTGCTGCTCGTGTCGCTGGGGTCGACGTTCACCGGCAAACCGGACTTCTACCGCGAGTGCGTCGCGGCGTTCGGCGACCTGCCGGGGTGGCACGTGGTGCTCCAGATCGGCAAACACGTCGATCCGGCGGCGCTCGGCGAGGTGCCCGGGACGGTCGAGGTGCGGGACTGGGTGCCGCAGCTGGCGGTGCTGGAGAAGGCCGCCGCGTTCGTCACCCACGGCGGGATGGGCGGGTGTATGGAGGGGTTGTTCCATGGCGTGCCGATGATCGCGGTCCCGCAGGACCCGCACACCGACCAGCCGGACAACTCCGACGCGCTGGTGCGGCTGGGGGTCGGCCGCCGGATCGATCCTGACCGCGTGACCGCGGGCGTGTTGCGGGAGAGCCTGCTGGAGCTGGTCGGCTCGCCGGAGGTCGCGGCGCGGCTGGCGGAGGTTCGCCGGGGGCTGAGGGCGGAGGGCGGGACCGGGCGGGCGGCTGACTTGATCGAGGCGGAGCTGGCGGGCGTACGGGGTTCAGGCTGACTGTGCGGAGGACTGAACCATCCGGTTGTGTCGCAGAATCGTCACGCCTGCCGTCGGAGGCGCGGCCGGATGACCGCGCCCCGGGGCACGGGTATCGCTACCCCGCGAACCGGTAGCCGACGCCGCGGACCGTCTCGATCAGGGTCTGTTCCCGCAGTTTGCGCCGAAGCTGACGGACCACGACCTCCAGGACGTTCGAGTCCGGATCGGCCATCCGGTCCCACGCGTGCTCGATCAGCTCCTTGCGCGGCACCGGAGCCCCGGCCGCGGCCATCAGGCGTTCGAGGACCAGGAATTCCTTCGGGGCCAAGGTGAGCAGCACGCCCGCGCGGCGCACCTCGCGCGTGCCCGCGTCGAGTTCCACGTCGCCGAGGCGCAGGACGGCCGGGCGGGCCCGCGGCGCCGGGCTCAGCCGGCACAGACTGCGCACGCGCGCGACCAGCTCGGCCATCTCGAACGGTTTAACGAGATAGTCGCCGCCTTGGCTCAGGCCTTCGACCCGGTCGGCGGTGCTGTCGCGCGCGGTCAGGAACAGCACCGGCACCAGCCAGCCGGACCGGCGCCGGTGCTGCACGTAGCGGAGGGAGTCGCCGGCGGGCAGCATCCGGTCGAAGACCACGCAGTCGTAGGCGTTGACGAAGAGCGCTTCGTCGGCGACCGGCAGGTCGGCCACCGCGTCCACGGCGAATCCGGCGGCGCGCAGCGAAACGTCGAGCGCCAACCGCACGTTGTCATCGTCTTCGACCACCAGCACCCGCACGAAGCCCAGGTTAGCGGGCCACCGCCGCCTCGATGTCGGCGATGCTCAAGCTCCGCAGCTCCTCCAGCGTCGGCACCCGGCCGAGCAGCCGCAACCGCTGCGACTGCGACTTCCGCACGCCCTCGAACAACCGCCGCGCGTCGCGGGCGTTGCCGAAGTTCTCGTCGCCGGAAATCCGCGCGAAGTGGTCGACGAGCACCGGTTCCGCGGCCGCGTCGAGTTCGTAGTCCTGGCCGGAGACCATCCGGCCGATGATGCCGAGCAGCTCGTCGGGGGTGTAGTTCTCGAACTCGATCGTCTTGCCGAACCGCGACGCGAGCCCGGGGTTGGCCGACAGGAACCCGGCCATCTCCTTCGTGTACCCGGCCACGATCACGGCCACCTCGTCCCGGTGGTCCTCCATCATCTTCACCAGGGTGTCGATCGCCTCCTGCCCGAAGTCGCCGCCCGCCGAGCCCGCCCGCGACAGCGTGTAGGCCTCATCGATGAACAGCACCCCGCCCTTGGCCTCCTCGAAGATCAGCGCCGTCTTCTCCGCGGTGTGGCCGATGTACTGGCCGACCAGATCGCGCCGCGACACCTCCCGGAACTGTCCGTGCGGCAGCACCCCCAGTGCCTGCAGCAGCCGCCCGTACAGCCGGGCCACGGTGGTTTTCCCGGTGCCGGGCGCGCCGGCGAAGATCAGGTGGTGGCTCGCGCCGCCGACCGGCAGTCCCGCGTTCCGCCGCCATTCGTTGACCTGCAGTTCGTCCACCAGCGAGCGCACTTCGGCCTTGACGCGGGGAAGGCCGACCATCGTGTCGAGTTCGATCAGCAGTTCGTCCGGGGCCCCGCCGCCGGAGCCGGCCGGTCCGGTGGCCTCGACCACGACCGGGTTCGCGCCCGCTGCCAGGGAAATACCCGGTTCCGCGGTGTTTTCCGCCCGGCACTCCTCGATGCCGCCGCCGCATCCGGCCGCGAACGCGATGCCGAAGCCGCGCGAATCCCGGACGGTGCACTGACGGAGGACCGGCGAGCTGTGCTGGGCCACGGCGATCCCGTCCGAGCCGGTGCGCGAAATCCCGCAGTTCTCCAATACCGGGCGGCTGTATTGGTAGACGTACACCCCGCGCAGTCCGCAATCGGTCACGGTGCAGCCGCGCAAGACCGGCGCGGCCCCCATGCCGATCACGACGCCGTCACCAGTCACCTCCTCGATGACGGTGTCCACCAGCCGTCCCGGGCTGCCTTCGATCACCACGCCCTGTTCGACGGCCTTGAGCGAGCAGCCCGTCAGTTCGAACGCCGCCGTCCCCTCGATCCGCACCGCGGGCCCGCGCCCGCCGGTCATCAGGCAGCGGCGCACGACCAGCTCGACGTTCTCCGCGGACAACGCGGCCGACTCGCCGGCGTGCAGCTCGATCCCTTGCAGCGTCAGGGATCCGCCCACCGCGTGCAGCACCGGATGATCCGCTCCGGCACCGTCGACGATCACCTGCGCCCCGGCCTCCGCGGTGAGCGTCACATGCAGGCCGGACAGGGCGAGCACTTCGCGGTACCGGCCCTCGGCGACGGTGATCACGGCGTGGTCCGGGGCGGCGGAGAGCGCGTCGCCGATCGTCGGGTACGCGCCGGGCCGGTCGGCGACCAGCAGCCGTCGTGCGTTCGGCGTCGTCATCAGCCAGCCTCGGCCATCAGCCAGCCCCGGCCGGCCGCCTTCGCCCCGGCCTGGAACCGGCTGCGCGCGCCGAGCCGGTTCATGATGTCGGCGACCATCCGCCGGACCGTGCGCACGGAGATGTCCAGCCGGGCCGCGGCGGATTCGTCGGTGCTGCCCGAACACAGCAGGGTCAGCAGATCGCGCTCGCGGCGGGTGAGCCCGACCGCGTCGTCCCGGTCGGCCAGGCCGGCCGGGATCAGCGGCACGGCCTCGGGCCAGATCCGGTCGAACAGCCCGGCCGTCGCCGCGACGACACCGGGCAGCCGGAACACCGCCGCGGCCGCGCTTCCCTGCCCGGCCCGGTCGTCCGGCAGCACCGCGGCCGAACGGTCGACGACCAGCGCGTCCATCGGCACGTCGGCCGCGGTCCGCACGTCCGCGCCGGCGAGCGCCAGGCCGCCGAGCGCGCCGGACAGCCTCGCAGAATCGGGGCACAGCAAGCGATAGCGCACGCCGGGCCGCAACGTCGCCTGGCCCAGCCGGCGCACCACCTCGGCCGGCCCCGGCCCGACGGTGGCGCACATGATCAGCACCTCGCTCGCGGCCGTTGCCAGCAGCCCGTCGATCCCGGCCGGCCGCGGCGCGGACCCGCCGCCCGCGACCAAGCTGAGCTTCGCGCCGGTGCCCGGCTGCCGTTCCCGCAGCACCTTGCGCTGCGCGGCAACGAGTTCCGGTCCCGGCTCCCAGCCGAGTTCGCGGGCCAGCAGCTTCCGCGCGTGCTCGAACACGGCCAGCGCCTCGGCCGGACGACCGGCTTGCTGCAGGGCCAGCACGAGCCGCGCCCACGCGCTTTCGCGGAGCGGATCGCGGTCGGCGACCTCGCGCAGCAGCGTGATCGCGTCCGTCGCGCGGTCCGACGCGAGGTACGCCTCGGCGAGCAGGCACCGGAGCTCGGCGCGCCGTTCCTCCCATTTCGCCGCGGCCGCCCGCGCGCCGTCGAACTCGAGACCTTCGAACGGCTCTCCCCGCCAGTGCCCCAGCGCGGCGGACAGCCGCTCGGCCGCGGTCTCGTACGCCGACTCGGCCAGCGCCGCACGGCCGGCTTCGGCCAGCGTCTCGACCAGCTCGGTGTCCAGCTCGCCCGGCAGCACCTTGATCCGGTAGCCGCCCGGCCGGCTTTCCAGCCGCTCCCCCACGCCCTGGCGCAACTGCCACACGTAGCTGCGCAGATTGCGCAGCGCGGAGGCGGGCACGGCCTGTTCATGCCAGATTCCGGCGATCAGCTGATCGACCCGGACCCAGGCGTTAGCGTGCAGGAGCAACACGGCCAGCAGCGCGCCCGGCTTCGTCGCCCTCAGCTCGATGCGGGTGCCGCTCGACGTGCGCGCCTCGAGCGGACCGAGTAGTTGAAACTGCATGCGCTAACTTTCCATCGGGACACCTGAGGTTTGGATGACAACGGTGATGGTCGTCGAAGACGACGAGAACATGCGGGTCGCGGTCGCCGCGCAGCTGGGCGCGGCCGGACTCGGCGTGCACGTCTGCGGAGACCTCGCCGCCGCCGGAAGAGCGCTCGGCTCGCACTCCTACGACTGCGCGGTGTTCGACCGGATGCTGCCCGACGGCGATTCCCTCGGCTACGTCGACGCGCTCCGCCGCCGGGGCTGGCACACGCCCGTGCTGTTCCTCACCGCGCGCGACTCGCCCGCCGACCGCGTGGCCGGGTTCGAGCACGGCGCGGACGACTACCTGGTCAAGCCGTTCGCGATGGCCGAACTGACCCAGCGGGTGCTGAACCTGTGCCGGCGCAGCGGGTCGGACCGGCCCTCGGTGCTGCGCCACGACGACCTCGTGATGGACTGCGCGCGGCGCGAGGTCCGCAGGGCCGACGTGCTGCTCACCCTGTCGAACAAGGAGTTCGCCGTGCTCGAGTACCTGCTCGTCCGGTCCGGACAGGCGGTGAGCCGGGCGGAACTGCTCGAACACTGCTGGGCCGCCGCCCCGGAGGAGATGGGCGACAAGTCCAATCCGGTCGACGCGGTGGTGAAGCGGCTGCGGCGCAAGCTGCGGGAACCGGAACTGGTCCACGCCGTGCGCGGTCTCGGCTACCGGTTCGGCGCCCGGTGAACGGCTCCGCCGCCGACCGGTTGCGCCGGCTGCGCTGGGTCCTGACCGCGCTGTTCACCACGGTGAACGCGATCGGGCTGATCGTGCTCGCCTGGATCGTCGTCAACGAGGACGCCGACCGCGGGACCGCCGAGGTCACCGCGAGCCTCGACCGCGTCACGTCGGCGGTCAGCAGGCAGGTCGGCTACGACGGCGGCGTGGTCAGCTTCGCGCTCGTCAACAGCGACGAGCTGAACTCCGCCTGTCCCCAGTTCGCGATCCTGCCCGGCGGCGCCCAGGCCTTCCGGCCGCACCTGTCCGGCCGCACCTGCGTGCCGATGGACACCGGCGTGCTCAACGGGCTCGCCGCCGACGCGATCGGCACCGGCGGCCCCGTCGCGGGCTACCAGACCAGCACCGACGGCCGGTCGGTGCTGGTGCGCGCGCAGCCGTTGCTGAACCCGTCCGGGAAGTACCTCGGGGCCGTCGTCGCGGTCGCCGACCTCAGCGACACGCAGTCGGCGCACACGCGGTTCGTGCTGCTGGTGGTCGGCGGCTGCGTGCTGCTGATCGCGGTGCTCGGCTTCGCCGGGCACCTGCTCTCCGGCCGGTCGATCCGGCCCGCCGCGTCGGCGTTGCAGGAACAGGAAGTGCTGCTCGCCGAGACCGCGCACGACCTGCGCAGCCCGGTCGCCGCGTTGCGCGCGCTGGCCGAAACCGCCCAGGCGAACCCGGATCAGCGCGCCGCGCTGTTGCCGAGGACCGTGCAATTGGCGTCCGACATGGGCAGCATCATCGACAGCCTGCTGGTCCGGGCCCGGCTCGCGGCGGGCGTCGAACAGCTGAACCTGCAACCGGTGTGGCTCGATCAGCTGGTCACCGACATCGCCGAGAGCGCGCACACCGGCGGCGCGCAGGTGACCGTGACCGCGGCCCCGACGAAGGTGAACGCCGACCCGACCCTGATCCGCCGCGCGGTCGGCAACCTGCTGGACAACGCCGTCCGCTACGGCAGGCAGCCGGGCGCGGAAGCGATCGTGCACATCACGGTCTACGGCGGCACGGTCACCGTGGCCGACCACGGTCCCGGCATCGACCCGTCGACTGCCGCGGACGCGTTCGACCGGTTCAGCAGCACGGGCGGCTCGTCCGGTCTGGGGCTGTCGATCGTCCGCTGGGTGGCGCAGGCGCACGGTGGTGTTTTGTCGGTGTACAACGCGGATGAAGGCGGAGCGATCTTCGAGCTGCGCTTTCCGCAGGCGGCCTGACGGCCGGACCGAGGGTTCGGTCCGGCCGGCAGAGCTAGTCCGCGGGGTTGATCAGTTCCACGGTGCCGGTTCCCGATTCGCCGAACCGATTGGGCCGCGACGCGAACCCGTCCGGTGCGCCGTTGGACCGGCCCCGAAGCGCGACCGTCACCCCGTCGTTGGCGGTGGAACGGCGACGCCCGTTGGCCGATTGACCATCCGTGTTCTCCGCGCTGCCGGGCCGCAAGGTTCCCGCGGTCCCGGCCCCCATGCCGTGCGGCGTCATCGGCGGCACCATTCCGCCCGCGCCGCCCCGGGCCGAACCGTTCGCCACTCCCTCGGGTTCCACGCTGCCCCGTTTCGCCGCTGTGGAACGCATCGCGGGCATCGCACCGAGCCCCGCGCCTGCCGCGCCGAGCGCGCCGAAGGGCAACCCGGACGCCGACGGCGCGGAGCCTGCCGGGGAAAGGCCCGGCATCCCGCCGAGCGCACCGCCCAGGTCGCCCGGCGAGCCCGGACCCAGCCCGGCGAGCGAAATCCCTTGTCCCGACGTCCAATCCTTCGGGTCCAAGCTCAGTCCGTGCCCGGTGCCGCCGCCGGCTCCGGTCAGGCCGCTGGTGAGCTTCGACAGGTCCGGCGAACTGCCCGACCCGCCGCCGATTCCCGCTGCCTGGGCGAGGCTTTGCACTTCGGTCAGCAGATTCACCGCCGCGTCCGCCGTCTTCACCGCGTCCGCCGAGGAGATGTTGAAGTTGGGGATCAGGTCCGCCGGGTTCGTCACGCCCGCCGCCCCGCACACGGCCAGCATCGCGCCGTCGTACTGCGCGCCCAGCTCGTTCATCGCCGTCGCGGAGCTTTGCCAGGCCTGCAACGCCAATTCCCAGGTGAGCGGGTTCATGCGGGCGGCCGCGTACTCGGCGTAGAAGCCTTCGACCAGTCCTTGCGTCACCGGCAGGGTGTCCGCCAGCGCGTTCAGCTGGGTCGAGACCTGCGACGCGGCGATCCGGTCGCTCCACGTCGTCAGGTCGGCGATCGACCGGCCGACCTTGGCCTCGAACGAATCCGCGGCCTTGTCCTGCCAGCCGGCCAGGGTCACGGTGCCGGCGTTGCGCCGCAGTTCGGCGGCGGCGGTCTGGCTCCAGGCATGCACCTCCGACCACATCGTCGCCGCGGAGCGCAGCGTCGGGATGTGCGCCTGCTCGGCGTCGATCATCGCCTTGTGGAAATCGGGAAGCAGCACGTTGTAGGGAATCACCGGTCAACTCCTCTTCAGACGGATTTCGGGGCGGACGGGTGGTCGGGCGAGGCGCCGCCGGTGCCGGTGCCGGTTCCAGCGCCGGTGCCCGGGGTTTTCCCGGTTCCGGTGCCCGCGAACTGCTTCAGGACGCCGATTCCCTTGTCGGCCACCTTCATCGTGGAGGTCGCCAGGTCGATGCTGTTGATCAGGTCGGTCGCCTTGTACTGGGCGGCGGCGGCCTTCACCTTCGCCGAAATGGTCGTCATGTCCTCGCTGGTGTTGCCGATGTAGGCGCCGACCACGCCGGTCGCGGCCTTGTCCAGCACGGCCATCAGGATCCCCTCGACCGTGCCCAGCGGGCTGACCGGCTCCCCCAGCCTGGCCAGCGACGCGGGCGGCGCCGGGGCCTTGGTCTGCGCGGAGAACACCGCCATCGCCTCCGGGTCCCCCTTGATGAACGACGCGTCGGACATCTTTCCCCTCCTCAGGTTCGGTAACTGCGTTCCGGGCCGGCGCTGCCGACCTGCCACAACTCTTCGTCGAGCACTTCGACCGGTTCCGCGCGCTCGACCGGCGGCGGCGGCTTCTTGCGCGCCTTCGCCGGGGCCGGTTTCCCGCGCTTGCCGCCGGTTTCCCGTCCGGCCAGCACGACTCCGGTCTTGCCGTCGGTCTTGCGCGACCGCACGGCGTTGACCTGTTCGGCCGCCCCGGGCCGGATCCCGCCGGAGCCGGAGCCTCCCCGTCCGGCCCCGGATTGCGGCGGATACATCGGCGGCGTGCCGCCGCCGCCGGTACTTCCGGTCCCGGCCGTCGTCGCCGTCCCGGCGGGTGCGGCTCCGGCGGAAAGCCCGGCCTGCGCCGCGTTCGGCGGGACAGTGCCGCCAAGGCCCGCGCCCGCCCCGACCGGTCCGCCGCCGACACCACCGCCGCCGATTCCGCCTCCCGCGCCGCCGCCCACCGCGCCCGCGAGTCCCGGCAGTCCGGAATCCGGTTGCGGGACCGAGGAAAAGTCCGCGGGCTGATACAGATCGGCGGGGTCGAACGCGGTGCTGCTGACCGGATTGGGCACCTGCGCGGCGTTTCCCCCGGCGCCGCCCGCGTTCTTGGCCAGGTCGAGGAGCTTGCTCGCCACGTCCGCCGCGTTCTTCGCGGTGACCAGCGGCGATTCGGGCGAGTCCTCGGCGGGGTCCTTGGTGTCGGGAACGTCCTGCGGGGACGGGCTTTCCAGCGGATTCGCCGGGTTCCCGCCGTCGTCGACCGGCGTGGCCGAACCCGGCCCCGGCTGATCCGAGGACGAGGTCAACCCGGCCTTCGGATCGCCCGACAGTTGCCTGCCGGGAGCGGCGAACAGCTTCGACGTCACCTCCTGGTACAGCGGCGCCAGGGCGTCCAGCTTGCCGGCGACGTCGTTGCGCGCCTGGTCCACGTCCGCTTGCGACGCGTTCGACGGCAGGTTCGCGATCTTGGCGTCCGCGAAGCCCCGCGCGTCCTGGATCCCCTTGATCAGTACGGTGATCGCCCCGGTGATCTGGTCGGTGGTCGCGCTGGTCGTCAGCGGACCGCCCGATTCGGGGCCGCCGGCCATCTCGTCGGTCCAGGAGAACGCGGCCTGCGCCGCTTTGAGCGCCTCGGCGTCGAAGACGCTGCCCGCGAAGTCCTTCCACTTGCCGCTGAGATCGAGGCGCATCCGGTCCAATTCGGCCGCTCGCTCCGCCAGCCAGGGCCGGATCGCGCCCCACATCGCCGAGGCGGCGGCGAGCAAGGGCACGTGCTGTTCGCACTCCGCCACGATCAGGCCGCGGAGTTCGCCGAGCTGCATGCTGCGGTAGTCGGTCATCCCGGTCGCCCGCTTCCTACTGCTGGCGCCCGGACGTGAGCGACGGCAGCACCGCGGGCAGGCCGGCGCCGGTCATCTTGCCGAACGCTGTGCGGGTGTAGTCGTCGAAGGCGGCCCTCGCGAGGGCGTTCTTGTTGGCTTCGTCGGTGAAGTGGTAGGTCCGCGCCGCGTTGTGGGCGAAAATCGCCAGTGCGTTGACTGTCTCCTCGAACTCGGTGAGGAACCGGTAGAGCCGGTCGGTGGTCGCGCTGTCGGCCTCCAGCACGGATTCGTGGCCGTTCAGCGTGCTGGCGCACCCGCCGCCGCCCCGCCCGGTCGCCGCGGCCGGGATCTCGTTGCGGACCAGGTTCGCCGCGTTCTCGGCGAACCGCTCCATCTCGGCCGGGATTCCGTCCATTACGTCCGGTGGTGCCATCGCGCTCTCCTGTTTCCGCTCGTCTGTCCACAGTGGTCTGTCAACTCAGGCCCGGGGCGGCGACCAGGCCATCTGCACCAGCCCCTTGTTCCCGCGCCGGTCGACCAGCCAGCCCCGGCCGGGCGGCAGCACCTGCGCGCGCATCCCGCCGAGCAGCGGGCCCTCGTCCCGGTCGCCGGACATCAGCACGCCGGCCGCGCCGACCTCGCGCATGCGGTTGAGCACCGGTTCGTAGAGGCCCTTGCCCGCGCCGCCGGTGCGGCGGGCGAGCACGACGCGCAGGCCGATGTCGCCCGCTTGGGCGGCCAGCGGCAGCAACGGCATGAGCGGGTGGTTCTGGTGCGTGGCGACCATGTCGTAGTCGTCGACGAGCACGAAGATTTCCGCGCCCTGCCACCAGTTCTTCGCCCGCAGCTGCTCAGGCGTGATGTCCGGCCCGGGCAGCCGCCGCGACAGCCGGGTGACCACCTCGTTCAGCAACGCGATGCTGTGCGCGTCGTTGGTGCCGGTGCCGAGCAGGTACTCGTCGGGGATCTCGCCGAGCAGCCCGCGCCGGTGGTCGATCAGCACGATCCGCGCCTGCTCCGGCGTGTACGCCGCGCAGATGCGGCGGGCGACCGTGCGCAGGAACGAGGTCTTGCCGGACTGGGTGTCGGCCAGCACGAAGAAATGCGGATCGTTCGCGAAGTCCAGCCGCAGCGGCGAAAGGTCGTGCTCGTGCACGCCGACCGCGAGCCCGGCGTCCGGGCCGCTCAGGTCGTCCGCGGCGGGAAGGTCGTCGTAGGCCAGCACTCCCGGCAGCAGCCGGACCGGCGGCGCCGTCGCACCGGGCCACGCTTCCGCGATCGCCGCGACCAGACCGGCGAGGCCCTCGGGCAGATCGGCGGCGCTGTGCCCGCCGTCGATGCGCGGCAACGCGATCAGCATCTGGTGCTTGCTCGCCGACAGTCCCCGGCCGGGCCGCTCGGCGGGCACGCCCATCGCCGCGCGCCGGTCGATGATCGAATCGATCGGGTCGCTGATCTTCAGCTCGAGCCTGCTGGCGAACAGGTCGCGCACGTTCATCCTCAGGTCGAAGGAGCGGGAGCACGCGGCGACCACGTGGATCCCGTACGCGAGACCGCGCGAGGCGATGTCGCTGACCAGTTCCTCCTGCTGGTCGAAGTCGTTGCGCAGGGTCAGCCAGCCGTCGATCACGAGGAACACGTCGCCGTGCGGGTCGTCCGGGAACTCGCCGGCGGCTTTCCGCTTCCGGAACGTCGCGACGCTGTCGATCTTGTGCTCGGCGAACAGCCGCTCCCGCTGGGCGAGCAGCGTGGCGACCTCGGAAACCGTCCGGCGGACCGCGCCGGTGTCCAGGCGTCCGGCGACCCCGGCCAGATGCGGCAGCCCTTCCAGCGCCGCGAGCGTTCCGCCGCCGAAGTCGAGGCAGTAGAACTGCGTCTCGCGCGGCGTGTGCGTGAGCGCGAGGCTGAGGATCAAGGTGCGCAAGGCCGTGCTCTTGCCGCTGCGCGGGCCGCCGATGACCACGACGTGTCCGGCGGCGCCCGAAAGGTCCAGGCTCAGCGGATCGCGCCGCTGCTCGTACGGGCGGTCCACCAGGCCGAGCACCGGGCGCAGCGCACCGGCCAGTTCCGTCGAGTTGGCGGTCAGCCCGCGCTCGCGGTGCGCGACCAGGTCCGGCAGCAGGTCGTCCAGGGACGGCGATTCGCCCAGCGGCGGCAGCCACACCTGGTGCGCGGGCGTGCCGCGGCCGACCAGCCGGTCGACCATGATGTCCAGCAGCGTCTCGCCGACCGCGGCGTCGGCTTCCGGCTCGGGTTCGGCGGCGTCCCCGGCGTCGATCGCGGGAGCGTGGTAAGCGGTCGTGTATTCGTGCAGCACCAGGTCTTCCGGCGGCCCGGCCGGTCCGCCGGACTGGCTGATCCGCCGGTGCACGCCGGACACGTAGGCCGAGCGGAACCGCACCATCGAGTCCGTGCCCACCTTGAGGAAGCCGTTCCCCGGGGCCCTCGGCAGCTTGAACGCGTCCGGCACGCCGAGCACCGCCCTGCTCTCCATCTCGGAGAACGTCCGCAGGCCGATCCGGTAGGAGAGGTGGCCTTCCAGCCCGCGCAGCCGTCCCTCGTCCAGCCGCTGCGACGCGAGCAGCAGGTGCACGCCGAGCGAGCGGCCCAGCCGTCCGATCTGGACGAACATGTCGATGAAATCCGGCTTGGCGGAAAGGAGTTCGGAGAACTCGTCGCAGATGACCAGGAGCGTGGGCACCTCCGGCAGCGGCGCCCCGGCCTGGCGGGCTTTCTCGTAGTCGCGCAGCGAGGAGAAGTTCCCGGCCGCGCGCAGCAGTTCCTGGCGCCGGATCAGCTCGCCGTTGATCGCGTCGGTCATCCGGTCGACCAGGTGCAGTTCCTCGGCGAGGTTGGTGATCACCGCGCTGGTGTGCGGCAGCTTGTCGAGCCGGGTGAAGGTCGCGCCTCCCTTGAAGTCGATCAGCGCGAAGTTCAGCGAACTCGGCGGATGCGTGATCGCCAGCGCCAGCACGAGCGTGCGCAGCAGTTCGGACTTGCCGGAGCCGGTGGCCCCGATCAGGAGCCCGTGCGGGCCCATGCCCTCCTGCGCCGACTCCTTCAGGTCGAGGTCGATCGGGGCGCCGTCCTCCTGGATGCCGAACCGGATCCGCAGCCGGTCGCGGTTCGGCCGCGGCGCCCAGGCGTCCTCGGCCGCGAGCTCGTACGGGTCGCCCAGTCCCAGCAGGTCGGCGAGGCCGAGTTCGGAACTCATCGGCGCGTCGCGGATCCCCGAGCTGAGCCGCAGCGGCGCGAGCTGCCGCGCCAGGCCCTCCGCCGCGGCGGCGTCGAGGAAATCCGCCTCGCCGAGCCGCGCTTCGCCCTCCGCCGTCCGGCTGGAAAGCGCGCCGTCGGCCCCGACCGACAGCAGCACGGAAGTCCGGGCGGGCACCCGGGGCGGCGGAGTCGACAGGTCGAACACCGTGACGCCCTCCACGCCGCCGCCGGTCATCAGGTGGTCCGACCCGGCGACCTCGCCGCCGTCGAGCACCACGACCAGATACGGCCCGGGCACGCTGACCTGCTGGTCGGGATCGAACCGCGGGCGGGCGCCCAGTTCCTCCTCCAGCATCGCCTCCAGCGCCGACACCGCCGGAACGACCAGCCGCAGCGGGCCGAGCGCGTCGGTACGCGCCGGGTGCAGGGAATGCGGGAGCCACTTAAGCCATTCCCAGTCGGCGCGCCGGTCCTCGCTCACGCACACCGCGATCCGCAGATCGTCGGGCGACTGCAGCGCGGCGAGCTGTGCCAGCACCGCACGCAGCATGCCGAGCGCCGCGGCGCGGTCCCCGCGCACGTGGATCCGGCTGAACCCGTTGACCGCGATCGCCAGCGGCAGCCCGTCGACCGTGCGATGGGTGGCGAGGAACCGCCGCAACGCCAGCGCCGACAACGGTTCGAGTTCTTCGAGCGGCAGCGTGTCCGGTGCGACGAGCGCGAGCGCCGGCCCCTGCGGACCGCGCCCGATCCGGGCCACGGCGAAATCCTCGTCGTCCTTGCGCCGCTCCCACAGCCGATAGCTCGCCGCGAGCGACCACAACGCCGCCGGCTCCGGGTGGAGGTAGTCCATGGCCGTGCGCTGGCGGCGCACCGCCCGTCGCAGCCGCACCCGGTGCTGTGCCAGATGCCGCAGGTACTTCCGCCTGGCCTGCCCCATTTCCCGCTTGCTCGGGCCGCCGCCCTGCAGCAGGCCGGTGAAGACCATCCCCAGCATCCCGACGCCCATCAGCCCGTAGACCACGAACCGGATGGAACCGCCGAGGTTGCCGGAGTAGAGCAGCAGCGTCGACGCCATCATGGCGAGCATCGGCAGCACAGTGAACACCTGCGCCCACTGCCGTCCCGGCGGGGCCGGGATCGCCGGGGGCGGTTGCAGCATCAGCTCGCCGGCCGGCATCTCCGGGGCCGGTTTCCGCGCGGGCCGCTTGACCAGGACTGTCGCCATGTCCCCGATCTTCCGCTCCCGGAGGGTGTCGCGGGCGGCCGTGGCAGGAACGTGCCGCGAAGCCGGTATCGCCCGCCGGAAGAACTAGCGTCGGAAACGTGGGGAGGCGGCCGGGAAATCCGGGGCGCGTTCCCGTGACCGCGAATGGAGGGTCTTGTGACCGGGTTCAATTTCATGAACGGCGATCCCACGCAGATGCGCGGGATCGCGGACAACTGGCGTGGCCTCTACGAGGAGGTCGCGAACCGCAACACCAGCCTCAACACCGGCAACACCGGGCTGGAGGGCGTCTGGAAGGGCGCGGGCGGGCGGATGTTCCAGGGCATCGAGCCGGACCGGTTCGCCCAGAACCAGCGGCTGACGACGAGCGGCCACGGACTGGCCGACACCCTGACGACGTCGGCGAACAAGTATTTCGAGAACGACGCGGAAAACGGCCGCGCGCTCAGCGTGACCGGCGATTTCCAGATCAACACCGGTTCGTTCGGCTCCGCTTTCGGCGCCGTCTGAACCACCCGCACCGGAGAAGGGAGACCACAGTGACCGACCAGATCCTGATGTATTTCGACCAGGTCCAGAGCCAGGCGCAGGAGATCTTCAAGACCGCGGGCCAGGACTCGACGTCGTTCGGCGACGTCTTCCAGCGCGCGAAGGACGCGTTCTCGAGCGTCCTGACCGACGGCAACGGGCACGAGATGGACGCGGCGATGGGCCAGAAGTTCAAGCTGGACAACGAGTACAACGACCGGGCCCACGCGATGGGCCGCGCCACCTCGAATTCGGTGGACCGGTCGCAGCAGTGCGTGCAGAGCTGCGCCGCCACGTGGCAGGCGTGATCCGCGCGCGGTGAAATCCGCGAAGCGCGCCCCGTTCGAGGACGGGGCGCGCTTTCTTGTGTCCGGGAAGGAATGCCCTAAGAGGACTATCTTAAGAGAACTGTCCGATCAGGACTGACCGAGCAGCGAAACCTGATCCGGCAACTCCTCCGCGACCGGCTCCGCGGGCAAAACCGCCGCACGCCCCGCTCGCCACCCCCGACGGCCGCCCCTCCGCACGACGACAACGATCAGCACCACCAACACCAAAACTCCCGCACCCCCGAAAGCGAGCCAGCTCGCCATCGAGGCCGTGCCGCGCACCCACTCGGCGTGCGCGACCGCGGCCCGATCCACCGGGCCCGGGTGATACGCCGGGATTCCCGCCGACGGCGCGAGGTTCATCCCGTCGGTGACCGCGCGGTACGGGTTGACCAGACCGGCGCCGTACGCGTCGCTGGATTGTCCGCCCCTCGCCGGGCTCGCGGTCGCTTTCAGCCGCCGGACCACGTCCGGCGCGGACAGGTTCGGCCAGGCCGCGCGGACCAAAGCCGCGGTGCCGGCGACGAACGGGGTGGCGAAGCTGGTGCCGTCGTCGTAAGCGTGACCGTCCGCTCTGGTCGCGGCGAGCACCTTCGAACCCGGCGCGACGAGCCCGACGTACGGTCCGATCTGCGAACTGGACGCCCGCGCCCCGTCGATGTCCACCGCGCCCACGCCGAGAACCCCGGGATACGCCGCGGGATACGACGGGAGTTCCGTCGACGCGTCGTGCTGCGCGTTGCCCGCCGCGGCGACCACCACGACGTCGCTGGCCACCGCGTAGGCGACTGCTTCGCGGATCGCCGGGAAGTCGGCGGTCCCGGACATGGACAGGTTCAGCACGCGAGCGCCCTGGCCGACCGCGTAGACGATGCCGTTCGCGACCGTCTGCGGGTTGATCCGCTGGATCTGGCCCTGATCGGTGAGATCCTGGTCGCTGACCCGGACCGGCAGCACCGTCGCGTCCGGGGCGACGCCGCGGAACCCGACGCCGGGCAGCGCGTCCGCCGCGACGATGCTCGCCACCGCGGTGCCGTGCGAATCGCAGTCGAAGGAGCCGGGAAGGTCCTGGTTCGCCACGAAATCCCGACCTGGCAACACCTTTCCGGGACGGCGCAGCTGCGGGTGGTCGGCGTCCACTCCGGAATCCACCACTGCCACCACTACCCCGCCGCCGCGCGTGTACCGCCACGCCGGCTCGGGGGCGAGCGTCTGCTGGGCCCAGGGTTGCGCGGAGATCTCGGGGTGCGCCGGTTGCGCGTTGGCGCAGGCTCCCGCAGGCGGCGCGGCCCGAGCCGCGCCCCCGCCGAGGACGAACTGGAGCGACGCCACCGTGACCACGGTGGCGACAGAAGCCGTACGGTGTCGGGTCACCCTCGCGATACTGCGGCACTTCGCGCCCGTTCCCGGCTCCGTGGCCGCTACCGGTCACCGCCCGCCACAGCCGCGCGCGCGGCCCCAGACTGACGTCCGGAAGCGAGGAGGACCGGCATGGACACGCCGAACATGTACGAGGAATACCGGCAGCTGGCCGCCGACATCCGGGCCGCGCAGTCCCAGATGGCCGAAGTACGCGCCGAGGCCTCTTCCGACGACGATCTCATCACCGCTGTCGTCGGCGGTTCCGGCGAACTCGTGGAACTGCACCTGGATTCCCGGATCTACCGCGCGCCGGATTCGGCCCAGCTGGCCGCCGACATCACCGAGGTCGTGCACCGGGCCGCGGAACTCGCCCGGCAGGAGACCTTCTCGATCCTGTCCGGGTTCCTGCCTCCCGGCGCCCGCCCGGAAACCGCTGACCTGCGCGCCGATCCGATGCTGCACGAACTCGACCGCCAGCTCGCCGGGGAGGGCCGCTGATGGCCCCGCCGGAGAAACCCGCCCCCGGCGAACACCTCGTCGACCGCACCAATCCCGGCGGGCACGCCGGGATGTACCCGGACGCCACCGAGCAGGTGTTCCGCGCGTTGGCGCAACTGCAGCAGACCTACCACGACACGCTGGACGGCGTCCGGAAGGATCTGCAGCGGGAGTACCACGTCGGCAACGGGGCGACCGGCGAGGCGTTCATGGATTCCTATCGCGAGTGGGCGAAGAGCCTCGACCGGAACGCGCAGCTGGCCTCGCTCGGCCTCGCCCGCCTGACCGGCCAGGCCTTCGGGCAGATCGCCGAATACCGCACCGCGGACGGGCGGAACGCCGCCGAGCTGCGTTCCTCCCAGACCGGGCAGTAGGCGGGAAGATGGCCCCCGGCGACGTCCAGGAACCGACCGAAGAGCTGTGGATCCGCGTCAAATCCGACTGGCTTTCGCGGCACGCCGGATGGCTCGACGCGATCTGGCCGCTGGACAGCGAATCCGACGCGCGGGAGCTGGGCGACGCCTGGGACCGCCTGCGGGACGCGCTGAGCACGCTGCACGACCAGGCCGGTCCGCACGCCGAGAGCCTGCACGAGACCTGGACCGACCTCGCGGGCGTCTCCGCGTACAACGCCTTGCACCAGTTCCTCGACGGTTCGTCCGGCGGCGAAGGGCTGGCCCAGCTCGCCGGGCACTGCCACGAACTGGCCGAGGCCTGCCGGAAATACGCGAAGGACCTCGCGGACATCAAGGGCGAGATCGTCGCGGACATCCTGATCAACGTCGCGCTTTTCGCCCTGTCCACGCTGATCGCCGGACCGGCGGGCGAGGCCTTTTTCGCGGCGAGGCTCGGCGCCCAGATCGCGGCCAAGGTCGCCCAGGTCACCGAGAGGATCGCCGCGGCCAGCCGGATGTCGCGGCTGGGCCTGGGCGCGCTCAAGTTCGGCGGCGAGCTGGCGCTGAACGCCGGGCGCGGGGCCGCGGGCGGCGGGGTCGGCAATCTGCTGGGCCAGGAGTTCAGCTCGTGGCGCGGGTACGGGGACGTCGACCCGGACAAGGTCAAGAACGCGATCAAGGCGGGCGCGATCGGCGGGGCGCTCGGGCACGCGGCGAACCGCACGGTGGGGAAGGCCGTTACCGACACCGCGGCCAAAAGCCTGGGAAAACTGCCGAAACTGTCCGACGACGCCGCCAAGCAGCTCGGCTCGGTCGCCGGCGCGAGCGTGTCCGGAGCCATCACCGGTGCCGGCACGAACTACGTCCTCGACCGCCCCATGGACGAGGGCGCCATCGCCGGTGCGGCTCGGGGCGGAATGCACGCGCTCGGGGCCAACGGCATGAAGAACACCTCTGAGCGGGTGACCGGCAATCCGCACCCGACCATCCGCGACCTGATCCAGTCCCACCTGCCGACGCCGCCCGACGGCGGTCCCCCGAACACCCCGATGCCGCCGCCCGAGCACGGCTCCCCCGCCCCGTCCGGCGGGGAAGCGCGCGGCTCCGCCGAACAGGCCAGCCCGGCCCAGCACCCCGGCGTGCACAACTCCGCCGAACAGCAGGCCTCGGCCCAGCGCGCCGAAGTGCCCCTCGCCGAGCGGGCCACCGGTACAGACGGCGTTCATTCCGGTGCGGGGCTGGCCCCGAGAGTCGACGCCGGGTCGTCCGGCGCGGAGGTGACGAACCTCGTCCGGTCGCCGTCCTCGGCACCGGCGCAGCTGCCCGCGCGAACCGCCACCCTCACGCCGCACTCGCCCTCGACCGCAGCTCCTCCGGCGAGGTCTGGTGACGCGCCCGCCCCGGCGCCGGTCAAGGACGCGGGGTCGGGCGGTGGGTCCAAAGGTGCGTCTCCCGGCAAGGACAGCGCGGCTGCGCCGGAGAAGTCCGCGGCGCCGCGCGCGGATTCGGAGGCTTCCGGTGCCGCCGAAGAGGGCCGTGGACGCTCGTCCGCCGAGACGGCCGAGACGGCTGCGGACGCGGCGGAGTCCAAGTCGGGGAGGGTGATCGACCTGGACTCGCGGCGGAATCCGGACTCCGCCGAGGGAGGCAAGGCGGTCGAGGCCGAAGCGAGGAAGGCTCCGGACGCGGAGAATCCGCCGCACGAGCCGCCTGGGTCGGTTCAACGGCCGGATGAGACGGCGGGACCGTCCGGGTCCGCCGCGAGCCGGAAGGAAGCAGCGCTGGCCGGATCGCCGGACGCCCGCACCCGGCCGACGGGGCCCTCCGCTACGGCACCCCACAGCGAGCCCACGCCGCTCCGACCGACCGGATCGCCGGACAACGGCGCCCGGCCGACCCGAACCGCCACGGCGACCCACAGCGAACCGACCCCACTCCGAACCACACGATCAGCAGACACCGGTGCCCAGCCGACGAAATCCGCCACGGCGACCCACAGCGAACCCACGCCACTCCGAACCACACGATCAGCAGACACCAACACCCAACCGACGAAAACCCCCACAGCGACCCGAGCCGAATCCGCGCCGCCGCGATCCGAGACCCCAGGCCGTGACGAGACCGCGCCCGCGGAATCTCCCACGGAGCTCAAGGATTTCCGGCCGAAGGAGACGTTCGCCGGGCGGGCCAAGAGGGTTCTGCTGTCCGAGCCCGAAGCCAAGCTCGCGGAACTGTCCGAGCGCGCCGCCTACGCGCGCGACCGCGGCATCGGCTGGCTCGGCGATCAGCTGCTCGGTTCGCTCGGCGGCCACCCCGACGGGCCGCGGCCGGGCGATCGGTGGTTCGACGTCGAGACCCGGCGCAACGAGGCCGAACTCGCCGACGTCCTCGGACGGCTGCGCGGGCTCGGGTACTCGCTGCCGGACCTGGCCGAGCAGGGCGTGGCGTCCCGGCACCTCGCGCTCGCCGACCGGATGGTGCACCGGGAACTCAGCGAGTCCGAACTCAAGCAAGCGCTCGTGGCCCGGACTCATCTGTCCTCCGCCGAAGGCCATCGCGCCCGCACGGCGTTCGACGAAGTGCTGTCGAGGACGGGCGACCTGCTCGCCGAGGCCAAAGGGTTGGAGGCCAAAGCCCACGAGGCAATAGCGGCAACGGCGAAGGCGGAGAATGCCGAGCCGCGACCGGTCGCCTTCACTATGCTTCACGGCGAGGGCGTCTCGGACGGGGAGCCGGGCACGCGAGCGGCGTTGAGCTTGGTTCCCGTCGTCACCGGGGCGAGCGAAGCACTGGCTACCGGGAATCGGCCCGCCGAGGATCATCCGCCGAAGTCCGTCGGAGCGCACTTGCCGGACGGCGAGGCGGCGATCTCCCCGGACCGGGCGCGGGCGCTGCCCGATCTGTGGGGCAACTACCGCGCGCGGGCTCGTTTCGGCGGGCTGTCCGCGCACTTGACGCTCCTGCACGACGCCGAGAACGGGAACCTGGACGCCGCCGGACGCCACGACTTCCGGCTGGCACTGCACGACTGGTTGACCGAGACGCCGACGCCGGAAGGAACCGGGCTGCGCGCACAGTTCCGCGCCGCCTTCGATCAGCTGGATCACCCGGGCGCTGGCCCGCATTCGCCTTCGGCTGGGCCGGAACCGGTCCGGACCGAACCGACGCTTCCCCGGGCGCGGTTGGGACAATCGGTGAGCTTCGCCGAAAGCCTGCTCGGCCCGGTGGTCGGCCCGGCGCCCGCGATCGTGACGGATCCGGTGCGGCCGTCGGTCGGTTTCCCCACGCGGACGCCCGTGCGGACGGAACCGTTCCCGAGTGTCGGCGATCCGCGCCCGCATCGGGTGGGCGACCCGGCACCGGTCCGGGTCGGCGATCAGCGGCCAGGATCACCGGCCCCAGACTCGCGTCCGGGACCATCGGCACCCGCCGACCCGTACCGCATCGGCGACGTCACCGCCGCCCCGATTCCGCAGCTACCGCCGGACTTCCCCGGTCGCGACGACCAGCCGGGCCCCGTCCCGGACGTGCGCTACCCGCAGCCCGGCATACCGGAGATGCCACCCGCAGTCCCCGCCGCTTTCCCTTACCCCGCCGAGAAAACAGTCACCCGGCCGGTCCGCGAGCGCACCGATGTCGTACCGCTGCGGCACGACTGTCCCGGCGAGACGAAGCCACCGCCACCGGTTCCGGACGAGGACGCCGACGAGCGCTTCGACCTGCCGCGCGAGGTCCGCGAGCTGCTCACCGAACAGGAACTCGCCGACCTGTGGGCGCTGGTCCGCGCCACCGGCGCCCGCCCCGGCGACGTCCTTCGCTGGATCGTCGACAAGGTCCTCTACGACCGCGTGCGCAAACCGGGCCGCGGGCTGCCGCACCAGGACACGAGCCTCGCGGACAAGCTCCGGTTCCTCGCCGCCGAACGGGAAGCGGACCGGCTCCTCGTCGGCGACCGGCTCGCGGAACTCACCGGCCGGCCGCAGGTGCGCGTCCAGGTCGTCGAGGAGGAGGAAAACCCCGGCAACGGCGCCGAGGGCATCTACCTGCGCTACGGCGTCCTCACCGCGTTGTCGTTCGCTTACGCCGAACTCGCCAAGCGGCAAGACCTGCTCGACCGCATCGAGGCGCAGCTCGCGCTCGCGAAGTCCGCGGCGGCCGACAGTCCGAAGCTCGCCGAACGAGCGTACGAACTCGCGTTGAAGCAGGCTCAGGAATACCTGGACCTGGTCGGCCCGGAGCTGGGTTTCCTCCACTCGCTCAGCCTTTCCGACGACGCGGAGCGAGCCGCGCTCGGTTTCGGCGGCGCGACGGATTTCCGGCCGCGCGGGCAGGTCCACGATCACGGCGAAACCATCGGGCTGGCCGAGTTCTCCTTCTCCCACGCCGACGGCGGACGGCGGAACGTCGTCGTGGCCCGGTTGCGCAGTCCCGGCTCCGCCGACCGCGAACGGCTGATCGAGAACGCGCGGCGCTATCTGCAAAACCAGCGATCCGGCGAGAAGAAGCCCTACATCGTCCTCAGCCGGGGATGGCGCAACGTCGGCGAAGCCAATCTCACCGAACTCACTGATGGCTTGCGGAAAATGGGCTTCGCAGCTGTTCTGTACAGCGATCCGGCCCGGCCCGCCGAAGAGTCGCGGGCCACCGTGCTGCACCTCGACGACGCAGTGCGCGCCGAATCGCTCGCGGCACCGGCGCATTCGGAGACACCTTGGCTGGGCAAGGTTTTCTCGGAACTGTGGAAGGCCGCTGGGGCCGAGGGAGAGCCCGGCTTGCGGCAGATCTCGCAGCTGCCCGCGAAGGACGTCGTGGACGTCCTGTCGTTGCTGCTCCGGCCCGACAGCGCGCCCGCCGCGCGGGATACGCATTTCGCCGCGCTGGGGCGGGAATTGGCGCGGCTGCCCGAAGATCAGCGTCAAGCGCTGCGGGACAAGCTGCAGTGGCTCGGGGAATGGATCGACGGACGGCCGCCCTGGAAACTGGCCTTCGAGGACGCTCGGGGACTGTGGACCGCGGCCGGGCTGCTCGCCGCGATGAACGCCGGAATGTCCATTAAGGACATTTGGCAGTTGGCCCCGGATTTCGGACCGTTGCACGCGAGCCCGGACGAGGAGGTCGCGGCCGCGGCGGTGCTGATCGACCTGGCCCTCCGCCGAACCGGGTTCGGCGACCTCTGGCAGCCCGGGGTCTTCGACGCACCAGCACGACCGGACGGCGACCCGGCGGCCTTCCCTGACTTCCCCGTCCGGGACGCGACTTCCGCCGGCCCGGACTATCACGTGGTCGTCGTACGGGCGGAGAGTCTCGACGAGCGCGAGACGGTGCTCGCCCGGTTGCGGCGGAATCTGGCCGCGAACGGCGCGCACCCCCAGTTCGTCGTGCTCACCGGCGAGATGACGGCCGGGAACCCCGAATCGCTGAGCGAACTGTCCCAGCAGCTGCTCGCCGAGGGCTTCGACGCGGTCGCGGTCCACCATCCTGACTCTCCGTTCGAAGTCCTCGCCGCGAGGACGAACCTTCTCACCAGCTTGACCGCGCACGCCGTCGGCCCGTCCCGGCCGACGATCGCGCCTGGACTCGCCGAATGGCTGTCCGGCAAAGCGGCGGCCCGGTACCAAGAGCACCTCGATCTCGCCGAACAGGCGCAGCGCGCGGTGGAAGAGGCCGAGCGCTCCCCCGCCGCGTCCCAGCCCCCGAACGCTGTCCAGCCCAACACCGTCCAGCCCAATGCCATCCCACCCAGCGTTGTCCAGCCCAGCGCTGTCCAGCCCGCAGCGGAAGCAGTGGCGGCACCGCTGCTCACCGCCGCCATCGAGATCCACACTCCGCTCAGCACCCTCCCCGCCGCCCGGCAGCGGCTGACCGCCGAGGACATCTCCCGGCGGATGCTGTCCGCCGCGGCCGTCGCTGCCGGAGTGCACGTCCTGGACAACGGCCCGTTCCCCCGTCCGTCGGACGACATCGTGTTCCTCGACCAGTCCGGGACCGTGTTCGCCTTCCAGGTCATCCCGACCCCGAACCTCGGATACGACCCGCGCAACCCGATCACCTTCCAGGTCTTCCGGGAGCCCACGGCCGGGCAGCCGCTGCCGCTGGTCGTCCTGCGGCTTCCCGACTGGCTGGCCCCGGACCTGGCCGTCCTCCCGATGGCCCACGCGATGGCCGCCGGTGCGGCGCTGCTCGCGGCGCACCGGCGCGGCGAGCAGGTTTCCCTGCCGGAACAGCAGTTCTGGCACGACCGGTTCCCCGGCACCGCCCCGAGGCCGACGCCGGCCGACCTCGGCTACGTCGCTCAGGTCGCCGCGCTCGGCGCGGAACTCGACCGGGACGGGACGAGTCGGCGCGACCGGCGACAGATGCGCGAACACCTGGCGCGGCTGCTTTCCTGCCTCGGCATGGCCGCGGACGATCCGCATGCCAGCGTCCGCCTCTCCGCGCTGGCCGCCTACAGCGCCCGCACGGAAGGCATCGACCGCGCGCTGGCCGTGGCTGACCGGTACCGCCCGGCCAAGGCGGTCGCGGGCTACCGCGTCACCCAGTGGCCCGTCGCAGACCCCGCCGTCGAAATCGGCCACCGACTCCCGGTGGACGCCCCGGCGCGCCGCTTCGGCCATGCCGCGGCGGTCGAAGCCGCGATCCGCGCGCAGGTCGGCAAGGCCGCCGAACGGACCGGAGTCCTGCTGGTGCCCGCCGGTCCCGACCTCCGCTACGACGTCTTCCACGACGGCCGCCATCTCTTCACCGCGGCGTTCCGTGTGCTGCCGCGCACCACGCTCGAATCGACCGGAGTTTCCGTGCATCCGGGCACCCGGACGCTGTCGGCCTACCTCCCGGCCCGGCTCCGGCCGCGGGACGTCGAGGAAATCGTCCGCGCGGCACTCGCCTTCGGCACGCGCTACTTCCGCACCGCGACCTGCGACCCGGGAACGCTCCGCCCGGACACCGACGCGGACCGGCTGCCGGAAAGCCCGGCGGACCGGGCACTGGAAGCCCGGCTCGAAGTGCTGGGCGACCGGATCACCACGGCTCCGGCCTGGCGGCCGCGGCACCGGCGGCAGCTGATCTCTCAGTTGCGCAGCCTGCTCGAACACGCGGGACTGGAAAAGCAGCTGCCGGACTACTCCTACCGCGTCGCTGCGCTAGGGGCCCACGCGCGCGCCGTCGTGGACACCTTCGCCGTGGAGCGGAAAGACACCGCTTACCCGACCACGGCGTTCACCATCGCGACCACGGTCGTGTTCGAGCAGCCCGCCACCGTCGCGATGACTGTCGCGCTTTCGATATCCGGGTTCGCGAGCGGGCACCCGGGAAACGGCATCGGCTACTTCGTGTTCGGCACGACGTCCGCGGTGCTGGGCGCGGCGATGACCCGGCGCTACGACATCGCCAGCGACAAACAGGCCGCGCTGAAGAAGAAGTACGACGAGATCCGCGCGAACGTCGACCGCGGCCGGGATCAGCACGAACTGGTCAACAGCTGGCACGAAGCGAACTTCGGCACTCCGCTGCGGAGCATCGGGGTGCCCGCCCCGGCGCAGCTCGAAAGCGCCGCACCGGACATCGCCCTGCCGCTGCGCACCCGGATCGTCCGGTTCAGCACCCCGCCGATGGTCGCGCTGGGAGCTGCCGCCGCGGTCGGGTTCCCGCTGGACATCGCGACCGGCTCGTTTTTCGCGCTCGTCGCGACCGGGGTGGGCGCGGCGGTCTTCCGGCCGCTCGCCGAGGGCTACACCCGACGGCGGCGCAAGGGCGCCGAGCTGGCGGCACACGACGCGATCCGGCGCGAACTGCACGAGTACGACCTCGAAGACGCCAAAGAGCTGTACCGGCAGCTGATGCACGCCCGCGCCGCGATCGAGGGCTTGCTGGCCGACGGCGTGATCCCCGATGCCGCGCTGGCCGAGCTGTCCCCAGCGCTTGCCGAGCGCACCGCGGTCGATTTCGCGGAGCACGTCACCGGTTCGAAGCTGATGGACGCCGTCGCGAGCTTCCTCCCCTACCTGCCGGACCTGTACAAGGTCACCCACCCGACTCTCCAGCCGCTCAAGGCGCTTCTCGAGCACTTCACCCCGCTGGAGATCCTGGCCGCGGTGGACCTCGCCAAACTCGGGGTCGCGGGCTGGATCTCCGCGCTGGCGGACAACCACCTCGCGGTGGGCGAGGTCAACAACAAGCTCACCCGGATCGCGATGCGGATGCGCGCCGAACGGGAAACCCAGCTGCCGGTGAAAATCCGGGACCGCGACCTACTGTTGCGGGACCTGGTGGGCGAAGCGCTCGCCGCGGTGGGAACCGCGAACGCGCGGCCGGGCGCGCGCTCGTCCGCAGTGGAGCGGGCGCTCGCGGAGATTCGCTCGAAGCCGCCGCTGCTGCCGAAACCGGTGTCCCGCAAGGCCGCGGTTTCCCGGCTGCGGTACGCGGCGGTCATCACCGCCAAATCGGTCACGGCGGGCGGGTTCACGGCCGGGGTGAGCGTGCTCGCCGGGGTGCCCGCCACGTCCGTGTGGGGCGGGGTCGCGGCCGCTGTCGCCGGGCTGCTCGCGGTCGTCGGCAAGCCCTACTACCGGATCCGCGAGATCCTGACCGACGACCGGGCGGGCACTCCGGTCGAGCAGCAGAGCGATCGCGACGCGGTGGCCAACGGCCACGTGATCCGGCTCCTGTTCGACACCGCCGGGCGAGAGCAAGGCGAACAGCCGGTGCTTCCCGCCGTGACGCCGCTTTCCGAATTCGAGCCGCTGACTTTCACTGAGGAAAGCCTCCGGTCCGGCGAATGGTCGGCGGAACTCCGGGAGAAGCTGGCCGCACTGGACCGGGCCGTCGAGAACGAACTGGGGCACTGGGGTTTCCGCCCGACGCTGGAGCGCCGCCAGGCCTTGCTGCGCGACGAACTGCCCCGCCTTTCCGCCCGGGCGAAGGCGCAGCTGGCCAAGTACGAAGGCAGCGAGCACGGATTCCTCGCCAACCACTTGGACGCGACGCTGCGGGATTACCTGCACACCGGAGAGGGAGATTTCGCCGCGCACGTGACGGAGGTCCTGCGGCAGCACGAAACCGCCGACGCGGAACTGCTCCACGGGCTGCTTTCCGTGGTGCGACAGTACGGAGGCACCGGAACCCTCTCCGCGAGGCTGGGAGAACTGGTCCGAGAGCACGACCGCAGCCGCCAGCTCGTCGACCGCGTGACGGAGCTGCTGAACTCCCGCCCCCGGGACGAGGAAATCGCCGCGTACGTGCAGCTCCTGGTGCACTGGCACGACAACAGCGGCGACGGAAGGCTCGCCCGGCAGGTCCGCGACCTGCTGCCGCAGCCGCAGCGGCTTCCCGGCGAACTGCGCCGGCTGCTGCTCCCGTTCGAGCACGAACGCACGCGGGCCGCCCAGCTCGCCGTGGCCGCGATCCGGGAACTCAACGAACTCCTCGACGAATACCAGGCGGCCAGCGACCCGATGCGGTTCGCCCGCCTCGAACCCCCGCCCGCGGAGCTGCCCGAACCGGATTACCGAAGCCCCGGGCAGGTGCTCGCCGACAGTCTCGCGAATCGGCCGGCCCCCGTCCGGACGGTGCTGGGGCTCCGGTTCCTCGCCGGCGTCGTGCCGGAAGACGCGGCGAAGCGGGCCCGGACCTGGACCGCCGGACAGCTCGCCGAGGCGAGGAAGGCGGTGGAACTGGCGATCTGGTCCGGGAAGAAGAACGGGAAGTACACGCTGCCCGCGGTCACCGCCGACACCGCGCCCGCCGCCGTGCTCGAAGCGTTGCTGCGCGAAGAAGTCCCGCTGCTGCGGGAAGTCAACCCGAACTACCGCGCGGCCCGCCTCGACCGCTACCGGTACCGGTCGAACTGCGTTTCCGCGACGAGTGCCTTCTTCCACCGGATGGCGGGCTGGGACACCACCGCCGTGCCCGCCGGACCGGAGCCGGAGACACTGGCCGCGCTCTGGCAGCGGCTCGGCGGAGCGTGGGAAGCCTACGGCAGCGAGTACGACCGGCTCATCGCCGCGATCTCCGGCCGCAAGGGGTTCGCGGGCGCGGTCGCGATCCGGTCGCTCAGCGACGACGGCACGATCGCGAGGCACGTGAGCGCGGTGATCGTCAGCGAGCGCACCGGGGTGCCGATCTTCGCCGACCCGATGACCGGATACGCCACGAAGCTGCCGGTCCGGGCGCTGGAGATCCATGTGCTCCCGGTCGATCTCGCCGCGCTGCGGTCGACGGAACCGGTCGCGCTGCCGCCGGCCGGGCTCGATCGCGTCCGGCCGGCCGAGCGGACCGAGGGCTATCACGGCAAACGGCTGCGCGCGGTCTACGACGTGCTGCGGCAATCGCCGCAGTTCGCGGGGAAGAACCTGCCGCCGCTGCCCGCCGAACAGCAGAGCCCGCCCGTCCACGTCCTGGCGCATCCGGTGTTCCAGCTCTGGCGGCGATCCCCGCTCGCGCGGGCGACCCGGACGCACTCCCTCCCCGCGATCGACGCGGGCACCGTGCCGAAGTCGCAGGCGGCCCGCTTCGTGCGGGAGGCGCAGCCCGGCTACGACCGGCCGGACCCGAACGCCTACGGCGCCGCGTGGGATCGCGACGGGCGGGTGGACCAGAGCTACCTCGCGTACTGGTTCGGCGGATTCTGGTTCCACAGCCACGATTCCTACGACAGCGTGATCATCGCGATGGCGGAACGGCCGCTCGGCGCCAGGGCTTTGCTGCACATCGTCACGACCGACCGCTACGACAACGAGTACCACCAGCTCGGCTGGGTCGCCCACGGTCCCTACGGCATCGCGTTCTTCGACCGGCTGGAAGGCAAGCTGCTGCGCCTGCCCGAGTATCCGGCCCGCCTTGCCTTGCTTCCGTTCACCGACGCCTTCCTGCCCTGGCCGGACGCGCCGCCGGAGTACCAGCCCGCGGCGGGCAAGCTGTATGTGCCGGACGCCCCGGAGCCGAGCCCGGGCGTCGACTTGCGGCGCCCGTACCGACAACCGCGAGCGACCCCCGCGCCTGGTCCGATGTGGACACCGGGGCACCGGGACCTCTCCCGGGATCCGCTGTTGTCCGGAGTGGACGAAGGACGCGGAGTCAAGTTCTCGATGCCTGGGCCGCGCCGCCCGCTCCGGCCGCCGATGCGCCAGGCACCGCATCCCGCCGGACCGCCTTCGGACGCGGCGAAACCGGCGCGCTACGGCCCGTACCACCGGCTGGAAAGCCGCAGCCAATCCCCGGAAACGGCGAAGCTGATCGAGGAGTCGAACGAGGTGTGGGGCCGAGAGCCCCGGCACGGCAGCAATCCGGCGGTGCAGGCGTGGAACGGCCCGCTGCCGCCGAACCGGCGCGGGGTCGAGTTCTACACCGACGTCAAGCCGCACTTCTACGGCAGCAAGACCGGGCTGCGGGAATGGCGGGCGGCACAAGGGATCCACGTGGACGACGAGTTCGCGAAGCTGGACGTCGTGGTCACCAGGAACACTCAGGTCGAGGCGGCGCCGGAACCGGCGGAGAACGTCATCCTCGCCGAAGCGGTGGCGGAGGTCGAAGCCCGCGGCCCGGAGGCGGTCCTGCGCGAGGACGCTCTCGCGCCGCCGCCTCGTCCGCTCGAACCGACTCCGACCCAGGCCCAGACACTCGACTCGATCCGCGAGAACGCCAGCGATCCCGTGCCGGCAAGGCCGCCCGTGGCCGATCTCGTCCGTTGGCTGGCCGAGGAAACCGGCGGCGCCGCCGGACCGGGTTCCGTCCGGTTCGACCGGGTGTCCTGGATCTACCAGGCGCTGGAGGTGCTGCGACGGGACGGCCCGGCCCGGATCACCGGCGTCGAGGACGGGTTCACCGCTCCTGACGCCACCGGACACCGCGAGATCCGGGTTTCCCTCCGCCTGCCCGACGGACGCCCGGCCGAACTCCGGCTCGGTCTGACCGCGATCGACGAGGTCGCCGGGACCGCGCGCGCACTCGGCAATTTCGCCCGCGCCGTCGAGGAAACCCAGCCGAGCACCCCGCACGACGAGGCCGTCGCGGCAGTCCTGCGCCGTCGGCAGCGCGAACTCTTCGAACAAGCCCTGCGCCGCGGCCTCCCCTCGCCGCCGCCCGCCGAACCGGAGTCCTTTGCGGACCCGGACGAAGCAATGCTGGCCGCCGCGGAGGTAGTCGGTCACGTCGAGTTCGGCGACAATCTCGCCAGCGCCAATGAAACCCACTGGCTGACCTACGCCGACGGTTCGCAAGCCATCTACAAGCCCGCGGAGGGCGAGTCCGGCGCCCTTGCCGTGCCGATTCCCCCTGGCGGGCAAGGGTTCCGGGAGAACGCGATGTACCGGCTGGCCCGAGCGGCCGGGTCGCGCGTCGTGCCGGTCACCGCGCACATCGACGGCCCGCGCGGCCCCGGTTCCGCCCAGCGGCGGATCGAGGGGCTCTCCCCCGCGCTCGACGTCTCGGACTACCCGATCGGGCAACAGCAGGAAATGGCGTACCTCGGCTACGTCGGGGCCAGTTCCGACTGCAAGGCGCTGTCCAAGGACGGAGACGTGGTCGCGATCGACAACGGGCAGAACTTCCCGGACTACGCCGACGATCTCATCGGGATCAACTCGCCGTTCGTGGCGGCCTGGCTGGACCGGCCGCTCGACCCTGGCCTGCTGGCCCGCGTCCGGGCGATCGATCCCGCCTGGCTGGTGCGGATGCTGCGGGCGAGCGGGATGAGCGAGTACGCGGCCGACGAGGCCCGGGACCGGCACGAGGAAGTCCAGCGGCTCGGCCGGATCGGTGGGCAGCAGTGGTCCGGCCGGATCTGGAACGGCCGCGAGGGATTGGCGAGGGACTACCGGTGACACACGAAGGAGCGGCGTTGGAAGCCTCGGAAGCGGCGGCGATGGTCGACCAGTGGCTGCGCACCGGCACTCCGGTCGACCTGACTGCCGGCGAGCACGCCGTGCGCGTCGACCGCGAACACGTGCTGCGCGTGCCGGAGGGCTGGTACGTGCCCTACGACTCGGCCCGCGCGCTGGACACCGGCGACTGGCTGGCGTCCCTGGTCCCGCAGCCCGCGCTCGTGGTGCGCGAGGACGGCGCGCTCCGGCGGCCCGACCTCGGCCCGGAGGGGCGGCTGCCGAGTTCGCCGGTCGCGGCGGGCGGCGGGACCGAGTGGCGCGAAGTCCTGGAGCCCGAGTTCGAACGCAGCGGCGTCGCCTACCTCGGCGTGCCGGCGGAAGCCGTCCTGGCCTGGCGCGAATACGCCGACGGCGAGCCGACCGGCGAAATCCGGATCAACCCCGAATACCGGCAGGGACCGGAACGGCTCGGGTACCCGCCCGCGGACACGCCGCTGGAGTACCTGCTCGGCTGCGCCGGAACCGGACGCTACGACCGTCCCCGCTACCTGGCCGGGCTGCTGAACGCCGAGGTGCTCGTCCCGCTCGATCCCGACCGCGGGCTCCCGCTGGAGCAGCAGTGGGAGGACGAACGGACGATCCTGCGGGTGTACAGCTCCCGGCGCAGGCTGCCGGTCGGCACGACGCGGTGGCTTCGCGCCGACGTGCTCTCGATTCTCGAAGACTTCCCCGGCGCGGGCCTGCGGATCAACCCGGGATCGTTCCCGGCCGACCGGATCACCGCCGCGGAATTGGCTCAGGCACGCGGCGACTGGCCGCAGTTGCGCCCGGCGCCGCGCGTCGTGGAGGTCTCGCCCGAGTACTCGGTGCGGGTGGCCGAGACCGCCCGGATGGTCGGCGAGCGGTTCGGACTGACGGAGCCGCTGGCCGGATTGTCCGAAGCAGTGGCGAAAGCCCGCGCGGCCGGGTTCGAACTGTCCGAAGTGGAGTGTGAGCGGTTCGTCGTCGGCCGGGCCTGGGAGCGGCACAACAGAGTGCGTCCCGGGGACCTCGACGCGCCGCCGGGACAGGAATGGCCCGAGAACCTCGCCGCCAACGGGCTGACCGCCGGTTACGACTCCCTCGGCCGCGTTCGCCCGCACGCCACGGGCTCGGGCAAGTTCTTCCGGCAGGACGCGGACGGCGTCGGCTTCCAGTGGCACCGCATCGCGGGCGCGTTCGCCGGGTTCGCGCTCGGGGAATCGCTCGGGCTGTCGGCGGACCAGTCGCCTGTCTCCGAGATCGACGCGGAACCCGCGCCGATCGGCCCGCTCGGTCCGCTGACCGCGCAGCTGCTGTTCCACACCGACGGTCTGCTGCGAGGGCTGCCTGACTTGCGCGAGACCGGCGCTCGCGCCCAACGTCGTTGGCAGGAAACGGAAACCGACGACGGCTGGCTGACGCGGGTGGAGGAATTGCGCTCCCGGGTGCCCGCCGCGCCCGACGACGTCAGCTTCCTCGTCCCGGGCCTGGCCGCCGCGCTGTGCGGAGGCGGACCGGACACCGACGAACGCACCGCGGCCGAAGCGGGCCGCCTCCTCGCCACGGGCGCCGGTGCCGACGAGGCCGCCGCCGACGCGGCCGCGGCGATCGCCGAACTGTTCGCCCGGCTGTTCCGGCGCGCCGACCCGGTCTTGCCCCCGCACGCACACGTCGAACAGATGCTGGCCGCGGGGTCGGTGTCCGGCCCCGTCGCCGAGGCACTGGCTCATGCCGCCCGGGCGCGGGTCGAGCTGATTCGCGCCGACCACGAGGAACTGGACGCGCTCGGCTCCGGGCACACCGCCGCGGACGCGGTCGGCCGGAGCATGACCGCGGTCTTCCGCCGGTTCTTCGACCCGTGCTGGACTTTGGTGTCGGCGATCCGCCACTCCGGCCGCAGCGCGATCACCGGCGCGCTGGCCGGCGCGGCGCTCGGCGCGCGGTACGGGATGCCCGGGCTGCCCGCCGGGTGGCTGGACCGCTTGGAGTCGCGCGACCTGGTGGAAACCGTCGCGGGCGACGCGTTCTGGCATTTCTCCGCACATCCGCCGCAGGCCGATCCCCGCTGCGCGGCGCAGTGGGAGGCCCGGTATCCCGGGGAGATCCGCTGAACCGCCGCGCGGTCCCGCTCAGCGGCCGTTCAACCAGTCGGCGAGATCCTCCGCCTCCGACTGGTCGCGCAAACCGGTGATCTCCGCCCTGCCGTCGGGGATAGCCTGCATGATGGCGGGCGCGACCATGACCCGCGTGCCCACCACGATCGCGATCTGCTTGCCGACGTTCTTCGCGGTCAGCTCCGCCCATTTGGCGGAACCGTCCGGGGTGAACGTCACGTCGACCGTGAACACCGCGTTCCCCGGCGCGTCGCTCAGGCCCGCCGACTTGACCTCGGAACCGTCGAGGGCCGCCGGGCCGAGCAGATAGCGGGTACCGCTCGACCGGTCACAGGTCACCAGCGGCAGCGCGGCGTCGTCCTCGCCGGTCAGCGGATCGGTGCGGCTCAGTCCGCAGTCGAAGCTCTCGAGCGTCCGCTTCTGCACGGCGGGATCGGTGCTCTGCCGGTCCCGCTCGCTCGGCGGCGTGCCGGTGGACGCCGTCGCCGCCGTGGCGAGGACGGGCCGGAACCGCAGCCCCTTCGCCAGGCCCGACGCCCGCACCAGGTCGAGGAACGAATGAGCACCCGTCGACGAGCTGGCGCCGGCCTCGTCGGCGGGCTGCGGGCCGGAGCCGCATCCGGCCAGTGCGAGAAGCGCGATCCCGAGCACGGCCGTCCGCGAAATCCGCTGTCCGGCACGACGTTCCGGCATGACGACCCCCAAGGCTCCGTGACCAGTGCCGCGCCAGCATAGGCTCGTCACCCGGCCACGGTGGGCCGCATCGCCGAGGCGGGATCGAGACCGGGTCCTTCCGGCAGCCGGGCCACGAGCCCGCCGGGAAGCCGCACCGGCGCGGGCGACGGGTAGCCGAGCGTCTTCGCGACATCCGGCCGGGCCAGCGGATAGCGCCGGCCCAGGTCGGTGACCAGAGTCAGAGTGCCGGACACGGCCTGCGCGGACGGCATCGCCTCGACCAGCACCGCCGAGCCCGGCGGCACGTAGACGCGATCGGCCAGCGGAGTACCCGAGGCGGACCGGCCCGCGGTGGACAGCAGCTGGTTTTCCGGCGGCAGTTCCGGGCCGACGATCAGCTGCGGCGCGCTCGCGCCGGGCGCGTAGACCGCGCACAGCGTGGCGTCCTGATCGGACAGCCGGGCGAGCTGCGGACGGGCGACCGGCGCGGCGTCCGCGGTGGCCGGGACCGGGTCCAGCTGACGAGCCGCAGCGGCCTCCGCCGGAGCCAGCGGGAGCGCGCGGGGCTGTGCGCCGGAGTAAGCGGCGCGCGCCAGCTGAGCGTCGGCCAGCTCGATTTGGTACTGCAGCTCGGTGATCGGGCGAAGCGCGTCCTGCTCGGCCGAGTAGTACTGCTGCCCGCCGCCCGCGGTCTGCACGACGAGCAGCGAGCCGGTCACCACGTCGGATCGCCCGGGCACAGCGGTCGACGGACGGCCCGCTTGCGCGGCCGGGAGCGGTCCGATCGGCGCGCCTTCGGGCACGACGTCCAGCCAGGCCTGGCCCGCTCTCGCCCACGACGCGGCGGTCAGCGCGAGCCCGGTGCCGACCGTGCCGTACTCGGTGATCTTGTGCCGGTAGCCGTGCCACAGCAGGTAGCGGTCCCCGGTCGACACGAGCTGCACCGGCAGGGCGGCGTCCGACAGTCCGGTCCCGCCGTCCGGTTCGGCCCCGGCCAGCAGGACCGATTCCTGGATCGCGCTCCCGGCGGTGTCGCGGGCCGGCGTCGAGCACAGCGACCACGACCCGGTCCGCAGGCGCTCCGGGCCGGGCAGCGCGTCCGGCGCGTCCGGGATCCCGATCCGCGGCCCGCGCGGCACTCCGGCCAGCGAATTCCCGGACACCTGCTCGGTCGCCGCGTGCTGCCCGAGCGCCAGCAGGGCGGAGGTGTAGTTCGCGACCGGGTACAGCCTGCCGTTCTGGTAGACGTACCGCGTGCCGGTCTCCTTCTCCACGATCACCGCCGCCTGGCCGCGCCAGGACTCGTTGCCGCCGGGCACGATCATCCCGTAGACGCCGACGCAGGCCAGCGACACGATCGCCAGCGCGATCCCGGCGAACGCGGCGGCTCCGGAGCGGCGGAACGGGGGCTGTTCCGGGTCGGTCTCCCGGGTGACCAGGGCGGAAATCGCGCGCTGGACGAGGAATTGGTAAGCCTGGAGCTGATCGCGTTTCGACGCCACGGCCCTCAGCCCCCCAGCCCGCGCACGTAGCCGTACAGCCCGAGCACCCAGCACGCGACCGGCACCAGCGCGCACACCAGGAGGATCTCGGAGTACTCCGCGAACCGGCCGAGATACGGGTTCGGCGCGCGGGTGCTGAACAGCAGACCCGCCGCGACGACGGCCGCCGCGACCACGAGCAGGATCGCCCCGGAGGACACCAGCGGCATCGACGGCCCGGAGCCGAGTCCCGTCGCCAGCGCCGCGGCCCCGGCTATTCCCGTCGCCAGCAACGGGATTCGCTGCCGCAGAGTCGGATACAGCCTGGCCCGGACCAGGAATCCGGCGGAGACCACCGCGACCATCGTCACCGAGGCGGTGCTGCCTTCGTGCACGAGCAGCGCTTCGCAGCACACCACCACCGCGGCCGCGCCGGCCAGCATGCCGGTGAGCAGGCCGTCCGCGCGGGCCACCGCGGCGTGCACGCGGTCGATCGGCGGCTGCGGATCGTCCCGGACCAGATCGGCGGTCGACCGGGGCAGCACCGGCATCGGCACCTTGCCGAGCCGCAGCGCGAGCGGTGCGAACACAATGGACAGTGCCAGCAGCCCGGCGGCGAGCGCGGCGGCGGCCTGGTAAGCCGCGAAATCGCCGCTCGCCCCGACGAAACCGCCGACCAGGGCGAAGAATCCGGCGGTGGCCGCGGCCGCGAACCACGGCTGGGCCGCAGCGACGCCGAGATAGCCCGCCACGGCCGCCAGCGTCAGCGTCACCCCGGCGAGCATCACCTGCCCCGGCGCGAGATCGGTCAGCGCGTGCGTCCCGGCTGGCAGCAGTCCGCCGCCGACGAACGCGAACGGCAACGCGACGGCGGCGAGCACCGCGCCCGCTCCGGCGTCCCCGGCCGCCCGGGCGAGAACGACCCCCGCGACCAGCAGCAGCCCGGCGACCGCGAGCGACCACACCGCCGGACCGGTCCACGGCGCACCGGCGCGCAGCACCGTGACCAGTCCTAAGAGGACAGTCGCACCGCCCGCGGCCAGGCCCGCCGTGCGCGTATGCCGGGGGCCCCACGCCCGGCCGAGCCCGCTCGCGCCGGTCGCGATCGCGTCCACCACGTCGTCGTACTCCGGTTCCGGCCAGTCGGCCCTGGCCGGAAGCAGATGCAGCACCTCGCCGTCGCGCACCCGGTGCCCGGCGAGCGTGCGGCCGAGGTCGAACCTCGCCCCGTCAGGACGGCGCAGCTGCCAGCCGCCGCCCGCCGCGCCGTCGTCGGCCAGCCCCTCGCCCGCGCGGGCGAGCAGGCCCGGCAGCAGCTCCGCGACACTGGCGTGCTCGGGGAGCGCCATGTCGATCCGTCGTTTCGGGGCGGCGATCGTGACTCTGATCAAGCCGGCTGTCTGCATGCGCCCACCTTCTCCCGGGAATCGCCGCCGCGGGGAGCCGAGGCAGGAACCTGCCGCCGGTCCGGGCGGCTCGTTGTATGTCCACAAAGGACTTTCCGGACGCGGCGATACCCTTGCCCCATCGGTGTTTCCAGGGCAAGGGCAGGCCGATGGTCCGTGGTCAGGCACACACTCCGCGAAGGGCGGTTTCGAGCCGGGCCGCGAAGTCCAGGACGGTGTCCGCGCGCAGCTGCCAGCCAGACGAGACAACGCGGTGCAGGGTGCGCACCATCAGCACCGCGCCGTCCGCACCCGGCGTGATCATCAGCAGGCGATCGACGTCCCAGCTCTGGTGGGCAGTGCCGCTCGGCAGCGTTTTCGTCTGGCCCGCGCGGGTGCTCGACAGGCGGTTGGCGGCTTCGAGCAGATCCGCGTCGGCGTTCAGCGGGCCCGCGACCGCCGGGTCGCCCTCGAACGGGGCGAGTCCCCTGCCGCCGGGCGAGCTGAGTGAGACCCGGACCGGGTTCGGCAGGCGCAACGGCACCGCGTAGACCAGCGCGCCCAGGCCGAGCGCCCGGCGCACCGCCGTGCGTCCGCTCATGACCGCGGCGCGGAGCTCGAACGGGCGGGGCTGCTGAGCGTCGAGGTAGACGAAGCACTCGGTCGGCGCGGGCATACCGCTGAAGCGTTCGCGCGGCGGCAGAAGACTGCCTGCCGGGACGCCGGTGCTGTTGCCGGGCAAGGTCATCGCCGCTGGAGCGGCGGTGAGACCGAGTTCCTTCTGCACGGTCGCGGCGACGTCGGTGGTGACCGTGGCGGGTTCGGCGCGACGGCCGGTCCACAAGGCGGCGGGCATCGGAATTCCCCCTTCGGTTTTCAGGACGGCTCAGGCCGGGCGCGCGGACCTGCTCAACTCGTCGAAACGCGCGGAAGCGGCTTGCAATTCGGACTGGAAGCGGCCCGGCCGCAGCTGCGCGAGCTCCTGCCAGCTGTCCACCGCCGCGCGCGCCTTGGCCAGCGCGTCCTCTCCGCGGGCGGCCAGCGCGTCGCGTTCGGCGTCGAACTGCTGCGCCTGCCGGAACACGGTCTGCGAGCGGTCCTCGGCCGGCGCCGGGGCGGCTGCTTCGGTGCGGGCGACCCGGCGCTTGCGGACGGTCATGCTGAGCCAGCCCACGCCGAAGATGATCAGGCCGGTGAGGATCGGCTTGGCGAGAATGTGCCAGATGTCCATGGTGGTTCCTGTCCGTTCCAGGCGGCGCGGGCCGCCGAAGCTGTGGTGACGGGATCGAAACTAGGCCGCGGCGGATGAGGTTTCGATGACACGCTCACGCGAGGCAGGAACCTGCCCGGGCATTGCGCCGGACGGGCCCGCACAGGGGAGAATGGCGGCCATGAGCATCGGGGTGGGCGAGGAGCGGCTGCTCGCCGAGGGACCGGTCGCCAGGGTCTACGCGGGCCGGCTGGCGGGCGAGGACGTGGCGGTCAAGGTGTTCGACGGCGTCCTCGACCGCGACACCGCCGCCCGGCTCGACCGGGAACGCAAGGCGCTCGCCGCCGTGCGCGGCGAACGGGCGATCCTGCCCGCCGACGAGGTCGGCGAGCTGTCCGGCGGCCGTCTCGGCGTGCGGATGGAGCTGTGCCAGCGGTCGCTGGCGCAGCTGCTCGACGGGCAGTTGCCGGTGCGCGACGTGCTCGCCGTCGGCTGGACCGTCTCGGCCGCGCTGGCCGCGGCGCACCAGGTGGGCGTCGTGCACGGCGGGGTCACGCCGCACAACGTGCTGCTGCGCCGTTCGGGCGAACTCGCTCTCGCCGATTTCGGGCTGGCCCTGCGCAGGCGGTTCCCGCGCGACCCCCTCCACGCGGTGGACTACGCGGCACCGGAAACGCTGCGGGACGACGCCCTCTCCGAAGCAAGCGACCTGTACGGCCTCGGCGCGGTGCTCTACACGGCGCTCACCGGTTCGTCGCCGTTCCCCCGCCACACCGGGCAGCAGCGCGCCGAACGGATCCTGCAGGTGTTCCGCGACCCGGTGCCGCCGATCCGGGTGCCCTCGGCGCCGCCCGCGCTGACGGATCTGATCGGGCGGCTGCTGGCCAAGGACCCGGCGGACCGGCCGCAAGACCCGGCCGCGGTGGCGGAGACACTGGAGCGGCTGTACCGGGCGAGCGCCGCTCCGGCCGAGGTGGAATTCGACGACTTCGCGGGGCATGGGCAGCAGGTCGGCTTCGGGGGGATGGTGCCGCGGCCGGGCGGGTTCGGCGGGGTGGCGCAACCGGGTGGCTGGCCTGGGCCTGCGCCGCAGCATGCCGGATCCCAGCAGCAACCCGGCGGTTTGGGCGGCGCCGCACCGCAACCCGGGGGTTGGCCCGGATCCGCTCGGCAGCCTGGGAATTTCGCTGCGCTCCACCAGCGACCCGGCGTTCCGACCGTGGCACCGCAACCCGGCGGCTGGCCCGGCTCCGCGGAGCAGCCCAGCGGCATCGCCGCACCCCACCAGCAACCCAGCCCTCCAAGCGGCGCGGCACAACAACCCGGCGACTGGCCCAACCCCGCCGAACAGCCCAGCGGCATCGCCACGCCCCACCAGCAACCCGGCAGCTGGCCCGGCTCCGCGGAGCAGCCCAGCGGCATCGCCACACCCCACCAGCAACCCAGCACTCCGACCGTGGCACAGCACCAGCCCGGCGGCCAGCAAAGCCCCGCCCCGCAGCTGCCGGGAACCGGCCACACACCACACCAAACAGACAGCGGCCCCACCGCAGCACCTCACCAGCCCGGCTCCGCGCAGCAGGAGGGCAGTTTCGCGACGCCCCCACAGCAACCTGGTGGTTCGGGCGGCGCGGCACCGCACCAATCCGCCGGTCCAAGCGGCGTCCCACCGCAGCCCTCCAGTTTCGCGGGTGCGTCTCACGAGCCCGGGGCCTTGCCCAGCCCCGCCAGTTTCGTCGATGCCTCTCACGGACCCGGGGCCTTGCCCAGCCCCGCCAGTTTCGTCGATGCCTCTCACGAATCCGGGGCCTCGCCCAGTCCCGCCGCCTTCACCGCGCCCCAGCACCAGTCAGGCAGCGGTCTCGGCAGCATCCCCCAGCAACCCGTCGACTTCACCGCACCCCAGCACCAACCCAACAGCAGTCCGGGCAGCATCCTTCGCCAGCCCGCCCCCACCCCAACCCCCGGCCGAACCCTCCTGCACACCTTCGCCGACACGAAAGAACCCAGCCGCACCAAGAAACTGTCCGGCATCGCCTGGTGGCCCGCCCTCGCCGCCGGGCTGGTCGCGGCCGTCGGCGCGCTCATCGCGGTCCCGATGCTGACCTCGAAACAGGATCCCCAGCCCGCGCTGCCGCTCGGGACCGCGCCGTCTTCCGGGCAGCTTCCGCCCGCTGAGCGGGCCCCGGCCCCGGACGTGCACCTCGCGCTCGCGGCCCCCGCCGACCTCGGCACTCAGATCAAGCTCACCTGGACCGCCGAGGGCAATCTGGACTTCGCGGTCGTCGTGGGCGCCGAGCGCATCGCGCCGATGGTGCTGGTGGCCAACCGCAACCGCACGATGTCGGTCCCGGTGGACCCGGCGCGCAAGTACTGCTTCCAGATCCGCGCGACGGACGGCAGTCACGTGTACGAAACGCCCCCGGTCCCGATCCGCGGCGCGGTCTGCACGTCCTGACGACCGCCGCCGCGCCGGGAGTTACGGTCCGTGAGGGGAACCCTGAGGGAATCTGATTCCCTCAGGGTTCCCCTCACGGACGTGAAGACGCGGCCGTACGGGCACTGTCCTAAGCGGACCGCCGGAACAACGGCCGCGGATCGAAGACCGCGCGCACCCGGCGCGGCCAAGGACGCCCGGCCAGCGCCCGGCGCAGCTCCCTGATCTCCATCCAGGCGACCCCCACCGCACTCTCCGAAGGCGGGAACCGGGACCACAGCGCCGAATCCATCACGCCGGACAGCCGCAGCACCGGCTCGCGCACCCGCTCCCCCAGCTCCGTGCCCGCCGATTCGGCCAAGTCCCGGGGCGTCATCCCCGCCCGGTACGCCACCCCGTGCGCGCGCAGCCGGTCCCGGGCCTCCGCCCACGCACCGAAAATCGCGTCCTTGCCCAGGCGACGGCGACGGCGTCTCGTCCGGAGGAGCTTCGCCAACGGCACGGCGACCAGCCCGCACAGCACCAGCCCGGGCACCACCGCCGCCGCGATCCACCACGGCCAGTTGCCCGTTCCCGAAACGAACGCGGCGGCTTCCGGCTTGCTGTCCGGCGGCGCCACCGGCGGCTGGAGCTTTTCCAGCGGCGGCAACTGCGACTGCGCCCGTCCGGCGGCCCCCGCCAGTCCCGACGACTTGGCCGACGTGACCGCGGACTTCGTCGGGTCCAGCGGCACCCAGCCGACCCCGGCGACGGCGACCTCCGGCCACGCCAGCGCGTCCCCGGCGTGCACGACGTGCGCCCCGGCGGTGTCCGCGCCGCGGTAGCCGACCACGAGCCGCGCGGGGATGCCGGTGATCCGGGCCAGCGCGACGTACGCGGCGGCGAACTGTTCGCTCGTCCCTCGTTTCGAGACGGTCAGGAACTGCCGCAGCTGCGGCCAGGAAGCCCCGGTCGGCAGGTCGTCGCCGACCGCGAGCTGGTAGTTCTGCTGGAGAAATCGCTGCAGCTGCAACGCGGACTGGAACGTCGGGCGCAGGCCGTGCACCGCGGTCCAGGCGAGCCGCGCCACGTCGTCGGGCACCGCGCCGACCCCGCCGAGCCCGCCTGGCGCCTCCGCGTCCACTGGCGCCGTGGCCAGGTACTTCGCGTCCGCCTCCGGTGCCGACCAGGTCATCCGGTAATCGGTCTGCCCGCCGGGAGAGGCCGACAACAGCACGCCCGCGCCGGGATCCACCAGCGGCGCGGCACCGGTCACGCTCGTCAAGCCCGGCTGGCTCGGCAGCCACGGCCCGGACAGCGGCGGCACGCTCAGCTCCGCCGAGACCTCCGGCGCGCCGGGAACGCCGTCGAGCCGCTGCCCGAGCCGGCGCAGCTTCGGTTCGGCCGACCAGCCCGCCCCGTCGAACCCGTTCAGCACGACCAGCCGCCACCGGTCGACCGGAGCCGTGCTGCGGTAGCTGAACACCGGCCGCGCCGGATCGGCCAGCTGTCCCGCGATCTCGTCGAGCGGGTTGCTGACCGGGCTTTGCGGCGGCGGCACCGGATGGCCGTCGGCGAGCCGGTACGGCTCCCGCCCCGCCGGGTCGAGCCCGCCGAACGCGACTGCTCCGGCGGCGATCGCGACCACCAGCGGCAGCACCGCCAGCGCGGTCGAACCGGACGGCCGCCGCAATCGCAGAGATCCGCCTCCGGGCCGCGCCCCCCACAGCAACAATCCGGCTGGCGCGAGATACACGATTGCGGCGTAGAGCGCGGTGAATCCGGTCAGCGCCTGATACGCCTGCGCCAGACCCGCCACCGCGAGGCTCGGCAGCAGCGCCACGAGCGGCATTCGCAGGCGCAGCAACAGTTCCAGCCCGAGCACGACGGCCAGCAGCACCGCCAGTGGCACGAACAGCAATTGCCCGGGGTCCGGTCGCGCGGGCCACGTCGACTGCAGCGTTTGCAGCCAGCTCTCGGTCAGCCCGTGTCTCAGTCCCGCAAGCGAGGCACCCGTCGGCAATCCGGAGACGGTGGTCGAAAACAGCGTGGTCTCAACGATTCCGAGCAATCCGGCGGTCAGCACGACCAGCGGACGCCACGCCGTCAGCCGCGGCAGGCGAAGACACAGCTCGGCGCCTCCGTAGCCGAGCAGCACGACCACGAGCACCGGCAACACCAACGCCGGCAACCCGAACACGGGCGCGAACAACAGCCCGGCCACCGCGGTGGAGCCGAGCAGTCCGGTCACTGCCAAGCGGGCGTTCACCCGACGCCCCGGGCATTCCACTTCGCCGCCGCGTCCGCGGCATCCACCGCGTCGATCGAACCGGCGCGCACGCCCGGCTCACGAACGCCCAACCGGATCACGGTCTCCGGACGCCAGCGGTGCGCCGCCCCGAGATCGGCCTCCGGCCCGGTGACCACGACCAGCGCCCCGCCCGGGCGCGCAGCAGCCAGCCGCGGCGCGGGCAGCAGCAACGAATCGTCCGGATTCTGCGCGGCCAGGCAGAGTTCGTCCAGCAGCAGACGAGCGGTCGGAATCCCGCTCCCCACCGGGGTTTCGAGCCCGGACGACGTCAGCAATCGGCAGTGCTGGCCCGCCATCGCGGACGCGTACAGCAGCGACGCCACGACCTCGACGGCCTCCTCGAACACCTCCGGCCGCATCGCGTCCGACCGGGTGTCGAGCACCGCGGTGAGCCGCGACTGCGCCGGATCGGCGTAGTCGCGCACCATCAGCCGCCCGGTCCGGGCGCTGGCTTTCCAGTGCAGGTGCCGGACTTCGTCGCCGAGCATGTATTCGCGCACGGCCAGCAGGTCCGCGGAACCGCGCAGCGGCGGATCGGTGATCGGGCCGTCGTGGTGGTGGCGCGGGTGCCCCGACGCGGCCGGGCGCATCGGGTTCAGCCGCGGATGCACCCACAGGCACGCGGCCGCGCCCAGCGTCCGGTCGGCGCGCGCGAACCCGAACGGATCCGACCGGTGCAGCACCAGCGGCCCGACCTCGAGCCTGCCGCGCACACTGGTCGGAAGCTCGTAGTGGTAGGTCGCCGCGGCGCCGGGCGCGAGCGCGCGGACCTGCACCTCGCGGACGTCCGCGCCCACACAGTCCTGCGCGGCGAACCCGCCGTGCCGTCGCTCGCTTTCGTTGCGCACCGCCAAAGTCGCCAGTGCCGGCCGGCCGCGTTCGATGCGTTCCGGGTGGACGGACCGCGAGATCTCCGCCTTCGGCCGGGACCGGGTCACGAACACCGCGGCGAGCACCGCGCCGGCCACGATCCCGGCGAGCACGCGCAGCAGCGGATACCCGGCCAGTTCGCCGAGCCCGTAGCCCAGCACAGCACCGGCGAGCGCCGCGATCCCGCGGCGGGTGAGCCGCATGGTCAGCGCCCGGGCGCGGCCGTCGGGGCGGCGGTGTCGGCGAGCAGTTCGGCCACGACGTCCTCGGCCCGCCGCTGGTTCAGCTCGGCGTCGGGGGTCAGCACCAGCCGGTGGCACAGCACCGGGAGCGCCACGTCCTTCACGTCGTCCGGGGTGACGAAATCGCGGCCGTGCGTGGCCGCGAGCCCTTGTCCGGCACGGATCAGCGCGACGCTGCCGCGCGGGCTCACGCCGTAGCGCACGGCCGGATGGCTGCGGCTGGCGGCGGCGAGGCGGACCGCGTACGACACGACCTCGGGCGCCAGGTACGCCTGCCGCACGCGGGCGATGACCTGCTGCACGTCTTCGATCCGCAGCACCGGCCGCAGCTCGTCGGCGGTGACGCCCGCGCAGTCGCCCATCACGACCATCACTTCCGCGTCGTGGCTCGGATAACCGACCGACAACCGCATCAGGAACCGGTCCAGCTGCGCCTCGGGCAGCCGGTAGGTGCCCTCCATCTCGATCGGGTTCTGGGTGGCCACCACCAGGAACGGCCGCGGCACCGGCTGGCTGACCGCGTCGACCGTGACCCGGCGCTCGGCCATCGCCTCGAGCAGCGCCGCCTGCGTTTTCGGGGTGCCGCGGTTGATCTCGTCGGCGAGCACCACGTTCGCGAAGATCCCGCCGGGGTGGAACTGGAACTTCTCGGCGTGCTGGTGGTAGACCATCACGCCGAGGATGTCGCCGGGCAGCAGGTCCGGGGTGAACTGGATGCGGTTCCACCGGCCGCCGACGCTGGCCGCGAGACACCGCGCCAGCGTGGTCTTCCCGACGCCGGGCACGTCCTCGATCAGCAGGTGCCCCTCGGCGAACAGCGCCGCGACCGCCATCCGGACGACGTCCGGATGGCCGCGCAGCACTGTCTGCACGTTGTCGGCGATGAGGTCGTAGGCCGCTTTCGGCGTGAAGCTCACGTTCGCCTTTCTCATGAGGTGGTCGGAACGCCGGTCCAGCTGTCGTTCGCCGAACCCGCGGAATTCCGGATCGTAGCCTTGATCGTGATCGCCCCGGCCCAGACCACGTTGGAAATCGTGAGCTGGGTGGAGCCGGAACAGGACTTCGCGGGCGAAGTCGCGCCCATGAACGAGGCTTGGCAGGTGGCCGCGCCGCCGTTCGGGTCGGCGTCGACCGTCACGATCAGCGCGTTCGTGCTGCGCACGCTCGTGATCTTCACCGACGGCGGGCCGGACGCGAGCGTCGCCCGTGCCGAACCGGGACTGCCGGTGAGCTGCCCGCCCGAGCCGTACGAGGTGATCGCCCGGACCGTGAACGTGATGGTGCCGCTCAGGCCCTGGAAGCTGGTCGACGTCCCCGACACCGACCGGTCGCCCTGTCCGGACGCGCTCACCGCGTAGTGGTCGAGGTCGGCGCCGTGCAGGTCAGGAGTCGTCCAGCTCACCGAAACGGCGCCATTGGACCCGACGGTCGCGGTGACCTTCGGCGCCTCGGCGGCTCCGCCCGGCACGACCGAACCGGAACTGGCCGCCGCGCCCCGGCCGGCGGAGTTTTCCGCGGCCACACTGAAGGAATAGGACTGGCCGTTGGTCAACCCGGTCACCGTGACCCGCGACCGCGAACCGTCCACTGTGGTCGAACCGCCGGACCAGGACACGACGTACCGGACCACGCGGGAACCGTTGCTGGGAGCCGACGTCCACATCACCGTGGCCGACCCGGTGCCCGCGGTAGCCCGGACATTGCGCGGCGAACCCGGCGGGGTCGGCTTCGCGACCGGCGGGGGCGGATTGTCCCGCTGCGCGGGCGGACCCGGCGGCGCGGGAGGTGCGGGAGGCTGGCTGCTGGACGGAGTTTCCTGCGGCGGCGGAGTGGGCTTGGGCTGTGTCTTCGCGCTGACGTCCACGTCCGCGGCCACGCCGCTCCCGCCGTCGACGACGACCATGTGCGAGCCGTCGTGGTTGTCGACGTAGATCCGGTGGTCCTGGCCGAGCGACAGCCGCGCTTCGCCGCCGCCCTCGGGCACCGGCTTGCTGCTCTTCAGCGTGCCCTTGCTGTCGTAGGTGCGCACCTCGTGCCGGGCCTGGTCGACCACGGCGACGGTGTGCGAAGTCGCGACCGGCCCGGCGTAGTGGCCGCCCTTCTCCAGCGGGACCGACACCGGCCGCGCGACCGGACGGTTCTGCAGCAGGCCGGCGGCGTCGATCAGGTGCAGCTGACCGTGGTCCGGGTCGACGACGGCCAGCTGCCCGTCGACGTCGTCGCTCGCCACCTGGACGGTCGCGGGCAGCGACAGCCCGAGGTCGGCCGGTTCGCCGAGGCCGTTCGCGCCGACCGAGCGGAGCACGCTGGCCGTCGTGTCGAGCACGACGGGGCGGTCGCCGACGACCGAGAGCGACGCGTCGTGCCCCTGCGGCAGCTGCCCGGGGCAGGTCAGGAGCGTGGCGCCGCGCGGGAGGTCGCAGATCGAGCCGTTGTCGATGCGGTGCACCCAGACCGTGCCGTCGGACGTCGTCACCGGCGCGGACAGCGGCCCGCCGGCCGGGGCGGTCGCCGCCGGGTCGCCGAGCCGCGCGATCTGCCCGGCGTTGCGGTACACGAGGTACGGGCCGCCCGCGACCTCCAGCACGACCGGTTCCTCGGCGGCGGGCGGCGCTTTGCTGCTCTCGACGCCGAGCGTCGACTTGCTGAACTCGGTGATCCGCGTCCGGTCGACGACGTAGCCCGAACGGCCCCCTTGCGCGACCGGGCTGCCCGCCTCCGCTCCGGGGACCGCCGCCTGGGCGTCGACCTGGCCGGTCGCGCCGTCGACGTGCACCGCCGACTGCGCCGAGGTGTTGTAGACCCAGTGCCCGGCGTCCGCGAACTGCAGGTCCGTGGGCAGCGAGGCGTGGCCGGTGACGGCGATGCCGACCACGGCCAGGCCGGCGACGACTACCGTCCCGAGCCGGAACAGGGCAGCGCGCCTCGCGCGCGGCGTTTCTGTGGTCACCGGCGGACCGTAACGGGGACGGCTACAGCCGAGATACATCCGGAACCCATGCCCGGACGCTAGAGCACGCCGTTGAAATCCTGATTAAACGAGCTGTCACGGAAACCTCAGCTTGTCCCCGCGACGCTGTCCGGGACGTGAGGAGGGCTGCCGTGACCTATCCCGGCGAGGCACATCCCGGACGGCGCGCCAGCGCCCCGGCGCGACCGGCCCCGGAGCCGGCGGCGCCCGCCCGGCCGCTCGGCCAGGGCCAGCAGATTCCCGTGCCGGCGGACGCGCAGGCAGCGGCGCGCACCGCGGCGCTGGCCGCCTTGACCGCGGCGCGAGCGGCGGCTCCTTCCCCGGTGGCGGCCTATGCCCAGCCGTGGCGCCCGGTCGTGACGCCGCCGCCCCCGGCTCCGGTGCCCCGTCCGGCGGCTGAGCGACGTCGCCGGTGGGGAGCGCCGCAGATCGTCTGCGCACAACTGGTGCTGGTGGCGGCGGTACTGGCGATCGGACGGCCGTGGCCGGTGGCGGCCACGATCGGGCTCGGGGCCGTGGTGCTGCTGGCCCTGACGTCGCTGCGGTACCGCGGCCGCTGGGGCTACGAGTGGCTGTCTCTTTCCTTGGGCTACGCGCTGCGCGACCGGGAACGCGAACTGGCCGACGCCGACGAGACCGGCCGGGCCCTGCTGCGCAGTCTGTCGCCGGAAGGATCCGGGCACACCGGGCAACTCGGCGACGATCCGGTGTTCCTGTTCAGCCGCACGGACGGGATCAGCGCCGCGCTGCGCCCGAACTCGCTGCCGCCGGCCCCGATCCCGGGTCCCGAAGCGCTGCTGCCGCCCGCCGAACCGGGCACCGGCTTCGCTGCGCAGGTGCTGTACCACGCGGGCGTCGACCGTCAGCAGCCGCCGAAGATTTGGCTTGCGCTGCAGGCATTGCGCACCGTCGAGCGATACGAAGACGACCTGGTGCGCCAAGCGCTGGCCAACGCGCTGCGGCGAGTGCAGCGTCGCCTGCGCCGCGACGGCGTGCCGACGACTCCGTTGGGAGAGCCGGAATTTCTCGGCTCGATCGCGTCGCTCGCGCACGTCACCGCGGGCCGCACCCAGGTCCGGGAGCAGTGGCGGCTGTGGCACAGCGGTTCGGTGTCCCAGACGGCGTTCCGGCTGGACGGCTGGTCCGCCCTCCCTCCGGCGACGGCTCCGCGACTGATCGGCGCCGTGCTGGGCGCGACGTCCCAGACCGCGGTGACGCTCTCGCTGACCGCCCGCCGCTCAGCCGGGATGCCCGAGGTGACGGCCGCCGTGCGCGTCGCCTCCCCGCACGCGGCCGCGGTCGAACAGGCGGCCCAGGTGCTTACCCGGCTCGCAGCGGAATGGGACCTGCGCCTGAATCGGCTCGAAGGCCGCCAGCACGACGGGTTGACCGCGACCCTGCCGCTGGGATCTGTTTGCTGAGCTTCGGTTCCGGGTTCGTCGCCCGCGGAAATCCGGAAACCGCCCGCTCCCCCGGCCGCTGTCGCTAATCTGCGCTTCCACCCCTGGTCGCGTATGGAGAACGACACGATGGACGCCCTCGCCTTGCGCCATTCCCCGGCAGTTCTGCCGACCACGGCCGCCGCGGTCGCCGCGCTCGGCACAGTCGCCAGTGTGCTGATCGGGAATCCGGAGCCGCTTTCCCCGTTCGTCGCCTCCGCTTCGCCGATCGGATGGAGCGGCGGGATCGCGCTGGCCCAAATCGTCCCGATGATCGGGATCCTGGTCGCGTTGTTCGCTATCCGGCATTGGCCGTGGATAGTGCTGGCCGGAACCGTGCTCTCCATTCCCCGTACGTTCGCCCCGGTGCTTCCGGACGAACTGGGAACGCATCCGTCGATCGGAGCGATCGCGAAGGCCGGCGCGCCGATGGTCCTGATCGCGGTACTCGCCGCGGCACAGGAGCTGTACCGGCGCGGCGCGCGGAGAACCGCCTTCTCGGTGACCGGGCTCGCGCTCGGCTGCCAGGTCTTCGCCGCGGCGCTCACCGGCGCCACCTGGCTCACGCTTCCCCTCGGCGGGAACTTCTGGCGCGTCGCGCTCGGCGTGCTCGGGATCGCCGGGGCCGTGCTGGCGGTCGTCAGTCAGCGCCTTCGCCGGAACGACGATTGGCCGGAGTCGAGTGCACCCGGGCCGCGTCTCGCCGTCGCGGCGGTCGGCGCGGTGCTGTTGCCCATGCTCGTCAGCCTCGTGGACAACAGCCTGGTGAGCCGGGCGCTCGACGTGTCGCCGAGTTCGCTGTCCCGGCATCCCGGAGTCGTCCCGACCATCGCCGGACTGGGCGTACTCGTCCTCGCGGTCGCGATCACCGCGGTCGCCGGGGCGCGGGTGTTTTTCGGTGTGGCGACCATGGCGCTGGTCCAGCTGGGCGTCGCCGGCCCCGTGCTGCTGGCTCTGTACGCGACCACGGCGGACCCGGTCATGAGCTGGGTCGCGGCGGCCGCCGGCACGGCCGCCGGATGCTGGGCCGCAGCCACCCGGTGGCGAGCCCAGTTCGCCGTGGGCGCCGGGGTGCTGGCGGCTTTGGTGCTGTGCGTGCTTTCGTTCGCGACCGACGGGAAGCCGGAGAAAATCATCGACCATCAGGCGTCCGCGGCGGGGGCGCTGCTGCTGGCGGTGCTCGCCGCGACCGCTGCGGTCATGGTGGCGACCGCCGCCCCGATCGCTGTGCCTGGTGCGCTTCCCGCGGCCTTCGGCCCGATCACGTCGACGGTCGTCTTCGGTGGCAGCGCCGCGCTCGTCGCGGCTCGGCTGCGTGACGAGGATTCCAGCACGGCCATGCTTGCTCCGGCGCATCATCTTGGGCTGAACGCGACGCTGTTGTTCCTCGCCGCACTGTTGATGGCGGGGTTTGCTGCGATGCAGATGCTCCGGGCGGCACGGCAGCCTGCGCCGACGGTTGAGCCGCCTGCCGAGGAAGCCTGACACCGGTGAACCACTAGCGTGACGCTCAGCTATGCCACGACGCGGCGTGGGTTCCCTGCGCGGCAAGACTGTTGTTCCCTAACGCTGCCGAACCGCTGCGCGACGCTCAGCTATGCCACGACCGCCACAACGCAGCGTAAGTCCCCCGCGCCGCAAGAAGATCGTCATGACTGCCCAGTTCCGTGAGCCTCCCATGTTCCAGCACCGCGACGCGGTCGGCGTCGTACGCGGTGTGCAGGCGGTGCGCGATCGCGATAACCGTCCGGCCGTGCAGCACCGCTGCGAGGGCGCGTTCGACCCGCCGCGCCGTGTTCGGGTCGAGCATCGCGGTGGTCTCGTCGAGGATGACCGTGTGCGGGTCGGCCAGCAGGACCCGCGCGAGCGCGATCTGCTGCGCCTGGGCGGGATCGAGCGACCGGTCGCCGCGGGCGGGGTCGCCGAGTTCGGTGTCCAGGCCGTCCGGCAGGGGTTGGGCCCAGCCGACTGCCTCCAGCGCCCAGGCGAGCCGGTCGTCGGGGGCCGCGGGCGCGGCCATGGCCAGGTTGTCCCGGAGGGTTCCGACGAACACGTGGTGTTCCTGCGTGACCAGCAGCGCCCGGCCAGGGGCGAGCCGGTGCACCTCGACGCCGCCGAGGGTGACGCTGCCGGTTCTCGGGGCCTCCATCCCGGCCAGCAACCGGCCCAGCGTGGACTTTCCCGCGCCGGACGGGCCGACGATCGCCAGCCGTTCGCCAGGGCACACGGTCAGGTCCAGGTCGTGGAGGACGTCGGCGGTCCCGTGGTAGGCGTAGCACAAGCCCTTGACTTCGATCCGGTCGTCGACCGGCACCGCTGTCGTCGGCTCGTCCTCGGCCGCGGCTTCGGCGACGCCTTTGATCCTGGCGAGGGAAGCACCGCTGCTTTGCAGTTGCTCCAACCAGAACAGCACATGATCGAGCGGGTCCACGAGCTGCCACAGGTACAGTCCGGCCGCGATGACCGCGCCGAGGCTGAGCAGCCCGGCCCGGTGTGCGGCACCGCCCCCGACGAGGATCACCGCTACCGGGATCGAGTGCGCGAAGACCGTCCCGGGGATGAACACCGTCCGCAGCGACAACGTCCGCATCCGCGCGGCGTACGAGGACTCGATCGCGCGTTCCGCCGCGTCGATCCGCTGCTGCCGCAGGCCGAACACCTCGACGGCCCGCGCTCCTTCGGCGGTGGCGGCCATGGCGTCGGCGAGCGCGGAGTTCGCCTCCCCTTCGGCGAGATAGGCGGTCCGACACCGCTTGAGATACCACCGCGTCACGCACCACATCAGCGGAATGCCCGCGAGCGCGCACAGGCCGAGCAGCGGATGCAGCGCGAAAACGGCTCCGAGGATGAGCACCGCTTGCACGACCGAGACGAACAGGTCCGGGACCGCGTCGCGCAGTGTTCCGCCGACCTGCGCGACGTCGCTGGAGCCCCGGGTGATCAGGTCGCCGGTGCCCGCGCGTTCCACCACGGACACCGGCAGGGCGAGCGTGTCGTCCACGAACCGCTCGCGCAGGCTGGCCAGCGACCGCTCCCCGAACCGGAACGCCGCGTACCGCGCGAACCGGGTGACCAGCATCTGCGCCACCGCGAAGGCGACGATCGCGACGGCGAGGAAGTCCACTGTGGACGCTCCCGCACCCGCGGTGACCCGGTTGACGATCTCGCCGACGAGCCACGGGGCGGCGAGGCCGAGTGCTGCCCCGGCACAGTTCAGGAGGACGATCACGGTCACGGCGCGCGGATCGGCACGGAGGAGGCGCAGGGCCTCGTGGCGTACTGCGCGTTTGTCCGCGACTGGCAGCGACTCGCGGCTCACACCTCACCTCCGCGAGCGACCAGCGCCTGGTAGCCAGGCTCCCGGCCAAGCAGGTCCGAATGCGAGCCCGCCGCGGCAACCCGCCCGTCGCGCAAGAAAGCAACCCGGTCCGCCTTCGCCAGCAACAACGGCGAAGTGCTCACCGCCACCGTGGTCCGGCCCTGCCGGGCGGCCCGGAGCCGGTCGGCGATCAGTGACTCGGTGTGCGCGTCCACCGCAGCCGCCGGATCAACCAGCAACAGGACATCCGGATCCGCGAGAACGGCACGCGCCAGCCGCAGCCGTTGCCGCTGGCCGCCGGACAGGCTCCAGCCCTTCGCGTCCACTGTGGACGAAAGACCGTCCGGCAGCGCCGCCAGCACGTCTTCCGCCGCCGCGATCTCCAGCGCCGCAGTGATCGCGGCGTCATCCCGTTGCGCGGCAAGGGTTTCCCGCAGCGGGCCAGCGAACAGATAGCCGTCGACATCGCTTAGCACGACTCGGCGGCGGACCTCCGCCAGCGAGACCGCGCGGAGAGGAACCCCGCCCCACCGGACGTCCGAATCCGTGAGCCGGGCGAGGCGTTCCAGTACCGCCGCGGCTTCGGCCGTCGTCGAGGCCGCGAGCACCAGGAACTCCCCCGCGCGCACCTCCAGTCCCGAGGCGCGATCGGCCATCGGCGCCTGTCCCGGCGGTCCTGGAAGCGCACCGGGACCGTCAGCGACCTCCGGCCGCAGCAGCAGGATCCGCACCACCCGCCGCGCGGCCACCAACCCGAGGCTGATGTCCCCCGCGCCCTCGATGAAGTACGACACCGGCACCACCAGCACGGCCACATAGCCGTACACCGCGACCAGTTCGCCGACCGTGATCTCCCCCGCCGCGGTCATCCGGGCCGCGATCCACGTGACCGCGCCCAGGAACAGCGCGGGCAGGCCGACTCCCAGCGCCTGGATCCAGCTGATCACCGCGCCGATCCGGTTCCCCTCCGCGCGCAGCGCCTGCGAGGCACGGCGGTAACCGCCCGCGAACCGGTCCTTTCCGCCGATTCCGCACAGCACCCGCAGTCCCCCGGCGATGTCGGCGGCCCGGGTCGTCAGCGCCGCCTCCTGCCGCCGGTACTCGGTCTCCACGTGCTGGAGCCGCCTCAGCAGCGGCCCGGTGAGCACGACGAGCAGCGGCACCCCGAGCAGGACCACGAGCGCCAGCGCCGGCGACACCGAGAACAACAGCACCGCGACCACCGCGAACGCCACCACGCCGCCGAAACCGGGGCCAGTGACCGTCAGCGCCCAGCTGATCCGCATGACGTCGGTCGCCGAGATGCTGACGGCCTCGCCCGCCGAGACCTTCCGCGGCAGGGTCGCGCCGACCTCGACGGCCTGGCGCGTCAGGGCCCGCACGGTCCGGAAGGAAGCGTCCATCCGGACCTGGGTCATGGTGCGGTGCCGCACCGTCTCCAGCGTGGCGTTGACCGCGCCGATGCCGACGATCGCGGCGGCCCAGCCCAGCAGCGCGGCCGTGCTCCCGCCGCGCAGTCCCTCGTCGACGGCGCGGGACAGGAAGTACGGCGGCAGCATCAGACAGCCCATCCACGCCGCGCTCACCAGCCCGCCAGCCAGCACCCGGCCGGGCTGGCGCCGCACCAGCCACCACAGATAGCGGCCCGGCCCCCGGGTGTCCGGGTCAGGCACCGGCACCCTCCTGAACTGTCACCAGCCCTTTCGCCGCCAAACCGTCCACGGCGGAATGCAGCTCGCCGGCCCGGGCGTCGCCTTCGGCGAGCTGGCGGAGGACCTTCTCCTCGTTGTCCCCCAACGGGAGCACACGGGCGCGGTTGCGGTCGACGGCGATCGTGATCGCCAGATGAGACTTTTCAAAGCCCGCGTGCGACGACCCGGTGTCGTCGTCGAAGTGGACCGCGCCGGAGTTGGCGACCAGCACGCGGTGCAGCACGACACCGTCGGCCAGCGACAGTTTCGCCTCGGCGGGAAGCGGATCGGCCGATTCGCCGCCGCCGTCGAAGAACTTCCGGAACGCGTTGGGGCCGAAGCGGGCGTTGTAGAGGATGTCCTCGGGCACGTCGATCAGCGCGACCTCCGGGTAGAGCCGCTGGATCCGCTCGGCCAGCCCGGTGGAGACGCCGGTGTCCTCCTCGTAGTCGAGGTGGTACCAGCGGCGCGCCGGATCGTCCTTGACGGTGATCCCGTACACCTCGGGTTCGTCGGCGATCGGCGCGCCCTTGAGCAGCCGGAACGTGCCCGCGTCGGCGCGGCCGATCACGTGCCGGTGGTCGCGGACGAAGCGGTAGGTGTCCTCCGCCTCCGCCTCGGTCTCCGACGGGAAGTCGCTGAACACCCCGGCCTCGACGGAAATCCCGGCGGTGTGGCACATCGCGAGGATGTCGGCCATCCGCTTCGGGGTCGTGCCCTTGTCCATCGCCTTGAGCACGCGCTCGTTGGCGCTTTCCAGTCCCATGTAGAGCCGGACGCACCCGGCTTCGCGCATGGTCGCGAACACCTCCGGCGTGAAGCCCTTCTCGAAACGCGCGACGCCGTGCCAGCTGATGTTCGCCTGCCGTTCCAGCAACGCCTCCGACAGCGACCGCAGGTGCGCGGGCAACATGACGTCCGCCTCGAAGGAGAACACGTCCTCGCCGGTCGACGCGACCACGGACGCGACGTCCTCGGCGATCAGCTTCGGCGAACGCATCCGGTAGGGCGCGATCTTGATGAAGGCGTAGTTGCAGAACGCGCACCGGTTGAAGTAGCAGCCGCGTGTGGGCATCATGCAGATGACCCGCTTGGGCGCGAAGTAGTCGTCCAGCGGCAGCATGGTGAAATCCGGGGCGGGCAACCAGTCCAGGTTGAGCTGGTACGTGGGATCGAGCTGCTCGCGGACCGTCCCGCCGACATAGCGGACGATGTTGCGCACCGAATCCGGATCGCGTTCTCCGGCAAGGGAATCCGCGAACTGCAGGAGAGTCTCGTCGGCCTCGCCGACGAGGAACGAGTCGAGCCAGCGGCCGAACCGGGCGTCCGCGGTGAGCACCTCCCGGCCCCACGTGATCACCGGACCTCCCGCGGTCACGTGCACGCCCGGGTCCTGCCTGCGGATCTCCTCGGCGAGCAGGAACGCCGGGATCAGCTGGGAGAAGTACGGCACCGAAAGGCCGATCAACCGCGGTTTCCGCGCCAGCAGCGACGGCACGGCGACGTCGCGGAAGTAGCCCGCGAGCGGCCCGGCCTCGGTGTCGACCGCGTGCGCGACCTCCTCGTAACTGTCGTAGGACGCCTGCGAATAGGAGTACTTGCCGAACCGCGACTCCGGCGCTCCGGCGGTGATCAGGTCGCCGGCGAGGTGGAAGATCCGCTTGGCGTAAAGCAGTTTCGCCGGATCGTAGAAGTCGGCCGGATCCCGCAGGATGCGCCGGGATTCGGTGATGTTCGCGACCACTTCGGCCGCCCCGCCGTCCGCGGCCTCCGCGAGCGGTTCCGGCCGCAGCAGGTGGTCGAAGGCCTCCAGGTTGAGGTCGCGGAGTTCGACCTCGTCGTACCCGCCGCGCCGGAGCACCGCGCCGAGCAGCGGCAGCGCGCCGTGCGGCAGCGAAGGATCCGCCGCGGGCGGGAAGACGAGCGTTACCGGGAGGCCCATGACCGCCCTCCTCGTGTCCGGGCCCGGTCCCGGCGGGCGCGGGCCCGCCGGTCGGCCGCTTCGAGTGCGGTGTCCGCGGCCTGGCCGTCCAGGAACGCCGCGAACGCGCGCACGGTGGGATAGCGGAACAGGTCCGCGAGCCGGGCGCGGCCGCCCCACTGCCGTTCGATCCGGCCGTGCAGGACGGTCAGGGCGAACGAGGTTCCGCCGAGGTCGAAGAAGTTGTCGGCGACCCCGGCCGGGCGCCCGTCCAGGACCTCGGTCCACATCCGGGCCAGCTCTCGTTCGGTTTCCGACCAGGCGCCGTGTTCCGCGGCCGGTTCCTCGTTCGCCGGGCTCTCGCGGATTCCCTGGCTGAGCGAGGGATCCAGCGGGGGCTTCTCGCCGGTGGCCGTCAGGGCGGCGATCCATTCGAGGTACGCGGCGAGCAGCCGGTCGATCCGGCTGGGCTCGTACAGCGCGCGGTCGTAAAGAAGTTCGACGCCGAATCCGTCCTCGTGACGTTCCACGTAGACGGTCAGGTCGAACGCGGAGCCGGGTTGTCCGGCCGGCAGCGTTTCCGTCGCTACGCCGGGCAAAACGAGTTCTCCGGGCGCGAAGCCGTAGACGTTGAAGAGCACCTGCACGAGCGGGCCGCGGGTGGGTTCGCGGGGCACTCGCAGCTCGGCGACGATGCGTTCCAGCGGTGCGGCGGGATGCGCGAGGGCGGCCACGAACTCAGCGGCCGCACCGCGAACTGTGTCGGCGAAGCTCCGCGTGTCGTCGGCGCGGCATCGCAGCGGGGCGATCTCGACGAAGAAGCCGACCAGGTCGTGGAAGGCGACGTGGCCGCGGTCGGCGGCCGGGGTTCCGATCACGAAGTCGTCGCGGCCGGTGACGCGGTGCAGCAGCTCGGCGAACGCCGCGAACAACACCACCGAGGACGTCGTGTCCAAAGTGGACGCCAGTGCTTCGACCGCGGTGGAGACTTCTTGGCCGAGCCGCCCTTTGACGAGGGCACCCCGGTGCGCTTGCGCGGGCGGGCGGGGGTGGTCGCGCGGGAGGTCGAGGACGGTCGGCACGTCCGCGAGATGTTCGCGCCACCACTGGAGATCCTCGTCGGAGCGACGCCGGTCGCGTTCGCTCCGCCAGGCGGGGTAGTCGGCGTAACTGACCGGCAGCGGCGGCAGTTCGCCGGTGTAGGCGGCGGAAAGGTCGCGGCAGAACGGCTGGAGCGACCATCCGTCGAACACCGCGTGGTGGAAGGTGATCGCGAGGACGTGGTCGTCCGGTGCGAGCCGCAGCAGCTTCGCCCGCACCAGCGGCCCGCTCGCCAGGTCGAACGGCGCGGTGGCTTCGGCGTCCAGCTCCGCTGAGAGCTGAGCAGCGGACGTGTCGACGACCGGCAGCGGCAGCGCGGACGGCGGGTCAGCCACCGCCCGGGGCATGCCGCCGTCGGCCGGGAAGCGCCACCGCAGGACCTCATGTCGCGCAAGGACCGCGGTCAGTGCGGCCTGGAGCCTCGCCGGGTCGATCGGTCCGCGCAGCCTTCGGGCCATCGGCGTGTTGTATGCGGCGGAGCCGGGGGCCAGCTGGTCGAGGAACCACAGCCGCCGCTGTCCCGGCGAGAGCGCTGGCGGATGTCCGGTGGTCAGCTCGATCTCATCGGTGCGCGCGGCCCGTTCGACGCGTTCGGTGAGCCCGGCGAGGGTGCGGCTTTGGTAGATGTCGCCGACCCCGATGTCACGGCCAAGCTCGGCGCGCAGGGCCGCGGCCATGGTCATCGCGGTCAGGGAATGCCCGCCGCTGGCGAAGAACTCCTCCCCTTCGCCGAGCAGCCGGTGCCACACGCGGGCCACCACCGCGGGCAGCGGCTCGTCCCGGGCTCCGGCTGGCTCGGGATCGGCGACGACCAGTTCGCGGAGCCGGGCCCGGTCGACCTTGTGCGAGGCCAGCAGGGGCAGTTCGGGCAGGCAGAACACCCGCGCCGGGACCATCGCGGCGGGCAGCCGGTCCGCGCAGTACTCCCGCAGCGCCGACGGTTCCGCGGTCTCCGGGACGCAGAACGCGACGACCGTGCCGGAAACCGTGTCCGCGACGGCGTGCCGGACCTCCGGATGCGCCCGCAGCGCGGTCTCGATCTCGCCGAGTTCGACGCGCTGGCCGCGGATCTTGACCTGACGGTCCAGCCTGCCGAGGAACTGCAGGTCCCCGTCCGCGTCGCGGCGCACGAGATCGCCGGTGCGGTACGCCCGCCCGCCGCTGCCGAACGGGTCCGCGATGAACCGCTCCGCGGTGAGCCCCGGCCGCCCGAGATAGCCGCGGGCGAGTCCCGCTCCGCTGATGAGCAGTTCGCCAGGGGTGTTCACCGGTACCGGGCACAGCTTCTCGTCGACCACGTGCAGCCCGTGCTCCCCCAATGCGCGGCCGATCGGGAGTGGCCGCGTCCACTCGCCGCGCGCGTCGAACGAGGACACCATGACCGTGGCCTCGGTCGGCCCGTAGCTGTTGAGGAACCGGCGGCCCGGAGCGGTCCACCGCGCGACCTGCTCCGGTCCCGGCGCCTCGGAGCCCGTCCCGAGCACCGTCAGCGCGGGCAGTCCGTGCGGCTCGACCAGCGGCAGCACCGAAACCGGCAGATTGGCGTAGGAGACCTCGTGGGCACGGAGGAATTCGTGCAGCCGGACCGGGTCGAGACGGTCGGCTTCGGAAATGAGCGCCACCTCCGCGCCGAAGGCGAGCGCGACCCCGATCTCGTGCAGCGACAGGTCGAAACCGCACGAGGCGAAGGCCATGACGCGAGCGTTCCGGTCGAGCCCGACCCACTCGGCGGCGGCTTCCAGGTGAGCGATGAGACCGCCGTGCCCGAGCGCGACGCCCTTCGGTTCTCCGGTGGAGCCGGAGGTGTACATCAGGCAAGCGAGGTTTTCCGGGGCGATCTCGACGGGGCTCGCGATGCCACCGCTTCCCTGCCGGAGACGCGGAATACTGTGGTGTGCCAGGGCTTTCTCGCCGTCCTCGTCGACTAGGACCAGCTTCGGCCGGGCATCGTCGAGGATGGCGTCGCGGCGGTGGCGGGGGTGGGACAGCTCCAGCGGCAAGTACACCCCGCCAGCCAGCATGATCCCGAGAAGGCCGGTGATCATCTCCGGCGTGCGGCACTGGCACAGGCCGACCGGGATCTCGGGACCGACACCGCGAGCGCGCAACGTCGCGGCGAGACCGGTAGCCGCCGCAGCCAATTCAGCGTAGGTCAACCGCCGGTCCCACTGACGCACGGCGACCGCGTCGGGTCGCTGCTGCGCGCGGGCCAGAAACCGTTGTGGCAGAAGAGTCATTCGCCCGCCTCAGGATCCCGCAGCTGGACACGCAGCTCCGGCGTGCGGCGCAGCTGGCACAGGCCGACCGGCGTCTCGGGTCCGACCCCGCGAGCGCGCAACGTCGCGGCGAGACCGGCAGCCGCCGCAGCCAATTCAGCGTAGGTCAGCCGACGGTCCCACTGACGCACGGCGACCGCGTCGGGTCGCTGTAGCGCGCGGGCCAGAAACCGTTGTGGCAGAGGAGTCATTCGCCCGCCTCAGGATCCCGCAGCTGGACACGCAGCTCCGACAAGTACGTCTGTCCTTCGGCATCGGGCACCCAGGCGTGCTCCGGCCCCGGCAGCAGTTCGGTGATCGTCAGCGCGGTGTCCTCTCCGGCGCGAGCGGCGGCCCGCAGCGCGGAGCAGAAGCCCGCCGCGTAGACCGGGCTGGTGAAGTCGGCGTAGAGCGGCTTGCCCTCGGTCGCGAACTTGGCGAAAACCCGTTCCGGCAGGCCGAGTTCGCGCCGCCAGCGCCGCACCGCCAGATACTGCGCGCGGTGTCCCTTGACCTCGGCCAGCCGGGTCTCGCCGACGGTCGTCCGCCAGCTCTCCCGGCACACCACCAGCCGGTCCACGGTGATCCGGGGCGTGTGCGGGCGCGCGGCGGCCGAGCGGAACGCGTCGACCGCCCGCATCATCAGCAGTTCGGAGAACAGGTCCAGCACGGGACGGCGGAAGCCGCCGGGGCCGTGCACGACGAGTTCGCCGTCGTGGTCGGTGACGGCCAGCGCCGCGATCCGCACCAGCCGATCGGGATCGGCGCCGGGTGCGGCGACGAACCCGAACTGGCGGTCGTCGGCGTTCTCCAGGCAGCGGTTCACCCGCGCGGTCACCCGCGGCCAGGTGGGCGGGAACAGCGGCAGCATCCGGCCGGAGCCGAGGTCACTGCGCAAGTCGGCGCGAAGCTGCTCGGGATCGGGGTGGACGCGGACGGTGACCCCGGAGTCGAACGTCGGCCACGAAACGTGCAGCTCACCGAGTACCGCGAAGAAGTCCCCACGGCGCAGGGCGTCCAGATTCTCCGCGCACAGCTGGAGATCCGGGCTGTGCAACCGCGCTCCGGCCCAGCCCGGCCGGTCGGCGGGGAACAGCGTTTCGACGTCGAGGCCGGCGCTGTCGCAATGGACCCCGCGGACGTCCTCGGGCCGGGTGTCGAGCGCGAACAACGCCGCCCACCGCCGGGAGAACTCGGCCAGCGCGGCGGCGACCGGTCCGTCGTCCTGGCCGAAAAGGACGCCGCGGGAGAGGTACCACAACTGTCCGAAGGGGACGTCCCGGCCGCCGTTGTCCTCGGCCAGGTCGGCGTGCAGCCGTCTCAGTCCGCTTTGGACGGCAGCGGCGAGTTCCGCAGTGAGCCAGCGCGCGAGGTGCGCCATCCGGGTGAGCGCGGGCCCGAATCCGTCCAGCAGCCCGGCTCCGAAGCTGAGGTCGAGGTCCCGGATTGTGTCCTCATAGCACGGAGTCCGGCCCGCGTACATCTCGCCGGCTCGCTGCCGCGGCGCGCTGCCGGTCACCGCGGTGACCTCGTCGTCCAGTGCCGAGAGGGCGGTCAGCAACGCGTCGGCGTCGCCCGCTGCCTCGGCCACGCGCGCCCGCGCCCGGTCGAGACGGTCGAGCCCGGCGAGCGCGCCGTGCCTGATCCGCTCGTCGCCGATGGCCTGGATTCCTTGCTGCAGTGCGGATTGGGCGGTGTAGTTCAGCGGAAGGTCGATGCCCCACGACACCAGCGAACGGTCGTGCAGGTCGGCAAGCATGCGTTCCAGGTCGGCCCGCTCCGCGAGCGTTCCGTCGAGCGCGGCCAGGACTTCGCGCGCCGGGCGGCCGTCGCAGTGGGCGAGCAGTTGCGCTTGCTGCGGGGTCAGGGTCCGGGCGGGCTCGGTGGGATGCAGCAGCCGGGTCCCGTCGAGCGCGAGGTGCGGGGGCAGCCGGACCGGGAGCCAGGACCGGGTTTCGCCGTCCTCGGCCAGGTGCCGGGCGTAGGCGTCCAGCACCCAGTATTCGAGGTGGGTCGCTCGCTCCCGGACCAGGCGCGGGCCGATCTCGGCGGTGACGACGTCCGGCCGGGAGGTGATCTCGGTCCAGCTGACCGGCCCGAAGAAGCCGATCGTCTCGGTCTTGGCGCAGTAGCGCTGCCAGTAGCGGGCGAGCAGGACCTCGTCCCGGCGCCGCCGCCGGTTCAGCCACGCGGGCCCGGTCTCCGCCGCGACCGAATCGGCCACCCGCAGCACGCTCGCGTTCTGCCACACGAGCGCCTCGCGGAACAGCGGGTCGGCCGCGATCTTCGACAGCGCACGGCTCCCCTGCGCGACGGCTTCGGCGAACGCCCGCTCGGCCTCGTGCTGATCAACGGCGCCGTCGAGATGCGCGTCGACGATCGCCGCGGCTTCGGAGCAGGTGAAGGCCGCGAGTCCGTCGGCGGGAAAGCCGGTCGTGCGGAACAGGGCCGCGCGCCAGACCTTCCAGGCGCCGCCGGGAACCTCGACGAGGTGCTCGTCAGCCGCGCCCACTGGCGTCTCCCCGCATCCGGGCGACCACGCCCGCCATCGCCGCGACGGTGGGCGCTTCGAACAGCACCTGCATCGGCACCCGGACGCCGACCGCGCTGCGCACCTGGGAGATCAGCTGGACCGCGGTCAGCGAGTTCCCGCCGAGTTCCGCGAAATCCTCGTCCACGCCGACCTCGGCGATCCCGAGCACGTCGGCCCACACGCGGGCGATGGCGGTCTCCAGGTCGTCCGCGGGCCCGGTGCCGGGGCCGGACGCCAGGATCGCCTCGGCGCGCTGGCGGATCCTGGCCAGCGGCACCGCGGTGACGATCGCCCGGGGTCCGAGGTCCGCGCCGAGAAGCCGGTCGAGGAGGTCCACGGCCTCCGCCGGACGCAGTCCCTCGCCCGCCGGCGCGGAGGGCTTGGCGCTGAGGGCGGCGACGTCGGTGCGGCGCATGACGAAGTCGGCGACCGTCAGCACCGGGTCCCCGCGTTCGTCCACAACGGACAGATCGGCGGTGATGACCTCGCCGTCCCTCGCGCCCTGGTAACGCGCCCAGGCCCACAGCCGCGCGGGGAACGGCTGGTGCACCACCAGCCGCCCGTAGCTCAGCGGCAGGTACTGGCCCTGTCCGTCGCTGGCCACCGAGGTGACCTCGTCGAGCACCGCCGGATGCAGCGGAAGCCTCACGGCCTCCGTCCGCACCGCGTCGGGGAGTTCGAACCACGCCAGCCTGCTCATGCCGTCGGCGGCGTCGGTCGTGTGCCGCAGGCTGCGCCACCTCCCGCCCAGCGCGAACCCGCCCGCCTGCGCGAGCCGGTCGCCGTCGTAGTCCTGACGCTGCCCGCGGTGGCCAGCGCGAATCGTGTGCAGATCGACCGGTGTGGGCTCCTCGTCGGCGGTCCAGCGCGCCCGGGCCTCCGCGTGCACCCCGGCCTCGCTGGCGACTTCGACCCGGTACTCCCCCGCGTCGCCGCGCACGGTGACCCGGATGCGGGCGGTCTCGTCGTCGGCGAGCACCAACGGGCGAACGAACACGAGATCGCTGAGCTCGGCCCGATGCCGCGGCGAGGATCGCGCCACGTAGTCCTCGAAAGCCGCCCGGAGCAGCTCCACATGCGCGGCTCCCGGCATGAGGGCACGGCCTTGGTGACGGTGCTCGTCAAGCACCCAATGCGTGGCCGGGGAGACGGTCCCGCGGTATCCGCCGTCGCCGTCGCGATGGGTCAGGATCGGGTGGTCCCAGGCCTCGCCGGGCTGGTCGAGCACGCGCTGCCATTCCCGGGGCACCTCGGTCTCGACGGCCATGCCGACTTCCAGCCACCGCCCCCAGTTGACCGACAACCGCCGCACCGGCCATCCGTCCGCGGCACCCGCCCACGCGTCGAGATAAGCATTCGCCGCGCTGTAGTCGAGCTGCCCCGGGGCCCCGACCAACGCCGAGGTCGAGGAGCACAGCACGAGGAAATCCGGGGCGAGATCGCCGAAAGCACCGCGGAGAAGGCTGGTGCCGAGAAGCTTCGGGCCGAGCACGCGTTCGGCCTCGGCGCGATCCCACGCCTCGATCATCTGGCCGCCTGCGACGCCTGCGGCGTGCACGATGCCGTCGAGGCGGCCGAACCGTCCAATGAGGACTTCCCGCACGCGGGCCAAGTCGGCCGCGTCGCTCACCTCGGCAGCGACGACCTCGACTTCCGCACCGGCCGCGCGCATCCGGCGGACCGCCGCGACGGCCCGGCCAACACGGTCGGTCTCGTCCAGCGCGTCCCACTCGTGTTCCGGCGGGAGACCGTGGCGGCTGGTGAGGACGAGCCGGGCCGCGACCCGCCGCGCGAGGTGCTCGGCGACAGTGATCCCGATTCCGCCGGTACCACCGGTAATCAAATACACGCCTCGCGGGCGCAGCGTTGCCGAGTCCACTTCGGACAGTTCAGGAACGGGCTGCTGCTCGGGAACCCACCGGCGTCCCCCGCGCAGGGCCACGACCGGATCGCCCGGAGCAGCGCGCAGTTCCGCCAGAAGCGCTCCAGTAGCGCGATCTTCCGGCCCGAGGTCGAGGTGGCGGACCCGCAGGACAGGCAGTTCGATCGGAGCGACCTCAGCGAACGCGGTCACCGTGGCGCTGGCCGGATCGACAAGGTCGGCTCCGGTGACATCGCGCGCGCCCCGGGTGAGAATGTCCAGTCCGATCGCGCCGCTCTCGCCCGACTGGGCCTGCGGGGTCGTGGCGAGCGCCCGCGCACACGCGATGAGGCTGAACAGCCCGCGGTCCTGGGCGCGAAGAGGGTCGTCCTCGCCGACGTCGAGCAGCCAAGCGTGGGCGATCCGCGTCGGCATCCCGCCGCGCGCGGCAAGATCGGCGAACAGCCGCGCATAGTCGTCTTGTTCGGTAGGGCGGATACAGCCGGGTTCCTCTCCGGAAGCGACTTCGACCACGTCAGCGCCACTGCGCCGGAGCGCCGCGACCAGATCGGTGCCGCGCGGGCCGTCGCTGAAGACCAGCCAGCTGGCCGGTCCGCCGGTCGCGGCCACCGGCGCGGTCTGCCGCCAGGTGGGCACGGAAACCCAGCTGTGGTCGACCGGTTCCGGGACCACGGGTCGCGGCGCGCCCGCCGGGTCGGGTTCGACGAAGTAATGCGTGCGTTCGAACGGATAGGCAGGCAAGGAAACCCGGCGGCCGGGAGTGCCTAGACGATCGATGCGCACGGGGACGCCGACCGTCCACAAGCGACCGGCCGCGGCGTACAAGGTCTCCACGTCGCCGCGAGAATCGCCCGGCGTGGGCAGGCTCGGCAACGCGACCGGGCCTTTCGACCGCGCCGCGCCGCGTGGCCGGACCCGCGCCAGCCCGGCGAGCTGCCGTCCGGGACCGCATTCGACCAACGCCCAGGACCCGTTCGCGAGCAGCCGCTGCACGCAGTCGCCGAAGCGGACGGTCTCGCGCAGCTGCCGTACCCAGTGTTCGGGATCGGCGGCCTGTTCCGGGGTGATCCAGTCCCCGGTGCGAGTCGAGAGGTAGGGCCGGTCCGGGCGGCGCGGCGACACCGCCGCGACCTCGGCGCGGAAATCCGGGAGAACCTCGTCCATCAACGGAGAGTGGAACGCGTGCGACGTCCGCAGACCTCGGTTCTGGATCTTCTCCGCGGACAGTTTCGCGGCGAACCCTTCGACCGCTTCGGCAGGCCCGGCGATCACGCAGGCCCCCGAACCGTTGACCGCGGCGAGGGACAAATCAGCGGGCAGCCATTCGCGAAGCCGGTCCTCGTCCATCGAGACGGCCAGCATGGCTCCCGGCGGTGCCTGCTGCATCAGCCTGCCTCGCGCGCACACCAGCCGGACCGCCTCGGGCACGGTGAACACCCCGGCTTCGGCAGCCGCCACGTACTCGCCGACGGAATGGCCGATCATCGCCTCGGGCTCGACACCCCACGATCGCCACAACCGGCTCAGCGCGTAGCCGACGGCGAACAGCGCGGGCTGCGCGAACTGGGTTTCCTCCGGGTGCTCGGCGAACAGCTCTCGGAGGTCAGCACCGAATTCGGCGCGCGCCAGCTCAAGGCATTCGTCCAGTGCGGAACGGAACACCGGTTCGGCGCGGTGCAGTTCCGCGCCCATGCCCGGGTATTGGCTGCCCTGTCCGGAAAACAGGAACGCGACCTTCGTCGCGGGATCGGCGACCGCTGAAGTTGGCCGCGCCAGCAGTTGAGCGAGGTCTTCGCCGTCCCGCGCGACCACCACAGCGCGGTGCGGATGCTCGTCCCGACCGGTGCGCAACGTGTGCGCGATGTCGGCAAGACTCAGCTCCGGAGAGTCGGCGACGTGCTCGGCCAGCCGCGTCGCCGCCGTCTGCAGGGCGCTCTCGGTCTTGGCGGACAACGGAATCAACGCGACTTCCGTTGCCTCGGCAGCAGGCAGCACGGGCGGTTGTTCGACCACCAAGTGCGCGTTCGTGCCGCCGAAGCCGAAGGAACTCACGCCCGCCCGGCGCGGACCGGTCGCTTCCCAGGCCCGCGCGACCGTGTTGACCACGAACGGCGAGTTCGCGAAATCGATGTCCGGATGGGGCGCGGTGACGTTCAGCGAAGGCGGCATCAGCCCGTGGGACACCATCAGCGCGACCTTGATCAGGCCCACGACGCCGGCCCCCTGGCTGAGGTGGCCGATGTTGGACTTGACCGACCCGATCGCGCACCGCTGCCCGGCGCGCGGCCCGCGGCCGAAGACCTCGGTCAGCGCGGCGATTTCGATCGGGTCGCCGAGCCGGGTGCCGGTGCCGTGCGCCTCCACGTAGCCGATCTCCGCCGGGCCCAGGCCCGCCACGCTCAGCGCCTGGGCGATCGCCGCGGTCTGGCCCTTCGGCCCGGGGGCGGTGAAGGACACCTTCTCCGAGCCGTCGTTGTTGACCGCGTTGCCGAGGATCACCGCGTGGACATGGTCGCCGTCCGCGACCGCCTCGGACAACCGCTTCAGCACGACGGTCCCGCCGCCGCTGCCCCAGACCGTCCCCGACGCCTGCTCGCTGAACGGCGCGCAGTGCCCGTCGCTCGAATCGACCCCGCCGACGCGGGGCAGGTAGCCGCGGCGGTGCGGGAGTTCGATGTTGGTGCCGCCCGCCACCGCCAGGTCGCATTCGCCCGAGCGCAGCGCCTCGCACGCGAGGTGCACCGCGACCAGGGAGGTCGAGCACGCGGTCTGCACGGTCATGCTCGGGCCGCGCAGGTCGAGTTTGTACGAGGTGAAGGTCGCGAGGTAGTCCGGCGAGTTGCCGACCATCGTCAGGCCGCGCCCGGCCGACTCCCAGATCCGCCGGTTGCCGCGGATGTTGCGCCAGAGGTAGTCGTCCACGCCGGTGCCGCCGTAGACCCCGACCTCGCCGCGGATCCGGCCCGGCGGGCGGCCCGCGTCCTCCAACGCGGTGTGGCACAGCTCCAGGAACAGCCGCTGCTGCGGGTCGGCCAGTTCGGCCTCGCGCGGGGTCATCCCGAAGAAGGCGGCGTCGAAGCCCGCCATGTCGTCGAGCACCGGGGCGGCCGGGACGAAGGCGGGGTCGTCGAGCTCCTCGGCGGGCACGCCGGCGGCGAGCTGCTCGGCGCGGGTGAACCGCCGGACCGATTCGACCCCGGCGGTCAGGTTGCGCCAGAACTGGCGGACGTCCGCCGCGCCCGGCACCCGGCAGGCCATCCCGACGATCGCGACCGGTTCGACGGCCGGGCCGGGGTCAGCGGAGTCACCGATGGCCATACCGCCTCACTCATCGCACACGTCGGCCGACAACCTTCTCCGCGCCAGTAGATCCAGGCCGCCCCCGTGCGTCCATGCTTTCGGACAGGGGCGAAACCACGGTGGCGGGCGGGCGGACGCGGCTACGGTGATCCCCGTTCTCCCGCGAAAGGACCTGGATTGACCGAGAATTCGGCCGGGGCGCTCCACGTCGTCGTCGCCGGGAGCGGATCCCTGGCGCGCAGCGCGTGTTTTTCGCTTGCCCTGGCGGGAGTTCCGGCCGTGGTGCACGTCCTGGCCCGCAGGCCCGGCCAGGCACGGGAGGTCGCTGATCTCGCCGAAATGCGGGCGCGGCTGGACGGCTCGCCGGTCCGCTTCGAGGCGGCGGCCCTGTCCGACGTCCGGGAGGTGCTGGCGCGGACTCAGCCGAAGGTGGTGCTGAACTGTGCCTCGCACCAATCGCCGTGGGAACGGATGACGAGCCCGTCGGAGTGGACGGATCTGCTGCGACGCGGCGGTTTCGGGCTCACCCTGCCGCTGCAGGCCGGGCCCGCGATCTCGCTCGCCCGGGCGGCGGCGGCCAGCCCGGAGTCGCTGCTGGTCAACGGCTGCTTCCCCGACGCGGTCAACCCGCTCCTGAAAGCCCTGGGACTGCCGGTGTTCTGCGGCGTCGGCAACGTAATGACCCTCGCCGCCGCACTGCGCGCGACGCTGCCCGCCGACGACACCCGGACGTTGCGCGTGCTCGCCCACCACGTGCACCTGCACGCGCCCGAAGACGATGCCGACGAAGCGTTGGCCTGGCTGGACGACGAGCAGCTGACCGACGTCACCGCCCGGCTGGCCAAGCTCCGCGCGATCGACCGCCGGGAACTGAACGCGGTGACCGGGCACGCCGCCGCGCTTCTGGTCGAAAACCTGCTGACCGGCGCGGACACCCGGACGAACGTGCCAGGGCCGCTCGGGCTGCCGGGCGGGTACCCGGTGCGGATCCGCGACGGCTCGCTGACCCTCGACCTGCCCGTCGCCGAGGACGTCGCGGTGCGGCGGAACCAGCGCGACGGGCACCGGGACGGAGTCGTGGTCCAGGGATCCGACGTCGTGTTCGGCGAAACCGCGCGCCGGGCCCTGCTGCCGTACCTGCCCGACGTCGCGGCCGGATTCCCGGTCCAGGACACCGCTTCCGTCTGCGACCGGCTCCTGGAAGTGCGAGACCGCCTGCGCTCCCCTGCCCCTTTCCCGAACGAGGAGGAGCGATGCCCGTCCCCCGCGCGTCCCGGAACCTGATCACCGGCTACTACGACCGGATCCGCGCGGAAATCGCGCGGCGGGTTCCCGCTCCGGTGACCGGACCGGGCCGCTTCGCCCCCGGTCCCGCGCTGCCGGACCTCGGCCCCGCGACCCGGGAGTACTTCTCCGTCGCGACCGCCGCGTGGGGCCCGCTCGCGGAGCTCGACGGCCACTCGATCCGGCTGCTCGACCTCACCGGCAACCCCGGCACGCACACGACGAAAACCTTCGCCTCCCTGCTGATCGTCGCCAGGGCGGTCGAGCACGTCCGCCGCACCGGCGAGCCGATCGTGATCTTCACGCCGACCTCCGCGAACAAGGGCGTGGCCCTGCGCGACGCGGTGGACCGCGCGATCGCGACCGGCCTCGTGGCGCCCGGCCAGCTCCGGGTGATCGTGCTCGCGCCCGCCCGTTCGCGGTCGAAATTCCGCTCCAGCGCGCTGTCCCGGGAACCGGAACTGGCCCGCCGCAATCCGGTGCTGCTGCTGGACAGCACGCGGCCGGAGCAGGTGAAAGAACTCGCCCGCGAGTTCGTGGCCCGCGAGGAGGTCCGCCCCGGTTCTCCGCGCCTGTGGTTCACCCTCGACCTCGACAACTACCTGGTCGCCGACGCCGCCCGGGCCTTCCTCGAACACGACGTCGACCCGGCCCGCGGCGACCGCTGGCACGCGCACGCCGTGTCGAGCGCGTTCGGCCTGCTCGGCTACCACCAGGGCCGGGAACACCTCGAAGCCGCCGCGGAGGCGGATCCCGCCGCCCACCCGGGTTTCCTGCTGGTCCAGCACCTCGGCGCGCCCGACATGGTGCTGAGCCTGCTCCACGGCGACCACGACCCCGCGAACGCGCCCCGGTACCGGCGCGGCGCCGGGCACTACGTCCAGGACTCCGACCCGCACTTCCCACTGTCCACGGCGGACCCGGACGAGGTGCTCGAGCCGACGTTCTACACCCGCCGCCCGGCCACCTCGCAGACGATGGACCCGCTCGTGCGGCGCTTCGGCGGGACCGGGATCGTCGTGTCCCGGCGGGAGTGCACGAGCCGGTACGCGATGATCCGCGACCTGCTGAACGCCGCCGGGCGGCCGATGCCCGCCGACCACGCCGAACTGCGGGAATGGTCGCTGGTGATGGCGATGACCGGGGTGCTGAACGCGATCGAACGACGGCTGGTCCCGGCGGGCACGGAGATCGTCCTGCACGCTTCGGGGACTTACTCCGCCGCCGACTACCGGCCGATCGAACCGGCGGCGCTCGTGCCGGTCACCGGGTTGGCCGACGTGCGCGCCGCGGTGGACGCGGCGCTGGCCGTCCCGGCGGGGCGGTGACCGTGCGGGCGCTGCGCATCACCGGCCCGCTCGACCGGGCGGGCCTCTCCGGCGTTCTCGAACGGATCGCCGCCCGCCTTCCGGACGATCCGTCCTCCACAGTGGACGCTTTTCCCGACGACTTCGGGAATGACGTCTCCGCACCTCCTCTGCGGCTGCGCCTGCGTTCTCTCGCCGAGGACGAGCACGTACTGCTGGTCGCGCTGCCCCACGCCACCCACCTTCGGTTCGGGCAGTTCCTGGCGCACCTCGTCGCCGAGCTTTCCGGCTCCCTGGCGCCCGAGTTCACCCCGGCCGTCGCAGCGCCGACGAACTGTCCGGTCGACTCCCGGCTCGACCTGGCCCCGTCCGGCCGCTGCGCGCGGTTGACCACCGAACTCGACGCACGCTTCGCCGGTCAGCCAGCTTCGGTCTTCCTGACCGCGATCGCCTTGCTGCTGCGGCGCTACACCGGCACCGGCGCGATGCCGCTGGGCCTGGCCGACGGCTCCGCCCTCGTCGTCGACCTCGAGGAGGACCGGCCGGTTTCGACCGCGCTCAGCGACATCGCCGCCGCCCAGCGCACGGCGAGCACCGGATTCGAAGCAGCGGTCGCGGTCGACGAATTCCTCGGCCAGCTCGATCATTCGAGCCTGCGCGCTTTCGCCCTCGGCGAGGAGGGCCCGCCCATCGCGGCGGGCGGGCTCGGCCTGGAACCGCTCGCCCTCGCCTCGACACCGTACGACCTGGAGATCGTCCTCACCCTGCGGACGAACCGCCCCCGGATCTCGTGGCTCGGCCGCCTGCCGGAATCCCTGCTCGCCGACCTCACCGCCGACCTGCCCGCCCTGCTGGCCGAGATCCTCGACCACCCGGAGCGGTCCACGGCGCACTTGCTCCCGCGCGCACGCGGCGATCGAACGTCGACCCTCGAGACCTCCGGCGCGCGCCCCGGCCACACCCCGTTCCCCGCTGACGCGACCTCGATCGCGCACCAATTCGCCGAGATCTGCCAACGGTTTCCGGCCAACCCGGCGGTCCTGACCGACACCGAATCCCTCACCTACGAAGCACTCGCCGCCCGAGCCGCCGGGACCGCCGCCCTGCTGCGGTCCGGCACCGGCCCGGTCGGGCTGCTGCTCCCGCACGGACCGGCGCACATCGTCGCGATCGTCGCCGCCGTGCTCGCCGGACGGCCTTACGTGCCGCTGGACCCGCACCATCCGCCCGACCGGCTGGCCGCGATCCTGACCCACGCAGGCGCCACCACGATCCTGACCGACCCGGAACACCAGCCCGTATGCGCTCGGATCGGACCTGCGCTGGCCGTGCACTATCTGTCCACAGCGGAGGAAGAACTTCGGCCCGACGACCTCGCCGCGTCCGGAGGTTCCCACGCCTACGTGCTGTACACCTCGGGGTCCACCGGCCGGCCGAAGGCGGTCGCGCAGCCGCACGCCAACGTCCTCTTCCAGGTCCGCAACCACGTCGACAACTTCCGGATCAGCCCCGCCGACCGGCTCGGCCTGCTCACGTCCTTCGGCTTCGACATGGCCGTCACCGACCTGTTCTCCGCGCTGCTCAGCGGTGCCGCGGTAGTGCCCTTCGACGTGGCCGCGCACGGCGTCGCCGCGCTCGGCGAGGTCCTCGCGAAACACGAGGTGACGGTCTACCACTCGACGCCGACGATGTTCCGCTACCTGACCGATTCCCTCGGCGACCGTCGGCTGCCCGCCCTGCGCGCGGTTCTCCTTGGCGGAGAACAGGTACGCCGCGACGACGTGGAGCGGGCCCGCCGCGTCGGTGCGCCGGATTGCGTGTTCGTCAACGGCTACGGCGCGACCGAGATCAGCTTCGTCACGCAGCACCATCTGGGACCGGACGCGCGGGTGGACGGCGAGGTGATACCGGTCGGCCGCCAGCTGCCGGGCGTCGAGGTGATCCTGCTCGCCCCGGCGGGCCGCCGCACCTGCCTGCGCGGCGAAATCACGGTGCTCAGCCAGCACATCGCACCCGGCTACTGGCGGGATCCGGCCGCCTCCGCCGGGAAGTTCACGACGATCGACGGCGTGCCCGCCTACCGCACCGGGGATCTCGCCCGCAGGCTGCCGGACGGAACCCTCCTGCACCTCGGGCGCGCCGACCGGCAGGTGAAGATCCGGGGCTACCGGGTCGAACTCGGCGAGATCGAAGCGGCTCTGTGCGCTCAGCCCGCGGTCGCGCAGGCCGTCGCGGTCGCCGGGCAGAGCGAGATCCTCGCCTACGTGGTGCCACGGGGCGAGCGCCCGGATCCGGAGTCGCTGCTCGGCGCACTGGCGCGGAAACTTCCGCACTACATGGTCCCGCGCGAGATCACCGTCCTCGAAACTTTTCCGCTGACCAGCACCGGAAAGGTCGACGTCCGCGCGCTCCCCTCTCCGGTTCGCACCATCCGCCGGGCTGACGACCTGCCGCAGGCGATCACCCGCGCCTGGTCGGCCGTGCTCGGTCTGCCGGACCCGCCCGCGGACAAGGACTTCTTCGCGCTCGGCGGGCACTCCGCCCAAGTCCCGTTGCTGAAACGCCTGCTGGAGAAGGAACTCGGCGTCGAGATCCCGCTCGGCCGGTTGTTCGACCACCCCACGATCACCGCGCTCGCCGACTCCCTCTCGGAAGGTTCGGGCGGTGCCCTGGACCGGGTCGGCGACCGGATGTCCCGCCGCCGCGCGGCCCGCGCAGGACGGCGTGCCCGGTGACCGAGGACATCGCGATCATCGGCATGGCATGCCGGGTCCCGGGCGCGGCGGACCCGGCGGCGTTGTGGCGCAACCTGTTCGCGGGCGTCGATCCGATCCGCCGCTACTCCGACGAGGAGCTGCGCGCCGCCGGAGTCGAGGAATCGCTGCTGCGCGACCCTCAGGTGGTGCGCTCGGCAGGCCACCTGAACGGAATCGCGGACTTCGACGCGGAATTCTTCGGCTACAGCGCGGACGAGGCCGCAGAACTCGACCCACAACACCGGCTGCTGCTGGAAACCGCGTGGTCGGCTTTCGAAGACGCGGGCTACGACCCGGCTTCGTGCCCGGACACCGGAGTCTTCGCCAGCGTCGGCCCGAGCTGGTACGAGCACTACCGCCTGGCAGGTGCCTGGCCCGGCGCAACCTCCGTCGGAACCGCGACCGACCATGCCGCCGCCCGCGTGTCCTACGCGCTCGGCCTTTCGGGGCCGAGCCTCGCCGTGCAGAGCGCGTGTTCGTCTTCGCTGGTCGCGGCATGCCTGGCCGCGCAGAACCTCGCCGACTTCCGCTGCGACCTCGCCCTCGCGGGCGGAGCGGCCGTCCCCTATCCGCCTCGCTTGGCCGCGCCGGACGGCTTGGTCTCGCTGTCCGGCCGCTGCCGCTCCTTCGACGCCGACGCGGACGGGTCGGTGTTCGGCAGCGGTGCGGGCGTCGTGCTGCTCAAACGGCTCGCCGACGCGCTGGACGACGGCGACGCCATCCACGCAGTGATCCGCGGCTGGGCAGTCAACAACGACGGCGACCGCCCCGACTACCGCACCCCCAGCGGCAGCGGCCAGGCCGCCGTGGTGCTGGAAGCGTTGCGGGCGGCGGAGATCGACGCCGTCAGCTACGTGGAAGCACACGGCAGCGGCACGCTTCTCGGCGACGCGCTGGAGGTCGACGCCCTCGACCGCGCCTTCCGGCTCGCCGCGATTCCCGGGTGCCTGCTCGGTTCGGTCAAGGCGTCGATCGGCCACCTCGACGGGGCGTCCGGGGTCGTCGGCCTGATCAAGGCCGCCCTCGTCGCCCGGCACGGCACCGTCCCGCCGGCCGCGCACTTCCGGCGGCCGAACCCGCATCTCCCCCTCTCCGCCGGCGGTTTCGGCGTCAACACCGAGCCGGTCGAACTGGCCGCGCCCCGCCGGGCCGGGGTCAGCTCGTTCGGTCTCGGCGGGACGAACGCGCACGTGGTCCTCGAACAGCCGCCGCCGGTCCCCCGCCCGGCGGCGTCCCCCGCGCACCACCTCCTCGTGCTGTCCGCCCGCACCCCGCGGGCACTGGCGGCTGTCGCGGCCCGGCTCCGGGAGCACCTGGAGCGCGAGCCGGACCTGCCGCTGGCCGACGTCGCGTTCACCCTGGCCACCGGTCGCCGGGCGTGGCCGTGCCGCCAGTTCGAGATCGTCGCCGACCCTTCCTCGCCTCCCCTCCCTGATGCGTCCCCGGACCTGGCGAACCTCGGCCGGATCTGGCTGGAGGGAGGCACGCCGGACTGGTCGGCGGTCTTCTCGCCCGGCCGCCGTCGCGGGTGGCTGCCGACCTACCCGTTCGACCGCACCCGTCATTGGGCCAAAGGGGTCCCGGTGCTTCCCGGATGAGACCAGCTCAGGTCACGCGACGCCTTCCGCCCCGCCGCGACCAGCCCGAGTGCGCTCCGAAGCCGGTCCCGGCCGGCGGAAGCCCGCGATGCCGCGCGACAGCCCGCGAATCGCCGTCCAGCAGTCACCGCTGGAACATGCCTGGCGGTCCAGCCGAGGTCAACGCGCGTCGCACAACCGCGCGCCACTCGCCCGCAACCACCGCTCGACCATGCCCAGCGATCCAGCCCAGGTCAGCGCGCGTCGCACAACCTCGCATCACTCGCCCGCACCAGCGACGCACCCAGTTCCGTCGCGGTATGCAGCACCTTCCGCCCCGCCCGCACCGTCATGATCAACCCGGCGTTGCGCAGCGCGCTCGCATGCTCCGAAGCCGACGACAGGCTCACCCCCGCCTGCACCGCGAGCTCGGTAGTCCCGCGCGGCACGACCGCGGCCCGCAGGATCGCCGCCCGGCGCGCCCCGACCAGCGCCGACAGGCCGTCCCCGCTCGACCGGCCCGGCCCGTTTCGCGCGGGCACGCCCGGAATCGGATACACCACGGTCACCGGCTCGCCCGCCCCGCCCGGGATCACCACCGTCTCCGGGGCCAGGCACGACGGCACGAAGTCCAGCCCGTGCGGCGCGGGCAGGTCCCGGTCGGCCGGGCTGCCGATCTCCACCACGTTCCCGAGCTGGCCGATCGCCGCGGACACCGAGCCGATCGCCCGCGCCACGCCCTGGCGGAGCATGATGTGCCCGCGCTGGGCCAAGTCCGCCTGCGCGGTGGCGACGATCTCGGCCCACTGCGGCTCCACCAGGCCGCGGTAGCCCTCCTCGATGGCCTTGACCAGCGCCGTTCTCGCCTCGTCGCTCCCCTCGGCGAGGTCGTTCAGCCACGCGGCGGGCTGCTTCAGCCGGAACGTCGCCGCGAGGTCGGCGCGCACGCGGTCGGCGGGCAGGGCCGCGAGGTCGTCCAGCGCGGAGCCGATCTCGGCGCGGCGCGAGACGAGGAAGTCCGGCACCTCGCCGCGCGCGGAGAACAGGTCGAACAACGGCCGGATCGGCCGGGGCGGCCGGAACCGGACCGGGAAATGCCCGGCGGGACGCGCGTCCCTCCTCAGCCGGCACAGAGCGCCGAGCAGTTCGACAACCGGAAGAGGGCCTTCGAGAAATCGGACGGACTGAAATGACTCCAGGGTCAGATGAAGCCGGATCACTATACCACCGATCTGACAGAAACGCCGTTTAATCCCCCTCCAGGCGAAGTCAATCAGGCCCGCGTACATGAAGAATACAATCGTCGCGCCGACCGTTCAGCGACTACGAATGAATTCGTCCGCGACGCAATTCGTCGCGCGGCAACAGGTGTCATTTCCGGTATTTCACGACCCGGGCGGCGTCAGCTCGCGGACGGCTCGGCGGAGTCCGCCATCGCGGCGATCAGCGAGGCGGGCCGCAGGTCAGTCCAGTTTTCGTTGACGTAGTCCAGGCACTCCGCCCGGGACGCCGGTCCGTGGACGGTCGTCCACCCGGCGGGCACCGCGGCGAATTCGGGCCACAGCGAGTGCTGGTTCTCGGCATTGACCAGGACGAGGTAGACCCCATTCTCGTCTTCGAACGGATTGGTCACAGCGTTCTCCTATTCCGGTCAGCGACAGCACGGCACTGAGAGCAGGATAGACCAGCATTGCCCCGACGACGAGCAGTTTGCCGCCCAGCCTACCCGGTTCCCGAATTCTCCGCCGGAATCGGTTCAGAGGACGCGTCCTCCACGGCGGGTCGGAAGGCGCTCCGGCCCGCCGCGCGCTCAGAACGGTTTGGTCGGCAGGTACTTGCCGTCCAGGGTGATCACAGCCCGCTCGCCGCCCTCGGGGTCGGCGACCTTCTTCACGTCGAGCTTGAAGTTGATCGCCGAGATGATGCCGTCGCCGAACTGCTCGTGGATGAGAGCCTTCAGCGTCGTTCCGTAGACCTGCAGGATCTCGTAGAAGCGGTAGATGGTCGGGTCGGTCGGGACCCGGTCCGGGAGCGACCCCCGCATCGGGACCGTCTGCAGCTGCAGCGCGGCGTCGTCGTCCAGGCCCAGCAGCGCGGCCACGGCCTCGGCGGACTCCTTCGGCAGCGGGTGCTGGCCGAGGACGGCGGCGGTCGTGAACACCGCCGACAGCCCGGCCGCGTCGGCGATCTGCTGCCAGGTGAGGCCTTCGCGGGTCTTGGCCGCCACCGCGTTCGCGGCCAGCGCCGCGCGGACGGCCGGGTCGAACTGGGTGTGCACCATGGGAGTCCTTTCCTCGGAGGGACCGCTTGCCGCCGCGCCGCCGGGGAGTTCAGCGGGACAGGACGCGCTCGTGCAGGTGCCGGACTGCCAGCCGCGCGGACTCGAAGGCCCCAGCCTGCCAGGCAGTGCGGCGCGTGAGCCGATCCCGGGCGAAGTCCACCCGTCCGGCCGGGTCGCCGAGCAACCGGAGTACCGAGTGGGGCGCGTGCTTTCGAGGGGCGGCATCAGCTGCCGAGCGACCGGGAACGAGTTGAGGCCGTGGATCTCGACACCCTGCTCCACCGCCCGCTGGTCCGGTCGGCCTTGGCTGCCCAGATCCGTTGCGGCTGCCGGATTCCGGCAACGCGCCGGGTTCGCGACAGCAGCCGGATGGCTGGCGAATTCAGCGCAGACCCGGGGACCGACTGTTCCCGGCCCGCGGTCGATCACCTGCTCCGCTTGCCTTCCCGGGCGTTTCCCTCGGCGGCGGAAACGCCTCAGTCGGACGCGGAGCCGCGGCAGGATAAAGTTCAGGCGGAGCGAGGGGGCGCGATGACGGCAGGCCACGGGCAGTCCCGGTTGCGCTCGGCTGTTCTCGCGCAGGCCTGGCGGCGGATCCCGGGCGTCGAGGTCCTTTCGGCGGGCGACGGCGGTCCGCTGACCCGCACGGTCAAGAAGATCATCGATCCGCTCGTGGTCCGCACCGCGGCTCGGCCCCGGCTGGGCCGCCCGCTGCTGGACCCGGCCGCGGCGGCGGAAGTGACCGAGCTGCTGCTGGCCGATTCGGCGCGGCTGCGCGCCACGGCGGCGTGGTTCACGCACTTGAAGCGGCAGCGCCGGGTCCTGCGCATCACTGCGGGAAACGTCCAGGACGTGTGTTTTCCGCTCGCTTACGAACTCGCGACAGCCTTCGGTACGCCGGACTCCTCCGCGCCGGAGCGGGCCGCGGCGGCGTTGCGCGAATGGCACGGCGAAGTCGGTGCGGCCGGGGTCGACCAGTTGAGCCGGTACTTGGCAGACCCGCAGCGCACCGCCGACTTGACCGCCGAACTGCACCGCCGCTGGCGCACCACCCCGCACCCGTACCAGACAGAAGACGCCACAGCGCTGCTCAACAAGGTCGTCAACGGCTTCACCGACGAGGCTTGGCAGGCGCTCGCCGACTCCCCCGCCGGACACGCGTTCGGCCTCGCGTTGCGTCAGCCCGGAGGAACCGCCGTGCTCGCCCGGGCCGTCCGCGAGGTTTCCGGCCTGCCCGCGCCTGATCTCGGCCTTCAGCGCGGCGAACGCACCGCCGTACCGCCGCTGAACCAGCGCGACGAGACCGGCGGCGAGCTTCTCGAACGCAGCATCGAACGACGGGTCCGCGCGACCTTGCGCCGGGCGGCCGAGCAAAGACCCGTCGCCGAGCTGGTCGACGAAGAACTCAGCCGTACCGCCGCCGGATTCGGGCTCGAATTGCCCGTGCTGGCAACGTGTTTCGTACTCGGCGTCGTCCTCGCGCCCGCGCTCCGGCCGCTCGACGGCGTTACGTCCACCGACCTCCCGGAGTTCGCGCAGCGGCTCAACGCCCAGGTCGCCCGGGAGGGATACGTCCTCTACGCCCGCCGGGCGCTGGCCGGTTCGACGCCCCTCGCCGCGCAGCCGGACGCCGAGATCCTGCGAGAGCTGCGTGAATTCGCGAAGCGGTTTCTCGCGAGGCTGTGGGTCCGGCTGCACGGCTTCGACGTCAGCGGCGAGGTCCCGGCTGACTTCCGGGACCTCCTCACCGGAGTGGTCCGGTCGACGTCGCTGGATCTGCGGACGAAAGTGCGCCGCGCCCTCGTCGCCAGCCTGCCGCGCTTGGAGGCCGCCTCGTGACGCATCCGGTGCACACGCCGGTCCTCGCGGCGGACGGCGGCCTCATCCGCTTCGCGCTGGCCGATCTGCTCGGCGCTTCGGTGCCGTCGATGCGGATCGAACTCGCCGACGCGAGCGCGGCCGAACCGTGGCTCACCAGGCTCGTCGGTGCCGAAGCCAGCTTGGCGGCGATTCGAGACGGGCATGTTGACGTCCCGGCCCAGCCGGAACTGGCTCGCCTCGCGCTTCTGCTCTGGGCGCGCCGCTGGTGGCCCGCCGGCCCGGCCCTCGCCATCCCAGCGCTCGACCCGGCGTTGCTCGGCTTCGAAGCGGCCGTCGCGACCACGGCGGTCGAAGACCTCGCCGAAGGCCTGCTCGACGGCTTCGAGGCCAGCCCCGCAGAGCTGTTCGACCAGGCAACCAGCTCCGGCTTGGCCGCCGCTGCGGGGCCGGTGGCCGAGGAAGCCCGGCGTCTGTGCACGCAGCTTTCGGCCTGGTTCGACCGCCAAGACGACCTGGAGCGAGCCGAAGCCGCGGCTGAACTGGCAGCTCGGGTCGCCCCCGGTCAGCGCGCGTATGCCTTGGCCGCCGGTTCCGGCCCCGCTGCGTCCGGCGAAGGCGTGCTGGCCGAGGGACGCGCCAGTGTCGACTGGGCCCGGGTGCCACCGGGCGTTCTGGACGCCGCGGAGGACACGGTGGCCTGGCGGATCGTCGCGACCAGGACCGCCGCCCGGCTCGAGGTCGAAGTCGCCGGCGCGCTAGACGACGCAACCCTCATCGCCGTCGCGACCCACGACGCCGAGCCTTTCGCCGAAGTCGCCCTGCACCTCGGCAGCGGAGGATTCGCCGGGACGGCAGACCTGGACGAGGCCGGAACCAGGCTCGCGGCGACGTCCTCCGCCCGGATGGGTCTCGTCGTCGGAGCGGCGGACCCGGACGTCGCCGGGACCACCCCGGAAGACCGGGCCGAGGTGATCTCCCTGGTACGGGCCCGCGAAGCGCTGCCGCCCGCGGTCCGTACCTTGGCCGAGCGAGCCGTCGCCGACGAGGAGTTCTGACGTGCTCGCCGGGTTGCCGCCCCCGCTCGAGCCGCCGGACCGGCCGCTGCCCGCAGAACTCGCCGGCTCGGTTTCGCACGGCTACAACTGTCGTTGCGTCGCAAGGCATTTCGGTCTCGCCCCGGCCGCTTACCGGGAACTGCCCGCGTGCGCGCTGACCGAAGCCGAGTACCACGGACTGCTCACCGAAGCCTTCGCCGTCCAAGCCGAGGCCAAGAGACTCGCCGCGGCGCGTGATGTCGCCGCTGCGCAGCGGGCTTATGCGCGGATGCGCCAGCTCGCCCAGCAGCTCGACCGCGTCAGCCTCGAAGTCGCCGCAGTCAGCGATCTGGCCACGGTCTGCTACTCCGCAGGCGATCTCCGGAACGCGCGCCAGTGCGCGGAAGCCGTGCTCAGCGTCTTCACCGTCAGCACCGCCGCCATCGTCCACTTCGGACAGTACGCCGAGCTGCGGATGATCGAGGGTTCCCGCGAGGTAGCGGAACGCGTCCTCATCTCGCTGTCCACTGAGGAGGGTTCCCTCGACCGGGCGCGGGAACTGCTCGCCGACCAGCGACGCCGCGCGGCGTTCCGGAAGGCGGCCGAACCCGGCCAGTTCCCGCGCGAGCAGCTCGACCCGCACGGTGCCGACGAGCTGGAACTGCGCATCCTCGAAGTACGCGTGCAAGTGGCCGCCGGGGATCCGGCCGGGGCGCGCGACGCGATCGAGGAGATCCTGGCCGATCTGGACAGCCTCGCGGACCTCGACGAGGTCCGCGACCAAGTGGCGGCGCTGCAGGCGATGGCACGGGCCGAACGCGCCCGCATCCGCCAGGCGGGCGGCGAGGAAGCGGACGCGACAGCGGATCTGCTGCGGCTCACCGCCGGCCGCGACGGCCCGGCGGCGGCGAAATTCGCCATCGGGCTGGCCGAAACCCGCGCGCTCGGCGGGGATCTCCCCGGCGCGATCACGGCGATCGTCGAGGCCCGGGACGAACTCGCCGCCGCCGGAGTGACCGGAGACGTCGCCGAGGCCAGCTACGCACTGGGCACGTTGCTGCTGCTCGCCGGCGAAGTCGCGCAGGCGCGAGACCAGTTCGAGCACGCGGGAAAGCTGTGGGCGGCGAACGGAGACACTCCGGGCGCGCGTCGGCTCGCGTCAGCGCTGGCTCGCTGTGCGGCAGCCGAGGGCGACTGGCCAGCCGCGGAGAAGCATGTGGCCGACCTCCAGGCAGCGGCCCGCGATTCGGGCGAATGGCTGGAGTGCCTGCGAGCTGACTACCTGTCGGCCACAATCGGCTACACACGCGGCGAAGACCCGCGGGCGGTGCTGGACCTGTTGCTCCCGATGGCGCTAGCCGCGCAGGAGTACCGGTTCGCCTTCGCGTCGGCCCAGGCGCGCACCGCGTGGGCGAACAGCGTCGCGGGCCCGGCGATGGAACTGCTGATGGTCCTGCTGACCCAGCTCGGCGAAACGCGGCTGACGGCGGAGCTGATCGAACGCGCCTGCGCGGTCGGCGCGTACCCGGAGGACCGCTCCCTTGACCTGACCGGCGAACTCCCCGAGCTGGCCGCACCGCCCGCCGAGACCGATCAGCTTCCCTTGGCAGCGCTGGGTTCGGTCACCTCGTCGCTCCCGCTCCGGCTCGCCCCGCCGCCCGGCCTGCGCTGGTCGCCTTCCTCGCCGATGGAACTGGACGCCTGGTCCCGGCTGGCCGCCGAACGGTACGGGTGTGCCTCGACAACGCGGACGGTCGAGACCTGGCCCGCCGCCGAACCCGGCCGAGAGACATTCATCCTGCGCTACGCCGACGCCGGGCACACCTACCTCAGCTGGCGCACCACCAGCGACCTCGACACGGTCCACGCGCACCTGATCGACGCCGATCTCGTCGAGACCGCGCGCGGGTTCCTGGCCGAGGCTTCCCCGACGCCGCGTGAAGGCGAACGGGTCGCCGACGCCGTCCGTCGTTCGCTCGATGCCTTCTCCGCCGGAGAACAACGCCTTGCCCGCGTCCTGGCCCTCAACCTCCTGCCCGCCGACCTCGTCGCGCAACTCCGGCGAGCCACGCGTCCCCTGCTGCGGATCCAGCCGTCACCGGCACTCGCCGCGGTTCCGTGGGGCCTGCTCGCCCTGCCCGACCGGCGGCCGGATCACGTGCTCGACGCCGACGAGGTCGACACCTGTTTCGACAGCGACCTCCGGCTCCTCGACCTCACCGACGTCTCCCTGCTCGCCCCCGCCGGGATCCCGCGCCGCGAGGCGGCCGCCGCCGGACCACCCGTCTACCTGCTCGATCCGCGGATCCCCGGCCAGAGCGCGTTCGGCGAACTGGGTTCGGTCCTCGGCAAGCAAACCGCCGCCTCGCCGCTGATCCGCCACCTCGACGCCCAGCTCGCCACCGGCCCCGTCCGGCCGGTCGCCTCCGGCGGTCTGGAGCTGGTCCGCCGCACCGACACCGACCGGCGGCTGCTCGCCGAACTGCTGGCCGAACCGTGTTCGCGGCTGGTGTTCGCGGGGCACGTCAGCCGCATCCAGGACGTCCACGGCGCGCAGACCGCGCTCCATCTGTCTTGCTCGGCCGACCTGCCCGGCACGGCCGCGCCGATCGGCGCGCACCGGCCGTTCACCGCCGCCGACCTGGCACTGTCCGAAGCGGACATGCCCGCCCGGGCGGCGCTGATCGGCTGCGCGAGCGCGAGCGACTTCGGCCTGCCCGAACCGTTCGGCGTGCTGCTCGCCGCCGTCGCGGCCGGGGCCGGGCTGGTCGCCGCGACGGTCTGGGCGCTGCCGACGTCGGCCGCGGTGTCCGGCGCGGATCCGATGGCCGAATTGATCATCGCCGTCGACACCGCGCTCTCCGGGCCGGATCCGGTCGCCGAGCTGTGCGCGTGGCAGCGCAGCCGGCTCGCGCGCTGGCGCGAACAGCCCGAGCCAGCCCGCTCCCCGGTCTTCTGGGCGGCTCTGACCTGCCTCGACGCCACCGACGACGGCAAAACCTGGGTTCGGTAGCACCCCGCCCGCCCGAAGCTGTGTCCAGCACACCGGCACAGCGAAAGGCACCCCATGTTCAAGAAGATCCGAGACAAGATCAACGAGGCGACCCAGCAGGGCATGGCCCGCGGCGCGCAGGATTTCCAGCAGCACGCCGAGCAGTTCCGGCTGGCGGCCGCCGCGCAGGGGCACGACATCACCCCGCAGCTGCCGACGCCGCAGCTGGCCGCGCAGGCGTTCCGCAACATCGCCGCCGACCCGGACACGGCGGCGTTCCTGGCGCTGCCGATGCAGGAGCAACTGCGCCAGCAGCAGGAACTCCAGGCCTACGGCACCGAATTGCGCCGGCTCTACGACACCGGAGAGAAGGCCACCCTGGTGATCCGCGCGCTGGAGCCGACCGGCCGCACGGTCGCCGGACAGGCCCAGTACACCGCGACGCTGGAGGTCACCCGCGCCGACGGCATGATGTACCAGACGGTCACCCCGCTGATCGCTCCGCAGGCGACCATCCAGCAGTACGCGCCCGGGACCCGGCACGAGGCCCGTCTCGACCCCGCCGACCCGGCCAAGGTCGCCGTGTTCGGCCCGATCGCGTAGGCGGCCGCGGTGTTCGGTTCTCTAGCCGACTACGGCCTGCCGGAAGACCCCGAGCAGACCCGTGCGTCGAGCCGGCGGCTGTGGCTTCTCGGGCTTCCCACGACGCTCGCCTGGGCGGTCGCCGGATGGTCGGGCGCACTCGGGCTGCTGGACAACTTCCGGCTGATGTCGCTGAACCGCGTCGGCGCGTGGGGGGCCGGCGCGGGACCGGCGCCGTCGCTCGTGCTGTTCTTCAGCCTGTCGGTCACGGTGGCGTCGTCGCTCGGCTTCGCGATGCTGTGGGGCGGCGGAATGTCGTTTCGCCGCATGGGCATCGGCTTCCGGGCCAGCTCGCTGGCCGCCGCGCTCGGGGTGACGCTGGGCAGCGGCGTGGCGGCTCCTTCGTGGACGCCGCCGGAATCCGTGGGCGAACGGCTGCCTTTCCTCGACGGCAAGGCCGAGCCGTGGTCCGAGGTGGACTGGGTGGTGTACTACGAGCCGTTCCTGGTGCCCGCCGTCGCCGGGCTCGTCGCGCTGGTCCTGATCGTGGTGCTGCTGCGGTCTTTCCTCCGCGCGGCCGAGGCGGACGACCGCGAGCAGGCGCTGCTCCACTGCGGTCGCCAGGTGACCGGGGTCCTCACCCGCGTGGACTTCACCAACGTCTGGGTCATGGGGAACCCGCGATTCACCGTCCGCGTGCGGTTTCCCACCGAGACCGGCGAACGCGAGGTCGTGGCGACCATGATCACGTCGCTGTTCCAGGCCCCGTCCGAGGGTTCGGCGGTGAAGGTCCGCTACGACCCGAAGGACCCGGAAGCCGTTCTGGTGGAACCGATTTCCCTCTGACCGACGAAAGGGAGCACTTCCATGGCAACCCTGCGCACGATCGCGTTCGGCTTCCTCACCGGCTTGACGATCGGGGCGACCCTGTGCTCGCTCATCGCCGGGATCGTCGTCGAGAGCGTTCCGTTGTTCGTGACCGGGCTGGGAATTCCGCTCGGCTACGGCATTCTCGTGTACCTCGGCGGCCTGCCCCGGCGCGCCCGCGAGGCGGCGGTACCGCCCGTGGTGGCGCTCGCGCGGATCGAAAGCCTGCGCGCCGGAGGCAGCGAAACGGGCGATCTCCCGGTCGAATTCATCCTCACGGTCGCGCCGGACGGGGCGCCGTCGCACCGGGCGGCGACGAGCCACACCGTCAACCTGGTCGATCTTCCCAGCTACCGCAAGGGCGACGTCCTGCTGGTCACGTACCCGCCGGACCGGCCGTGGAAGGTCAGGATCGTCGCCAATCCGACGCCGGAATGGCAGCGCCGAGCGGCAGAAGCGGTCATCGAGCCCGCGGCCGAGTCCACTTTGGTCCACCCGCCGCCGGAAGGTTGCGCGGCCGGTTTCCTCACGCTGCTCGGGCTGCTGCTCGGCGCGGGCGCCATCCTCGGGCTCTTCCGCGCCGAACTGTTCGCCCCGGACACCAGCGCCCCGGCACCGCCGCCTCCCGAGTCGTCCGCGGTGACCTCCTCGGGTTCCGCGACGGTCGACGTCGGCCCGGAACAGTCCTTGCTGGACGAGGGAGAGCTGCGCCGCGCTGTCGACGGGCTGGCCCAGGCCACCGACGTCTCGCAAACGCTCACCGCGGTCGTCCAGGAACACCGGCTGACGGTCGTCTTCGCGCCGTCCGCGGTCCAGATCCCGCGATTCGACCTCCGAACCCTGCCCGTCAAAGAGATTCCCGCTCTGGTCCGGAAAGCCTTGCGCACCATCGACGTCGGCACGCCGCAGACCTGGCAGGTCACCGTCGCCCAGCTGCCCTCGGCGCGCACCGTCCGCGTCACGGTGACCGGTCCCCGCGGCAGCGGTTCTCTCGCCGGGTGATCAGCCCGCCAGGCCGAGCGACGCGCCGAGCAGCAGAAGTCCTTTGGCAGTACGGGGATCCGCGCCGGTCAGGTTGGCGATGCGCGACAGGCGATTGTCCACTGTGTTCGGATGGACGTGCAGCTTCCGTGCGGTCTCGCGACGGTTGAAATCGGTGTCGAAGTACGTCCGGAGCGTCGTCGTCAGATCGGGCTCGCCGCCCAGCCGCTCCGCGAGGGCACGCAGCTGAGGAGTCGCCGCGCTGTCGTGGTTCAGCTGGTATTCGAAGAGATGATCGGCGAGCACCGCGACGGTGTCGGGGGCCGAATTCAACCGCAGGAGCCGTTCCGCTTCCGCCGCTGCTGCCGGGATTTCGGACAGCTCGGCCGCGTGGGCGAACGCGCCGGTGATCTCCACGCCCGTCGTCTGATGCGCGCGCGGAACTGCTTGCCGGGCCTCGGTCAGCGCCGCCTCGCCACTGTCCGAAGCGGACGGAATCAGCAGCAGCCCGCCCTCCGGATCCAAGGCGGCCAGCACGTCTCCGGAAAGTTCCCGGCGCAGGTGCTGCAGCAGCAACCGCGCCTTCCGCTGCCCGGCCAGGTGCCGGCCGACCGCGTCGCCGACCGAATCCGCCGGGTCCGCGGCGAACCGCAGCGCCAGCACGCCGTACGCCGGGGCGAGCCGGACGTCGGCCGGTTCCGGGACGACCTCCCCCGCCGCCAGCCGCCGGACCAGAGCCCGTGCCGCCTCGCGCTGTTCGTGGTCCGCGGTCTGGAATTCCTTCTGGTGCGCTTGCACGGCCGCGTTCAGCACCTGGTGCAGGCACTTCAGCAGCACCGCGGTCGTCTCGCCGGGCGGCGACCCGCCGGACAGGTCCTGGAGCTCGGCCCACATCTCCTCGGCCGCCAGCAGGTACGCGTGCATGAACTCGCTGACCGGCAGCCCTTCCGCGCCCCGCTCCCGGCCGCGCCGGCGGAACAGCTCCAGTTCGTCCTCGCGCAGTTCGTCGCGCTCCCGCACGGCGCGCGCGAACATCCGGCCGAACTCGCGGACCGTGTGCGCCATGTGCAGGCGCAGGTGTGCGGGCGCCTGGCCCCGGTAGTGCGGGGAGGTCTCGACGTACCGGCGGATCGTCCGCTCGCCCACCTTCGGCAGCCGGTGCTCGAAGCCGCGCCACGACAGTTGTGACATGTCACAGCACGGTAGCCGAAAACCTGGGCAATGTGCGCTACCAGCCGGATCGGCCAGCGGCGACAGTTGGGGTTGTGTCCATGACCGCGATCACAGGAGGCCCGGACCCCATGCGCTGCGAGCCGCTGTTCCGCCCGAAGTCGGTCGCCGTGGTCGGCGTGTCGGCGACCACCGCGCTGTCCTGGGGACGGATCGCGCTGGACCGGCTGCTGCGCGGCGGCTACGGCGGCGAGGTCTTCGCGGTCTCCCGCGGCCCGCTCGAACTGCCCGGCGTGCGGACAGTCGGCTCCCTCGCCGAGATCGGCTACGGGCCCGACCTCGTGGTGCTCGCGACTCCGGCGGAAACGGTTCCGGGGCTGGTCCGGCAGGCGCGCGAACTCGGCTCCGGCGCGGTCATCGTCTTCGCGTCGGGGTTCGCCGAGGGCGGCGACCCGGCGCTGGAGGACGAACTGCGCGAAGCCGCCGGAGACCTTCCGGTGCTGGGCCCGAACTGCCTGGGCGTGGTGAGCCACCCGGCTGGGGCGCAGCTGTCCACGACCGTCTTCCTCGACCGCGAACGCGTCCCGCCCGGCCCGATCGCGATCGTCACGCAGAGCGGCGCGATGGGGTTCGTGCTCGCCGACCTGCTCGAACAGGCCGGAATCGGCTACTCGTACTACGCCAGCGTCGGGAACGAAGCCTGCCTGTCCGGCCACGAGATCGGCGGCTACCTGCTCGACCAGCCCGACGTCGAGGTGCTCGTGCTCTACCTCGAAGGCGTGCGCGACGCGGACGGTCTTCGCGAACTCGGACGCCAGGCGCGAGCAGCGGGCAAGACAGTGGTGGCCCTCGCCGTGGGCAGCAGCGCCGCCGGACGGCAGGCCGCGTTGTCGCACACCGCGGCCGTCGCCGGTGATCACTTCCTGCTCGCCTCGCTGTGCCGCCAAGAGGGCATCCACCTGGTCACCGACGACGATCAGCTCGTGGACGCCGTGCTCTGCGCCCGCAAGGGCACGACACTGCCCCCGGCACCGCGGCTGGCCGTGCTCACGATGTCCGGCGGCGCGGGCGGCATCCTCGCCGACAACCTCACCGCGCTGGGCGTCCGGATTCCGCCGCTGTCCCGCGCGACGCGCGCGAAACTCGCCGAGGTCGGCGGCGTCGAGGCGGCCGACGAGAACCCGGTCGATCTCGGCGGCAACATCGACCGCTGGCTCGACCGCGTCGGCGATCTGCTCGGCGCGCTCGACGAAGATCCGGAGTTGGACGGCGTCGTGCTCTACCTGACGTTCGGCGATCGGTTCCGGGAGGCCTACCACCGGCTCGCCGCCGCGGCCGCCGCGATGCGGACGCCGACGTGGTTCGTCTGGGCGTGCGCGCCGCCCGGCGAACTGGCGGAGATCGGACGGCCGGACACCGTGCTGCCCAGCATCGGCGCCCTCGTGCGCCGGCTTCGAGTGCTGGTCCCGGACCGGGTCCCGGAACCCGCGCACCACGCCATCGGCGACGACCGTCCAGTGTGGACTGAGCTGCGGGCCATTCCGCTGCTGGAGGACGCTCGCATCGCACACGTCGACACCGTCGCCGGGATCGACCTCGCCTCCGCGGTGCGCCAAAACGGCTGGCCGGAGCCGTATGTGGTCAAGGGCGACGCTGCCGACGTGCCGCACCGGGCCCGGGCTGGGCTCGTCCGGGTCGGCGTCACAGCGGCCGAACTGCCCGCGGTGCTGGAGACGCTCCAGGCCCGGCTGGACGAGGTCTCCGCCGACCCGGACCGCACGCTCGTCGTGCAACCTCTTCTGCCGCACACCGCCGAACTCGCCCTCGGCGCGACGCGGGATCCGTTGTACGGCACCGCGATTATCCTCGGCGCGGGCGGCGACCGTGCCGAAGACGCCACCGCGCCCCGCCGTGCGCTGCTGCTCCCGGCGACCCCGGAGCAGCGAGCCGAACTGGCCGCCTGGGCTGGTGACGTCCTCGCCGCCCCGGTCCCCGCCGTCGCCGCCGCGATCGACGGCCTCGTCCGCATCCTCGGCGACCACCCGGAATTCGCCGAAGCCGACCTCAACCCGCTCTGCGTCACCGGCGACGACCTGGTCGCCGTCGACGCGCTGTTCACCGAGAACGTTCAGGAGGCATCCCGTGACTGACCTGCTCGACTATGCCGACAAAGTCTGGCGAGGCGAGGCCGACACCCGCGTCTACCACACCGGCACGCTGCGCAAGGACGGTCTGCACGAGCTGGCCGAGGGCGTCTGGATGTGGCCCGCGTTCGGCAACGTCTTCCTCTTCCCCACCGCCGACGGCCTGTTCTGCTTCGACACCGGCGAACGCCGCACCGCGAAAGACCTCTTCGGCGCCACCCGCGCCCGCACCGACGCTCCGCTGCACACCGCCGTCTACTCGCACGGCCACATCGACCACGTCTTCGGCGTCGGCCCGTTCGATCTCGAAGCCGAGGAACGCGGCTGGCGTCGCCCGTCCGTGCTGGCGCACGAAAACACGCCGCCCCGGTTCGAGCGGTACGAGCGCACGCGCGGCTACAACACGGTGATCAACCAGCGGCAGTTCCAGTCCCCCGGCTTCCGCTGGCCGGATCGGTACCGGCACCCCGACGTCACCTACCGCGACACCACGACGCTGCGGATCGGCGACCTCGACGTCCGGCTGAAGCACGGCCGCGGCGAGACGGACGACGCGACGATCGCGTGGCTGCCCGACCGGAAAATCCTGTGCTGCGGCGACTTCTTCATCTGGTCCTCCCCCAACCCGGGCAATCCGCAGAAGGTGCAGCGCTACGCCGCCGAGTGGGCGCGGGCACTGCGCTGGATGGCCGGACTCGGCGCGGAACTGCTGCTGCCCGGCCACGGCGTGCCGATCGCCGGCGCCGACCGGATCCGGACCGCGCTGTCCGACACCGCCGAGTTCCTCGAAACCCTGCACGACCAGACCGTGGACGCGATGAACGCGGGAGCCACGCTCGACGAGGTCGTGCACGGCGTCACCGCGCCTGCCGAACTGCTGGCCAAGCCGTATCTGAAACCGTCGTACGACGAGCCGGAATTCGTCGTCCGCAACGTCTGGCGGCTCTACGGCGGCTGGTACGACGGCAACCCGGCCAACCTGAAACCCGCCCGCCGCGCCGACCTGTCCCGCGAACTCGCCGACCTGTCCGGCGGCTCCGACCGGCTGGCCGCGCGGGCGCGGGAACTGCTCGCCGCCGGCGAACACCGGCTGGCCGGGCACTTCGCCCAGCTCGCGGTGGACGCCGCGCCCGACGACGAGACCGCGCACACCGCCCGCGCGGAAGTGTTCACCGCACTGGAAAAGGCCGCGACCTCGACGATGGCGAAGGGTGTCTACGCCTGGGCCGCCGCCGAATCCCAAGCCGTGCTGGAGGGCACCGACCGCGCCGAACAGCTGCGCACCCGTACCGCGGGCCGCACGCGCTGGGCTTTCTGACCCACCGAACCGCCGAGCCTTCCGCACCACCCCGTCCGACAACGACGTTGAAATGGGGACCCCACGATGAACGCTCCCGCCCTCCCCGCCGAAACCGCCGCCCGCCGGCGCCCCCGCGGCACCAGCGCCCGCGGCTGGGTCGTCACCGGGCTGCTGCTGGTGTTCATGCTGATCAACTTCGCGGACAAGGCCGTGCTCGGTCTCGCCGCGAAACCGCTGATGCACGACCTCGGCCTGACGCCCGAGGCGTACGGCCTGATCAGCAGCGGGTTCTACTTCCTGTTCAGCATTTCCGCGATCGTGGTCGGTTTCGTGTCCAACCGCGTGCCGACGAAATGGATCCTGCTGGTGCTGGGCGTCGTCTGGGCGCTGACCCAGGCCCCGATGCTCGGCACCGTCGGCTTCGGCGCGGTGCTGGTCAGCCGGATCGTCCTCGGCGCGGCCGAAGGCCCGGCGAACCCGCTGGCCATGCACGCGGCGTACAAGTGGTTCCCCAACGAGAAACGCGGGCTGCCGAGCGCCTTGCTGAACGCCGGTTCCGGCATCGGCGTGGCGCTCGCGTCGCCGCTGCTGACGGCGCTGATCGTCGGCTACGGCTGGCGGTGGGCGTTCTTCGCGCTGCTCGTCATCGGCCTGGTGTGGTCGGTGCTGTGGGCGATCTTCGGACGGGAGGGCAAGGTCGCCGGAACCGCGTCCGTGCACGCGGCCGAGGCGAAGTCCGAAGCGGACGAACCCCGCGTGCCCTACCGCCGGATCCTGCTGAACGGCACCTGGCTCGGCGGTTTCCTGGCCGGTTTCGCCGCGTACTGGGCGCTGGCCGTGCTGGTCGCGTGGGTGCCGCATTACCTCGAGACGGCATTGCACTACAGCACGGTCACCACCGGGACGCTGGTCGCCCTGCCGTGGATCGCGTCGGTCGTGTTCAACCTCGCCCAAGGCGTGCTCAGCGACCGGCTGATGCGGCGCGGCGTGTCGAGCCGGGTGGCCCGCGGCGTGCTCGGCGGCGTCGCGGTGCTGGTCTCCGGTCTCGCGATGCTGCTGTTCCCGCACACCGGGGGCTGGTTCCAGATCGCGCTGCTGACCGTCGCGTTCAGCCTCGGCGGGGTCGTGTTCGCGCTCGGCGTCACGATGAACGCCGAGATCAGCCCGACCCGCCAGCGCGGCGCGGTGCTGTCCATCACCGTCGGCCTGGTCACCACGGCCGGATTGCTCGCCCCGTACCTCACCGGACGGCTCATCCAAGCTTCTTCGTCGCCCGAGGGCGGCTTCACGCTCGCCTTCACGATCAGCGGCCTGCTGTCCATTGTGGGCGGTCTGCTCGCCGTGTTCTTCGTCAACCCGGACCGCACCGCGCGGCGGCTCGGACTCCGCACCGAGGTGGTCGGCTGATGCCTTTTCAGGACACTAAGAACCCGCTCTACGGCAGCGGCGAGATCACCGAGGTCGCGCCCGGCGTCCGTTCGATCGGCCTGCAAGGCAACAGCCTCGCGGTGGAAACGGCTTCCGGTCTCGTCGTGGTCGACACCGGCCCGTCTCCGGATCTCGTCGCGCCGGTGCTGGACCGGCTGGGCGAACCGGTGCGCTGGATCGTCTACAGCCACGGGCATCTCGGCTACAACTACGGCGTTCCCGGGTTCTTCGAATACGCCGCCGAGCACGGCGAACGCCGCCCGACCGTCGTCGCGCACGAGAACGTCGTCCGGCGCTACCGGCGGTATCTCGAGACCGCCGGGTTGCAGAACCGCATCAACACCCGGCAGTTCCGCCGCCCGATGGCCGACCTCGCGGCCCCGCCGCCGGTCACCTTCCCCGACCAGACCTACCGGGAGGCGATGACCCTGGCCCCGGACGTCCGGCTGCTGTGGGCGCCGTCGGAAACCGACGACGTGACCGCCGTCTGGCTGCCGTCCCAGCGGGTTCTGTACGGCAGCGCGGCGGTGATCAACGGCATCCCCAACATCGGCACGCCCATGCGGACCATGCGCGACACCGTCCGGTGGGCCGACACCCTGGACCGGCTCGCCGCGCTGAACCCCGCCGTGCTGGTGCCGGAGTTCGGCCCGGTCGTCCGCGAGGACCCGGTCCGGCAGCTCACCATGACCGCGGCCGCGCTCCGGTGGCTGCGGAGCGCGGTCGTGGACCAGCTCAACCAGGGGCGCCGGGCCGACGACATCGTGCACGACCTCCGGTACCCGGCCGAACTGTTCGACGTGCCGTGGATGCGCGAGCACTACGGGCACCGGGAGTACATCGTCCGCGACATCGTCCGCTCGGAAACCGGGTGGTGGGACGGAAATCCGACGACGCTGCACCCGTCCCGCCCGGACGCCGCGGCCGCCGCCCGCGCCGAGGCGATCACGGACAAGCAGGCGGTGCTCGACCACGCCGAGCGGCTTCAGGTGGACGGGCGGGTGCAGGAGGCGTTGCACGTGATCGATTTGCTGGCGCTCGCACCTGGGGACGACCCGCTGGTCAAGCAGGCGCGGGCGGTGAAGGAGGAACTGTGCGCCGCTCGGGCGGCGGAGGCCAGCAGTTACGTGTCGCGGAGCTTCTACCGCAGCGGCTGGTGACGCCACGCCGCCCCGGACCGCATGGCTCACGTCCGTGAGGGGAACCCTGGGGGAATCAGAGTCCCCCAGGGTTCCCCTCACGGACATCCGCACCGCAAGCCGGGCCCGCCGCGGCCAGCCCGTTATTGCGCGGGCAGCGCCTTTGTCCAGGTCAGTTCCAGCCGCTCCGGTCCGCGCTGTCGTCGCCCGCTCAGCCACGGCACGTCGGCCGCCAGCGCCAGATCCGGGAACCGGGCCAGCAGCGTCCCCAGCGCGACCTGCAGTTCCAGCCGCGCCATCTGGGCGCCGAGGCAGTGGTGCGGGCCATGGCCGAAGCCGACGTGGTGGTTGCGCGGCCGGGCCAGGTTCAGGTCTTCCGGGCACTCGAACACCGAGGCGTCGCGGTTGGCGCCGTCCACGTCGGCGAACACCGCTTCGCCCTCGCGGATCAGCTGTCCGCCGATTTCGACGTCCTCACTGGCGATGTGCGCGAACCCGGCGCTCGCGCCGAGCGGGACGAACCGGAGCAGTTCCTCGACCGCCGACGGCAGCAGGCCGGGGTCCGAGCGCAGGCGGGCCAGGTGGTCCGGATTCGTCAGCAGGGTGTAGAGCAGGTTGGAGATGTGGTTCGCGGTCGTCTCGTGGCCGACCGCCAGGATTCCGCCGGACAGGTCGATCAGCTCGCCCTCGGTCAGCCTGCCCTCGTCGTCGCGCGCCCGCACCAGCGCGCCGATCAGGTCGTCGGTGGGGGTTTCCCGGCGCTCAGCGACCAGACCCGCCATGTAACCCCACAGTTCGCGCTGCGCGGTCATGATCGCGGTGTGGTCCGAACCGTCGCCGCTGAGCATCAGCATCGTGTCGGTCCATGTGTGCACCTTGTCGCGATCTTCCTGCGGCACACCGAGAAGCTCGCACAGCGCGGTGATCGGCAGCGGGATCGAGAACGACGACACCAGGTCCACCGGCGGGCCCTGCTCGATCATCCGGTCGATCAGGCCGTCGGCGATCTCCTGGACGCGCGGGCGCAGCGTTTCCACCCGCTTCGGGGTGAACGCGGCCGCGACGAGCCGTCGCAGCCGGGAGTGCATCGGCGGGTCCATGGTGATGATCGAGCTTTCGCTCTCGATCGCCTCGGTCCCGCGCGGCGCGTCCTTCCCGACGGTCAGGCTGCGCATCAGCCGCCGGTCCACCAGCACGGCCCGCACGTCCTCGTACCGCGTCGCCAGCCAAGCCTCGCCGCCGTACGGCAATCGCACCCGGCTCATCCCCCGCTGCTCGCGCATCTCGGCGTACCGGGCGTCGACAGCCAGCGCCGACGCTTCGAACGGGTACGGGCACACTTCAGTGTTCACGACGAACTCCCAAGTCCGGTAACGGTTTCCACGATCGGTTCTGCCACGGATTCCAGCCACGCCCCGACGGCCGACGCCGTGGCGTCCGCGTCCTCGGCGACGATGCTGAAATGGTCCCCAGGCACCGTTTCCACGCGGTCGGCCCGCGACCACGTCGTCTGCCACGCCGCCCCGGCCACGTCCCCGAAGCTGCGGGCCGACCGCAGCAGCACCGTGGGGACCTGAAGATCCGGCGGTCCGGCGGCGGCGAGGAGGCCCAGGTAGCGGCCCATGGCGGTCAGTTGCGCCCGGTCGAACCCGCCGTCGTCCTGGCGGGTCAGCACTTCCCCGGCCATCGCGTGGACGGCGTCCTCGGCCGGGCCGCCGATCTCGTAGGTGTCCAGCAGGCACAAGCCCGCCGGCGCGCGGCCGGCGCGGGCCAATTCCGCCGCCACGGCTTCGGCCAGCAGGCCGCCGGACGAATACCCCAGCAGTGCGAACGGTTCGTCGTCGGCTGCTTCGCGGGCCTGGTCGGCGAGGGCTGTGACAAGCGTGGCGAGGTCGACCGGAAGGGGCTCGTCGGCGGTGAAGCCGGGCAGGGACAGCACGGAAAACCGCCGGACGCCGCGGAAAGGTGCGGCCAAGCGTCCATATTGGACAGCGCCGGTCATCGCGGCGGGCGACGGCACGCACAGGAGCGTGGGACGTCGTGGCCCCTCGGCGAGCCGTACTGGCCGAGATGCCCTCATCGACGCACTAAACGACTCGCGCAGGTTCGCCGCGGCTCCGAGGAGGGCGACGCCTTCCGGAACCCGGCCCGCTGCCACCGCCTCGGCGAACAACCGGGCGACCGGATCCCCTGGCAGCGGAGCGGAAGCCTCCTCCGGAGTGTCCGAAAAGGACTCGTTCAGGAATTCCGCCAGGTCCGCGACCGTCGGATGGTCGAACACCAGGGTCGCGCCGAGAGTCAGGCCGGTCAGCTCGGCGAGCCGGTTGCGCACCTGGACCGCGGTGAGCGAGTCGAACCCGAGATCCGGCAGCGCACGGCCGGGTTCGAGGGTCTCGCCGTGCCCGAGCACCGCCGCGACCTGCGCGCCGACCAGTTCCGCCAACCGCTCCCGGCGCTCGGCCGGCGGTGTACGGCGCAGCCGGCCCGCGGCCGAACCGCTGGTTCGCCGGGTCGTCCGCACGTGTCCGCGGAGCAGCGGCGGGACGTCGTCGCCGCGCCACGCGTCGAGGCGCAGCGGGGCCAGCACCGGGGCCGGGTCGGCGAGGGCCGCGTCGAACAGGGCCAAGCCTGCTTCGGCAGTGAGGCCGCCGGTGCGTTCGTCGGAGTTCCACAGCCCCCAGGCCAGTGATTGAGCAGGCAACCCGAGGCTGCGGCGGTGCTGGGCCAATGCGTCGAGGAACGCGTTCGCCGCCGCGTAGTTCGCCTGTCCCGGCGCGCCGAGGATCCCCGCGGCGGACGAGAACAGGACGAACTTGTCCACGGCACCAGCGAGTTCGTGCAGGTTCCAGGCGGCGGTGGCTTTGGCTTCGAACACCGCGTCGACCTGTGCGGCGGTCAGCGACGTGAGCATCCCGTCGGCCAGCACTCCCGCCGCGTGCACGATCGCGGTGACCGGGTGCGCGGTCAGCAGCGCGGCGACGGCGGAGCGGTCGGTGAGATCGCAGACCGCCACCTCGGCCTCCGCACCGAGCGCGGCCAGCTCGGCGGCGAGGTCGTCCCCGCCCCGGCCGGTCCGGCTCGCCAGCACCAGCTTCCGCACCCCGTGCTCGCGAACCAGGTGCACGGCCGCCAACCGGCCGAGCTGCCCGGTCCCGCCGGTGATCAGCACCGGGCCGGGACCCCACTCCGCGCGGTCGAGGGCTTCGACGGCGACCAAGCTCGGAGCGAAAGTTCGATGGTCGCGCACGACAATGGCTGGCTCGTGCACGGCGGCGATCATCTCGCCGGACGGCGGCGCGTCGGTGTCCAGATGCACGATCCGGCCCGGATGTTCGGTCTGCGCGGAGCGGACCAGTCCGGCGACCGCCGCACCGGCCAGGTCCACCGGTTCGCCGGGCAGCCCGGCAGCGTGGCGGGTGATCACCACGATCCGCCGGCCGTCCGCGAGCGCCGTGCGCAACGCGGCGAGAATCCGGTGGACTTCCTCGTGTGCCGTCGCGACATCGGATCCCGGCGACACCACCAAAGTCTGGACGTCTTCCGGTCGCCTGCCGGGGAGAGCGCATTCGGTCCATTCCGGACGGAGCAACGTCCCAGCGCGGGGAGCGCGCCGCACGCCGGTGAGCGGCCGCAACGCCAGCGAGCCGATCGTGGCCACCGGATTGCCCGAGCAGTCCGACAAGGACAGGGAAACCGTGTTCTCCCCCAGCGGTTTCACCTGCACGCGAAGCTCGGAGCTGCCGGGCGACCACAAGTCCACTTCGGACCAGGAGTACGGCAGGAGTGTCCCCGCACCGGCCACCGGGCCGAGACCGATGGCGTGCAGCGCGGAATCGGCGAGCCCCGGATGCAGGCCGAACGCCGCGGCGTCCAGCACCGCGGATTCCGGCAGGGCGACCTCGGCGAACACCTCGTCCCCGCGTCGCCAAGCGGTCTTCAGGCCCTGGAACAACGGGCCGTACTCGACGCCACTCTCGGCGAGAAGCTCATACATCCCGTCGAGATCGATTTCCGCGGCCCCGGCAGGCGGCCATGCCGGACCGGCCGCGGGCGCCGGGCCAGCCGGAGCCAGCGCACCGTCGGCGTGCCGCACCCAGGGCGCGTCGCCGGTCTGCGCGTGGATGCTCAACCGGCGCACCCCGGCCTCGTCAGCCCCGCCGACGCGGACTTGAACCCGGATCCCCTCGGGGTCCAGCACCAACGGCGCGTGCACGGTCAGCTCGCGAACCCGCGTGTCGCCCGCCTCCTCACCGGCCCGCAGGGCGAGTTCCAGGAAACCGGTGCCGGGGAACAGCACCGAGCCGCCGACCGCGTGTCCGGCCAGCCAAGGCTGCGCGGCGACCGAAATCCGGCCGTGCAGCAGGAATCCGTCGCCGTCGGCCAGCGGAACCGCCGCGCCCAGCAACGGGTGCCCGGCGGCTTCGAGACCGGTCGCGGAGAGGTCTCCGGCTTCGTCCGAAGCGGACAGCCAGTAGCGTTCCCGCTGGAAGGCGTAGGTCGGCAGGTCGACGAACCCCGCCGAGCGGGGCGCGAGAACCGCCGCCCAGTCCAGGGATACGCCGTCGGAGTGCAGCGCCCCGACCGTCTCGGCGAGCGCGACGTCCTCGGGCACGTCCCGGCGCAGCGCGGCAACGGCCAGCGGAGCGTCCGGGAGCAGCGCGGTCAACGGCCCGTCCGCGCCGAGTTCGAAGAATCGGGTGACGCCCTGGCTCTCCAACGCGCGGACCGCGTCGCCGAACCGGACCGCGCGGCGGATGTTGCGCACCCAGTAGTCCGCGTCGAAGGATTCGATCGGCTCACCAGTCACCGTGGAGACGACCGGCAGCGTGGGTTCGGCGTACGCGACCCGCGCCGCGATCGCGCGGAACGGTTCCAGCATCGGGTCCATCAGCCGCGAATGCGAGGCCACCGAGACCGCCAGCCGCTTGGTGCGCCGCCCCTCAGCAGCGAACCGGGCGACGATCTCCAGCACCGCCGCCTCCTCCCCGGCCACGACGACCGCTCGCGGACCGTTGACCGCGGCGACCTCGACCGCTTCCCCGGCGAATTCCTCCGGCTCGGCCTCGATCGCCGCCATCGCACCGCGCGGCTGGGCCTGCATCAGCGTGGCCCGCGCGACGACCAGCTCCGCCGCGTCCGCGAGCGACAGCACTCCCGCGCAATGCGCGGCCGCCAGCTCGCCCCCGGAATGTCCGCAAAGGACGTCCGGCAGCAGCTGCCACGATTCGGCCAGCCGGAACAACGCGACCTCGATCGCGAACAACCCCGCCTGGCTGTAGCGGAACTCGTCGAGCGCACCGCCGACCGCCTCCCGCAGCGGACGGTCGAGATGCCGGTCGAGTTCCGCGCGAGCAGCGGCATACGCGGCGGCGAACACCGGATACGCGGCGGCCAGTTCTTCGCCCATGCCGGTCCGCTGCGACCCGCCGCCGGAGAAGAGGAAGGCCAACGGCCCCTCGCCGCGCACCACTTTGGCGGACGGTTCGTCCAATCCGGCCAGCAGCTCGTCCCGATCGCGCGCGACGACTGCCGTGCGGTGTTCCAGGTGCGTGCGCCCGGTCGCGAGCGTCCACGCGACGTCCGCCGGACGGAGACCCGGCTCCTCGCGCAGCCGCTCGGCCAGCCGTTCCGCCTGCGCCCGCAGAGCCGCCGGATCGCGCCCGCTGAGCACCACCGGCACCGCGATCCCTTCGGCCGCGGCGGTTTCGGTGGTTTCGGTGGGTGCCGGGCCTTCCTCCAGCACGACGTGAGCGTTCGTCCCGCTCAGCCCGAAACTCGACACCGCACCCCGGCGCGGCCGGGCGCCACGCGGCCACGGCGTCGCCTCGGTCAGCAGCTCGACCGCACCGGCGGACCATTCGATCCGGCTGCTGGGCGCGTCCACGTGCAACGTCTTGGGCAGCAGTTCGTGCCGCAACGCGAGCCCCAGCTTCACCAGCCCAGCGACACCGGACGCGGCCTGCGTGTGCCCGAGATTGGACTTCAACGACCCGAGCCGCAGCGGCTCCCCGCCGCCTCGGTCCGCCCCGTAGGTGGCCAGAAGCGCTTGCGCCTCAATGGGATCGCCGAGCGGCGTGGCCGTCCCGTGCGCCTCCACGACGTCGATCTGCGCGGCGGACAGCCGGGCCGACGCCAGCGCCTGCCGGATCACCCGGCGCTGCGCCGGACCGTTCGGCGCGGTGATGCCGTTCGACGCGCCGTCGGAGTTGACCGCACTGCCCCGAAGCACCGCCAGAATCGGGCGACCGGACCGTCGCGCGTCGGAAAGCCGTTGCAGCACCAGCATTACACAGCCCTCGGACCACGCCGTGCCGTCGGCGGACTCGGCGAAACTCCGGCACCGCGCGCCGCGAGACAGCGTGCCGTCCTTGCTGAACTCGACGAAGGTGCGCGGCGTCGACATCACCGTCGCCCCGCCCGCGAGCGCGAGTTCGCACTCCCCCGCGCGCAGCGCCTGAGCGGCCAGGTGCACGGTGACCAGCGACGACGAACAGGCCGTGTCCACCGTGATCGCGGGCCCCTGCAACCCGAACGTGTAGGCGACCCGCCCGGACACCATCCCGGACGCGGCGAAACTGCCCGGATAGTCGTGGTACATCACCCCGGTGAACACGCCGGTCCGGCTGCCGCCCAGCGAACGCGGCGGGATCCCGGCGCGTTCCAGGGACTCCCAGCCGGTTTCCAGCAGGAGCCGCAGCTGCGGGTCCATCAGCAGGGCGTCGCGCGGGCTGATCCCGAAGAGCCCGGCGTCGAAGTTCCCGGCACCGGTCAGGAATCCGCCCTCTCGCACGGAAATCGACCCCGGCCGGACCCCGTCGGGATCGTAGAGCCGCTCGACGTCCCAGCCCCGGTCGTCGGGGAACCCGCCGATCGCGTCGCCGCCCTCGGAGAGGAGCCGCCACAGCTGTTCCGGCGTCTCGATCCCGCCCGGCAGCCGGCATCCCGCGCCGACGATCGCGACCGGTTCCGCTCCCGCGGCCGCGCCGAGCAGCCGCCGGTTCTCGTCTTTGAGCCGATGATTCTCCTTCAGCGACGTACGCAATGCGGCGACCAGGTTGCGTTCGGACTCGCTCAACGGCCCCCCAGGGCTAGATGTGCGGCGTGACCAGTCCGACATTACGCACCAACCGGATCACTGCCACCCCCTAGATAATGGGCCCCGGCGGCCGGATTCCCCGTCCGCCGCCGCTCGCGAGCCCGGCCGATCAGGGCGGGATGCGGGTTTCCCCAGCGGAATTCTCGCCACGATGCCCAGCTAGCGGGGCCGTCGACATCCACGCCGCCGGTCGGCGCAACGCCGCGAGCTGCGAACCGAGCACGACACCGACACGATCGCTTCCGCCACCGCGTCCCCACGAGCCGGGCACGCGGGCGAAACCCCGTGACAAACTCAAATACATCGCCAGACCCAGCAACACAGCACCAGTCAAACCAGGAATCGCGACAACCACAATCGGCACCCTCAAAGCCCGAGCTGCCGCACCAGCGAGTCCCTCAGCGAAATTCCCGCCGTTCACCCCCTCCCCGCCAAGCAGCGGGATCGACCTCCCCGCGGCGGCACTCGCCCGGCACCCACGCCGCCGGACGGCGCAACGCAGCAAGCTGCAAACCGAGCACAACACCGACACCGATCGCCGCCGTCGACACGATCGCCTCCGCCACCGCGTCCCAGGCACCGGGAACCCGCACGAAAACCTGCGACAAACTCAGATACATCGCCGGACCCGGCAACACAGCACCGGTCAAACCGGGGATCGTGACGACCGCAGTCGGCACCTTCAAAGTCCGGGCCGCCGCACCGGCGAGGAGGCCGAGCACCGTGGTGGCAAGGAAAATCGACACCGGCGCGGAAAGGCCGAGCACGGACCGTCCCGCCCAGTTCACCAGCGACGTCACCAGTCCGGCCACGCAGGCGAGCAGCCACCACCGCGCGGGAGTGCCCATCAGGATCGCGTTCCCCAGCGACCCGACCAGCGCCGTCACCGGCACCAGGGCGAGCGGCAGCGCGGCGAGCGAAACGCGGCTGGCCGCCCCGAGGACGTCCAGGTCGTTCGCCACCGACACGACGACCATCACCCCGGTCGCGATCGCCCCGGTCAGCAGCAGCACCGTCACGATCCGCGCGGCGGCCATCAGATGGAAGTCTCCGACCGCGTCCTCGACCAGCGACACCAGCGACAGAATCGGCAGCAGCAGCACGAGATTCGCCGCCGAAAGGCTCGCCGCTTCGTGCCCGGTGAGCACATCGAGCGACAGCAAGGCGATCGCGACCGCCACCACCGCGCTCGCCTTGGCCGCGAGCTGGAAGAACTCCGCGATGCCGACCGTGCTCAACGCCCACCCGACGCGGTTGGCGAAAACGAACAACCCGGCGGACACCGCCGCGGCGAGCACGGTCCCGTTCGCCTGCAGGCAAATCATCGCCGCGAGCAGGCACCCGCCGAGCAAACTGACGTACCACGGCCACGTCGGCCCCGCCTGAGCGAGGATTTCGGCTTCGCGCTCGGCATCGGCGGGCGAAATCGTACCGGCGCCCGCACGAACCGCGAGCGCCTCCAGCTCTCCCATCCGGCCGATGTCGCGCGCGTCGTTCGCCTGCACGCTCCCGAACAGCACCAGCGGCTCTTCGCCGCGGCCCGGGCAGTGTTGAAGGTGAATCGCCCGCACTCCCACCGAAATCCGCAGGTCCTCCACGCCGCCGGCGAGCGCGAGCCCGCGGACCGTGCGCACGATGACGGCGGTTTCGATGCCCTGCCGGAACATCTGCATCGCCACGTCGAGAGCGAAGCCCAGCACCCTCCGCGCCCGTTCGCGCTCGTCCTTTGCCATGACCCGAACATTAAGGAGCCACCCAGACAAAAAGGCGCCCGCGAACGCCGCGCTCGCGAAGCTTCCCCCGATCGTGGCACGACGCCGCCCGTAGCCTTCGGTCCAGCGGAACACCCCCGGACAGCCGCTTGCGCGACCGGCCGAGACGGCCACACTTTTGAGTGAACCGGCGCGGTACCTGTGACGCGTCCCACATCTGAACCGATACACCTCCTGCCGTGCCTCGCACCGCGAGCGAGCCGAACAGCGTGTCCGAGACCTGGGGGAACCACCCGTGATCACCGCCGCAGAGCTCTTCGTCCGGCAGGCGTTCCGGCGGCCGGCGGAGGGAACGTCCGTGCCGGAGCCGGTGGTCGCGCTGCTCGGGCCGAAGGGCGCGGGCAAGAGCACCGCCCTGAAAGCGATCGCCGGCGCCTGCGGCGGCACGCTCGTCCACGCCCGGCTCGATTTCCAGGACGCCCGGGTCGCCGACCCGATCTCCGCCGTCGCCTGTGTCTCCTTCCTGCTGGCGCGCCACTGGGACAACCTGCCGCGCGACCCGAGCTTCCACCGCGTCGGGCTTTCCTTGCTGGCCCTGAACGAAATCCTGCCGCAGGACCGGGACGCCGCCCGGGCGCACGTGCTCCAGCTCGTCGGAAGCTACCTGCACCAGGAGGACGACGAGGGGGTCGCGGACATGACCGGCGCGGCGGTCCAGTTCGCCCTGTCGCTGTCCGGGATCGGCGACCAGGTGCCAGGTCCCGCGGTCCAGCAAGCGGTCAGCAGCGGAATCGGCGCGCTGCTGCGTTTCGCGAACCGGCGGCGGCGAGGCGTGCGGCAGGCGCTGAAGTGGTTCAGCGGCTTGCTCGAGGGAGCCGGCACGATCGACTCGCTGATCGAGCTGAGCCGGCGCGATTCGGATCCGCTTCCGCACGTGATGAGCGCGTTCCTGACCGATTTGTCGCGCAGCGCCGACCAATGGACGACGCCGGTGCGGCGCTGCCGCTGCCTGACCCCGCACGGTCAGGACGGTCCGCACGAGCACGCCTGGGCCCTGCTGATCGACAACGTCGACGCCGCCCCCGCCGGCCACGCATTCCTCACCGCGTTCGTGCGGGCACGGCGGAACCGGTTGCCCGAGCGCGATCCGCTGCTGATCGTGGCGGCGATGGACCGGTGGTCGGCCGCTTGGGGCCAGGGGTGGCGGGAACCGTGGCGGACGAAAGCGGACTGCCCGGGCAAGCGACCGGTCCCCCTGCTGTCCCAGGCCGATTTCAAACAGTGGACCCAGCATCTGGCCGCCGCCGGGGCGGGCGCCGCCCCGGCACGGGCCTGGTACCCCGTCTGGCTGGACCCGCCCGGCCCCGAGGTGCTTCGCGAACTCGCCCCGGCCGCCCCGGAGGACTGGGACCCGGCCGTCTTCGACGAGTTCGTCCAGCGCCTCTCCGGCGGGCTCCCCGCCGCCGCGCAGGAGATCGGCCGCCGGGCCGGCGAACTGCCGGCGGACGCCGAGCCGCTCGCCCGTTCGCTGCTGTTCCAGCCGTACAACGGAATCGCGTTGTGGGAACGCGCACTGACCGCCTTCCTGCCGAGGTCGCTGCTGGCGGACGCGCTGCACGTCGTCGTTCCGCAGGCGGTCGCGGTGGCGGTCCAGCTCCGGCAGCCCGGCCGGTCGGCCGCATTGAGTCCCGTCGCCTTTCCCGGTGCCAACCAGATCCTGAACGCACTGCGCGAAAACCTCTGGGTCAGCACCTTCGCCGCCCGCCCCTCGCCGCTGTGGCCGGTCGCCGCGCCCGAACAGGAGCATCCCGCCGTCCTGCATCCGTGGCTGCTCGCCTGCCTGATGGCGGGCCTGCACGCGCAGAGCGCCTCCGACCGGCACGCCGTGACCATGACGTGGGCCGACGTGTTCAGCGCGATGGCGGCCACGTGCGCCGGGCCGAGCGACGACTCGGACCTGGCCCGCCGGTTGTACTACCACCTCGCCTGCGACAACTTCGACAAGGTGGCCGAAGAACTGGTGCGGCAGTTCGCCGAGGCCGAGCACCCGGACTGGATCCGGCTCGTGGACCAGGTGACCGCCGCCCCGTGCCGGTGGCCCGCGCTCGACCCGGTCGACGACATCGTCGCGCGGCTCGTGCCGGACGGGCGGCCGGGGCGGGCGTCGGCCGAGGCCGCGGTCAGCTGCATCGTGGCCCTGCTCTGGCTTTCCCGCGACGCGCACACCGTGCCGGACCCGGTGCGGGACCAGCGGATCCGCCGGAATTTCCAGCGGCTGGCCAGCAACTGCTCGGCGCGGGTCGACACCGACGCGCTGATCGAGGCCGCCGCGCGATTCGACAGCCAGTAAGCCTCTTCCCCGACAGGAGCGCGATGAGCCGCTTGGAGAAATTCCTGCGCTGGTTCCCGTACAAATTCCCGCGGCTGGCCAACTGGGTCCTGCGGCGTCCGGTGCTGGCCACCGGCTTCGCCACGACGGCTGTGGTGGTCCTCGTCGCCGCGGGCATCTTCGTCCCTCCTCTGTTCGCTCCGTGCGGGGAGGGCATGTCCGCGGACTCGAACGACGCGTGCGTCGGCATCAACCTGGACAGCTCGCAGTTCCGGGAGAACGAACCCGACCACATGCGGGACCTGGAAAAGACGGTCCGGGCCAGCAACGAAGCCGTCACCGGCGATTACGTCTCCGTGGTGCTGCTTCAGGACATGACGCCGAACGAAGGCGTCGACACCCGGCTCTACCCCGATCTGTATCCCGACATCGAGGGCGCGCTCACCGGCGTGTGGCGGGCCAACCACACCGCCGCGTTCCAGGGCAGCGCGCCGAAGGTGAAGCTGTTCCTGGCCAACATGGGCAGCCAGTACTCGAGCTGGTCCGAGGCCGTGGACAAGATCTCCGAACACGCGGCCGCCCACCACGTCGTCTCGGTGATCGGGCTCGGGCAGAGCCTGGACGGCACCCGCGCGGCGGCGGCGAAACTGACCGGCCAGGCGCGTCTGCCGGTGATCGGCGCGACGGTCACCGGGGACACCATGAACCTCACCCCGGAGGGCAAGCTCAACACCGGCTTCTTCCGCACCTCGCCCACCAACACCCATTCCGTCGCGGCCGCCGCCCGGTACATCGCGAGCATCGAACCGGACCAGTCGCGCGTCGCGATCGTGCAGGACAACATCCCCGGCGACGACTACACCCAGACGCTCGGCGCGATGGCGGTCAAGGAAATGCCCGCGGCGCACCGGTTCCCGTTCACCTCCCCGGGCGCGCTGCCCGCCGGCGTCTCCCGCAGCGACCCGCTGCTCACCCAATTCGCTTACCTGGACCAGAATCTCTGCTCGGTCGCCCCGACGGTCGTCTACTTCACCGGCCGCGGCACCGATCTCGGGCCCTTCGCGCAGTCCTGGACGCAGGGGAACACCCCGTGCGCCAACGGGAAGCTGACCGTCGTCACCGGCGACGACGGCGGTGCCGCGATCAACGAGGCCAACCTCCGCGACGCCGTCCGCGGCGGCCACGTGCGGGTGCTGTTCACCTCATTGGCCAGTCCTGACGAATGGGGTCCGTGCAACGGCTCCGCGGAACAGGCGGCCTACAACACTTTCCAGGCGGTCTTCAGCGGCAAACCCGGCGCGTGCGACGGCCAGCCGGTCCGCGCGGCCGACGGCGCCGCCCCGCTGGCCTTCTCCGTCGCCGACCTCGGCAGCGGCGAAGGCATCCTCAGCCACGACGCCATGATGGTCGCCGTGACCGCCGCCCGCCGCACCGCGAACGGCAACGCCGACACGGTCGTGCGCGTGCCCCTTTCCCAAATCGGGCTCATCGAGGAAATGCGGTGCCAGAACGCCGTCCCGGGCGCGAGCGGCACCATCCAGTTCAGCTCCGACCAGGCGCAGTACGGCAACCCGGTGGAGAAACCGTTCCCGATCGTGGAGATCAGGGCCGACGGGTCCACCGCGACGGTGTGGAACAAGGCGGTCACCCCTGCTGCGCCGAAAACGTCCTGCTGACGCCCCGGGCATCGAGCCAGTCGCGGTAGCGACGCGAGGCGCGTCGCTGCAGAACGGTTTCCCTCGCTAGGGCCAGCTCGGGATTCGTGCGCAACCGCGGCCCCCGACCGGCGCCGAGCCGCCGCAGCTGACGACGCGCCCGGGCCATCCCCGCCGCGGACGCCAGCGCTTTGTCCTTGATCGGCACCGGCTCGAGTTCGACAGCGGCGTCCTCGCCGTGAAGCCACTTCTCCGGCAGATCAGGGTCCACCGCGAGAGCTGTCCCCATCCCAGCCAGGTCGACACCGCCGGCCAGGACCTGCTCAGCGACCGACCGCCGGACGATGCCGCCGGTCAGCATCAACGGCAGCGGGCTCGTCCGGGCGAGTTCTTCCGCCAGCGTCAGGAAGTACGCCTCCCTGGCCACCGTGCGCTCGTCGGCGGACCGGCCGGACATCGCCGGGCTTTCGTAGCTGCCGCCGGACAGTTCGACCACGTCGACCCCCAGCGGAGCCAGCATCTCGAGCACCCGGCCGGCATCCGCGGCGTCGAATCCGCCGCGCTGGAAATCGGCCGAGTTCAGCTTCACCGCGACCGCGAAAGCCGGTGACACCACGTCGCGCACGGCTCGCACGATGTCGAGCAGCAGCCGGGCTCGGTTGGCCAAACTGCCGCCCCACTCGTCGGTGCGCGTGTTGACCAGCGGCGAAAGGAACTGCGACAGCAGGTACCCGTGGGCAGCGTGGATCTCGACGCCGTCGAACCCGGCTTCCTCCGCGCGACGCGCGGTTTCGGCGAAGCGCGCCACGGTCTGTCCAATGTGGTCGGCCGTCATCTCGGTCGGCTGGGCGAATCGCTTGCTCTGCTTGCCGAGGTCCACCTTGCGCACCGACGGGCCCCACGCGACGCCGGGCAGGTTCGCCAGCACCTGGCGTCCGGGGTGGTTGATCTGCATCCACACCCGCGCACCGCCGCTCTTGGCCGCCTCCGCCCACGCGCGGAACGGCTCCAGCGGCGACCGCTCGTCCAGGACGATGCCCGCCGGGCCGGTCATCGCCTCGGCGTGCACCATCACGTTGCCGGTGACGAGCAGCCCGGCACCGCCCTCGCTCCAGCAGCGGTACAGGCGGCGGATCCGGTCGTCGGGCAACTGGCCCGGGGCCCGCCATGTTCTCTTCCATGGCCGCTTTGACGAGACGGTTGACCAGTTCCGGCCCGTGGGCGGGCGCGAACGGCGCGAACAAGGGCGAGGTCGCCATGATTCCTTCGATCCGTGCGGTATGTTTGCAGTGCTCACATGAGAGTAGGAGGCGATGTAAGCGGTGTCAACTTCGACGAAGGGCGGCTACCATCACGGCGACCTGCGGGCCGCCCTGCTGACAACCGCGATGCAGATGCTCGAACAGGGCGAGCAGTTCTCCCTGCGGGCGGTCGCGCGGAAAGCGGGCGTCTCCCCGACCGCCCCGTACCGGCACTTCGCCGACCGCGACGCCCTGGAATCCGCCCTGGCCGCCCAGGGTCTGCGCGACCTGAACGCCGACCTGACCCAAGACGACATGCCGAAAACAGTGGCTGAACTAGCCGAACTAGGCGTCGCGTACGTCGACTTCGCCCTGCGCCGCCCGGCGCTCTTCCGGCTCATGTTCGGCAACGCCTGCGACGACACGAACGACGACCGGGTCGCCGCCGCGGACGCAGTGCACGAGACGCTCGCCCGCGCCGTCGCCGCCGTATTCCCCGAGGCCGACCTGGGCGCTATCACCATCGGCGGGTGGAGCATGGTGCACGGGCTGGCCTGCCTGCACCTCGACGGCAAGCTCGCCAGCACCTCCCCCGAGGACGTCGCGAACCAGGTCAGGGCGTCCTTCACCGCGGTCTTCACCGCGCGGGCGAATGCTTGACGCCCTCAGGTGTTGACAGTGCTCACATCGAGGCCTACCGTGATGTGAGCACCGCATACATCACCTGACGGGAGCGATCCGATGGCATCGACCAGACCGTGGAGGTCGACCTGGGCGGCCGCCTCGTCACCGTGCCCGAGGGCGGCCTGTACGACCGCTACCGGATGGACGCCGACCTGGACGAGGTCGCCCGCGACCCGCGCGTCAGCAGCGTCGAGTTCTTCCGCGCACTGCCGAAAACCAGGGTCGAGTCGCCGATCGGGTCCACGCTGACCCCGAACTTCTACTACCGGATGTCCTCGGCCCGCCTGACCATGCTCGCCCGCTCCCGCGCGATCCGCGCCCGGCTGCCGCGGGAGCTGGCTCCGCTGGAGGTCGCGCCCGGCTTCGGCCTGGTGTCGGTGATGTTCTTCCGCTACGACGTGTGCGACATCGACTTCTACGCCGAAGCCGCGGTCGGCGTCGCCGTCCAGCCCGCGCGGCACGGCAAGCTCGGCTTCGTCGATCTGCTCGCCGCGCTGAAGAACGACCACCTCGCCTCCTACGTCCTGTCGCTGCCGGTCAGCACCGACATCGCGCAGGTCCGCGGCCACGACGGGTACGGCTTTCCCAAATGGGTCACCGAACTGGACGTCGACATCGACGTGCATCGCACCACCGCACGCGTCGCCAACGACTCCGGCGAGCTCGACCTCGCACTGTCCGCCGCCACCCCCGCGCAGACCAGGCACCCCAGCGGCGAACGCGTGTCGACCCTCACCCCGTACACGACGATCAACGGCACCTGGCACTCGACGCTGAGCCAGACGAACGCCCTGTCGACTGGCAGCACGTTGTTCCCGCGCGACATCGATCTCCAACTCGGCCGCGGCCGGATGAGCGACGACCTGCGCTCGCTCAAGCCGACCCGCCCGGTCCGGCTCGACGTGCTCGCCGAAGGCCAGCTCGCCCTCCACCTGCCTGTGCCGTATTCGGTTCCTCAGCAAGGAGTTTCGCGATGACCAAGGTTCTGCAGGTGCTGTCCGCCGCCCGGGTCTGGACCCTCAAGGACGGCACCGAGCATCCGACCGGATTCTGGGCCGAGGAGTTCGTCGTCCCCTACACGCTCTTCACCGAAGCGGGCTGGGACGTCACCGTCGCGACGCCCGGCGGCAAGCAGCCGGTGGTCGACAACCTCAGCCTCGGCGTCAAAGGCGGCGTTCTTCCGCACACTGCCAAGAAACTGCGCGCGGAACTCGACCGCCTCTCCCCCGTGCTGGCGCAGCCCGCCGATCTGTCCGAAGTGGACCCGGACGAGTTCGACGTCGTCTTCTATTCCGGCGGCCACGGCCCGATGGAAGACCCCGCCGTCGACCCGGTTTCCGGCGCGCTGCTGGCCAAACGGCTGTCCTCGGCCAGGCCGCTCGCGCTGCTGTGCCACGCGCCCGCCGCCGCGCTGGCCGCGAAGAACCCGGACGGCACCTGGCCGTTCGCCGGTTACCGGATGACCGCGCTCTCCAACGTCGAGGAACGGTTCAACCCGTTCGCGTGGAAAGCCAAGTGGCTGCTGGAAGACCGGCTCAAGGAGGCGGGCGCGGACTACACCGCCGGACTCCCGCTGAAGTCCCGCGTGGTCGTCGGCCGCACCCTGTACACCGGGCAGAACCCCGGCTCGTCGGCCGCGCTCGCGCGCCGGATCATCACGGACGTTTCCGCCGCGTCGCGCGAATGACCGTGCGGCTTACGCTCATCGGCAGATTGTGCTCACCCGTCCCTGCGCGCAAAGATACCCGGACCGCTTCGCGAGGCGCACCACAAAGCGATAATTCCGGACAGAGACGGACGGATTTCCGATGAGAAAATCACGGTTCAGATCGCTGCTGGCCGCGCTGGGCGGCGCATTGCTCGCATTCCTGCTCATTTCCCCCTCCGCGTCCGCTGCACCCGCCAGGTCCGCTTCGCCTGCTTCGCCCGCCACCATCGGCGACCTCGGCGGCCTGATGCTCCGCGAGTTCTGCCAAGCTTCCGGGTTCGCGGACGTCGTCCGGCGCTCCGGCGTCTGGTTCTGCATCGGCAACCAGAGAATCGACACCGCGGTTCCGCTCGCCACTGCCTGCCGGTGGCAATTTTCCGACCTGGTCGCGGCCGGATTCACCGTGACCGACAACGGCGGCCGGTGCTGGACCAGCCCTTCCGCCTACTCCGATGTCAGCGGAGTCGCGGTCAACCAATACTGCAATTCCCTCGGCTATTCCGACGCGACCGTCGGCGACAATGTCGCGTCCTGGCGGTGTGCCGGGCACGGAACCTCGGTCCCGATCGACTTCCACGCCGCCTGCCGCTGGCAGAATCCGGTCTGGGTCGGGAAGGGTTTCAGTCTGGTCTCCTACTTCAACAACTACGGCGACCGGTTCGGGATCAGGTGCCTCGCTTTGCTGCGCTGACCAGACCCCGGAATCCGGCTCGCCGCCTCGGCGGCGAGCCGGACCAGCTCCAGGTCGGACCGCACGGGGTCACTGTCATGAGATCATGCGCCGCCGGCGCGTCACTCCAACGCAGCGAGAACCAACGCGGCCATCGTCGCGGGATCGCCGTTTTCCGGGCGCAGCACGAGATCCGGCGACACGGGCCGTTCGTACGGCGCGTCCACTCCGGTGAATCCGGTGATCTCTCCCGACCGGGCCTTGGCGTACATGCCCTTCGGATCGCGGTCCTCGCAGACTTCGAGCGGGGTGTCGACGAAGATTTCCGAAAACGGCAGACCCGCGGTTTCGTGCACGGCGCGCGCGAGTTCGCGGTCCGCCTGATACGGGCTGATCAACGACACGACAGCCACTACCCCGGCGTCGGCGAAGAGCTTGGCGACCTCCGCGACGCGGCGGATGTTCTCGGCCCGGTGCGCCGGGGCGAATCCGAGGTCGCCGTTGAGGCCGTGGCGCAGGTTGTCGCCGTCGAGCAGATAGGCGGGCCGGCCCGAGGCGACCAGCCTGCGCTCCAGTTCCACCGCCACGCTCGACTTGCCCGAGGCGGACAGCCCGGTGAGCCAGACGGTGCGGCCGCGGGTCGCGCGTTCGTCCCGCGACACCGCCGCCGGATGCCAGACCACGTTCGGCGCGGTCGTGCTCGGACCGGTGATCATGCCCGCCCCGACGGTGTCTCCGGAGTGCTCGTCGACCAGAAGGAAACCGCCGGTCGGCCGGTTGCGGAGGTAGGGGTCGAACAGCAACGACTGCCGGGTCCGCAGCCGGATCCGGCCGATTTCGTTGAGCGACAGCGACTCCACGGCCTCGTCGCGGTGCAGCGTGGTGACGTCCAGCCGGTAGTCGAGCGCGCGGACCTCGGCCTTGGTCTCGCGGGTGGTGTGCCGGACGAGGTAGTTCGCCCCCGGAGCGAGTGCGGCCTGTTCGGAGAACCAGCACACCATGGCGTCGACGTCCTGGCCGACGTGCGGACGGTTGCCCGGACGGCAGATCAGGTCGCCGCGGCTGAGGTCCAACTCGTCGGCGAGCTCGATGGTGACCGCCAGCGAGGCGAACGCCTCCGGCACCTCGACCCCGCCGGGACCCCAGATCGCCCGCACGGTCGTGGTGAATCCGGACGGCAGCACGGTCACCTCGTCGCCGGGCTTGAACACGCCACCGGCCACCGTTCCGGCGTAGCCGCGGAAGTCCCGGCTGTGCTCCCGAATCACGTATTGCACCGGAAAGCGCGCGTCGACGAGGTTCCGGTCCGAAGCGACGTGCACCTGCTCCAGGTGATGCAACAGCGAAGTGCCTTCGTACCAAGGCATGCTCGCGCCCCGGTGCACCACGTTGTCCCCGTGCAGCGCGGACATCGGGACAAAAGTCAGATCCGGGGCCTGCAGTTTCATCGCGAACCGGCGGAAGTCCTCGCGGATTTCCTCGAATCGTTCCTGCGACCAATCGACGAGGTCCATTTTGTTCACGCACACGACAAGATGCCGGATGCCCAGCAGACTGGCCAGGAACGCGTGCCGGCGCGACTGTTCGAGTACTCCCTTGCGCGCGTCGACCAGGATCAGCGCGACGTCCGAAGTGGACGCTCCGGTGACCATGTTCCGGGTGTACTGCACGTGTCCCGGGGTGTCGGCGATGATGAACTTCCGTTTGGGCGTCGCGAAATACCGGTGCGCGACGTCGATGGTGATGCCCTGTTCGCGTTCCGCGCGCAGGCCGTCGGTCAGCAGGGCGAGGTCCGGGTACGCGTCGCCCCGGTCGCGGCTGGTGCGTTCGATCGCTTCGAGCTGGTCGGTGAACACCGTCTTCGAATCGAACAGCAACCGGCCGATCAGGGTCGATTTGCCGTCGTCCACGCTGCCCGCGGTGGCGAGCCGCACCGTCGTGACCCGGTCCCCGGCGCTCATCAGAAGTAGCCTTCCTTCTTGCGGTCTTCCATCCCGGCCTCGGAAATCCGGTCGTCGGCCCGGGTCGCCCCGCGCTCGGTGACCCGCGTCGCGGCGACCTCGGCCACCACTTCCGACGGCGAGGAAGCGGTCGATTCGACGCAACCGGTGCAGGTCGCGTCCCCGATCGTGCGGAAGCGAACCGTTGCCGGATAAGGAACTTCGCCGTCGCCGACAGCAAGGAACCGGCTTTCCGCGAGCAGCATCCCGTCGCGCTGGACCACCGATCGGCGGTGCGCGTAGTACAGCGACGGCAGGGTCACGTTCTCCGCCTCGACGTACTGCCAGATGTCCAGCTCGGTCCAGTTCGACAGCGGGAAGACCCGGATGTGCTCGCCCTTGCGGTGGCGGCCGTTGTAGAGATTCCACAATTCCGGCCGCTGCCGCCGGGGATCCCATTGCCCGAATTCGTCGCGGAAGCTGAACACCCGTTCCTTGGCCCGGGCTTTCTCCTCGTCGCGCCGCGCACCGCCGAACACCGCGTCGAAGCCGTTCTCGCGGATGCCGCGCAGCAAGGTGGCCGTCTGGAGCCGGTTCCGGCCCGCCTTCGGATCCTCGACGCTCCGGCCCGCGTCGATGTCGTCCTGGACGCTCGCGACCACCAGCCGCAGCCCGTAGCGGTCGACGATTTCGTCGCGGAACCGGATCACCTCGTCGAAATTGTGCCCGGTGTCGACGTGCATCACCGGGAACGGCAGCGGCGCGGGCCAGAACGCTTTCGCCGCGACGTGCAGCATCACCATCGAGTCTTTCCCGCCGGAGAACAGCAGCACCGGCCGCTCGAAGGTCGCCGCGACCTCGCGGAAGACATGCACGGCTTCGGCTTCGAGCGCACCGAGGTGGCTCAGCTCGTAGGCCGGGGGTGCCTGGGTCGCCATCGGATCCGCCCTTCCGGGGTTCGAGGACAGAAAAGTAGAACAGGTTCTTGCGCCGGGTCAAGCGGCGGAGGACGCTGGGGCGCATGGACCTGGTCGCGCTCGAAGAGATCCGCCGCGTGAAATTCCGCTACCTCCGGTGCCTCGATCTGAAGCTCTGGGACGAGATGGAGGAGACGCTCACCGCCGACGCCCGCGTGCACTACGGCACGCCCTCCTACGGCAAACCGCTGAACTTCGGCAGCCGCGACGCGCTGATGGAGTTCCTGCGCACCGCCGTCGGCCCCGGCGTCACGACCATGCACTTCGCCGGGCATCCGGAAATCGAGATCGACGGCGACACCGCGACCGGCCGGTGGCTGTTCCAGGACAAGGTGATCGTCGCCGAGCACCACGTGGTCATCGAGGGAGCCGCGTACTACGAGGACACCTACCGGCGCGAGGACGGCGTGTGGCGGATCAGCGGCACGGGGTACGAGCGGCTGTACGAAACGCTGGTCTCCACGAAGGACCAGCCGAACTGGAAGCTGACGGCGAACAGGTGGGGCAAGCCCGCCTGACCGGTCAGGCCAGCCGTTCGGCCGCTTCCCGCAGGCCGTTCCTGACCAGCTGCCCGTACTCGTCGTCGCCGAGCGCGCCGATCGTGGCCCGCGCCCGCTCGAGGGATTCGCGGGCCCGGCCGAGATCGCCGAGCTTGCGGTAGCACTCGGCCAGGTTCAGGTGCAGCGACGGATACAGCCCGGCGGCCGGAAGCGGCACCCCGGCCTCCGCCAGCCGGGCATCGGTCAGCAGATCGGCGGCCGCGAGCGCCCGCTGGTCCCACGCCAGTTCCTGCCGCGGATCCTCCTGCGCGTCCGCCATCGCGTGCGCGAGGGTGCACCGGCGCAGCGGGTCCCCTTGCTCGCCGATCTCCGCCCAGAGCCGGTCGAACAAGCCCCGCGCCGCGTCCCGCTCGCCTCGGTGGTTCAGCTGGGCCGCCTCGCCGATCCGGACGAGCACCGGATCCGTGGCCATCCCCCCATGCTAGCTGGGACGGAGCCCGCCCGTCTCCGCCGTCACCGCGTCGGCGACCTCCGCCAGCGCCGCGCCCCGGCGCGCGATTTCCGCACCCGTGATCGGCTCCCCGACCGAAAGCGTCAGCACCAGTTCCTGCCGCCCCGACGCGTCGAAAGTCGGGGCGGCGAGCAGGCTCACCGCGTGCTTCTTCCGCGGTTCCAGGTCCGCGCCGAGGTACACCCGCTCCCCCAGGCTCGACACCAGCTCGCCGACCAGTCCCCGGACTTCGGGCGGCAAGTCTCCCGCCGCCACGCCCGCCATCAGCGTGTAGAGCCGGCGGCCCGCTGAAGTCAGGCTTTCCACCAGGTAGCCGTGTTCCCGGCATTCGGCGACCACGCGCCGCAGATACTCCTCGTCCAGCCGCACCGGCACCGCGGGCGGCGTGGCGAGCCAGGCGTCGAAGGCGGAGTCGGCGTCCCACAGCACGTACATCAGCCCGACCGGCGGCGCGAACGGATACGTCTCGCCGAGCCGCACCTTCCCCGGTCCGGCGCTCTGCAGCATCAGGATGCGCCCGTCGACCACGGCCGAGGCGGTGCACGTCGCCTGGTACCGGGCGCTGAGTTCTTCGAGGCGGGTGCGGGCGATCTCGCTGGCGCCAAACCCCTCCCCGGCCGCGCGCCCGGCCGCGATCATCGCCGGTCCCAGGCGATAGGTCGTCGTCCGGGGGTCGCGGACCACGTAGCCGCTCGCGGTCAGCTCGGTCAGGATGCCGAGGCAGGTCGGCTTGCTCAGGTCCAGTTCGCGGGCCAGCGCGGAAAGCCCGAACCGCTGCCCCGGCCGGACCGTGAAGAAGTCCAGCAGCCGCACGACCCGCTGCGTCGGCGGCGAGCGCCGGGTAACCGCCATTGACCCATCCTTAGAACGCGTTCTAGTCTCAACCAACACCGAACGTACCATTCCGGTACAGAGTTGGACCAGTGTGAGGAGTCTCCGGTGCTGACCGAACCGCTCGCCGGCGCGATCGCCGAAGCCGAAAAGATCATCGCCGAGGCTCCGCACGTGCGGACCGAACAGGACCTGATCGAGGGCTACGACTACCTCGCGGGCAGCATCCGGGCCTCGGTCCAGACCGCGTGGGCCTACGACCGCGACTTCCCGTACTTCACCCTCTCCACCGGCCCGTACACGAAAATGGGCCTGGACAACCCGGACACCCTGTACTTCAACGCGAACATCCGCGAGGACCGCGAATACGTCGTCACCGGAACCCGCGGAACCACCGCCGACCTGAGCTTCCAGGTCCTCAACGGCGACTACACGCCGGTCGAGGTGCCCGACAGCATGACGGCGTTCGACGACCGCGACATCCCGGTCGCCGCCGACGGCTCCTTCGAGATCCGCTTCGGCCCGGCGAAACCCGATCCCGGGCCCGGGTATTTCGTGCTGGGCCCGGGTTCGTCGATGCTCGTCGTCCGCGAGGTCTACAGCGACTGGGCGACCGAACGGCGCGGCACGATCCAGCTCCGCTGCGCCGGCACCACTGGCCAGGCGCCGCCCGCCCTCACGCGCACCGCGATGGAGAAACGCTACGGCGTCACCGGAAAGATCCTGCTCAGCCGGATCCGGACATTCCTCGCCTTCCCGAAGTGGTTCTACCTGAACCTGCCGGTGAACACGATGACCGAACCGCGCAGCACGCCAGGCGGCCTGCCCACCCAGTATTCCTCGGCCGGGCACTACGAACTCGCCGACGACGAGGTCATGATCGTCACCGTGCCCCGTTCGGACGCGCCGTACCAGGGGATCCAGCTCGGCAGCACCTGGTATGTCTCGCTGGACTACCTGAACCACCAGACCAGCCTCACCGCCGACCAGGCCCGCGTCGACCCGGACGGCAAGATGCGGTTCGTGATCAGCGAACGCGATCCCGGCCTCGCGAACTGGCTCGAACGCACCGGGCACGACCGCGGCTACGTCCAGATCCGCTGGCAGCGGCTTTCCCGGGAACTGACCGAAAAGGACGGTCCGGAGGTCGAGGTCGTCAAGTTCGGCGAACTCGCCGAACGGATGCCCTATCACTCCGACGCCCGCGTGACGCCGGAGGAATGGGCAGAGCGGATCGCCGCGCGACAGGCCGCCGTCGCGGCCAGGATGCTGGGCTGAACCGTGGATCTCCTGACCGGCAAAGTGGTTCTCGTCTCCGGCATCGGCCCGGGACTGGGCCGCTCCATCGCCCTGCGCTCCGCCGCGGCGGGGGCCGACGTCGTCCTCGCGGCCCGCACCGAATCCCGGCTCGCGGAAGTCGCCGCCGAGGTCGAGGCGCTCGGCCGCCGCGCCGTTTCGGTGCCCACCGACATCACCGACGAGGCCTCGGCCACCGCGCTCGTCGAAACCGCCCTGAGCGAGTTCGGCCGGCTGGACACGGTGGTGAACAACGCTTTCGCGGTCCCGCCGATCACCGACCTCGCCGACGTCGATCTCGACGCCGTGCGCGCTGGGTTCGAAACCAACGTGATCGCGGCGCTTCGCCTGACCCGGCTCTGCACCTCCGCGCTCGCCGACAGCGCAGGTTCGGTCGTGATGATCAACTCGGCCGTGCTGCGGCACTCCCGGCGCACTTTCGGCGCGTACAAAATGGCCAAGGCCAGTTTGCTGGCGCTCGCCCAGAGTCTCGCTTCGGAACTCGGCCCGCGCGGCATCCGGGTCAATACCGTTGCGCCGGGCTACATCTGGGCGGACAACCTCAAGTGGTACTTCGCCTATCTGGCCAAGGAACGCGGGGTATCCGCCGAGCAGGTGTACGCGGAAACGGCGAAGACGATCGATCTGCGCCGTCTCCCCGAACCGGACGAGATCGCCGACACCGTCGTCTTCCTCGCGTCCGCGCTCGCCCGCTGCGTCACCGGGCAGTGCCTCGACGTGAACGCCGGCGAATACCATCACTGAGGGGAAAAGCATGCGTCCAGGACGAGACAGCGTCGGCACGGTCGAAGACCTCCACGCGTCCGCCACGAAACTCACCGGCCTCGACGATTTCGGCGGCGACGAGCATCTCGAAGGCCTGCGCGTGCTGCTCGATTCCTACGCCAGAGAAGCCGATTTGACCCCGTACGGCAACAAAGTCCACCGGGCTTTCCTGCGTGGCGCCCTGGTCGCGCGGTCGCTCAGCGAAGCTTCGTGGAAACAGAACCCGCAGTACGCCGACGTGCCCATCGAGCGGCCCGTCTTCGTCACCGGCCTGCCGCGCACCGGGACCACGGCGCTGCACCGGCTGCTGACCGAAGACCCGGCGCACCAGGGCCTCGAAGTGTGGCTGACCGAGATGCCGCAACCGCGCCCGCCGCGCGAAACCTGGGCGGGAAACCCGGTCTTCCAGGCGATCCAGTCCGGCTACGAGCAGCACCACGTCGAACATCCCGAGTTCATGGGCCTGCACCACATGTCGGCGGACCAGGTCGAGGAATGCTGGCAGCTGCTGCGGCAGTCGCTGAAATCCGTCTCGTACGAATGCCTCGCGCACGTGCCCGGCTACTCGCGCTGGCTCGACGGACAGGACTGGACCGACGCCTACCGCAGGCACCGGCGCAACCTGCAGCTCATCGGCCTGCCCGACGCCGGCCGCCGCTGGGTGCTCAAGAACCCGAGCCACCTGTTCGCCCTCGACGCGCTGCTGGAGGTCTACCCCGACGCGCTGGTCGTGCAGACCCACCGCGCGCCCAGCACCATCATCGCGTCCGTGTGCAGCCTGACCGAGCAGGCTTCGGAAGGATGGTCGGACACTTTCCGCGGCGAGGTCGTCGGACGCAGCCAGCTCGATTTGTGGGCGCGCGGCGCGGAACAGTTCGCGGCCGCCCGGCAGCGGCACAACCCGGCGCAATTCTGCGACGTCCGCTACGAAGACTTCGTCGCCGACCCGATCGGCACCGTCGAGGGCGTCTACCAGCACTTCGGCCTCGATCTCGCCCCGCGAGCGCGCGAGGCGATGACCACGCTGCACGAGCGGAGCCGCACCGGGGACGCGAAACCGAAGCACCGCTACGACCTCGCCGACTTCGGCCTCACTGCCGGGGAGGTCGACGAGCGGTTCGCCGGATATCTTGCCGAGCACCGAAGTTGAAGCCGTTTCGAGACCGGGATCTTCGGCGAACCGGCCACGCCGGACGGGGCCGCCCCCTAGGATCTGCCCGACGTTCCTTGAGCGGAGAGCAGGTATGACGACCTTCACCAACACGATCCTCCAGATCCTCCCGCAGACGTTGCTGCTGATCGTGGGGCTGTTCGGCCTGATCCTCTCGATCGGCCGGCGCTCGCGCGGCGGCTCCGGGCTGATGGTGGCCGCCTTCGCGGTCATGCTCGTCACCACGGCGCTGAACATCGCCTGGCAGCTCATGCTGACGAACGTCGCGTCCTGGATGGCGTCGGATCACCTCAGCAGCTCGGAGATGTCGACGATCTTCCTGGCCGTGGGCATCCCGCTCAGCCTTCTCGAGGTGCTGTCGTGGCTGCTGGTCGTGCTCGCCGTCATGAAGACCGGCCGTGCGCCGCAGCCCGGTTTCCCGCCGGGCGGCTACCCGATGGGCGGGCAGCCGGGGTTCGCCCCGCAGGCCGGTTACGGCCAGCCCGGACATCCGCAGACCGGCTACGCGCAGCCTGGTTATCCTCAATCCGGCCAGCCGCAACCCGGTCAGCCGCAGCCTGGCTACCCTCAGCCGGAGCCCGGTCAGCAGTCCGGCTACTCCCAGCCGCCCCAGCCCGGCTACCCCCAGCCGGAGCAGCCCGGCTACCCCCAGCCCGGGCAGCAGCCCAACCCGGGCGAAGGCCCGCAGCAGCCGCCGAACTGACGCCGGTCAGACCGCCGCTTCGGCTTCGGCCCGGGCCAGAACCTCGTCGACGGTCTCCTCGACGGTCAGCTCCGAAGTGTCCAGCCACAGCCCGATGCGCGGGGTCTCCTCGCGGAGGTACGCGTCCAGCCCGGCGATGCCCGTGTCGCCCGGCTGGTACGCGACCTTCCCTCGCGCCGCCTGCCGAGCCGCGTCACGCTGCGCCACCACTTGGGCGCTCGGCGCAAGAACCACGACGTAACAGGGCCGCGTCCGCAGCGCGCCGACCATTTCGGTCGGGTGTTCGCCGAGCACGATGTCCTGCAGCACCACGGTGAACCCGGCGTCGGCGTATCCGTCCGCGACCTGGGCCGCGAGCGCGTACCGGAGCCGGAGCTGACGGATCGCCTCGGCGGGCGGGTCGGCCGGGCCCATCTCGGCCCGGCCGTTGACCACCATCCGCCGGAACGCGTCACCGCGCACGTGCGCGGATTTCGGCAGCCGTTCGGCGAGCGCCTGCGCCACCGTCGACTTGCCCGCCGTTTGGATTCCGGTCACCACGAAGATCGGCACCCCCGGAACCCTGCCTTCCGCACGACCCGGTCCGCCAGCGATTTTCAGCGCCGCGGCCTGCGTCGCCGGGAGGCGACCAGCAGCGCGAACCCGCTGAGCAAGCTGAACAGCGAGCCGAACAGGAGGTCCCGGAACGGCGTGCCGGTCGAGGCCAGCGGCGGCGTGCCCGGCGGGCCGGTCGGCGGCGTCCCGGGAGTCGGCGGTGTCCCCGGAGTGACCGGAGTGTCGGTGGAACAACCAGGTTCGGCGCCGGTGACGCAACTGGTTCCCGGATTCGGCGAGACCACCACGTTGCGCAGATGGCTCCCGGCAGCCGCTTCGGGTTTGACGGTGATCGAGTAGGTCACCGTGACGATCCGGCCGACCGCCAGCTTCCCGTGCCAGGTCAGCCGCGAGCCGGTCTGCTCGACGGTGCCGCTGGTGGCTTGGGCGTCCTGGTTGTAGGCGGCGTCGTCCAGAACGTCGGAGAGGTCATCCACGAAGGCCGCGTCCGGATAGGCGGCAGTGCCGGTGTTGACGATATCGACGGTGTAGGTGACCTTCTCCCCCGGTTTCGCCGTCGCCACGCCTGCCCGCTTGGTGACGGTCATGACGCGCACCGGGGTTTCGGTGCCGCAAGCCGGGTCCCGGGTCAGGCAGTTCGTGTCGTCGGGGCTAGTCACTGCGTTGCGCAGGACCTTGTCGCCACGCGGCGGATCCCCGATTGTCACCGAGTACGTGATGGTGACCTGTGCACCCGCCGCCACCGAGCCAGTCCACTGTAGACGCGGGCGGTCGTAACGGACGGTTCCAGAGGTCGCCTTCGCATCTCCGTTGTAGACGGCGTCGTCCAGGACTCCGGAGAGGTCGTCGGTGAACGACGCGTCCGGCTGCGGTGCCTCGCCGATGTTGCGCACGGTCACGGTGTAAGTGACCTTCCCGCCAGGCTCGGCGATCGCGGGGTCGGCGGTTTTGGTGATCCGCAGGTGCGGCTTCGGCAGCACGACGCGACAATCCGGATCGGTCGAGCCCTCCGGGCAGTTCGACCCGCTTCCGGTGACGGTGTTGACAAGCCGATGGTCGCCCGCGTTGGTGACGGTGACGGAGTAGGTGATGGTCGCGGTGGCGCCCTTCGCCAGATCTCCCGCCCACGTCAGACTCGGCGGGGTGACGGCGACGGTGCCGGTGTCCGCTTTGGCGTCGCCGTTGTAGGTCGCGTCGTCGAGTACGCCCGCGAGGTTGTCGGTGAACGACGCGGCCCGGTAATCGGCCGCACCAACATTCTTGACGGTGATCGTGTAGCTGACGCGGTCGCCGGTCTTGATCTCCGCCGGGGTCGCGCTCTTCGTGATCTTCAGCGCTGGCAACGGCGTGACCGTCCCGCAGTCCGGGTCGTGACCGCCCGGCGGGCAGTTGCCGCCGCCGGTGACCGCGTTGGCGAGTTTCTTGTCGCCAGTCGGCGGATTGTGCACGGTGACGGTGTAGGTGATCGTCACCGTCGCACCCGCTTCGACGTCGCCGTTCCAGCTCAGTTTCGGTGCGGCGTAAGCGGTTGTGCCGCTGGTCGCGCGGGCATCGTTGTTGTAATTCGCGTCGTCGAGGACACCGGTGAGGTCATCGGTGATGGACGCGCCGCGGTAAGCGGCCTTGCCGTCATTGGCCACCAGGACGGTATAGGTGACGGTGTCGCCGGGCTTCGGCTCCGACGGGGTCGCGGTCTTCTTGACGTGCAGGCGGGCGACCGGGGTGACCGGATTGCAGTCCGGATCGGTGTTGCCGGGCGGGCAGCTGGAGTCGGGCGGGCCGGTGATCGTGTTGCGGAGTTCGCTGTCGCCGGTGCTCGCCGAGCTGACGGTGACCGAGTAGGTGATCGTCGCGGTCGCACCCGCGGGCAAGTCGGCGGTCCAGGTCAGGGTGGGTTCGGTGTAGCTGACTGTGCCCAAAGTGGCGGTGGCGTCGTGGTTGTAGGTCGCGTCGTCCAGGACGCGTCTCAGATCGTCGGTGAACCGCGCGCCTCGATAGGTTGCGTTGCCTGGGTTTCGGGCCGTCACCGTGTACGTGACCTTGTCGCCTGGCTTCGCGCTCGCGGGTGACGCGGTCTTCGACAATTCGAGGGCGCCGATGCCGGTGTCGGTGCCGCAGTCCGGATCGGTGGTCCCGGGCGGGCAGGTCGAACCGCCGGGTCCGGTGACGAGGTTGCGCAGGCGCTTGTCACCAGCGGGCGGGGTGCCGACGGTGACGGAATACCGCACGGTCACGGTCGCTCCGGCCGGGACGTCGCCCGTCCAGTGCAATCGCGGGGCGGCGAAGGATGCGGTGCCTGAGGTGGCTGTCGCGTCGTTGTTCCAGGTCGCGTCATCGAGGACGCCGGAGAGGTCGTCGGTGAACGACGCTCCGGGATAGGCGGCCTCGCCGATGTTGCGCACGGTCACGGTGTAGCTGACCCGCTCGCCGGGCTTGGCGTCGGTCTTGTCCGCGATTTTCTTGATTTCGAGTGCGCCGATGGGAGTTTCGGTGATGCAGTCCTTGCTGTTCGGCGCGCAGTTCGAGCCCTCTGGGCCGGTTACGGTGTTGTGCAATTTGTGGTCCCCGCGCGGCGGCGAGTGCACGGTGACCGTGTAGCGGATCGTGACGGTCTGGGCGGCGGGGAGGTCGCCGGTCCACGTCAGTTTCGCCGTGTTCGGGTCGTATCCCGGTTGTGTCGGTGCGGGGGTGCTGCCGATCGTGGCGGCGGCATTGTTGTCGTAGACGGCGTCGTCGATCACGCCGGTGAGATCGTCGGTCAGGCGGACCGCGGTCGCCGTCGCGCCGCCGATGTTCTCGGCGGTGATCGTGTAGGTGACGGTGTCGCCGGGCTTCGCGGTGGCGGGCGAGGCCGATTTCCGGATCACCAAGCCGGAAATCGGTTCGTCCGTGGTGCAGGACGGGTCCGTGCCGCAGTTCGAACCGTCCGGGCCCACTACCCGGTTGGTCAGGCGACGGTTTCCGCGCGGCGGGTCGGCGACGGTCACCGTGTACGTGATGGTGACCGTGGTCCCCGCCGCGACATCGCCGTTCCACCGCAGCGCTCGTCCTGCTTCGTCGTAGGCGACTGTGCCGGATCCGGTTGCGCTGGCGTCGTTGTTGTAGGTGGCGTCGTCGAGGACGTCGGTCAGATCGTCGGTGACCCGCGCTCCGGTCCACTCAGCCTTGCCGTCGTTGGTCACGGTGACCGTGTACGAGACGACGCTCCCCGGGCTCGGGTCGGCGGGCGACGCGTGCTTCGCGATTTTCAGTGTGGCGACAGGGACGACCGTCGAACAAGCCGGATCCTTCGACGGCTCAGCGCAGTTGCTTTCCGGGACCGTCACGACGTTGGTCAGCTTTTTGTCCCCGCCGGGCGGCTTTCCCACCGTCACCGAGTAGGTCATGGTGACGGTGTCGCCCGGCGCGATCGCCCCCGTCCAGGTCAGCTGCCGGCCGTCGTAGCCCGGCTGGGTCGGCGTCGGCGCGCCGCCGGTTGTGGTGGCCGCGTCGTTGTTGTACGCGGCGTCGTCGAGGACCGCGCTCAGGTCGTCGGTCAGCCTCGCCGCTGGGGCGGGCGCGTCGCCCTCGTTGGTGATCGTCACCGTGTACCGCACGGTGTCCCCCGGCTTCGCGGTCTGCTCACTGGCGGTCTTGCGCACCACGAGGCGGGAGGTCAGGTTCGGCGCGATCGAACAGCTGGCGAGGTCGGTGATCGCCCAGGAGCCGCCGGATTCGGACGTGATCCGCCCGGCCTGGTTGCTCTGGGCGTTGCCTCCCGGAACCAGTGCCGACGCGCCGGTCCGCGGGTCCACTTTGTACAGTGCGCCGCCGTAGTGGCCGAGGTAGATCGAACCGTGGAAGTAGGCCATTCCGTAGTTGTTGAAGCCGTTGCCCGACCCCGGTCCGACGACGCGAACCGCCCGCGTCGTGGTCCCGGTCGCCGGATCGAGCCGGTAGACGTAGGTCGAGCCGCCGTAGGAGATGCCGTAGTACGCGCCGCCGTCGGCGTCCACGAACAGGTCCGGCACCAGCGATCCGCCGAGGAAGACGGGATCGTTCGACGGCAGTGGCGTCAGGTTCGAGCCCCTGGTCCAGACTGTCGTCGCGCCGGTCGACAGGTTCATCCCGAACAGCTTCGGCGCGCCGCCGTTCTGCGCGCCGAAGAGCATCCCGGTGTTCGGATCCGCGGTGGTCCCGCCCCAGTTCACCCCGGCGGGCAGGTCGCGGGTCTCGCCGTTCGCGATCTCGTCGGTGACCGCGTCGGTGCCGGAAACGTGTTTGTACAGCTTCCGGTTCGCGCTCGTGTAACTGGAATAGAACGCCGCGGGACGGCCGGTGTCGGGATCCTTGCCGAGCGCCATATTGGTCGACCAGTAATCCGGCAGGCCGCTGCCCGCTCGTTTGCTGATCACGGTGTTGTGGATCTCGGCATCCCCAGCGGCATCATTGCGGAACTGCATGCCCGAGCGGAAATTGCTGTAATAGAGATGGTCGCAGTCGAAAACGGACGGGCTCTGTTCGCCTTCCACCGGCCACGCCTGCGCGGACGCGGGAGCCGCGCCGCCCACCACCACGCCCGACACGGCGACTGCCGTCACGAGAACCTGCGCGGCCCACCGCCGGACCGCTTTCCCACCCGCCCAGCGCACCATGATCGCATCGAATCAACGCGCACCGCCGCCGACAACTCGAAAGCACCGCCGGGCGCACAAGTCACCCACTTGAGTTCACCGTGGGCACCGCAATTGCCCTGCCCGCGAAAAACATTCGCGCGCGGGTATTTCGTTTACCGCGAGACGGTCGCCTGGATCAGCTCGTAGGCCAGGTCCATCCGGACGCCGTCGGGATTGGTGAGCCCCTTCTCGTCGTACCAGGAGGCGTCGGCCTCCGGATGCGGACCGCTGACGCCGACCCGCCCCTTGCCGTACGGCGTGACGGCCACCGCGGCCGCCCCGTTGGCGTAGGTCGCCAGCACCGTCGCGCCGGCCCCCTCGTCCAGCCGGAACACGGGCCCGTCCTGGAAATACATGTGCCGCGCCTTCCCGCGCCAGCTGACCTCGATGACGGTGTCGCGCTCGTCCGGAACCGTGGCGCCGGGAGAACCCGCGTACCCGTGGGTGTCGCCGGGCAGCAGGCCGAACCCCGGATCGCGGCCCGCGAGATAGCCGCCGAAGCACAGGCCGAGGTAGCTGCCGCCGCCCCGGACCCAGTCGCGGACCGCGTCGGCGGAACCCTTCAGGTCGTCCCAGGTCCGGTCGAGGTCCTGGCCGCCGCCGGGCTGGACGTACAACTGCGCCTCCGCCAGCACCGCCGCGGTCAGCGGCTTCCCGGTGCCCGGCCCCACGTACTCGACCCGGTAGTGCTGCGGCGCCCGGCGCAGCAGCTCAGCCATCGCCGGCCCGCACTCAGCACACCCCTGCGGCCCGTTGTAAACCAGCGCGAGCGGCGCTTCGGCACTCCGTGCTGGAGGTTTCGCCCCGGCTTCCGGCTGACCGCAGCCCACGGCGAGCAACGCGGCGGCCGAGAGGAGACCGGCCAGCCACCGCCGCCGCCCGGGACGGCGGTCGGAACTCAGGTCCGTACCGGGCATGGTTTATCTCCTCCGGGGGGCCGGTCCCGCTGCCGCACGACCCTAGCACTAAGAGCATGTCTCATTTGGTGAGTTTCTTGTAGCAGGTGATGGCGGCGCCGAGGGCGAGGAAGGCGAGGTAGTGGCTGGGTTTGCGTTCGTAGCGG